>CAZFGK010000025.1:0-33660 GCA_964518635.1 uncultured Ignavibacteriales bacterium
CTCTGGTCAGTCGATCACTTCAGCGGCTACTGGATCCGCGTCAAAACGGGTCAGGGCTTCACCCTTGAACTCGAAGGAACCGCCACCCCAGTGAGCACCCCAATTGCGCTCACCACTGGCTGGAACCTTGTCTCCTATCTGCCGACCGATGTCCTGACTCCGGCGGTTGGATTTGCTTCGGTTGAGAATCTTCTCTACGCCTACGGCTTCGCCAACGGTATCGAGATCTATCAGCCGGGTTCGCAGTTCAACACCGTTGATGAACTCGCCAGCTGCAACGCCTACTGGCTCAAGGTCAGTGCCGCCGATGTCCTCGTCTATCCGGGTGGAAATCCAATCGCGGTCTCTCGTCCGAACTTCGCCAGCACTGCTGCCGCCTCGGATGTCATCCCGACCACTGCCTGGGTGAACCTCTATGCAGAGAATCTGCAGCTTGACGGTTCCGCCGTCTCAGCTGGCTCGAAGATCACCGCTCATGCTTCTAATGGAAACCTGATCGGTAGCTTCAACATGACCAAGGACGGCCAGTTCGGCTTCATGCCGGTCTATGCCGATGCCGACGGGGAATCAGTCGCCGGAATCAAGGCGGGTGAGCGCTTCACCCTCCGTGTCGACGGCACTGAAACTAGCGAAGAATTCACCTGGTCAGCCAATGGTGACCGCGTCGTGGTCAGCAATCTGAGCACCTCCGGCGGACAGGTTGTCCCGGGCAGCTTCTCTCTTGAGCAGAACTACCCGAATCCGTTCAACCCGACCACCAACATCAGCTTTAGTCTCCCCGAAGCCGGTATCGCCAAGCTCGAGGTCTTCAATATCCTCGGCGCGCAGGTTGCTACTATCTTTGAAGGAGTCGCCGAAGCCGGTGCTACGACCGTGACCTGGGATGGAAAGAGCTCCGACGGCCAGCAAGTTGGCTCAGGAGTCTACTTCTATCGCCTGACCTCGGCAGTAAAGATCGAAACAAAGAAGATGATGCTTCTGAAGTAGTCGGTCGACACCTATACTAGAAACCCGAACCCGGCCGGGTTATACTCGGCCGGGTTTCTGATGAAACGACAACTGAACTTTTAAGGCACGATCAGCGGGGAACGATCTCCGAAGGTCATGTCCGCAAGAATGGATAAAGAGGGATCATGACGAGCATACGCTCAGTAAACGGTAAGGTGAAAATGTCTCGACTTTCACAGATCATCACTGTTTCTCTGTTGGCGGTTTGCGGCTGGATGCTGAACAACCAGACTGTCTCTGCGCAGGTCATCCCGACTCCTTTTTTCTGTTCATTCAGCGATTCGGGAAACACCATCAATGGACTCCCGACTCCAGTCGGCAGTAAGATTCGGGCATTTGATCCGCAGGGTGTTTTCTGTGGCGAATGGACAGTAAACGTTGCAGGCAATTACGGCTTCATGCCGGTCTACGGCGACGACAATAATACTGTCGGACTCGACGAAGGTGCGACTGAAGCAGATGCCATTTTATTCAAGGTTAACGGCATCACGGCTACTACCACCGGCAACACTAGCTGGTCGAATCAAGCTCTTCGCACCGTTCGACTTGCTACCACCCAGTCTGTTTCATGGAATGTACTCACGACTTTCACTTCATTGCCGGGTACCTTTGATGACACCGTTCGATTCTCGATGGAATTGAATAACACCGGTAACGGCACCGATTTCTTTGATGTCAGCGCGACACCGGATAATCCAAATTTTATCAAACTCCCGCAGACCGACAATTTCTATGTCGATGCCGGCCAGAATGTGACCCTCTATTTCGATATCGAAACGCCGACCTTTGCAGGTGGTGATACCGTGATCACTATTGACTGGAAAATTCGCTCCAAAGTCGACACCACAAAATTCCTCGATGGTCAAGTCGATCTCTTTTTCACCGTCACCGATATCGATGAAAACGACCAGAATGTCCCGAACGGCTTTGCTCTGAATCAGAATTATCCAAATCCGTTCAATCCGACCACTACGATTGGTTATGCACTGTCGCAGACTTCGGAGGTCACTCTTGAAGTCTACAATGTCATCGGACAGCTTGTGTCACGTACCGAACTTGGTCGTCAGGAGGCCGGAGAGCATGCCGTCGACTTCGACGGTGCCAGTCTCTCCAGCGGTGTCTATCTCTACCGCATCAGTGCTGGTACTGTCAGCCAAATGAAGAAGATGGTCCTGCTGAAGTAGGGTAGAATCAGAAGTCTCCCCTCACCGGATGTGCTTTGGAACCTTGCAGACGGTTTCGGGGTTGACGAAATGGTGAATTGAACCGATACTCTATCTGAAATACTCGTTACGGTTGAGCAATCGACAGTAACATTCATACTCGGCCAGGTTGATTTATTCGACCTGGCTTTGTTTCTTGTATACAGCAATGTCTGAAAGAGTGGCGGTGTTTATAGATGGGGGGTATCTCGAACAGGTCCTCCGGCAGGAGTTCAATTCGACGAGAATTGATTTCTCAAAATTATCCGGATTGTTAACAGGACTGTCGAGTCACCTGCGCACCTATTACTACCATTGCCTGCCATATCAGGACTCTCCCCCTTCTGCCGAGCAGAGTCAACGAGTATCTGAGAGGCAGAAGTTTTATGACCGTTTGCAGCGACTTGAACGATTCGAAGTTCGACTGGGATCTCTGCGAAAACGGGGCGCCGGATTCGAACAGAAAGGGGTCGATGTCATGCTTGCAATAGATTTGGTGCTTTTGTCCGCAAAACGGGCAATTACTCAAGCAGTATTGCTGACAGCAGACTCCGATTTTGTGCCCGCTATTGAAGTTGCGAAGAATGAAGGAGTATTGGTTACTATTTGCCAGTCCAGAACAATCGGTCATAATTATGCACTCTTGCATGCGGCCGATCAGCGACTGATCATAGACAACGAATTGGTCAACAGAGTGAAGCTGTGACGAATCAATTCCCGGTACTTTTTGATGCCGACTGTGTAAGGAATACGCACTGATGCCATTGACCATTCGCGCCCACGGGCGCTCTGATCGGGGACTCGTACGGCAGGGGAACGAAGACACCCTGCATATCGATACTGCCGCACATGTCTACGCCGTCTGTGACGGTATGGGTGGACATCAGGCGGGGGAAGTCGCCTCTCTCACCGCAAGTGAAACGCTTCAGAGCGCGTTTCATGAACTCTCCATGCCGATCAGATCATCGCAGGCGGTTCATGTCGGCAGAACACTACCAGACAATGCATCTCAACTCGTCAAAGCCGTTCGGCTTGCCAACCAACTTATCAAACGAAAATCGCAGACCGACACTGGCAAATCCGGCATGGGGACCACCATTGTCGCCGCGACATTCGATCTTGATCTGCTCACCGTCGTGCATGTGGGTGATTCACGCGCCTATCGGCTTGGTGCGTCACGTTTAGAGCCACTCACCCGCGATCACTCCTGGGTTGCCGAACTTCAGGCACAGCAGAATATCTCCCAGTCAGAAGCCGAACAGCTGATCGGGAAAAATGTCATTTCTCGTGCGCTGGGAGTGCGCGAGACTGTCGACATTGATGTCCGCCTTGTACGCGTCCGCCCCGGTGATGTAGTGATTCTCTGTTCCGACGGACTCTGCGGATTTGCCGATGATGAAGAGATATTCTCGGCAGCTAATCGACATCGCCAGAAACCGTCTGAGATTGTCGATGCCCTCATCGCTCTTGCCCATGACCGTGGCGCACCGGATAACGTGACGGTGATCGTGCTTGAAGTGCTCGGCGTCAATGATTCTGATCTGCCAGAAGTCGAAGTCTTCACTTCCTCGCAAAACGATCCCCCTCCTGAAACACAAAAACTTCTCGATGAGCTCGAATCAATCACGAGTTCCCGAGAAACAAGTACCGAAGAAATCTCTCCCGCAAAACCACCAGCCCCCAAAGGGCTGATTTTGCTTTTTGTGGCATTCGCCATCGCCGCCGCCGCGATCTATTTCCTGATGAAATAGTCATCCTGTAAATTTCTTCGCATCGATCCTCCTCTCGTCTCTCACTGATTACCCTCTTAATCTCACCCTGATCCGCCGCGGCAGATCGAATGGTCTTCTCTGAAGTTACTCCGCAATTTCTTTGAAGCGAGTTCCATTAATTCTGGTAGCCCGCCTCCTTTAGGGGCGGGTTCTTGATACGGTACACACACGGGCAGGCCGGGAGGCCTGCCGCGCACGAAAATTCCTTCACACTGATCACCTTCTTAATCTCACCCTGAGCCTGTCGAAGGGTCTTCTTCAGGGAACCAACCCTCCACCTTCTTGTTACATTGAAATGGCGACAAACGGGACACACCAATCCAAACCTACTCTGTTTGTGAAATTCCACTCTTGTCCCGCATGAGCGACCATCTCTCACATCTCCATCCCGTCTCTGACATCAGCGAGTCACTCGACCGCGCCCTTCTCCAGCTTCTCTCTCACCACGACAAATCCGCCCTCGGTAAACTCTACGACCGTCATGGGCAGTTGATCTATTCACTTGTCATGGCAATACTTCGGGACAACATGATCGCCGAAGAAGTCACTCAGGATCTTTTTCTCAAAGTCTGGCAGAAGCATGAACGATACGACCCGCAAAAGGGGACGGTTCGTTCCTGGCTGGTGATGATCGCGCGACGTTTGGCAATCGACCGTCTCCGTTCCAAGGAGATGAAAGAGCGAAAACGTACAACGCTGACTGAGACCGATCCCGAATTCGGCGGTGTTCCTCATCCGGTCCAGCATGAGAACCATCAGATTGATCGCGCCCTCTCTCACCTTGAAGACCCCTATAAAGAGACATTGCGGCTTGCCTACTTCGACGGCCTCACCCACCAGATGATTTCCGATCATCTCGGCATCCCGCTTGGCACGATTAAGAGCAGAATTCGAGACGGTCTCATCCGCCTCCGAAAGCTATATCTCCAGCGACTCGAACGAGAGACAGTCGTATGAACCATCTCGAACTTCAGGATAGACTCGAAGAATATGTGTTCGGAACGCTGGATGAAGAGACACGTCTTGTAGTCGAGCTGCATTTGTCCACCTGTGAATCGTGCAGTCAACGAGTCGTTGAGCTTATGCGTACCTCCGCCATGATTGCCGAGCATATCGAGAAGCAATCACCGACGAGCGATCTCCGTGCACAGATTCTCTCGACGATCGATGATGGAACGAATCAGCATCCTCGTGCAACCGAATCGCGGAACATGCACTGGCTCTGGTATTTTTCAGCTGCTGCTACGTTGGCACTAGCGGTCGTCAGCTACTCTCTCTGGAGTGATCGCCGCAACCTACGAGCTGAGCTTGAAAAAATGAAAACCGAGCGAAGTACTCTTCAGGCCGAACTGAGTCGTTACGAAGATGCCACCATGCTGCTCGGACAACCGGGGATGCAGTTTGTTGATTTGAGCGGTGTCGATCCAAACCCGCAGGCCTTCGGCAAAGCGATTCTTGATCCGACCAATGGAAGCGCGGTGGTCTATATGTACAAACTCCCTCCCACTCCGGAAGGGAAGGCCTACAAGCTCTGGGTCATGCGTGAAGGAAAACCGACCACCGCTGGCGAGTTTACCGTCGCACCGGACGGCAGCGCAGTGCTGAGTCTGGACAAGATCAGCGACATGAGCCAGATCGCGACTTTTCAGGTGACCATCGAGGATGCCGGACGTGCACAATTGCCGACCGGTATGATGTATCTCACTGGCCCCTATACTCCGGCCTCCAACTAGCTCATTCTTTTTTTTTCAATCGAACTCATCCAAAAGGGAATCTCACTTCGTTTCTCCGGTGAGAAGATGTCACATCGCCTGATCACCCATGCATGGTGACAGCGAACAACAGATCACCGCTACAAAAGGAGCGACATGAAATCCCTTACCCTGAGACTCTTCACCGGTATTCTCGCCGTTGCACTGGCCACTTTGGTCGGCTGTTCCGATCAGAAATCTCCTCTGACAACCACTGATGGCGCCGCTTCTTCATCGACGAATCTTGATCAGATTCGCGCCGAACTCCAAAGTGAGATCGACGCGACCATCGACCAGACTCTTGTCCCCCGTCTACCACAGGAATTTTCTGAGCAGTCAGCGAGTGGGTGGACATCCATTAGCTCCTCGACGACTATCACCGAATCCGGATTCTACCGCGTCTCTGCTGACTTTGCTGCGACCGGAGACGGAATCGTCATCATGGCCGACTATGTCGTCCTCAATCTCGGATCGAAAACCATCACCGGTCCCGGTTCAAAAGTCGGCCGAGGAATCGTCGTTGATCAGGCAAAGCATGTCTGCGTCTATGGCGGTACACTCACCAACTTCGGCATCGGCGTAAATCTGAACGGAAGCAGCCATGTCTGGGTCCGAGGTATCACCGTTCTTGGTGCGGATGATGAAGCCAACCCACCGGCAGGGATCGCACCACAGATCGGCATGATGCTGGTCAACTCCAGCCACAATTACATCTTCGCCAATTCTCTCTATCTGACCAACCTCGGCCTTTTCGTCCGCGGTGGTGGGTCGTATGAGAACGGTATCTTCAATAATGTCGTGTTGGGTGGAGATCGTGGGCTTCTGGCGATCTGCTATAACCCAGCGATGGGTGAAGGTCCCGCTGGCCCGATGAATGATCTGGTTCGTCACAATCTGCTCGCTCGTTACGGAACCGGGATTCAGACTTCAAGTGAAAGTGCTGCAAATGTCTTTCGTCGGAACTCGATTCTCTACTTTGGTTCTGCCTATGAAGATTTCAACGGCACGAACGTTTTTGAGAAAAATCGGTCCGTCCAGCTCGTACCGTAATTGGGACGGCGGAAGAGAACTCTTCCCCCCTTCCAAGTAGCAACGAACAGTAAGAAATACCGTATCCCTTCGACCCGCTTCGGCTGGTCGAAGGGGCTTTTTACCCCCTAACTCCTTTCGTTGACACCTGTCAATTCCCTTGCTAGTTTACGAATCACCCCCTGACGCGCCGCTTAACGCCTCGGGACGGTGGTTTTGACCGATTCATGCGCCTGTAGCTCAATTGGATAGAGCATCTGACTACGGATCAGAAGGTTGAGGGTTCAAATCCTTCCAGGCGTATTGAGAGACTTAACGAAATCCCAAAAACATCATTACTCAAAATGGCCGAACGTTCGAAGGCTGCCTCTTAAGGTGGCCCATCCCGCTCTTGCGGGTGGGTTTCAGTGGAATGACTGAGGACACAAGGCACACTTAGAGATGTTACTGCTCTCTTGATACATCTTCTTCACGCGGTACTTCAAGCACTTGTCGGAGCCGAAGAACTTAGATCCCAACCCGTGAGAACGGGTGGGCCACCGATCTATGTTCACTTCGTGGGCAGCTTACCCCCCTCGTCTGCCCCATCTGCATCAAACTGACAATTCACACAAAACAAAACGGCAGCCATCGCTGACTGCCGTCGATAATTCCAATGCAGATGTGAATCCTACTTCACCAGCATCATCTTCTTACTCTGAGTTGCCTTCTCGGTGATCAATTGGTAAAAATAGACACCACTGGCGACCGAGTGCCCATTCGCACTTGTCCCGTCCCACTCAATCGAATGAACCCCTGCGCCAATCTCTTCATTGACCAGTTCACGCACGACTTCACCGAGAATATTGAATACCGTCAACCGCACGCGCTGCGTGGTTGCAATACTGAACGAAATCTGCGTCACCGGATTAAACGGATTCGGGTAGTTCTGCAAAAGTCCATCGGAGACGGAGGCAATGGCGTTGTCATTCACATCCGGTCCGCCACCTTCCGGTGCTGGTGCAGTCGGAATACCGATGACGGTCACATCATCGAAGTCGACATTCCCGCGGCTGTAACCAACACCGACACGTCCGTTCACCACCGAGGCAAACTTCCAACTCGTAATCACCGTATTGTTCACTCGCAGTGTCACCAGTCCGGTCGAAGCGACGCTCGCGCGAACAGAATACCAGGTGTCATTCAAGATCGGCGTGATCACACTCGCCTGAATAGTATTCACCCCGTTCACTCGCTCGCCAATTCTCCAGCGGTCATTCGATTCATCCCCTTCGATAAATCGATAGTTGTTGGCATC
Organism: uncultured Ignavibacteriales bacterium; assembly: GCA_964518635.1. Taxonomy (GTDB): domain Bacteria; phylum Zixibacteria; class MSB-5A5; order GN15; family FEB-12; genus CAZFGK01. Next base: position 8,060 of record CAZFGK010000025.1, read on the forward strand.
GACGTAGGAGAATATCAATCTCGCCTTTCGGTCGAGAAAGATCGACATCTTCATACTCGCGGTAAGATCACACGCACCATACTGCGCAAAGGGGGATCTCAGGACGGCATCAAGATTGTCACCGTTCCCTTTCAATCCGCCAGCCACTGCACTCCAGACCCCAGTGTTGACCGCTGTCCAGTCGCTGATGTTGCCGTCTGCAAAATTGTCCGTCTCACGCGGCAGTGCGGTCATGGCAATCAGTGCGTTGGTGGTCGTCGGGGCGGTGATGACTAGATTGGTGACCGTGGTATCGTAATAATCAATCGCTGTAACACGCGCGGTGTAGATACCGCTGAGAAGTCCTGCAAAACTGAATTGCCCCAGACTATCAGTGGTGGTGCTCATCGCCGGATTGATGAGAGTCACACTCGCACCTCTGATCGCAGCCGACAATTGACTCGTGACTACTCCGGCCAGTGTCGCAGTCGCACCACTATTCGTTATCGTGAATGTCCCGGGAGCCCAACTTCCTGATTTCTGACCTCCATCAGTGATTTCAAGATAGGAGTAGTAGGTTCCTACTGGAACCGACGCAGTCGAGAAAATCAACTCACCAACCGATGCACTCGAATTCTGCACCGCCGTGATTGGCAATTGATTTCCATCGAGCGTCGGTGAGCTATTAAGATAGAGTGACACATAACAGGGATCAGATTCCGGATCGCTAAATGTCCAGCCAACTCGTCCACTTGCTCCTTGCATCAGATTCACATTACCAACGGCAGGTAACGTCGCCGAGATTGTCGGCGATTGATTGGACGGAACGTCAAGCGTCAGCGAATAGTTCGGATTCTTCGCCCCGTTGTAGCCATAGACACGAATGACATAGGTCCCTTTGGCGAGGTTGTTCAGACTGATCTGCTCGGTATTCGTAGAACCAGCTGATCGACCGATCTGGGTGTTTGTCGTTGTGAGCAGATCGACATCAATATCCCCCTGCGAATGCAGGAAGTTCAGCCGAATGAAATCAGCACTCGTTCCGGTTGCATTGGTCGTGAAGCGATAATAGTCCGATGTCGTGCTGTGAATCGACAGACTATTGATCACCGTCAGCGGCCCGACCGGCCCAAGATTCGGACTCCGATAGCCGCCGAATACTTTTCCGGCGACTTCATTGAGCGAATTATTCGGTTCGTAAGCATCAGCCACCGGCACGAGTGACACTGGGCGCATGATCACGACCTTGCTGTAATCAAACGGCGCAGATAGTGTTATTCCGCTGACCGTCGTATCAACATATCCGCTAGCTGAGAATCGAACGCTGTACAGTCCGGAGAATAATCCGGCAAATGCAAACTGCCCGGTCACGTCCGTTGTCGTTGATCGTGCCGGACTCACCAGCTGTACAGATACGCCGACCATCTCAGCACCAGAGGTATTGCGCACCGTTCCGCGAATTGTTCCGACTGGCGGAGGCACTGCTCGAAGTGAGAGTGAGACTGTCGTTGTCGTCGGCGCAGTATGAACAACTGATGTCACCGTTGAGTCATAGTATCCAGTTGCAGTGAATTTCAGATCGTAGACACCACTGAGAAGATCATCAAACGCATACTGACCTGCCCCATTCGTCGTCGTTGTGAGGGACAACGATTCAATCTGGACGGTAACATTAGCGAGCGGCGTTGATGCCTGGTCGGTCACAACTCCACTAATCTCGCCTACTGGTGGCAATTTGCGCATTGCAACCGTCACGTTCGTATTCGTCGGCGCATCAATGACAATACTCTCAATCGTGGTGTCAGCGTAACCACTGAGCACCATTACCAACTGATACGAGCCACTGAGTAGATCAGCAAATTCGAACGTCCCATCCGCAAGTGAAGTCGTCGCAAGTGATGGGCTCACCAGACTAATCCCAACTCCTTCGAGCGGATTCCCGGCAGAATCAGTCACAAGACCGACAATAGATGCCATCGGCGGTGGAATCCGACGCATCGCAATGGTCAGATTGGTCGCAGTCGGTGCGTTATGTGAGATATTCGAGAGAGTCGTATCGAAATATCCCGCAGCCTGAATCGTCAGTTCATAGGTTCCAGATAACAAGTTACTGAACAGAAACCCGCCGGCACTGTCGGTCGTCGTTCCCTGAGAGGGATTTGTCATCGTGACGGTTGCACCCGCAAGTGCAACTCCACCGAAACCAGTTACCGTCCCTGCGATATTCGCCACCGGCGGCGGTGCAGTACGCATCACCATCGAAAGAACCGTCTCTGTCGGCGGAACGTGATTGATTCCCGTAATCGACGTATCAACATAACCAGCAAGCTGAAAATTGATCGAGTAGCTACCAGCAACCCGTTCATCAAACGAGAACCGACCACTCGAATCGGTCGAAGTCGATCCACTCGGATCATCGATGCTAACCGTCACTCCAGCGAGTGAATCCCCGGCATCATTGAAGACAAATCCCAGAATCGACGCGGACGGTGGCGGAATCTTTCTCATCGACAGATTCACCGTCGTCGCAGTCGGCGGCGTATGCACAATTGATGAAATCGTCGAATCAAAATAGCCAGTTGCGGTAAATACCAACTCATAGCTGCCAGAGATCAGATTTGGAAATGAATATGCACCATTCAGATCAGACGTGGTCTGCTGGGATGGAGCTGTCATGGTAATCGTCGCGCCAACAATCGGCTGACCCGTTGAATCGACAATCGTCCCGCCTATTGCAGCCACTGGCGGCGGAACCGGACGCATCTGCACGTTCCGAATCGTACTGTCCGGCGCACTCACTACCACCTCATCGACAATCGTGTCGACCATCCCCGGCTTCATGAATCCAAGCGCATAGGTGCCGGAAATAAGAGTATCAAAGCGGTAATGCCCGACCGAATCGGTCAAAACTGAACGACCCGTTCCAAGCAATTGCACCGTCGCGCCGACCAGTGATCCACTCGACTGATCAGTAACTGTACCAGCAATAGAGCCAAGGATCAGATTATCGACAAGAGTAATGGTCCCCGGTGCCCAGGATCCAGTTACTGTCCCGCCGTCATTGATCTGACAATAGACGTAATACTGCCCAAGCGGAAGTTCGGCGGTGTTGATATTGTACAGCCCCGCAGATGCTGGCGTATTGATCGACGTCGACAACAACGTCTGACTGCCATTCAGCGACGGCGTCGAATTGACATAAATCGACACCCAAGCATTATCATTTTCCGGATCGGAATAATTCCAACGAACGGCATAATTCTCAACCGCGTGCAGAACATTCACATTCCCCACCGGCGGAGCGGTCACGCTTATCGACGGCGCCCCATTGGAAGAGGGATTAATCTCGAGGTCATAATCCGGATGAGTGGCTCCATTATAGCCATAGATCCGAAGCACATACCAACCCTTCGCCCGTCCATTGAGCGAGATCGTTTCATTATCAACAACACCCTGCGAACGTGTTAGTCGAACACCATTCACATCCTGCAACTCGATATCGACATCACCGAGTGAATGGGTAAAGAATATCTTTACATAGTCACTCGCCGTACCGGTCGCGTTCAGATAGAATTTGAAAAAATCCGGATCCCCACTCCCCTGTATTGTCAGATTCTCTATTCGTTTCAACGGCGCGCATGGCCCAAGATTCGGGCTGTTGATTGCCCCTTCGGTACGACCGTTGACAATCGAGAGTGAATTATTCGGCTCGTAGACATCGGCATTGATCGCCGCCGGTGTTCCTATCGTTACCTTGATACGGGAGATGTTGTTCGTCTCATTTGATTCAAGGAAATGGTTGTTGGGATCGACTTCCGCTTCCAGCCAATAGACCCCATCCGGGATTCCGGTCACGTCGATGTACTGTCCATCCAGATACTTGTTGTAAATATCAACCCAACCAACCGACAACCCCTGCGTCGTGGAGGCACAACTGGTGAACTGTCCGGCAGGATTGTAATTCGGCAGACTGCTATTGTATATTTGAAGGTCGATAATACAGAAACTGGTCTTTGCTCCCTGCGCTAGAACGGAGCCCACCCCATCACCGGGCAGCACACTTCGAAGGCGGAAAACACTCCAGTTCTCGACATGGATATGATTATGGGTCGGGTGATAAATGAATCTCCCCGCCGAACGGTCGTAAAATGTCCCGTTCGAACGATAGACCCGCTGATTGACATTCTGTGTCCCATCGGTGTTGCCGGGAAGGACGCCGTAGAGATGAAGTTTCCCTGCGCCGATATTCGCCGTCCCATTTGAAAGGCGCAGCACTTTTCGGCCGGGCAGCGTCGTCGTCGAGATATCATTGTCGTAGAGATAGTTTGGCGCGACGTAAATATCCGGAAGCAGATCGGTCTGTGCTTGCGAACTCGTTGAGAAAACGGTGACACCAATCGTGACCACGACCAGCAGTTTGAACAATTGAGCGATCTGCTTCATGCCTTCTCCATCGTGACAGTGCTATCAAACATCAAATGAAGGACACTAAACTTCATCCCGTGAAGTCAGCGCCAGAATTTCAAATGCAACATGTCGGACAGGAGAATGAAATTGGACCAGCTCGATGAAAAGAAACTCGTGCGGCGTCCGACCAAAGACACCCTGCTCTCAGTGCCGACCAGCACCTCAGGCAGTCCTTATTATAGATAATTTTCATACCGTTGCAAGAGGAACCAACCGCTTGGTTTCATTTCGATCTCATACTCGCGTTACGGTCGACACTCTCTACACGGGGACAACCCCTGCCGGAATCCATCGAGACGATCACCAAACCGTATCAACTTCTCCGGGCTATGCTCCGCAGTCCGATCACAACTCCTCCGATGCAACCGAAATGATCCCCTGATCGCCTGATAAAACGGCTCCGTGCTCCGAGGCATCCCCCATAATCCAACCCGTGCTCCTATAGCCTTTCGCTGGGCATCCAGGAGTTCCATGTACTCCTTCTGGAGCATGTCCTTGTCATTCGTCAGATACACATACGCCAATCCCGAATCGACCAGCATCCGATTCACAAACAGCTCATGCTCCGGAGCATTCGGATCGGGGACATAGATGAAGCCAAGCAGACGTCCATACTTGTCCCGCCGGTGATGATCAAATGCCAGTCGTGTCGTTCGTCCATTCGTCATCTGATTGAGCAGATAGCGTGCCTCGTCGGCGAATGGTTCCCCGCGCTCCGGCGTGTCGATGCCCAGCAACCGCACCCGATCACCGTTGGTCAGTTCGGCGGTGTCACCATCAAGCACCCTCACAATTTTGAAGCGATCATTTTCGGTGGGGGGCTGCTGATCACGGCCAACATCAACCGGATACCGCCACAAGATCAACACCGCCGCAAAGATCAGCGGCACGACCATTTTCATGATCCATGATTTCCGATTACGTCGTCCCATCAACGAACCAGTCCCTTGCAACGCGCGTACATTTTATGCATGCCACCAGCGTAGGTGATTGAACGACGAAATGGAATCATGTTTTTGGATTCATGAGAAAGAGGTCCGCGGACCGAAGAACATACTCATGCTCCCACTCTTCTCCTGTCATGCTGAGCTTGTCGAAGCATGACTTCCCATGACATCAATGGACATCACCCTTCGACAGGCTCAGGGTGACAAGACATGCTCCCACTCTTGTAGGGCAGGTCCCGCTTCGGAACCTGCCATCCTGTTCGTTAAGGGTATTGTAAGAGGTCGGTTCGGAAGCCGGACCGTCCCCTACAAGAAATTTGAATAAACGGATCAACATGCTCCCACTCTTGTAGGGCAGGTCCCGCTTCGGAACCTGCCATCCTGTTCGTTAAGGGTATTGTAAGAGGTCGGTTCGGAAGCCGGACCGCCCCTACAAGAAATTTGAATAAACGGATTAACATGCTCCGCTTCTTGTAGGGCAGGTCCCGCTTCGGAACCTGCCATCTTCGTAACTCAAGAATCAAGACCCACCCGAAGGGTGGGGCACCAGAGACGATATACATCCCCACACTAACACACGTGCGCGGCAGGCCTCCCGGCCTGCCCGTTCTTATCTCACAAACGGAATTTCTTTCCAGTTTAACCCTTGACGAATCGACATTTAACAGTAGCTTTCCCTTTAAGCGTATGTGAGTTAAGCGGAGTCGGAGAGCCAATCAGACGACGCCTAACACCGAATCCAATCTCGAAAGCATCGATTGATCAGTGTCGCACAGCATCTGCGCGTAAGCGTTGACGCTCGTGTATTCTCTTGATTCAATTCGCGTGCTTGAACCCATCTAATCAGATCAGTTGTCGAGTCAGTACCAACCAGTGCTATCACGATGTGTGTCGTTGATATCACGAAGGAGGAAATGACCGAGACACGATTTATTCACGAGCGTTGAAGCGTTTAGATACAACGACTTTTAAAAGGAGTGCATGTCGGTTCGACGACAGACTCCAGACTCCCAAGAGAGGAAATGAATGAGTGTAGTTCAGCAGAGTTTACGTTCGCTTCCCTGGACAAACCGCGAACGTGTTCCAGTAGGCCGCATGACCCCCGTCCCCTCGGAGGGTATGGTTCGCTGGACAGTCTGTGATCCTGCACCTGTGTTGTTTTCTCGTTTAAGGAGGATGTAAATGCTGAAAAGACTCACGACAGCAGTGCTCGCACTGGCGTTTTTGATGACGCTGGTGGGAACTGCAGTTTCAGGTCCGGACGGTGACGCAACCTTTCGTCCACTTGTGAAGCAATCAAATGAACAAGTGAGTACAAAGGCGAAATCATTGCTCGGCTACACCCCGTTGGCTAACAAGCTGACTCCGGCCCAGTTGGGTGCTGTCAAAACAACAGTACCACATGGCGGTAGCGGACCATCCGCTCCGAATGCTCCGGATACGACTGCTTGCTATCTGACGAACTACTACGACGTGGCGACCTGTTTCGACTTTACGCATACAGCGTTGGGCGGAACTCGCACCCGTCGGTCAATGATGTTTGACGTTACGGCATCGCACACGGCAACTGTTACAGGAGCATATGCTTGGCTGTACAAGTGCAACGGTGCTGGCGTAACTCCAGTCAATGTGGCAATTGAAGTTTGGTCGGATGTTGGTGGATTACCAAGTACCTTGCTCAATCGGACCCTCGTCTCAATTCCGGACGGGACGGTTGGCAGTGGTGCGTATGTGTATCTACCACTTTCTTCATCTGTAATTGTTCCTGGATCGAATTTCCACATTGCGCTCGGTGCGGATACAACCGCTCCAGCAACGGACACGATTCGCTTTGGTTCTGATGATGGTGCAAACACTACCGCAGATCCTTGCGCATCCGCGACTCCGTCTGAACGCAGTACGTTGTTTACAGCGGCGAGTGGAATTTGGCGTCGTTCAACGCTGGTTTTTGTCCAGCCGTTCGACCCAAACTTCGATATCGTCGCTGAATTCTGCGAAGCGTACAGCTCTTGCTATGTGAACACCCCGTTCACTGGCAGTGTCTTCGTATGGCAGGTTCCTGATCCGGCATGGTCAACTGCACAAGTATTGAATGGCTTCGGACAGCGCTTCGTTGCGGATGGTCCGGAAACCCTCAAGAATGTGCGTGTTCGCCACTTCACAGATCCGGCAATCGGCTTCCCAGGTCAGACCTTTTATAGCCCAGCCAGCACCAACGGCGTTACCGTTGAAGTCTGGTCGGATTCTGCTGGCAGCATCGATGTTAGCTCAGGTCCATTGGCGACTTCAACTGTCCCCGGTGGTATCGCAACTATCTATCCGCTGACAGGAAATCTCGTCCCGGGTGTTGATCGTATCGACGTGCCGTTCAATCTTGTCGTTCTCGGTCCCTACCATGTGACCGTGAAGATGACGTCGAACAGCACTGCCGACGGTCAGATCTGGCTTGCAACTGACAACTTTGTATCAAACCCGCATGTGGGCGGCTCAGCCAACTTTGTTGCTCCTGATCCAAACTGGGCGAAGTTTGAAAACTCAGTCACCTGGACGACAGACATCGGCGGCGGAACTCCGCAGCAGGGTGCCTTCTTTGTCCAGCTTGATCTGTGCAGAGATGAGTTCACAGTTTGCGATAACGAAGTTCTTTATGGCCCTTCCGAAGCCACTGGTATCTTTGGCATCGGAAGCAATCTCATCGCCCAGCGTGTAACAGGGTTGGCCGTTAATCGTGTCGAAAAAGTCCGCTTCCAGCTTTGGGACACCACGGTTACGACCTCGCTCGCACTGGTCCTGCGTGGCGATACTGCAGCTCCAGGCCCGGTTGTGTATTCTCAGCCGCTGGTTGCTAGCGCCCTGTCATACTATCCTGGGTGGAACGAAGTAGTAATCCCCGGTGGTTACCAGGTTGCAGGTGATTTCTTTGTTGGCCTGAGTGATGCCAGCGGATCCCCGGGCAACATCGGCTACCTCGGTAATAACGATGCTATGGTAAATGGCGGTGGCTATTACTATAGCTCAGGTGCATCACTTTGGCGTCCGATGGGCTTTGCCTTCGCTGGCTATGGCAATTGGATGTTCGAAGTCGAATTCTGCGCCATTCCGTTTGACGAACGCACCTGTGCTCCGGACGCCAATTGGGCGACCCGTGGTCATGACTTCCAGCGCACGAGCGCTTCTGGTCTGGCTCTCGGTGACGCCTATTGCGACCTGAACCAGGGCTGGACGTACGAACACCCGACTCAGCCGATGAACGTTGGCTCCGCGCCGACGATTCACAATGGTCGTGTGTATGCTGCATTTGGTAACGAGTACAATATTCTTGACCTCGCTACCGGCGCAGTTCTCGATGTCATCAACTCCGCTGATAACAGCGCGATTCTCAACAACCTTCGCTGCGCCCCGACGGTCGCAACGATTCTTGACACTGCTGGTGCCCCGCAGACGTACATGTACATCGGTGGCGGCGCTGGTAACTCGGTACTCTGTTTCGACGTCGATGTCCTCCCTGCCACTTTGGTCTGGGTTGCTCGCCCGACAAACGCCTACCTTGGTCATACCGCAATCGGCGGTATGCGCTATGCAACCTTTGTCATCGCAACCCAGGCAGACACCGCCGGCGCTCCAGTAGCCAACCGTGAAGTGCTCTACTTTGGTGACGATGCCGGTAAGGTCTTTGCCGCGCGTGCCAACAATGGCTCGCCGTTCACACCGTTCGACGGTGGTGGCGTTGCCTACACGCCGTTTGTGACTGGTCAGCCGGTCACCACTTCGGGTTCGACCGACGGTGTCCGTTATTTCTCTGCTGGTCTCCCCGTCGCCGGTAACGGCGATGTGTTTGCCATCAATCTCGCAGACGGAACGCTTGCATGGCGTCTCTCTGTTGCACAGGGTCTGCAGGGCGCGACGCTCTACCCGGCCGCTGGCGCAGTAGAAACATTCTTCATGCCAGTTGCAGTCGATCTTGCGGGCGGAAATGCGTACATCAATTCACAGATGGCCGCATCACTCGGTTCGCAGTTCCCGATGGACGGCGTGTTCTACACGATGAACAATGCGACCGGTGTGGCAACGCTCCCGGCTCGTACATCTGTGCGTTCGCAGCTCGTCAACATCATGGTCGATCAGAATGCATTGTATGTTCCGGGCCTTTCGAACTGGGGAGCCCCGCCGCTTGGTGGTGTGCTGCTTGGTTTCAACAAGGTCACCAATGCACTTCTCTACGCCACGCAGGCAGTCAACCTCGCCTCCTTCGTCAATGGTGGATTCTACCAGGCGGAAGGTGTGTTGACCTGCGAAACCGGTTCTGCTGACCTCATCCTCATCGGTGATGGTGGCGGTTACCTTGGTGTCTTCAATGCCGACAACGGCAATCTCTTCTACTATCGTCGTATCGATTACACCTTCTCCGCTGGTGGCCCAAATGGCGCCCGTGGCTCGGCAATCGGTGCGGATACCGCTGGTGTGACCCACTATGTGTTGGGTGCAGCTTTCGGTACTCTGTTCGATTTCAAGAAGGGTGCTGATCGCGCTCGTCTGCAGATCATTACCGCTGCGGCCACCAAGCCGGTGCCGTTCGGTTCTCCTGCCGACACGATCATTGCATTCGAAGACATGTACTGGAATGCTGGTTGCACTCCGTTGACCGTCAGCTTGAAAGCCAACACGACCTCCAATGGGTCGACTCCGCTGGCCAAGAAGCATGAAGTCACCGTTGTTCGTGACGGCGTCCAGGATATGGCTTCCTCCATCGCCGGTCGTTTGACCGACAATGGTTTCAGCTTCAAGTCTGAAGGTACCATGCTCGCCTCCGGCGAACTGACTACCGAAGTCGAAATGGATCGTAACAACTTCACCCCGCGTGTTCGTGGTAGCCAAGCCGCTCTGGCGACTCCGGCCTTCCTGAACGAGCAGGGTGTGTACACTGGAAACGTCTTCGATCCGAACACCGGTTCGATCGTGACCGCTCCGGGGGACACGTCTGAAATCCGCGTCCATGTCAATGGACCGCTTATCAACCGTGGACCGCAGATCTTCTTTGTGACCTTCGATGTTCACAATGATCCTGATTATTATCTGGATGACAATTCTACCGATCCGGAAGTGGTACTCACTCTCGTCGGTGGCTGTCTCGTTGACACGACCTACCTCAACTTCGGTGCAGGTTCTGCCAACACTCAGATCGTCTGGAACATGGGCCGTTGGGCTGACGGTGACGTCAACAACCCACACGGTATCGACATCGATGGTGACGACGCCTCGGTCTTCCAGGGCGGATACATGTACGGTATCACCCAGAAGCGTATCGCAATGAACTTCGACAACTGGTCGGGCGGCGGAACTGAAGCCGACGACTGGATTTCGATGCAGGCCGATCCGAACTTCTGTGATAACGAGTGCAAACCCGCTCTTTCCACTGGTATTTCGCTTCCTGCGATCACTACCAATGGTATCGCCTACACCCCAGTGACTGGTAACCTCGTCTGCAAGACCTACATCGACTCGGTGCAGAACTTCGACGTTGGTGGCGGTGACTGGCAGTGGGCATTTGGTGGTGGCGTAACTGCCGCTGCTCCGTTCGATAACGATTCGACCATCGGTCTTACTGTCAGCACCCGCACCGTTGGTGTGACTGACGCTCCGGCCGCTGCGAACGTTATGATCGGTGGTTCTTCAGTGAACGCCCTCAATCAGGGTACCATCGAAGTCATGGAATTCACCAATCGTAACGCCACACCGGTGAACAATTGGAAATTCTGGACGATGTTGGATTACGACATTGGTAACGACACCGCGTTGCTTGACTTCAATGCCTCAACGGCATGGTCGGCTTCAACCGGTACGAGCAATGTCGCTTGGGGTATGATCAAGCTTCCGTTCGGCTGCGGCTATGCGCCAATGAAGAACGTGTACGCAATCGATGCCAACCAGGCACAGTTCAACAACTCGTTGACTGACCCGATCTACTTTGACTCTTGCTACACCAAGTATGCATCCCTCCCGGCTGGAACTGCTTCCGGTCATGCGGTTGTTACTGGCGCAGCAGATCAGGAATCTCAGTTCACCATCGCTGAAAACAATTTCGGACCGAACGGCACCTATGAAATAGCTGTCGTGAACTTCCGTATTGCCGGCGTTGGCCCTGCAAAGGGATACACCGACTGGGAAGCAATGGCGAACATGTACAACAAGTTCGCTGGCTTCGGTCGTGGTGATGTCAACAATGATAACGTCACGAACCTTTCTGACATTATCTATCTGGCCGACTTCATCAACTTTGGTGGAAAACCCGGTCCGATACCGTTCGCTCACCTCGGTGACGTGAACATTGATAATTCGACGAACATCGGCGACGTTACCTACCTGATTAACTACTACTTCAACTACGGGCCATGCCCGCTGGGTGAATTCGAGTTCTAGTCAGGCACGTCTTCGGACGTTCTGAAAACGCACCTTCAACCGCGGCGACCATCCGGTCGCCGCGGTTCTTTTTTCACCAATTCTGCATGCACCATTATCACTCATCATCTATCTTGACGTAATGTCTGACCACTCGCAACAACCCGCCGACTCCTTCACTTCATCGAGTGAGCAGCTTGATCCGCTGGTCGCTGATCTTGAGCCGGTGTATGTCGATTTGTATGCACTCGATGGATGGTTCGCGCAGGAGAAGCGGGTGATTCTCTCGTTGCGAAGAAAAATCCTCTCACCAAAAGCGGACATTCTTCTGCAGGAACGATTGAAAACGCTCGGTTATACATTCCGCCTCACTCCGGGGGAAACTCAGATCGCCCTGACTATTGAGCGTGATCGGAAAGAGCCATTCCCGACACTGAATCTGGTTCTCTTCCTGCTGACTATCTGCAGCGTCTACTTTGTCCCAATTTTCACTCGGCAGATTGGAATGCTGAGTATTGAAATGTTGCCGGAAGAGCTGCGTGCACCTCAGGGGTTCTGGGAGGGGATTCAGCAACTTGGAGCCGCGATTCAGGCATCGATACCCGGCGTGACTCGCGCAATACAGAATGGAGAAGGGATATTTTTTACTCTCGCCCTTCTCTCAATTCTTGTCACGCATGAATTCGGTCACTACATCGCCGGTCGCAGGCGAAAACTCGTAACGAGCTGGCCCTATTTTATTCCCGCGCCGAATCTGATCGGCACCTTCGGCGCGATTATCAAAGCGAAGTCCCCTTTTCGTAACAGGCGCGACTTGATCGAAGTCGGCGCAGCAGGCCCTATTGCCGGATGGATTGTTGCGGTCGCATGGCTACTGTACGGACTTACCACCAGTCATATTGTCGCGCAAGCTGAACTGACTCCGGCGATGATGGCTTTCTCTCTCGAAGGGGAATCGATCCTGATGAAATTCTTCGCACCAATATTATTGGGCAGCCCACCGGATGGATCATTCTATCTTCTGAGTGAAGCCGCATTCGCCGGATGGGTTGGGTTGCTGGTCACCGCATTGAATCTCATTCCGATTGGCTCAATGGATGGCGGGCATATCTTGTATGGCGCATTTGGAAAGATGCAGCATCGACTCGCCGTCGTGGCGATTGTCGGACTACTCTTTCTTGGATTTCTCTCACCGATCTGGTGGTTTTACGGAACGATTGGATTGCTCTTCGGGCTCACTCATCCGCCGACATTGAACGACAATCAGCCCCTCACGACGGCAACGAAAGTAATGGCGATCATTTCACTGATCATCATGATCTTCTCTTTTACGCCAGTACCGTTCCGCTAAGCAGTTCCTGAAGTGTCCCCGTAAGATCCAGCGGTCGCCCATAGAGTTCATCAAGATCAATTTCCTGATTGGTCAGCACGCCAACAAACAAATCAACCATCTGTGGATCGAATTGCTTTCCACGTGCCGCAAGTATTTCTCTGATCGCAACATCAGCCCCGGCACCGGGACGATACGGACGATCAGAGAGTATCGCATCAAACGTATCGACCACCGCAAGTAATCTACCCTCTATAGGAATGCTGTTGCCAGCTAATCCATACGGATAGCCGCCACCATCGAATCGTTCATGATGTGCGATCACATACGGAGACGCTGAAACCAAGAGATCAACATGATTGATGATCTTCAGCCCAATCAACGGATGCCGCTGCATGATCTCCCGCTCTTCCGGTGTCAGTTTGCCGCGCTTATTGAGAACTGCATCCGGTACTCCGATTTTCCCGATATCATGCAGGGTGCAACCAACGACGAGATTTTCGAGTCGACGTTCTGACCAGCCGAGCCGTCTGGCAAGTCGCTCCGCCAGTCTAGTCACGCGGTCAGTGTGTCCTGCGGTATAGGAATCGCGAGCTTCAATCGAATTTGCGAGTGCCTTGATCGCCTGCAGATAAGAAATCCGTACATCCTGGTACAGCTGCTGATTGGCAATCGTAGCGGCCATCGCTCCGGCCAGAACCGAAATGACATCAAGCACCCCTTGCCTGATCTGCGAACTTTGTTTGTGCACCAGTGCGGTAATGACGCCGAAGAGCGTTGTTTTGAATACGAGCGGCTTGACTATCAGTGTTCGCGGCAAAGAATCAGCTTCAAGCTGATACACCACCGGTCGGGTACCGCGAGTAATTTCTGATTTCTGAAAAAGTCTCTCGTCCATCACCGCAAGGATATCTTCGCTGAATCGTGCAATATGATGTCTGCGGACAACAGTGCGCTCATCAGGATCAAGTTCGAGATAGCCGACCGCCTGCGCACCAGTCTCGGCCTGCAATGACAGCAATACCTGTCGTACATACTGATCTACGTTTCCAGAAAGCTCCATCGAGCTGGTCGCTTTCAGGAATTGAAGCTGCCCAAGCAGACTCATGTTCTCTTTCTGCATCTGATGATGGGTCATGGCACGAGAAAGAGTCGCGAGTAGTGTCTCATGGCTGAACGGCTTGACCAGAAAGTCATACGCCCCGCCTGTGAAACCACTAATGGTAAGTTCGACACTCGGATTTCCCGTCATGAGTAGGACCGTCAGTTCAGGGTAGCTCTCGCGCACAGTTGCGAGTAATTGGAGCCCGCTTTCCTCTCCGAGATAGATATCAGAAAGGAGGCAATCGAATTCCCGCTGTTCCAGAGCATGGAGTGCTTTCGGAATCGAATTCGCGATCTCGATCTGCCAGTCACGTTCCGGCAGAAGACTCATGATCAACTGCGAGATTTCCGGATGGTCATCGACGATGAGAAGATGGTGTCGCTGCGATTGCTGAGTAGTTGGCATCTTTGTGGGAATATCGTCGACGAAAGGTTTCGGCTTACCAATGACGAAAAAAGTCCCGTCTCATCTGTGTATTCTGTCCGACTTACAAACAGTCGTAAATTGATACGCTTTCTTCCGAGTTATTTGCATCTGACAAGCCGAGAACTCAGAGCGAATAGAAAAAGATTCCTGTTCTTCAACGCTTCCTGTGCATGAGCTGAACAATGCCCGCTTCAGATCATTGATCGGCAAAAGATTCCAGCCGAAGGGGTCAACAGCGCGCCATTCGGTTCGATAATCCAAAGAAAAAACCCGACCACAGGAGATCAGCATGCGCACTGGATGGCGCGTCGTACGACTTCTCGCAATTACCGGAATCTTCATCAGCACGCTTGCTTCGTTGGTCTTTGCAGGGAATGCTCAGACAAAGTTCGCTCGGCTTGATCCGATTGGTGATGCCGCTCGAAAAACATTACGACCGGCTATGCGCGGTTCTCTTCCTTCACTTGCAACTGCGGCTGATACCTGCGCTGCTTCACCGAACAGCGAGATTACGCATATCATTGGCGGTTGGGTCACCGGACAGGAATTGTATAAGTGTTACATTGATCCAGCACTCTCCTGTCCGAATCCGTATCCGTACAAAGTAACTGAGATCAACTTGCCGATGAGCTTCACTGGCGCGACACCGCTGGTGGTTTCGGTTGACATCGAAACCGTCGACAACACCTCCTACCCGGGCTGTCATATCCCCGGACAGACCGTCGCGATTTCGAAAGACTGGAATCTGAATGTTCCTGCTGGTGGTGGGATGTTTGATGTCTGGATCCCACTCGATACACCGATCACGGTCACTGGACCGTTCTTCGCCGGATTCTTCATCAGCAATGCACTGGATGCAGCAGTCGAACCATCGGTACTCTGTGACGCTACTCCCGACTCCTGCGTCTCTTTCAATATCTGGGATCAGCAGATCGGCTGGGTCGATTTAACAAACAATGAATTTTTCAATTTCCCCGGCAATCTCGCCTTTGAAGTCGCTGGCATTCCCGGTGGTGGTGGCGGCGGTGGCTCCAGCCCGGCGCCGCAGGCAGTCTTTGTCTGGCCGCCGAACGGAAAAGATGCATTCGGGAATATCGAACTCTGGGCAGCCGATACCGCTGGCGCGAAAATGAAAGAGATGATCTTCTCCTATTCATTCGCTGGTGGAGCATTCATCGAAATCAGTCGCGACTTCACCGGCTTTGTTCCTGCTCGTGGCAAAGGAGCAGTGACACCCGGAAATGGCTTCACTGCCAACTGGAATGTCAGCGGACTCGCCGAAGGGACCTACATCCTCCGCGCCACGGCGGTCGATTCCTCCGCCCGTCAGTCAGTGGTGAATGTCTCCGTCAATCTTGAACCGACCCCTCCAGTACCGACTATTACTTCACCAAATAATGACGACCTCTTCTGTACTCCGCTCAACACCACCATGACCTCCCCTGACAATGATCTGACCTTCATTGAGCTCTATCGCAAACCGGCGCAGTCGACATTTCATTCGGTGTTGCCGACATTCAGTCAGTTTGTTGTCGGAGATGTGAATGGTATTCCCGGAGATGGCAACTTCGCCTCGAACGGCGAATTCGGCGATTATTATAGTGGTCCATCGGCAGCGGCTTCGATGCTTCAGTTATGGAGTACACGTGGAGTCTCCACGGTCATGCAGCAGGGGGGAAGTTCTCTTTCCCTTTCGCAGGTCGCTGAAGCACTTGCTCCACTGTTCAGGACTCGAATCGACAAAGGCTCGCGTGATCAGAATGTTCTGATCGGACTTTCGAAATATCTCGCCGACCGAAGCAATCCGCTCACATTGGAATACCGCCGATCCCCCAATTATCAATCGCTTCGCAACTGGGTCGAAGAAGAAGAACGAACGGTCATGGTCGGACTAAGCGGTACGTACGGATTCTGGCTCGCCATCGAAGGTTTCAACGGGTTTAAGCAGGTGAATAATCAATTCTCTGTCTACGTCATGTCCCCACTCACTGGCGCAGTCGAGGAGCTTTCCATGCGAGAAAACGGCGGAACGACTGAAATATTCTGGCAGAGTGACTGGCAGACCATCGACATCATGATCTCGCTTGTCTCACCAACCTGGAATATTACTCGTACTCTCGTTGGTGCAGATCTGAATGGAACCAATGGCTGGTCGGTGAACTGGACTCCAGCCGGACTCACCGAGGGGAATCGTTACTTCTTCCGCGCTTCCGCTCGCGATAACTCCAACAAGCGAGGCAATCATACGATCATGCTTAAGTATCAATGCAACGGAGTGTATTCCCTCGGCGACATGAACGGTGACGCCAGCACTGACATCCTGGATCTTTTGATTCTGACTGATTTCATCACCACCAACGGCCCAGCACCGGTCGGTGGTGCCTTCCGCGGTGACACCAACTGCGACAATGTGGTCAACATCGCTGATGTCGTTTACTACATGAACTTCCTCTTCGGTTCGGCCAACACCCCCTGCAGATAGACTTTTCCAGAGAGCAAAACAGAAAGGCCCGATCAAACAGATCGGGCCTTTTCATTTGCAAATCGAACTGGTGATATTATTGCTGACGAGCAGATGCCGCGAGAATTGCTCTGCGTGCTACGGACAGATCAATTTCACAGAGCGCGGCCAGTTTTTCAATCGCTTCATCCAGACGCTCAAGCCAGACTTTGTCCGGATACTTCGCCTTCAGTTCATTGACCAGATCATCCGCAAGCAGGACAATCAGTCGAGCAAACTGAGCACGTTTACCGACTTTCAAAAACGGGAGCAGATAGGTTCGTACCGCCCATCCTCCAAGCAGAAGCCCAACACTCCCCAATACACTGATCAGCGACATACTTTGCACTTCATTCATTGTATTCCCCTTTCTCCTTTTTCTATATGCTACCAGCTAAACTGCCAGGTCGGTTGACTCGGCACGAGAAATCTCTTTCGCAGGATCGTCCCGTCCGAACGGGTGATCGCTATTTCATATTCAGTGTTCGACGGCTGAAGCGCAGATGACCAGATAAGATCAAGCACGAAGTACCCAGTCGCATCAGAGGTCGTCGAGACCGAAAATGGGGAGACTACGACAGAGCCGGCGCGTGAAACCCCTTTCGGAAGGAGTACATCGATCTGTGCTTCGACTTCTGGAGTCCCATCAATCTGCACCAGATATCCCCAGACCCGACAGATTCCGGTCAACGCTGGTGCGGCAGGATTAAAACGATAACCGAAGACACTATCGGTCCCCCCTCCGTTGACAACAATCGTATCATAAACGGTAAACAACAGACCCGGTCCATTCGTGATCACCAAAAATGAATCACTGTCGAGGTTGAAATGGACACGCCCGGCGGCATCTGTCGTCGCAATCGACACCAGCCCTGATTGATTCAACGGACGCAACGCCACTGACGCACTATTCACCGTCACATCAAGGGCCGTATCGAGAACTACAATCGTTCGAGAGTATGCCCCCGCACCGGAGGCAAGCCCTGAAACCTGGGCATCAAGATTCCGTCCGAATGTCCCCGAGATCACATGATTCAATCGTGGTGTATTCCAGACCCATCTGGCGACCTTTGTAGAATCCGGTCCACCCGTTCCGGAACCGACATAGCTACTGTTGTTGAGTGAATCCCCCATCGAACCGGATGCAAATGGAGTGAAGAAATTCTTGTTCCAGAACGTGTCGGCAACAATAGAAGGGGACGCCCAGTTCTTGCCATTATTCACAAAGCCGAATGTCGCAGTCAGATTGTGACTTAATGTATCTTCATCCCAGACTTCATCTGCGATCTCATCAGCTGCAGAAGTCGCGAGTGTCGAGGAAGTAATCGCGTTGCTGCCGATCCCCTGCACCCAGGAACTATTGTTCGCGCTGTCTCCCATGGATCCTCCGGGAAAACTCGTACCAAACGATTTACTCCAGACAGAATCTGCTGACGCCCTGCTGATCGTAACAACTGATGCTGATGAATCGAAGATCGATTTCGCCGATGCTCGCAGTGGCGTGAAATTATTCAGCGAATCCCCCATTGAGCCATTCTGGAAACTCGCACTCCATGACTTGTTCCAGACCGAATCCGCAATCTTCCCTGCATCGGCATTGGTGACCGCACCACCTCCTCCACCATCACTTCCGGTGACATAGCTGGCATTATTCAGACTGTCCCCCATAGAACCAGAGGAGAATGCACTTCCGAATGCCTTCCCCCACGTCGAATCAGCTGCTGCCTTACTTATCGCAATCACCGTTGCCGCAGAATCGAAGATAGTCTTCGCAATTGCCCTGAGTGGAGAATAGTTGTTGAGCGTATCCCCCATAGAACCTGCCGGAAATGATGCGGTGAACGGCTTTCCCCAGGTCGAATCAGCAGCCCGACTTCCGACCGAGGCTAGTGCCGCAGTTGAAAGCTGCACCGCAATCCCACCTGACCCATCCTGAAGAGAATCAAGAATCGCATTCGATGAATCACGAACGGCGTAGACTGCATCAAGAGTTCTGTTCAGTGAATCGTTGATTACCTGCACACTAAAAAATGTCTCGGTAGCGAGTTTCTTGTACCAAAGCCGAATAACTCCGGACAACAGAAAATTTCCGGCGGTACCGTCGATATCTTGTATCTGATCATCAAACCAGTAGGTGGTATCACCGTAGATTTTCGTCGTATCAAGAGAGATATCCGAAAATGGATACGTCGTCGATCGTGCAGTGAACGCCGCCGCCGAACCATTGTCAGCATACGTCAACAGGTGAACCGAGTCCGGCCGTCCGGGGATCCCCGCTGAATCAAGAGGATCATGCAGTGGAAAGCTGACAAACTCCGATGCCTTCTTCACCCCTAGAAAGAATCCACCGGCGGATGTCGATACGGCACATGTCAACACAACCAGAGCCAACACTGAAAATTGAATTCTGTATTGTTTCATCTTCTCATATCTCCGTCGTTTGCGTTATTGCGTTTTCTGAAGTCGTACTCGTCGTACACCGCCTGTGGGGAGAGAGTAGTTGATGTGAGCCTCACACTCAGAAACGAAAATGTTTCCCGCTCCTGATGCCGAGGTAAGCACGAGCCGCACCTGCAAGTTGTTAATGTCTGTCTGATCCCATGCAGAGCCATCCGGTGCGGTGGCAAATACATCTACCCGGTTCGTTGAGCACTCAGCAAACTCATCAAGTGCCGATCCTTCTGCTGCGGTCCCATTCAGAAACGTAGTTCCATCATAGATATCAACTCTACCCGTAACAGAAGCCCCCGAGAAGAGACACATCATGGTAAAGACATCTACACTCGACACCACCGCACCCCCTGGCAAGGTGTAGTCTGCGAAGGAAATTGTGCAGACATCGTTGACGGAGGCTTCTTTCACGCCAGTAGTATATGTACCGTCGGTGCAGCGACCCCATGCGGTTGTACCCGCACCCTGTGTCGTCCATCGGCCTGTTGAACCGTCCGCAGGTAGCGATCCGTTTCCGCTGGGATAAATGAATTGCACCGACGCGAACACTTTCCATGCGATTATGATAGTGTGTATGAGAATCGCAGCTGTAATCAATCCACCAGATTTAAGTCTTCGCATCACAGCCTCCGTATCCACTTGATATGACTACCGTTACTGATCGGTGGAGCCGCTGCAAGGATATATGTTCGTGATATCTGCACTCGTGTCGACCAACCGGTTGTCGCGTTCCAATGCCACGCAGCGACATAGAGCGTGTAGGTTTCTGAATAGGTGAGAACAAACGTATCGGTGTATTGCACTCCCGCAGTCGGGACAGATCGGCGGATTGAGTTGGCAGTTGAGTCGATGGATGAGAATCCGATCAGCGAGTAGCAGACGATCAGCGAATCCCCTGCTGTGATGCTCGCGCTTGCAGTCGTTCTTGTTTGCAGCGTATCGAGCTCGCCAATTGCGTCGTTGTGGACAGAGTCGACCAACAGGGACGGAGAAGGAGTCGATGCGACTCCGGCGTTAGCAAGAGCGGTGTCGGTCACGAAGATTCGTGCCTGACCATTCCCAATGTGAATCGTATCGCCGCCATTCTTGCCGACGATGTATGTCCCGTCCGCTCGCAATTCGTAATAGTCCTGCGATCCGGGGAGCGTGTAGGTTGCGCGAGTCGCAGCCGAATCACGGCTCCAGCTATTCTCGGCATATCGAACGATTGAAATTGTCTGCGTATCTGCCGAGGAAGGTTTCGCTAAAGTCGTGATGCGAAGTCGAGTGGAGTTCCCTGCGGCATCGGTGACCGTGTTCGACGTGTCTCTCGTATTGTTCGGAACGCCGAAGTATTTCCCAAAGGCATACGCCCAGTTTGTGATCGTGTCAGCGATCTGACCGGGGTTGAATGTCCCGTCCCGATCATCATAGTCGAAGTAGAGATTATTGTAGGGATTGTTATGCAGCGTGTAGCCGTAGGTCGTTGTCCCTGAGAAAACAATCTCCAAGTGGAACGCGAGGTTGAGCATTTGAGAGCGTGCAATCGAGAACGGCGGTGATGCCGACGAATCACGTCCAACCGCTGCCTGCATGATGACGAAATGCCCGCCACGATTCCGATAGTTGTAAGCGGCGGTCACTGCCTTGCGGCAATACTGCCCCTCGTTGTCCGTGCCGGGATAGAAGAAGCAGAACTCCCCCGGATTCGCACCTCCGAGCACGTCCGAGATTGTGTCCCCTTCACCATACCAATTCGATGTCGAACTGTATGGACCGTAATCGGACGCGCCATTCGGAAATCCAACTATTCCATGCGCCGCAAGTGAATCGCCGACGATGGTCATCACTTTGATAAATAGTTTGGCTACCGAGTCACGAATCTGAGTGTGAGTCATTGAGCTACTCCAAGTCGGAGTAACCGACCGCATATTGGAGTATGCCCAATAGCTTGTTGTCGAATCTCTGAACGGAAACGCGTTCACCCAAAGCCCTGACTCATTCGCTCCCGTTCTGCGAATGTGCGAGAACTCATCCATGAAGGCGGCGTTGGAGCTATCAGCGAGAACTTCCCGTGAGAGCTTATGCCCAAGCCAAGCACCCATGTATTGCCACTCCCGCTCATTCCAGAGAACTCGCAACTGCGAAGCGAAACCGGGCATGATGACGGGTTTACTGCTGCCGGGAGTCTTCTGGAAAAAACTGCCGAATCCTGAACCCGTCGCATTCACCTGAATACTGATCGAGTCGGCAGCACTTGCTCCTGTGTGATAAAGAAGATTCGTGAAAACACAACCCGGCGTCGTATCACACCATTGACGAATTGCTTGAGTATCGCTGATCTGCCTGAGGTGGAGAACGTACGAGGCGTTATACATTTCGGGATTCGCATCGAGCATCGAATCGACTTGAGCGGCAACGCCATTGTTTCCGAAAATGTATTTGTAGCGATTGGCTGTCCATGTCCTGAACTGAGACCCTGCCGACGTGTTATCCCACAGACGCGCTCCACCATAGGCGAACACACCCCAGCCAAGCTGCTTGGAGAGTGGTGCCGGATTCGCAGCATGAAGAGTACACATCGAGGTACAAGCGAATAGAGCAACTACGACGGTTTGCATAAACGAACGGAAAATGCTCATCAATTCCCCTTTCTGATGAGCACGCGCTGTCCTGCCCCACTTCCACCTCCGCCAGATGGCGAAACGACGATATAGAGACAATAAGCCGCTGAGACTGACTTCGTTGATGCCCCAATTGGATTTAGAATTGGAAGAGGATCGGTCACGTTCAGAATCCAGGTGGAGTCCGTCAGAAAATTGTTGGGAAAAGCATTTTCTCGAGCCACATAGTCCGCTCCAACTGACGCAACGCCGTAGACGCCGAGCATGTATTGAAGCCCGGCGGTTATCGTTGTGCGGATTTTTGCTGGCTTGGTAATCTCTGCGAACGAGCCAAAACCCGCACCTACATCGATCGGAAACTGATCGGTCGAGTCCAGAAAATTCCCCGGTGCAGTTCCGCTTGCTCCAGTCGTGTCATGCAGCATCAGTATCACCGTACCGGAGCCATCATCATTGTCTCGAAACCATCCCCCTAACGAATCAACCGTTCCACTCACGGGCGCGGTGAACCGAATCCAGTAGAGAAATCCGTTTCCGATGCTGACACCAGTCACACTCGGCGATGATGGTACCCTGTTCCCACCAACATCAGCAGACACATTGAATGAGGTGAATAGTACGAGAAGTGCTAACCACACTTGAGCACTCAGTGTTGCGAGATTATTTTTCATGTGGGCTCCGGCGAGCGGGCTTTGCTTTGCTTACTTCTTTCGAACCATTCGATGTAGTCGCTTCCTTTGAATCGGCTGTCATCTCAGTCTGTGGTGATTTTTCCTGCCTTATCTCTTCGATCATCTGCCAGAGATTACTTTTTTGCGACACAGGTCCCCCTAGTTTGGTGCGTACTTCAAGCAACTTGGTCAAATCAGCGGCGGTGATTGCCTTGCGAGATGACCGAAGACGGCGACAGAACTCAACAATCAGATCATCCAGAATCGGAAGAAATTCCGAGTCGGCTGATTTCCCCTTCGCAGCCACACGCCTAGTCACCGAGCTCCATCACATACAGATCAACCTGCACGGCATCTGCATTTGCGGATGATCGCGCGATACTGAAACTTTCCTCATTCTCACTCGTGACGGCGACCGAAACATCGACCGCGCGTGGTCGAACAAAAACCCTCGGTGATTGCAGCGTACTCGGCAGTTGATTGCCGCGATGATCAGCAAGTGAGTCATATCGTAGAACCTGACCCGCCCCTTCGAGAATGATCTGTTGATGATAGAGCGAACTGACACCATTCACCCGCTCTACCTGAACCATATCAAGCTCACCCAATCCGGTCGTTCCCCAGACACGAACATCCGGCACAAACCAGCTTCGTTTTGAAAGAATCAGCGCAGTCGTACAATTCATTTCCCCTCCGATAAGAAAAATCATCCTGTAGATTCAGACTATCGAATCAGGTCAAAAAGCGTAAATGCACCGTCAAGTATGCTGCGGTGCGGCTGGCGAGATCAGCGGTGCGCGAAACTGCCCAAGCAATTCGCGAGAGCGACGTTCATGACGCTCCGCCAATGCCAACCATGACTGCGCGACCGGCGAAGTTGCATCTCGTCGTGACAACTCACGGGATGCCGCTCCTTCACAGGCGATCGACATCGCTCGATAGGTTGCTGCTAAGCCAAGTGTGGAGTCGGCTTCAAATGCACCACTCGGATCGATCTCCCGCGCGATCTGCTGATTCGCAATAGAGACTGCCTGAGTGAGCAATTCATCCGGTACACTGAGTGAAACTGGACGATAGTCGATGAGTACCGATTCCCCATCTCGTATTTGTCCAGAACTTACTCGGCGAATTTCCCCTCGATCAGCATCAAGGATGTAATCCGATCCGGGAGTGAACAGGAGATGCGACTCAAACCAGATCGTCACCGTTGCTCCTTCAGCCAGAGCACCAGTCGACACTCGTTTGATCGTTCCCGTTTCGTAATTGACTTCATAGTCGCTCTGCTCCTGGTATCTCTGCCGAAGTGAACTATCACTTGCAACCACCACACTTTCGCGAACAAGCCGACCACTTCCGATGACACTTCCGGATGTAGTGATCTGGAGAGATTCTCTTTGCAATGATCCCCATGATGCGCGTTTCACCACCACCGATTCGGCATCGACAGCTGCGCCATAGAACGGGGCAAATGCCGTCCCCTTAAGCGGAACCACTTGGTCGACGATCTCCGTCGCAAGTGGCCGCTCGACAGGAAAGAGTCCTCGCAATTGTTGAAATGATGTGTAGGACATTGCTACCCTCTCCCGCTGAAGGCGACCAGATCAGACAGTGCCGTGATCTGATTGGCAATCGGCGCGGTTGCAAAAGTTGAGATTACCTCGATTCGAATCCAGAATCGTGCAAAGCCGTTGACTGTACTTCGCTGCCAGTCCCCCGGAATCTGCGCCAGATCACTCCATAACGTGACATGATTCGAACTGGTGGTCAGATCAATAGTCCCGGCCGCTGGTGTAAATCCGCGCCAGAGTACTCCATCCCAGTAGCGATACCCCAGCGTTCCACCAACTCCGACAGTCGAAAGTACGGTATGCACCGCACGAAATGGCTGCTCCATGCCGACATAGATCGCATCGCCGGTATCTCGCAGCGTCACACCCGATGACGGATGTGTTACATCTCCGGAACCACCAGTCATTGCTGCGGTCGTACGATCTACAAATGTTCCGGCAGAGAGATCAAACAGAAGGAGTGTCTTCGCGACCGTCGAACGAGAATCAATAGGTGCTGGTGCCGTGAAAAATCCGGACGAGGCATGGCTATACAGAAGCTCAAGCTGATCAGTACCTCGACCTGCACTCCAGGTGACAATCGGAATATTCTCGCGATAGTGCAGTTGCACTCGTGTCGAAATTGTCGGGTCGATGATCTGCGGTGCGCCAAAAAGTACGCCGTCGAATCGTCGATAGAATACACCCGCATTCACATAGACAATTCCGATCCCTCCATCCTGCGCCTGCGCCGCGGCAATCACCGCCTGCACCGATGTCCCGGTTACTGCAATCTGCTCATCCCCCCAAATTCCTGTTGCAAAAGGCATCGCACGAAGAGCGACATACCCACTTCCAATCGCATACACTGCGTAGAGAGTAGTAATTGTCGCCAGGAGCTTTACACTTACGAATTGCCCACTAGCACCGAGAGTACTCCCCGGATCAGTCGGACCACCTCCCCAGCTGAGACCGCCATCAGTAGATGATTTGATAAAGATCGTGCTGCTCGGCGCACTATAGCGAAGATAGCCGATCCAGAGTGTCCCCTGCGAATCGATCACAATGCGCGGGTCGAAACTCTGCAATGAGGAATTGACCACCACCGGACTTCCAATCGACCAGGCGCCATTGATAAATGTCAATTTCCTGACAATCAGATCCTGTGCACTGATCTCT
>CAZFGK010000026.1:0-28524 GCA_964518635.1 uncultured Ignavibacteriales bacterium
GGATATTTCGACCCACCATAGGGAGTAATCGGACAGATGGGGGACTGCTCCGTCGTGGCATTTTCTGTTGGCCCGTAGACCGAAATACTGCTCGTAAAGTAGATATTACGACACTGTATCTCTCGCGCAAATTGCGTGATATGTTCTGCTCCGCGCAGGTTTGTCGAGAAATATTCGTTCGCAAAGTGTCCCGGTTCACGATGTACAGCAGCCAGATTGAATATCCATTCAACTGAACCACGCTCTACAAGTGATGACGGGATCGTCTCACGGACATCGATATTTTGAAAGGACACTAAAGGATTAGTGTCCAGTGGAGAGTTCTTGATATCTGCAATGATCACTTTTTCGAAGCGACGGGTTGCAAGCAGGCGTTTGGCCAGATGCGTTCCGATAAATCCGGAGCCGCCAAAAATAACAGCAGATTTCATCTTGTATCTTTCCCGCTTAGTCCTGCAAGACCGATTTACGAATTCTGTTTAAATCAGGAGTGGCCTCAGTTGATGAGTACACCGCCTCAGTTGTGGGAGCTGTTGCTCCATTTCGAAGGACGAGCCGGGACTTCCCTGATTTTGAGTCACTATGCTCGTGATCATCGTTGGACTCACGATGAAGAAACTCGCGACCGATTGCGAATGCAAAGAGGCCAAATATCATTGATAGTGACGTCAGGATTGCTGTGAGGAGACAGACTTTCGTCCGCTGTGGACCAACTTTCAACGTAGGCAGATTCGGATAGTCCAGAATACGAACAATCGGGACATCTTTTTGTGCCGTCAGACGAGCGGCTTCAAACTGCTGACGAAGATACATGAGGGCAGTTGACTGCAATTCAACTTCTCGCTGAAGTCGTCCCAGTTCGGTCAAGGTTTCTGCATCCGAGGTCATTGCCCAGTCACTATTCACGCGACGAAATGCTTCCAGTTTCCGCTCGGCGGTATCGAGAATAGCACTTGTAGTGGCAAGCTGCTTTTCGAGATATCTTTGATTCGATCCGGCGGTAGTGGCTCGTTTGAAACGATTGAATGTCTCAAGCTCTTCGATGTATGCAGTGGCGAGCATCTGACTCAACGCCGGATAGATGGTTTTCACCTGAAGGACCATCTCACCGGTACGCTTACCGGTACTGATCGTGGTGATATCATCAATCGCCCGGCTCAGACGATTCGGATCGGTCTCCTTGAAATACTGAGCGAGAGAGATGCGAAGTGAATCGTTTTCAGTCCGGAAAACATACGTTCGTTGCTGCAATGCATTTTTGAGTTGCTGTGAGCGCAGGATCAGCGGATAGAGTTGCGAAGAGTTCTCATCGACCATCCCCATCGAGCCAAGACCCACGAGATCTTTGAGTGAGCTGACCCCTTCATTCTGACCAGAAGGGAGAATTGTCGCACTCGATCGATATTGATTGGGGGTAAGGAGCATGATAGCTGCTGCGACGATTGTTGCAGCGACGGTTGGAAGGGCAATCCACCACTTGTAGAGAAACAGATAGTCCAGAGCACCACGTACCGACAATTCGATTGTCTCGCGGGGATCTCGTCGTATCAGTGCTGAGGTTTGGTACTTTTTGGCGTCCATGCCATGTTGAAGTATGGCAATCTTTGTGCCCACAGACTCAGGACGCTTCTCTATCGTAGGCACTTATGGGACTGTACCTTACAGAGACTATTGAAAGCACATTCCAGGTCACCCACGGACTACCGGAACGCTTTACCCGACGTACTGAGATTCTTCTTCCGCCTCTAATCGCAGAGGGACCGAATAACTACGCGACGGGGTCAATAGGCTTTCGTAATACGATGTCAATCGTGAGATGTGAGCATCCAGCGTTGGTGGATCCTCCCAGAAACTGGAGTCCGCCTGATCACCCAGACGGCTCACCAAATTGTCATCTCTGAGCTGATTCAAGGTCTCTTTGAGTGAATCATTGTTTCCAGATCGAAAGATCAGCCCATTGACTTGATTATTCACCATATCAGCGGCCGCACAGCGATCTGGTACCACCGATGGAATCCCGTGCGCTGCGGCTTCCGCGACCACCATCCCCTGCGTTTCATGCCAGAGGGATGAGAGCACGAGTGCGCGGGCACTTCTAAGCTCTCGGATAACATCCTCCCCATTCATCCAACCAAGGAGCGCGGCATCAGGATTTACTTCTTGTATCTTCACTGACTCCGGACCGATCCCTGCGAAACGAATGGGGAATCCGATCTCACGGCAGACCTGCGCAAGCATCACGCATCCCTTTTCAGGTTCAAGACGCCCGATAAAAAGGAGGTGACGTGATTGAGAGGGATTTGCCGAAGGTTGCTTTATGACCGAAATTGGATTCGGGATCAATTCAATGCTGGCATGCTCTGGCAATGATGGGGCGAGAAGCTTGCGGCTGTATTCAGACACTGCGATAAAACTGCGCATCTCTGAGGGAATCCCTGCCAATTGATTTCGCAGATGACGACCGACACGCCACATTTTGTGATGCATACCTCTCTTGTCGCAGTGAGTGGTCATGCAGGAGAGTGACATTGGCTTGAGTTCGCATGACTTCCCTTTTTGAAAATCGAAAAGTCCGCCGTTTGGGCAGGAAAGAAAGTAATCATGCAAGGTCATCGTGACCGGATGCCCTGAATCGATCGATACCCGAACGACGCTTCCGGTCAGTGCTTTTATCCATCCATGCAAATGAATCACCGTCTCGCCAGCAGGAAGCCCGTTCAAGAGCATTGCAAGTCTCTTGGCAGCATGTTGATTCCAGAGTCCGACGCCGATTGCCTGAGTGGGAGTTTGATTTGCGAGATCAGTCTGATTTGTGAGCGTGACATTCACCTTCGACTCGATGAGTCTTGGTTCGATAGGACCTACTGCTGCAAAGAAATGAACTCTCCAGCCAGCTTGAGCGAGTCCGCATGCACTTTCGATTGCGACTTTTGCTGCGCCACCGTTGATGTGTGCGTAGTCATTAAGAATGACTGCCGTTCTGAGTCGCATGATTCAGGCCACGTCAGAGTTTTCAAAAAGAAGGTTAGTACTTGCTTCTTTTCGTCTCACCATGCGGGCCGGATTCCCTACCATCACGGCACCACTAGGAACATCCTTGGTAACCACCGCCCCAGCTCCGATGATAGCCCCGCGACCGATATGAATCCCGCCAATGATGCAGACGTTGGCGCCAATCTCAACATCATCTTCGATAACCGGACTGGGACCTTGAGAACCATCCGGGAGTTTCACACAACCGATAGTGGTGCAGTGCCTGACATGGACATTTTTTCCAATGATGGTATGATCATTAATAACCAGAGCGTAGCCGTGCTCGATCTTAAAACCACTCCCGACCTTTGTTGAAGCACGCAATTCCACGCATAACAAGTATTCCACGAGAAATCGATAGAGAATCATGAACGGCACACCAAGCCACCAGAGGAGAGTTCCCTTTTTGCGAGCGAACAGATGGACTAAGCGGAAAAAGACCATAATGAAAATGATCTTCGCATGTCCGTGATTGGCTGCAACATCCTGTGTGAGATATGACATCAGGCAAATCTCCTGACGGATACTCGTTGCACGGCCGGGATCCGAACACCCATCTCAATCATGACCAATAACAGCACTTTCAGAAGCATCCCCAGAGTGAAAATAGTCATGAGTGAGCCGCTGAAAGTCGCTGTTATCATTGGCAACAGGATCTGCAAGGTGAGAATGGAACGAAGAAGGTATCCATGCTGAACAGATCGTAGCAGATAGGTACTCAACAGGGCAAATAGAATTCCCCACAGTATTTGTAGGAGCAGAGTCAGTCCGAATCCAATCGACATCACTGCAATCGCCGGATATGCCATGGTATAGAGATAGCCGGAGTCGAAGATTGCATGCGCTTTCTTCGTGCCGAGTAAATTCAGCATCAGATAGCCCATACCCACTTCGCCGGTTGCTGGTGGTTTCCCTTGCAGCGATGAAAGGGCCGCATCAATCTCTGTCTCCCAGTGCCCCATTTCAAATGGCCCTTTAGACCAATAAACCTGATCAGTCCCCCACCAGAGATGCCCCTGATTGCCGAGAACTCGATCCATCAGTATGACTCGAGCGAAGTCATTATCTTCTGCGTGGAAGAGATAGCTTCCGAATGAAAGTAGCAAGAGACCTGCAAGTATGATTGGAGCAGAAAGTCTGAGTTTCTTCCGTATCGATGGCCACAGTTCTGTCTGAAGCATCAAGCGAGCCGAAGGAACAATCGCATAACTGACAGAAAGGTAGATCAACTGAGAAAACTTGTGCCCGGCTCCGATTAGATAGCAACAGCTTCCTACGAATAGAAGATCAGCGATATCTCGCTTCTTTTCGCTCCGCACCCACCCCAACAGAAAGAGCAGAAGAAATCCGTGCGTGAGAAAGAGCTGTTCGATTCCGCTGGATTCCTCCGCATAGCTGAGTTTATGCATCCCTTGCAGGAGTGGAATGCCGCCGGTCAGAAATTTGAAACCGACAAGAGTTAGAAAAATGACCGAGATGGTGACGATCCCTGTACGCAGAAACGGACGGAGTTGTGCAAAGCTCGTGGCGTACTCTGTAAGCTTGAAAGGGCGGCGTTGAAACCAGTTCGAGATCGTAAGCATGGCAATGTTAAAAGTGACATACAGAAGAGCCAGACGACTTGTAGCCCAACTAGTCTCCGTGTATTGGAATAATTCAAAATTATAGACTCCACAATCATTGTAGAAACAGGAGATGAGTGACCAGAATTGGAGAAAAAGTAAGTAGCCCAGCAGCAGTCGCTCGCCGGAGCTGCGTCTGATCAGCCAGATGCTGGTGATCGCGTACAGAATGACCGCAATGGCGTTACCGAGGATCATCTTCGACCATCCTCACAAATGCATCCGAGAGGAGCGCGAGATTCGCAGGACTCATGACCGACTGATCAGAAAGAGGATCGGTCCAGTAACCGGGAAACGATGAAGCTAGCATCTTGGCAACAGCCTGAATATCCTGCTCATGTGATGGCTGATGATTCTTAAGAATGCCGAAAATCAGTGACTTGAGCTGCGTTATATCCTCGCAGCAATAGACAGATGACAATCCACCGAAATACATCCTCGTAAATGTCACCGCGGGTGTACCGAGCATCGCAGATTCGAAGGCAGTTGTTCCGGAGACAGTAAAGACTATCGATGCACGCTTGTAGATCTCAAATGTAGAGACACGATGATCGATCAGCGCAACTCCGGGTATGCGCTGGATTTCAGCTATCTCATGCCACGGTTTACTCCCCAGCGCGTTCGGATGTTCTTTTATGAGGAGAGTGACATCCATTGGTAGTGATCGCCTTATATCTTTCACCAGTTTGACCTGATCACTCACAAATGGTCCGACCGCATCGATCGATTGCTCTGGTTGTACGTGTAGGCCGAAAAAAGCCAATTTACCGCTAAACGAATCCAGTGATGGGTATTCAGTAAATTTCTCGAGACGAGTTCTGTTCACCGCTTTTCGGAGCGTCATTTTCACACGTTCGGAAGTTCGATGGTGCGTCATGTGTATAGCGTGATCGCCAAACGATTCAGCCATACGTTTGGGCAGAGATTTGCTGATCCTTGTGGTATCGACCAGACCTCCTGCATTGTTCAAATGAAAGTACTGGGGGCGCTCTGGACGATTTCGATAAGATGCGATCAGTTGTTCAGCCTTCTCCCCACACTTCTTGCCCTCATCCTGTTGGCGAGATACTGGCGAAATCATCGAGCCGTACTCAATCCCCGGACTGAAAAAGAATCGATCGGATGGAATTCTCATCGTCTGCGGAAAGAGGAACGGAATCTCCAGCTTCTCACAGATCATGTGAGTGAGCATTTCGTTACTGTTCGTAGGTTCAGCGAAGACCACATCGATCTTCTTCTCTCGGAGCCATAACTCAATCTTTGTGTAATACAAAAGCATAATTTCAGATGTTACTACACCCGGGCGATCCATCACAAACTGGTCAGCGAGCATCGAGGTACTGACCGTCCGCGAACTTCCCGATTCAAAGCTGGAAACTGACTGCAAGACAGACTCTCGTTCGCTTCCGGTAAAAAACTCAGATTCACGAAACGCCAGTTCGAGAATGCGTTCTCGAGAGGTTCCCTGGCGGGCAAGCCAGTCAGTCCACTTTGGATTAGTGGTCATCCAGTAGATTTCGTGACCACGCCCGACGAGTTGTGTTGAGAGATGATGATACAGCACCGTAAGATCAAAAATAGAAACAAAACAGATGCGTTTCATGAAGCAACACTCCGTTGACTCGAAAACGCCGGACTCAATTGTCGCAGCGATTCAAAGAGCGGTCGTTTGATTGAATCTGACAACAGCATCAGACAAAGCACTCCATGTATAAATCCCACACCGATCCCTGCGATCACCCGCGTACTTTCAGTGAAAAGCGAAAGATCCCCTAACATCAACTGCACTAACAAAGCTACAGCTGTGACAGAAAGGAGCCGCACCGCGCTACCCTTCAACGCATTCAATGTGCCCGGCAGTACATTTGCAAGCAGGATCAGGGTCATCGGAAGGCCGATCCCTTCTGCAATACAAAGCGCTATGGAAGCACCAGTCACACCAAAGATCGGAATACAAAGGATGGATGCAATCAGATTTGCAGTAGTTACAGAGATAGCAATCTTGATTGTCTTCGGAACGATCTCCATACCGACCGCCATGGTCGAAACAATCGATGTCACAACGTTCAGTATCCCAGCAGCTATCAAGAGTTGAAGCGCGAGTGCATACACCGCGTACTCCGGTCCAATCCAGATAGACAAAATGTTCTTTGCCTGACCAATCAGCCAACAACCCACCGGCAGCAATACCACAGCTGCAATTGAAGTCATATGAACAAATAGCCGGGAGAGAGCTTCACGTTTACTGCGGGAAGCCAGTGATGCACTTTTGGGAATCAGCGCACTATAAAGCATACTTAACAGCACCCGAAAAAAGGAAGCCGGTCGCGATATCACGTCAAAGACACCAAGATTGGCAATAGGCAGGCCAGCAGAAATCAGCCCTTTGTGAGTATTGTTGTAAACCAAGCCAACGACTCTATTCCCCAGCAGCCAACTGCTGCTGTGAGATAGCTCACGAATGCAGATGTTTAGGGGAACTGTACGGTTCGCTTCCTTCAGCAGACGATGAGATAGATAGCCACAGAAAGCAACTCGCAACGCCGAGATCGTCGCAATCGAAACGATGATCAGATCAAGACGTTGCGATCCAATTGCGATAAGAGTGATTGCCGTGTATTGAACGATATTTAGAACGATATTTACTGTCTTGATCCCAACAAATCGCTGTAGCCCCTGAGCATGAGCAACATATGGGACCGCCATAAACTGTAAGGCGACATTGATTCCAGCGGCGCAACTCAATCCCCAGAGACTCGAACTCCCCAGACTGCTGATATCAATCTGCATCCAGCCTGCGACCACTTTCAGAAAAAGTGCGATTGTAGCCCCAATAAAGAGACCAATCAAGGCGTAGTACAGAATTCCTGCACGACGCATCCCCAACAATTTGGGCTGATCGTTCACTGCCTCTGCTTTTGCAATGGCTGTCATTAGTGCCCCTTCCATCCCGAAATCGAGAAAGGAGAGTACGCCGGTGATGCTGAACATTGTAATGAATATGTACAGTCCGTAGCGAACATCTCCAAGTGCGTGAAGAATGAGCGGAGTTGTAATAACCGCCGCAATAATCAGTAAGACCGTCTCAGACGCGCTGATGAGCGTATTGCGAACAAACTGGCTCATTTTGGTTTCTGTGATCGATTTGAAAACTCACGAAGCGCCTGATAGAACCGCTCAGAAGCATGACCATCCGGCTGGAAGAAATATTCATCTACATAGGCCTGACGTGCTATACGTTCCGAATCGTTACCAACAACCAGATGTTGATCGGCAATTGCGCGCTCAAGGGCGGCCTTGCATTCGGATACACTTCTCGCAGTTATGATCCCCGGTGCGTCAGCGAGTGGGAGTATTTCATCCCGCAGCATTGGAATATGCTCATCCCAGTTCGTATAGATAGTAGGACGGCCTAAGGCCATCGCTTCGATGACTGCAGTGGTCTGAAACGCAACGATACAGATAGAACGCTGAATCAACTCATTGGCGCAGGAAGAGCCGCTGATGACTTTCAAATTCGGCTTATCATACTGCATCGCCAGCTCAACACGATCGGTCTGCTGAGGATGAGTCTTGATCACGAAGTTGATTTCCGGATGCAGAGTAGCCATGGACGCAATCAACTCGTGCGTCTCTGTCTTCATCTGACGCCATGTCATGCCATCTACTAGATAGCGTTCCATAGGTATGTACGCATTGTCATCATAGGAAAATAGTGTGACAAGGGGTTGGGCCTTCTCAAAGTATTGATCAACTTCGTTGGTTAACTGAGAATACCAGAGATCTGACCTCGGCTGACCAACAATTGTGATCCGTTCGGACGGGACTCCGATCCGCCTCCAGAACTCCGCCTGTCGCTGAGACCATACACAAACCAGGTCTGATATACTCGGGGCAAAGGCTCTTGCGCGCTCAACTTCAAAATGCCATGAATGAGGCGAAATTGTCCCCTCTTTATCCAGTACGGCAATCTTACAGCCGTGTGATTGTGCCACTGGAATAAATTCCCGAATCCAGTAGAAATTGTCATTTGATGCGACAATCCAAGTCGGATTCCATCTTTCTTTTATTACAGACCAGATACCTTCACATTCTTTGCGCCATCTTTCGCGTGAAGTAGGCTTTTCTGATTGGTAAGGAGCGGCAAGCTCAACAACGCGAGTAATAAAATAAAGGTGAGCACCTTTCATGAGAGTCGGCGCATCAAGTACCACAAGATTGAAATCGGAAGCAGCGAGTCGAAGAGCGCGACAGTCCTGGTCAAAAAAATGATTGAGAACAACAACGGTCGGTTTCTGGGGATCGATTTCTAGTTGAACCGACCGAAGATACGACATTCGATTCCTGCGATAGAGCTGCCTTTGTGCGATTCCAGGAATCAATCCCTTGACTACCTGTCGTACATTCATTTCATGACCACTTTCATTCGATCTTATTCAAGCAAATCCCAGGATACCGGAGTCCCTTTTGCCACCTGCTTCTTGACGCGTTTTCCAATCAGAATATCGAAGTACGTCGGTGCCAACCCAAATCCGGGGCGTATTGCACGGAGGTTCTCCTGTGTAAATGTCTCTCCCGATTTCATGTCAGCTGACACATAGAGTGATCGACGAA
Organism: uncultured Ignavibacteriales bacterium; assembly: GCA_964518635.1. Lineage (GTDB taxonomy): Bacteria > Zixibacteria > MSB-5A5 > GN15 > FEB-12 > CAZFGK01. The sequence continues at coordinate 9,270 of CAZFGK010000026.1, forward strand.
ACTGACGTGAACTTTCTTCACTTGCTGAAGCTCCGTATGTCACGACACCGAGTGACTGCCATGCCCGTTCAGTTTCGACGACGAGAGAAGCAAGTTCTGCCGGTTCAAGCGAGAACGCAGAATCAACTCCACCCTGAGCGCGATCGAGAGTAAAATGCTTCTCGATTACCGTGGCACCGAGAGCCACTGCTGCGACCGGGGCACCCACACCCATCGTATGATCAGACAATCCAACTTCGCATCCAAAAAGATCACGTAGGTGTGGAATCGTGCGAAGGTTACTGTTCTCCGGACTCGCTGGATAGCTACTGGTACATTTTAAGAGTACAATGTTTTTGGCACCAGCAGAGCGGGCCGCGCGGACGGTTTCATCAAGTTCGGAAATGGTTGCCATCCCTGTCGAAATGATGAGTGGTTTTCCGGTTGCTGCTACTGCCCGGATCAGCGGAATATCTGCATTCTCAAATGATGCTATTTTGTACATGGGCATATTGAGTGATTCAAGAAATTCGACCGCAGTTAGATCAAAGGGGGTACTAAATCCAATCATTCCATGTGATGCACAGCGATCAAAGATGGCCTTGTGCCAGTCCCACGGCGTGTGAGCTTCTTCGTAGAGCGTATGCAGCGATTTCCCACGCCAGAGTGAATGTTCATTTTCGATCATGAAGTCACCACTGGACAGACGAAGAGTCATCGTGTCTGCGGTATAGGTTTGAATCTTCAGAGCATCCGCTCCAGCTAGAGCGGCGGCATCGACAATTGCCAGAGCACGTTCTAGTGACTGATTGTGATTGCCGGACATTTCAGCGATAATAAAGGGTCGAGCATGTATCCCAATCTGTCGATTTCCAATATTGAATTCACTCATCATATCAATTCCTCTTGCAGCAGAGTTCGACGCGATTCCTGAATTTCAAGAATCGGCGTGTCCCATCCGAGAGGCAACAAATGTTCTACAGAAGCGCGATCTTTCAGTTTGTGCACGCTTCCCTTCCCGCGTTGAGGAATCGCATCACATTTTCCCGTGCGTATGGTGGACCAGCTTTCAGCAAACAGCTTCTCGATTGCATTCGAAAGACGCTCATAGCTTGTTTTGAGCGTATCACTCGGCAGCAACTTTACAATTCTTTGCTCGATAATCCCTCCGGTATCAAGCCCTTTGTCGACTTCATGAATTGTAACGCCGGTCGGTGTCCCGTCGAGAATGCTCCAGAGGTTTGGATCAGCTCCACGATTGTATGGTAAATAGCTGATATGAAGATTTATCACCTTCTTGGGATACTCTGAAAGCAGATCAGGTCGGATCATATGACGATATCCGTAGCTGACCAGAAATTCAACTCCGTCAAGCAGTGGATGGTCAACGTAAATCGGCTCTTCCGTCTGCACCACCTGATCCCCTGCTGCAGCAAAGACGTCGGTCATCGAACTTCGAAGTGGTCCAAGAAGGAGAACTTTCATGACACACCTGCATGGAGACGTTGTTTTTCCAACTGTTCGATTGCAGCATTCACTACTCTTTCAACACCGCGTCCGTCTACCAAAGTACGAGCACGTTCAGAAAGCTGTCGTAGGCGGCTATTCGTGCTCAAGAACGGGCGAATTGCTTCCTGATATCCGGTCGCTGAAATCTCTGTGCAGTGCCCCAAATACTCGACGATGCCAAGTTCATCTGCACCCATAGCAATATCACGCTGATTGTCTGCAATGGAAACAATCAGAGATGGCAGTCCGACAGCGCATCGCTCCCAGGTCGTCGTACCGCCTGCGCCGACGGCAAGATCGGCCTTGAGCATGAACTCTGACATGGTGGCAACCTGCTCATGCAGAGTAAATCCCGGAGTACGGTCTATAAGAGTTGTCAAGTCCTTCTTGGCGAAGTATCCAGTCCCGATAATGACATCAACCTGAATCTCAGGAGTCACAATCGGAACAAGCGCGCGGACTACTTTGAGAGTCTCCCCGGCAGCGTCAATGCCACCAAAGAAAACAAGCACACGCTTCACACTCTGACGAACTCTTCCCTTCTCATGTGCCTTGGCAAATTCTTCTCGAAGCATTGCAAACTGCGGCCCGCACATGATGTCCGCATGCGGAGGGAGGAGTCGTTTGTAGACCGATTCTCTTGCCGGAACGTAGTTCTGATCGACAAGCAGATCAGCATCATGACGACGATTCGCAAGGTCATCGATGGCGAGAATTGCCTTGACTTTCGGACGCGCGACTTTTTCCCAACCATCACCGATGGCATAGTGGTCAACCACCAGTAAATCAGTATCCGCAGGGATCAGCGATGCAGTTTCACGGGCATCATTGGTGGGATCCGTTCCGAACCAGAGATGATAATCACGATCGACTATCTGTTGCTTCGGAGTGTCAACTTCACTTAGCGGAAGAAGTGCACAGCCAGCTTCTTTGATGCGCGAGAATAAATTCCCGTCAAACGGGCGTGAGATGAACGAAACTGAAGCTCCGCGGCGCTGAAACTCCTTTGCAAGGGTAAGACAGCGCATGACATGCCCGGTTCCAATATGACGAGCGGCATCTGCACGAAAAACCACCTTCAATGTGCTGTTCATATTCTCCTTAGTAGCCATTTTCTAGTTGAGACGCTTAAATCCTGAAGTTGCTGGTGCGCCAATGAGCGAACTCGTCAATTCACCAGTTCCGATAACTTCCGTGATGGTACCGAATGCCCTATCAGCAGCTTCGAGATATTGGTCGACATGCGCAGGTGTGTGGGCGAGCATGGCATAGAATGATGATCCTGCAAGGATCTTCTGCTCGACCATCAGCTGCACAAAGAGCGCCTTCGTCGCCAGCGGGTCAGTTGTTTCAAACGAGAAATGACTCAGTGGTGGAATTCCACCAACGTGAATTGGCAGATGGTGCTTTGACGAAAGTTCGTTCCATCCGGCCTGGACTTTTTTCCCGATCATCATCAGATGATTCCCTGCCTGCATCTGGCGATGTTTTCTGATTGTCGCAATAGCGGCAGTCGGTCCGATTCGTTCAGTCCAATTTGTACTTGAGATAAAAGTCTTTTGGGCTGCTTCCATCACGCTGCGTCTTCCGATAACGGCGGAAATCGCGTAGCCATTCCCCATCGCCTTCGAGAAGACCGCCATGTCCGGCTCGTATCCCTGAAGCAAGTGAGCACCGCCTGTATTCATACGGAAACCAGCACTGATTTCGTCTATGATAAATACTGCTCCAGTTCGCTTGGCGATGGCCTTGACTGTTTCGAAGAAGCCCTCACGAGGGGCTTCATTTCGAATCGGTTCCATTACAATTGCTGCGAGATTATGACCGTGCTGCTTGACAATCGATTCCAGCTCATCGATCTGATTGTAGCGAAACGGAATGGCCGTGCCCGCAAGTGCCTTTGGCACACCTGAAGGTTCGAGTCCTGAGATAAGATGCTCGCCAAGGGCATTTTCGGTTCCGACATTCGCCGCAAGATACCAATCCTGCCATCCGTGATAGCCACAAAATGCCACGACATCTTTTCCCGTCGCTGCTCTGGCGATTCGTATTCCCACCGCAACAGCTTCCCCACCGCCGCGTGCATATCTGACCATATCGGCCCAGGGATGCAGCTCACACAGTAGTTCAGCAAGTTCGATCTCTTCCGGGCAGTTTAGTGAAGAACTAACGCCGTTTCGTATGGCATTCATCACCGCGTTGTCGACATCGGGATCGGCATAACCAAGCACATTGGCACCAATTCCAGCGATGCTCATATCAAGATAGGTGGTACCATCAAGATCAGTCACATGCGCGCCCTTTGCAGATGCATAGTATGCCGGCCAGACACCGGGAGCGAACATATCGGGACGTTTCGAGAGTAACTGCGTCAATCCCGGAATGAGCTTTTTGCCACGTTCCTGCATAGCAATGCTATTTTGGAGCCGCGTTTGTAACGCGGTCTTATCGATGGATCTCTTATTCTGCTTCATATCTTTTCCACTTTTTATTACGTTGTCGGTGTTCGTTTTCTCTTAGGCATGCTCAAGTGTCTTGGCAACTGCGTCGTTGGCGAGAGACTTTGCATACCCTTCGTTTCTTGCCTGTCCTGCGTTGAGCAGATTGATCTCCGGTCGTTCTCTGAGCAGCCCAAGCACTTCTCTCATTCCAAATCGTGGGTTTGCCGTATAGAGGGAATTGTAAACCTCTGCCATTGCCGTATAATCTTCCTCGGTGTCAACAGTCCAGCGGAGCATCGACAGATCAACTGGCTGCTTGTACTGAGCTGTTTTGAAAAGCCCCATTGTCTTGTACAGGTATGGAGTGACATGCTCACGCTGTGAGGTCAGGTAGGCATCGTTCCAGGCACGTTCAAGAGCTTTGAATTTCATAACTTCGATATCGAGTCCATCTGGAAAAGTCGGCTCGACGCTGTTGCTCGTATAATCATAGCCGCCATCAAGATGGAACTGGATTACCTGATCATTTACTTCCGGATCGGTCAACGGACAATCAGCGGTAAAGCGGATGACATGCAAGGGGTTGTACGATGCCGCTGCGCGATAGAATCGATCAAGAACATCATTCAAATCGCCACGATAGCATGGAATGCCATTGTCTCGAAGCAGCTGATCAAGCTGATCATCACTCTGATCGGTACTGGTCGCAACCACTAAAGAATTCATCAGTCGTGTACGGTAGAGTCGTTCGATCTGACGTAGGATCATTGCCTGCCCAGCAAGTGGCTTCAGAACTTTGCCGGGGAGTCGGGTCGATGTCACCCGTGCCTGTAATACTCCAAGAATCATATTATCCTCCATGGACAGCCGTCAGAAGTGTTCCCCACTGTGACGGATCAATCAATTTTTCGTTGGTGATGAAATTTGCCTGCTTCTCACAGACTACGTTTTTTGTCTGGGCATACGCCCGAATAATCGCAAGCCATTCGCCAGGTGAAGTTACCCCCACGATGACTCTATCGATTTCTGGTCGAAAGAGAACTTCTGAAAGTGCTCCAGTGAGAGGGTTCATCCCTTGCTCTCTCCACTTTTCGTGAAGAGAAATCAACGGTGTGGTGAGCTCTTTCAAGTGTGCCGGAAGGAGTGACGGTTCTACCAGCAGGATTCCCTGAAGAAAGGTCGATCGGACATGTACTTCAATCCCTGCTGCTTTCAGACCAGAGAGATGCCCGTTCTGTGCCAATCGTTGATCAAGGGCATTGAATGGAAGCTGAATTATATCGATTGGGTATTTCGACAGGATCGCATCAATTTCTGTTGCGTTGTAAACCGATACACCAATTTTCTTAACTCGTCCAGTTGCTTTCAACATACAGAGAGTTGAATACAGTTCGTCGCTGTCATCCGCCATCAAATCCGCGGCATGATGAACCAGAAGAGCGTCAACAGAATCGCGGCGGATTAGCTCAAGTGAACGGACAAAACGGGTTCGGACTTCACTCAATGAAAGGAACTCACCTTGCGAGTCCTTGCGCGGCTGTGTCTTGGTTACGATCTCCCACGGTTGAGAAGTCGGCAGGGTCATGCCGAGAATCTCTTCACTGTTTCCGTATGCCGCTGCAGTGTCGATGGTCATCACATCATACAGCGCAGCTCCTGCGATAATCTCGCGAACTTCGTTGAGACCAACCTGCCCTTTTCCGTTGGTAACCCCATAGTTTAAGCCGAACTGTGCGGTACCAAGACCGAGCTTCGCTTTGTGCTCTGTACTTACGAGATGCAGATTATCCATGGGCACGCTCTCTCGTCGCGATCAGTGCTTCCTGGAGTGACTCCACAACTCGCACCACATCCTGATCGGTCATGGCCGGATACATCGGAAGGGAAAGAGCGGTTTCATAGTACTGCTCCGCTTTTGGAAATGTTCCGCGCTTGAGGGCGTACCGATCTGCGTAATACGGCTGCAGATGAATCGGAATGTAATGCACCTGAGCGCCAATCCGCATCTCTCGCAATGCATTCATGACCGTGGCACGTGTTGCGCCAACTTTTTCGAAGTCAATACGGACGACATACAGGTGATAGGCATTCTTGCGACCCGGAATTGTGCGAAGCGGAACCACAGTTCCGTTGTGACATTCCTGAGTTATTGTCTGATCGTACAATCTGGCGATCTGATTTCTACGAGTGACTGACCACTCGAGCCGTGACAACTGTGACGTACCGAGCGCAGCTTGAAGATCGGTTAGGCGATAGTTATAGCCGAGATCAATCTGTTCGTAGTACCAGGGATTGACCACGTCATTTGTAGTGGCCATCTCCTGATTCTGAAATTTTTCCCGGCTGATCCCATGAGTCCGAAGACGACGGAGCTTATTTGCAAGCTCGGTCGAACCGGTACTAATCGCGCCACCTTCACCTGTGGCAACATGTTTGACCGGATGAAACGAGAAGACCGTCGCATCGCTGTAACGACCAGAGCCGATAGTGATTGCCGCATCCTGAACGGTGATCGTTGCGCCAAGAGCATGACAGGCATCATCGACAAGCCACGAGCCGTGTGCCTGGGTGAGACTGCGGAGACGTACCAGATCAACGGGCTGACCTGCGAAATGGACGGCAATGACTCCTTTGATGCGCTTCTGCGTATCACGAGCAAGTGCCTCGGCAACTTTGTCGACATCGATGTTTCCGGTAGTTTCGTCGATATCGACGAATTGAACCTCTCCACCCACATACCGTACGGCGTTCGCATCAGCAACAAAAGTGTTCGGTGTGGTGAGTACGACCTCCCCCTGTTTGAGTCCGAGTGCAAGCATCGTAAGATGTAATGCGGCCGTTCCGTTCGACACCGCTACTACTTCAGCTGCGCCTAAAACATGCTTGAGAGCACTTTCAAATGCCGCGATTGCAGGTCCTTGTGTCAACCAGTCTGACTGCAATACGGCAGTCACCGCAGCGATATCTTCGTCAGTGACTGTCTGACGACCATACGGAAGAAACGGAACTCCTTGATTTTCAGAGTGCGTCATTTTTTTCAGAACTGTCTTATTCATAAGTGTGCGTACTATCCTTGGGTCATCGTTGCGACATGAAGTCGGATCGGAATGTTTGCATTTTTAATCTGCGATCGACATTGCATCGGGTTCTCATCTTTAAAGCAGAAGTACGTCCCTGATGCGACCCCATCGGCGTTTCCTTCCAGAAAGCCCTCGACAAAATGACTTGCCAGACCACAACCACCCGACGTCACTACCGGGATAGTCAGTCGCTGAGTGACTCGACGTGTCATCTCAATGTCCAGCCCCTGACGAGTCCCGTCACGATCAATTGATGTAAGCAGAATCTCTCCTGCTCCGGCCAATTCACATTTGAGTGCGAGGCTAACGGGATCAAGTCCTGTCGGATGAGTCCCGGCATTTGTCCATACTTGATAGGTACCGTCAGACGCGCGGCGGTAATCGATACTCACAACAACGCATTGCTCACCAAAACTCTTCGCAGCTTCAGAAATCAATTCGGGTGTGTGAAACGCCGCTGAATTCATGGCAACCTTGTCTGCGCCTGAAAGGAGCAGAGTACGGAAGTCTTCGATGCTTTTCACTCCACCACCGACAGTCAACGGCATGCAGACTTCACTCGACAATCGCTCGACAAGTTCGGGCATGATCAGTCGTGATTCAGCCGTAGCATCGAGATCAATCAGGATCAACTCATCCGCTGCCTGGTCTTCGTAGATTTTCGCCTGTGAGATCGGATCACCGATCTCTTTTACTTCCCCGAATCGTGTGGTGGTAACCAGCACCATCCGACGTGATGTTCCGATCATTCGTGACTTAAGTTGAAGTTTAGGAATCAGTCGACGCATCAGCATATGATCATGGCTTCCAGTTCAGAAAGTTTTGAAGGATCTGAAGACCTACTTCCTGACTTTTCTCAGGATGAAACTGCGTCGCAAAGATATTATCTTTGGCAATTGCGGCGGTAAGGGGCTGTCCGTAGTCGCACGTAGCTGCCACGGCTCGCTGGTCATTGCATTTCATCCAGTAGGAGTGCACAAAATAGACTGCCGATTCATCAGGAAGACCGCGAAACATCGGAGTTGCTTGCTCGAAGTTAATCGTATTCCAACCCATATGCGGAACTCTACCGTTTGAAGGGGGGTTGACTTTGACCACCTCCGCATCAAACCAGCCGAGACCGTTTGTTTCCCCATGCTCATAGCTCATTTTTGCCATGACCTGCATACCGAGGCAGATACCAAGAATCGGCTTCTTGTCTACTTGCGCGAACTGATTGAGAGGATCGATAAAACCTCGCTCCCGAAGCTTCCGCATACAGTCTGCATATGCTCCAACGCCCGGCAATATCGCTCGTTCAGCCAACTGTAGAGCAGCACCCGTAGTGACAATCTCGATATCATAGCCGAGACGCTCGACTGCGTTTGCAACCGAGCGGAGATTTCCCATACCATAATCGATGAGAGCAATCACCCGACTGTCTCCGATGGCTGCAGCATGCTTGTTCCGGCGTTTTTCTTCCAGCGTTTCACCTGCACAAGTGATTCAGTTCGGTCCATTTTTCCGGTAGTGCACCATTTGTCGAAATCGGCAGTCTTCGTGCCGGGTGTGATTGCGGCAGCGTCATGAACGTGGGGTGAGACCTGATGACTCAGTGCGACCTCCATGAATTCCTGTTCGGTGAGCCCAATGAAGTCAAGGAAGAGATCAAGCGACGGTGGACGACGTCCTTCCCATTCGTTGATCAATTGCATTCCATCATCATGATTCATGCGACCGTTGCGAATATCAATGGAAACCAGATGCGTTGGTCTTGTGTAGCCACGTTTGATGTACTTGATGTAATCCCGCACACCTTGCATGTAGCATTCGATTTTTTCGTAGCGATAACCAGTCGGGACGTTTTCTACTTCATCCCCCTTCCAGCCAAGCTCTTTTTCGAGAATCTCCGACTGTCGCTTCACATCCCAGGGGACATATGATCCAAGACAGACCGAGCGATAGTTCAGTTTTCGCAGATCCTTGAGGGCCGGATAGCGATATGGGCGAAGCTCACGTTCATCCACTTCACCACCGAGACGAACAAACATGTCATCGGCACTTATGCCTAAATTGATATAACGATTAAAGCGCTTTTCATCGACCTCTTCTGGCTGGTCATAGCTGTAATAAGAAGTGTATTCCGCGGACGGTTCCCCCCAAAGTACCAGCGGTACTTGATACTTGAGAGCCACCTGCATCGGATAGGCAAAGATTCCGGTATGGCAATGCCAGCAGAAATCCCCTTTTTCCAGAAACGCCTGAAGCATCAGCTTCTGCACCACTTTCCAGTTCGGTGTGAAATGCAGAATATCAACGCCGAGATTACGAATCACCTTTGTGACATTTTCATTCAGATTGGGACGCATGAAACCATGATCGAAGCGAACGACCAGCGGTTTGATTCCGTACTGCTTGACCAGATAGTAAAGGGTCCAGGTCGAGTCTTTTCCGCCGCTGAATGGGATAAGACAGTCGTAGTCCCCTTTTCCGCGATACGTTTCTATCAACGTATCAAGGTCTGCCTTACGGGAGGTCCAGTCGATCTTGTCCTGCTTGACTTCCTGCTGACGGCAGATCGAGCAGACACCGAGATCATCGAAATGAATCGTCTCGTGTGTCTCCGGCAGACAGCAGCGGGTACAACGTCGTAATTTCGTGGTAGCCATTATGAATGTGCTTTCTTTGTCGTGTCATTGAAAGTCGCTTGTTTTCGCCAGTCCTCTGCGCGTAAGCCGAGCAGAATCATGTCGCTCTCGTTTCCTTTGCTGAAAAACCAGCCCTTGAGGAGTCCTTCACGCGCGTATCCGGCTTTTTCGAAGGCACGAGCACTTCCTTCGTTTTCGCCGTAGCAACTGGCGCGGAGTTTATTTAAGCCAAGAGTTTCGAAGCCAAAGCGCGTCACAAGAGAAATCGCTTCGCTGGCGTACCCTTTCCCCCAGCAGCTCTTCTCGCCGATCAGGAGACTGATATCAGCGTGGCGATGTAACCAATTGATGGGACCAATCTTGATATTCCCGATATGCTCGTTGGTATCCCGGCGGCAAATCGCGAAAAATGGCTCATTAACCGTGCCATCTTTGCTTTTCACGAAGGAACTGATCTGAGCCAGAGACTGCGGCACAAAACGGGTTTCGAGATACTGCGTCACTTCCGGATCATTCATCCATTGATAGTAGCGCGGAGTCACATCTTCGATTCGTACTTCTCGCAGAAATAGACGGGTGCCGGTGACGATTGCTGTCTCGCCGAATTCACTTTCGATATATCCGGCGAGCCGGTTGCTCAGTTGTACTGTTTCCATCTATATCTATCCTTTTCGGATCAGTCCGTTGATCCGACCATATCGAGTGAACGGATAATCTCATCAAGATTGGAGCGGCGAACCGCTCTCGGAGTCGAAACACTGTTATCATGGGCGTGAACCGGTGAATCAAGTGTCTCACCCATGTGCGTCTGCACAAGGTCACGAATCTCGTTCACCGTCAGCCAGCAATCGTTGGAGTCACTGGCGTAGCGAAATCCTTCTTCGCAGCGACGACCGCCGAAGACTTCGAGGTAGCGATCGACATCCCAGAGCTTCATCGAAGGAAGAATGACAAAGTAGGTGTCAAATTCGATTGAACTCAGCGCATCGGTCTGGGTGATCATCTCTTCGTGAAGTTTTTCGCCCGGGCGAATTCCGACAAACTCCCATTTGCAGTTTGGTGCCACGGCCTGCGCGACATCAAGGATGCGATAACTGGGAATCTTCGGGACAAAAATCTCTCCACCCCACATGTGGGTGAGTGCGTAAAAGACAAGATCGACACCCTGATCGAGGGTGATATTGAATCGGGTCATACGGGAATCAGTGATCGGAAGGGTTCGCTCATTTCGTTTCTTGAGGAAGAACGGAATGACCGAACCACGGCTTCCCATCACATTTCCGTACCGGACCACTGAAAATTTGATCTTTCGTGATCCTTTATAGTTATTCGCAGAAACAAACAATTTGTCGGAACAGAGCTTGGTGGCACCATAGAGATTTATCGGGGCCGCGGCTTTGTCGGTACTCAGTGCGACAACCTGATCAACACCGGAATCCATCGCAGCTTCGATCACATTCTGCGCGCCAATGATATTGGTCTTGATCGCTTCAAAGGGATTGTACTCAGCCGCCGGTACTTGCTTAAGAGCAGCGGCATGGATGACGATATCGATCCCCTCCATTGCGCGGGTAAGTCGTTCTTTGTCCCGTACATCCCCGATGAAAAATCGGAGCTGCGGATACTTCGACTCGGGGAACTGCTGTTGCATCTCCGACTGCTTGAGTTCATCCCGCGAGTAGATGACGATCCGACGAACCGTCGGGTACTTTGCCACGACCGTTTCGACAAATCGGCGCCCGAATGAACCGGTCCCGCCTGTGATGAGAATTGATTTACCTGAAAGCACAGGTTCCCCTTTGCTTGATGTTTACGGATGGGCGGGAGGAATGAATGTGACAAGCCGGATAGCACACGGTTCGCGCATGTTGAGGATAAGGAATGAGTTGTCTGAGTAATCCGGTTTGTCTCATGGGGATGCCTCCTTGCATCCAATCCAAGGTTATTCCGGTGCTATTCAATCAACTTCGATGCCGACCCTTCTGATCGACTGACTAGTACTGTGTGGCAATGACTTACAGCCCCTTATTAAAGTCGCTTGTCGATTCTTGTTTGGGTGTGTGAGGGGGGAGAGGAACAGAAATCCTCAGAGGGAGGAAAATGCTGCTTGCTGAATTTCCGTGACTAGGCAGTGAAAGCGCGGTCGACCAGCTCGCATAGGATGTGACCGATCAGGATATGCATCTCCTGAATACGGGCAGTGGCATCCAATCCAATATTCAACGGAAGGTCGGCCATGCTGTTCAGTCTACCGCCGTCCCGACCTGTCAGGGAGATGACGGTCACCCTATTGTGACGCGCCCACTGTGCGGCCTCAAGCACATTCGGAGAATGACCAGAGGTAGAGATCGCGATGAGAATATCTCCGGGGGATGCCAATGCTTCCAGTTGGCGAACGAATATCTTGCTCATGCCGTAGTCATTGCCGATGGCGGTAATAGCGGAGGTATCGGTGGTCAGAGCGATCGCACGCAGCCCTTTTCGCTCTCGAACAAATCGCCCGGTGAACTCCGCCGCCAGATGCTGCGCGTCCGCGGCTGAGCCACCATTCCCACACAGATAGACAGTCTTCCCTGCTTGCAATGCGGCAATGATCCGATCAGCGCACTTTTCAATCAGAGGAATCAGACTTCGCACTTGTTCGAGTGCAACTTGATGTTCAATAAGAATCTGTTCAATGGGGGCTGGCATAGTTATACAACTCTGAAAGGGGATTGTGGATCCGATTCCCATCGAATTTCATCGACGGGCATTGATTTGTTCTCTCCGGCATAGAGTCGATCAGGTGCATTGAACACCCATCCCTCATTGCTGCCGATATTTTTGTACGCATGCACCACTCCGGGAGGGATCACAATAGCTAAGGGACGAGATTCCCCTGCCTGAATATTCTCGCAGATGCGATACTGTTTTGCACCTGTGCGATTGTCCCAGAGATACAATGAAAAATCAGAAGGGCCGATAAAGCAGAAATAGTCCGACTGCTCTCGGTGCTCATGCGGCCCGCGAGTGACTCCCGGTCTGGTCATTGATACATAGCTCATAGCAGCACGAAACGTACTCGGTAGTTCGTCATTGCGAAAGAGCTCAAAAAGCCAGCCGCGATCATCCCGAAAGGCCGACAGCTCCCAAAAGATGACCCCCGGAATGGTGGGGCTTACGATCTGACGAGGGGCCATGTCTTTCTCGCAAACTCACGCAGGGAGGTATCCCATGCGGGCATCAGGTAGGACTTCTCTGTCTCAAGACGTTTCGATTGGAGAGCGGAATACAAAGGACGTGGAGCTGGTCGCGGGAATTCATCAGTCGTACAGGGGAGAAACGGCACATCGAGTCCGAGTTCACTTGCGAGCAATAGAGCCATGTCATAGCGGCTGGTTGCACCTGCGCAGGCGACATGATAAAGCCCGGAGACTCGTCGCTGAATCATAGCGATTAACTGCTCGGCGAGGGGATCGACTGAAGTCGGGGAACCGATCTGATCTGCGACTACTTTGATACCCTGACCATCTCGCTTCTCTCTACTTTTCCACTTCTCCGCCTGATCAATGAGGGCATGGACAAAACTCGGGCGATAGTTGCTATACAACCAACTCACCCGCGCGATCAAGTGGGCTGCCCCCGACTCACCGACGGCATCTTCTGACTCTAATTTCGTTCGTCCATACCAGGAGAGCGGATTAACCGAGTCGGATTCGATATAGGGGCTTCCCTTTTTTCCGTCAAAAACATAGTCGGTCGAAAAATGAACAAAGTAGCAATCATTCTCCGCACACCACTTCGCCAGCTCGCCGGGAGCAATGGCATTCACCCAGTGTGCCTCTTCCTGATGCGATTCGCACCAGTCGACATTGGTGTGCGCGGCGGCATTGATTAGCACCGATGGGCAAAGCTCATCGAGTAGCTCCAGAGAATTATCAAGATCATGAAGATCGGCTTCACTTCGGGAGATGACTTTTACAGGAAGTTGAGATGACACCGCACTCTTTGCCAAACCCTGTGCGAGTTGCCCGGAAGCACCAAGAATGACCATCGGACGGGATGAATTATTCATGCAGCTCGTCTATTACTTGTTCGATGTATGCGCGATAGGAGGAAGGCGGCATAGTTTCCAACTGAGACTTTGCCAGCCTCGCAGTTTGAAATTTCATTCGCAGAGCGACCTCTTCGAGACAACCAATTTTCTGCCCCTGACGTTTCTCAACGGTGGCAATGAACTCCCCGGCCTCAAGCATACTCTCCGGTGTGCCGGTGTCGAGCCAGGCGATTCCGCGACCAAGTGTTACTACCGAGAGTTTTCCGCTCTCCAGATATTTTCTATTCAGATCAGTGATTTCTAGTTCATTCCGATCAGACGGTGTCAGCGATCGTGTCATCTCGACTGCATGCTCATCATACAGATACAGCCCGGTCACCGCGTAAGGAGATTTGGTCACTTTCGGTTTTTCAACAATGCTCAGCGGTTTCCCCTTTGCGTCAAGCTCAACTACACCATATCGCTCTGGATCACGTACGGCATAGGCAAATATCCGCGCACCAGATTGAAATGAACGCGCTTCACGTAAGAAATCAAACGAACCGTAGAAGAGATTATCGCCGAGAATCAATGCGGTTGGTTTTTTGTCGATGAACTTCTCGCCAATCAACAACGCCTGTGCTATTCCGGCTGGTTTCTCCTGAATCTCGTAGGTGAATGAAACACCATAGCGACTCCCATCCCCTAGCAACGTCTTCATCATCGGAAGATCATGCGGAGTTGAGATGATCAGTAGCTTCCGGATGCCGAAGAGCATCAGCGTTGCAATCGGATAAAAGAGAAGTGGTTTATCGTAAATCGGAAGGAGTTGTTTGCAGACCACCGAGGTCATCGGATAGAGACGGCTTCCGCTGCCGCCGGCGAGAACAATACCGCGATCGATCATGCCGACTGTTCCGCCTCGGTTACCGAACCATACTGCTGTTCATAGTAGGTCAGATATTCTTTGGAGAGGCACTGCTCGAGCCATGTTCCATTTGCCAGATACCAATCAATCGTATCAGCAAGCCCCTCTTCGAGTGAGATACTCGCAGACCATTCCAACTCATCCTGAATGTGTGCGGTATTGACCGCGTAGCGGCGATCATGCCCCGGACGATCATTCACCGGTGTGACCAACTTGTCGTATTTGCCACCAAGTCGTTCTCCTAAGAGCGTGAGAATAATCCCAATCAGATCCTTATTCGTCGTTTCACGACCGGAACCGATATTGTAGACGTCCCCATTTTTTCCCTGAAAGAGAACTTTCTGCAAGGCAGCGACATGATCATTCACATGCAGCCAGTCACGTCTCTGCAATCCATCCCCATAGACAGGAATAGTCAGTCCGCTCATCGCATTACGAATCACCAACGGGATCAGTTTTTCAGGGAATTGATACGGACCGTAATTATTTGAGCATCGCACCGTCACCAGATCAAGTCCGTAAGTTCGCACATACGCCTGCACCAGATGATCTGCCGCAGCTTTCGAGGCGGCATACGGGGAACTCGGTCTGAATGGGCTGCTTTCGGTTGACTTCACTTCCGATGCAGGTATATCGCCGTAGACTTCA
The DNA here is from genome assembly GCA_964518635.1 of uncultured Ignavibacteriales bacterium. Classification (GTDB taxonomy): domain Bacteria; phylum Zixibacteria; class MSB-5A5; order GN15; family FEB-12; genus CAZFGK01. The sequence goes on from CAZFGK010000026.1 coordinate 24,497, forward strand.
TCGGTGCTGACATGCAGCATTCGGACGCGGTTCCCTTTCACTGCCTGCTGACGAACCCACTCAAGAAGGGTGAATGTTCCGCTGATATTGGTTGTCAGAAACGGTGCCGGACCGCTGATCGAACGGTCGACATGAGTCTCGGCGGCGAAATGGATGATATGCGTGATCTGCAATTCGGCAAGAAGCTCATGCGTTCGCTCTGTATCGGTCAAGTCAACCCGCTGAAACTGGAAATTCGCTGAATTGGTGATACTCTCCAGATTATGAAGATTTCCCGCGTATGTCAGGGCGTCGAGGCAGAGAAAGAAGCTCTTTCGCTCAAAGGGGACTGTTTTCAATAGGTAGTTCGAGCCGATAAATCCTGCCCCGCCGGTGACGGCGACGCGGATCGGGTATTTCTTGATGATCTCTGATGACATGATCGGATGATGCGCCCCAAAGTGGGGCTGGGACAAGCTAAAAGCCGGCGACAGGAGTCGAACCTGCGACAGCCTGATTACAAATCAGGTACTCTACCAACTGAGTTACGCCGGCGTGAAATTCGAGCGGTAAGGATACTATCGGCATGGTCGGCTGTCAAAATGAATGAAGAGGGGGTTCGATTGGGAAAAGTGAAGAGCCTGAACTCTCATGCACCAACCAGAAGAAGCATTTCTGCCCAGGGTCGCCCGCTCCTCGAAGAAGTTCGGGTTCTTTCAATAGCTGATAACTACAACTGAAGATTACTTTGTCACTTGAGGTGAGGGCTCGAAAAACAGTCCGCTCTCTCATCCCCGCACCCGAAGCGGGAGCGGGCCACCAAGAGCTTGATCCCTACCGCTGCGCGATAGTCGGCACATTCTGCCCGGCGGCGATCTTCTCGGCACGCTTTCGGGTTTCGGCATCCAGGATCGCCTTACGCACACGAATCGATTTCGGGGTCACTTCCACCAGTTCATCCCGCTCGATCCATTCCATCGCCTGCTCAAGGGTCATCTTGCGCGGGACTTCCAGCTGCACTGCCATGTCCTTATTCGATGACCGGTGATTGGTCAGCGCTTTCTTCTTGGTCGGATTGCAGGGCATATCTTCAGGACGCGAATTTTCCGCGACGATCTGTCCGATATAAACTTTATCCATCGGTTCAACCAGCAGCGATGCCCGCTCCTGCAATGTTTCCAGCGCATACGCAGTCGCCAGTCCGGTCTCCATCGACACGACAGATCCACGGCTGCGGGAATTGATCTCTCCTGTCCACGGGCCGTAGCCAGTGAAACGGGAGGCCATGATCCCCATCCCGCGAGTGTCAGTCATGAACTCATTCCGATAGCCAATCAGGCCACGGGTCGGAATATCAAACTCAAGACGAATCACATTCGTGCCGGCATTTTCAACATGGCGAAGCTCCCCTTTACGGCGAGCCAGCTTCTCGATCACCACTCCCTGGAACTCTTCGGGGACATCGATGATCAACTGCTCCATCGGTTCGAGAATCTTCCCATCCGGATCACGATGCGTGATCACTTCAGGACGTGAGATACAGAACTCCAGCCCTTCGCGGCGCATCTCTTCGATCAGAATCGCCAGATGCAGCTCACCACGTCCACTGACTTTGACCCCATCAGCGCGACCGAGGTCTTCCATACGGAGCGCGACATTGACACGAAGCTCACGTTCAAGCCGTTCTTTCAGTGGGCGCAACATGATTGCAGTCCCATCCTCACCGGCGTAGGGGCCGGTATTCACGAGGAAGAACATCGAAACCGTCGGCTCTTCAATTTCAAGCGGCGACATTGCGTTGACCTGATCATCCGAGGCCGAGAAGGTATCACCGATTCCGATTTCACTCGGCCCGGCAATCCAGACAATATCTCCTGCGCTCGCTTCGTCCGCTTCGACACGATTCATCCCGCGTGCGACCCACATATGAACCCCTTTGGCAGGAGTGGATGAGATGACATCGAAACCCTTCGACTGGTCATTCTCATCTTTCCAGCGAGTGACAAACTTGTTGAATGCTTCACCTTTGTTCAATTTGCCGCGTACGACACGTCCGCCGCCGATCTGACCGATATAATCGTTCCAGTCGAGGGTGCAGACCTGCATCTGAAAATCGCCGTCGATATCTACCTGCGGGTGCTGAACATTCTTGATAATCGACTCAAACAGCGGCGCCATACCAACCGGTTCATCTTTCAGATTATGGACGAACCAGCCATTCAGACCGGAACCATAGAGAACCGGGAAATGCGCCTGCTCATCCGTCGCACCAAGATCTATGAAAAGATCAAAGGTCTTGTTGAGGGCGTAATCGGGGCGGGCATTCGGGCGATCGACTTTGTTCACGACGACAATCGGCTTGAGACCGAGTCGCAGCGCACGCATGGTGACATACCGGGTCTGCGGCATTGGCCCTTCATTGGCATCGACAAGCAAGAGCACCGAATCGACCATCGACAATACGCGTTCCACTTCCCCGCTGAAATCAGCGTGGCCGGGGGTATCGATGATATTGATCAGGTAGTCTTCCCAGTTGACGGTACAGTGTTTGGCGCGAATGGTAATGCCACGTTCACGTTCGAGGGCATTGTTGTCCATGAGACGTTCGGCCATCTGCTGATTCTCGCGAAAGGTGCGAGTGGCTTTGAAAATAGAGTCAATCAGGGTCGTTTTGCCGTGATCGATGTGGGCTACGATAGCCAGATTACGAATGCGTTCAACCGGTGTCATGTATCTCCGAAGGGTTAATGTACAAGCATTGTTCGGCAGTTTGGTCTGGAACTAGGCGCTTTGGTGCAAGTTCCCGCTGACCAAAAGAAAACCCGGTTCGGTGCCGTCCGACCGGGTCAGAGGTTATCGGGGGTAGTATAACTCATTTTCAAATATTTCCAACCCCGAGATTTGTGAGAAGTTTGTTAGGGGTTTTGGAGGGGAATTCCGGTCGATGGGGGGGCAGTTGATTTCGAATGGTCTGTTCTCAATGTCACCCTGAGCTTGCCTTGTCACCCTGAGCTTGTCGAAGGGTGATTTCCGAAATTGTAGGGCGGGCTTGGCTTCCAAGCTCTTGTTCTTGTAGGGCGGGATGGCCTTGCTTCCCGCCGTCTCTACATGGGTGAATCAAGATGGCGGGTACCAGAGCGAACCCGCCCTACAAGAGATATATCCGGATCAATCTCACCCTGAGCTTGTCGAAGGGTCTTCTTTCTAATGTGATTCCAATTGGCACTCCAATCCTTGATATTCCTCGCAAGACACACAGAAAGGAGATCCCATGCCCGCAAAATTGCCTCCTTCGACTCTGCTTCTCATCCGCGAACCGATGGAACCGCTCGGTGACAATGGTTGGTATCTGGATGGGGCTTCAGTGAATACGCTCCCGGGGCTAATCAAAACCATCACCCCGACTGAGGCATCCACACCCATTGCCAAAGGCGGGACGACCATCGCAGGACATACTGAGCATGTCCGCTGGTTTCTGGCTCGCATGAACAAACAACTCGCCGGAGAGAAAGCAACCACTCCCTGGACTGAGAGCTGGAACGTAACCGCTGTCGATGAAGCGAGCTGGAAGAAATTACAGAACGCGCTTGCGAGTGAATACAAGACATTCAAATCCGGCATCGAAGGGCGAACCAGTTGGACGAATGAAACCCTCCTGATGGGCTGCGCGGCAGTCGCTCCGCATATCGCGTATCATCTGGGAGCAATCGTCCAGATGCTGGCCGCGATCAGAGCGAAGAAATAGCATCCATGCAATGGTATCCGAGTTGAGGGGTGATTTCCAAATTGTAGAGCGGGATGGCCTTGCTTCCCGCCGTCTTCTCATGGGTGAATCAAGATGGCGGGTACCAGAGCGAACCCGCCCTACAAGAGACAGATCCAGATCAATCTCACCCTGAGCTTGTCGAAGGGTGATTTCCGAAATTGTAGGGCGGGATGGCCTTGCTTCCCGCCATCTTCTCATGGGTGAATCAAGATGGCGGGTACCAGAGCGATGTACAGTATCATGACATCCGTTACAAGTTGTGTCAGGACATCCGTTACAGTTC
>CAZFGK010000027.1:0-25816 GCA_964518635.1 uncultured Ignavibacteriales bacterium
TGAGGAGCCATTCCATCGATGTATCAGCACTCCCCGAGGCCAGCGGAATCGCCTGTGAAGCTGCCAGCGCATGCTCAGTGACCTTCGCGCCACCTGCCATCACCGGAGAAAGCCACTCTTCGAAGTAGTTATGAATTCCGCCAAAGGCGAGAATGTGTGGCAAGCCGACATATCCACCGACCACTGACAACACTGCCAGAGCCATCAACGGGATGGTCATCGTCGAAGGGGATTCATGCAAATGCTCTTTGGTGTGATGATCCATCCGCTCTTTTCCGTAGAATGTCAGGAAGAGTAATCGAAACATGTAGAAGGCAGTAAGCCCTGCGGTGAGAAATCCAATCAGCCAGAGTAGAAAACCGCCATTACTTGATGAGAATGATTTCCAGAGAATTTCATCCTTCGAGAAAAATCCGGAGAGTCCCGGAATTCCCGCTATGGCAAGGGTTGCGATCAGCATGGTGGCGAAGGTAATCGGGAGATGTTTACGAAGGCCGCCCATTTTCCGCATATCCTGCTCATCCGACATCGCATGAATCACCGATCCCGCGCCAAGGAAGAGCAACGCCTTGAAAAATGCGTGGGTCATGAGATGGAAAACACCAGCGGTGAAGGATGCCACCCCACAGGCGAGAAACATATAGCCAAGCTGGCTGACCGTCGAATAGGCAAGCACTCGTTTGATGTCATTTTGCACGAGACCAATCGTCGCAGCAAAGAGCGCGGTGAGGGCACCAATGACCGCGATAACCATGAGCGCATCAGGCGCCATGATATAGAGCGCGTTGGATCGGGCAATCATATAGACACCGGCGGTGACCATTGTCGCGGCATGGATGAGCGCAGAGACTGGTGTCGGACCTTCCATTGCATCGGGAAGCCAGATATAGAGCGGGATCTGCGCAGACTTTCCGGTAGCGCCGACAAAGAGAAGCAGACAGGCCGCGGTGATTAGCGTGCCACCAGCGACAAACATCCCCTTGTTTGCGATGACGTCCCCGTAGGTGAGTGAGCCGGTTGTCCAGAAGATGATAAAAAGACCTAACAGAAATCCGAAGTCACCAATACGATTGACGATGAACGCCTTCTTGGCGGCGTCAGTCGCCGACTGTTTTTCATACCAGAATCCGATCAGCAAGTAGGAGCAAAGTCCTACCCCTTCCCAACCGACAAACATGAGCAAATAGTTATCTGCCAGCACGAGAGTCAGCATTGAGAAGGTGAAGAGATTCAGGTACGTGAAAAATCGCGCGAATGACGGATCATGCGACATGTAGCCAATACTATAGACATGGATGAGAAATCCAACCCCGGTCACGACCAGAATCATGATCGCCGAGAGTGGATCGAGCATCAATCCGAGATTCACCAGGAAATCTCCTGACTGAATCCACGGTGCGATCACCTGATGCATCACGCGGGCATCCGCAGGCATCCCCTTGAGACTGAAAAAGAGACTGACTGAAATCAGAAACGCGAGTCCGACTGAACCACAGCCGATGATCGACACCACTAATTTTGGCAGACGATTGAGAAAGAGTCCATTGATCAGGAAACCGACCAACGGCAACAATGGGACAAGATAGAGCATTTCAGCGTTCACTTGCTGAGCTCCTCTGCGACAGTTGTTGCCATGAAAGTCATCTTATTCATCTCTACCATTTCAAGAGATCAAATCTGTCGATATTGATGGTTTCACGGTTTCGATAGAGTGTCACCACCATCGAAAGGCCGACTGCTGCTTCCGCTGCTGCAACAGTGAGAGCCAGAAAGACAATGATATGCCCATCGACATTGGTGAGTGCGCGACTAAATGTAATCAGGGCGAGATTGGCGGAGTTGAGCATTAACTCAATCGACATGAACAGAATGATGATGTTCCGTGAGATGAGTACTCCCAGAATGCCAATTGAAAAAAGTACAACGGCAAGAACGAGGTAGGCAGTAATCGGAACCATCTTAGTTCTTCGCCTTCTCTTTCGCTTCCTCAGCGGCATCGAACTTGGTCTTCGCGGCGATGAGTTTCGCACGATGCTGTGCTAACACCGGACCGCTGCGTCGACTGTCTTCATCACGCTTCGCAAGCACCACTGCCCCAACAACTGCAACCAATAGCAGAATGCCGGTCAGCTGAAAAGGATAGACATAGGTCGTGAACAATTTCATCGCAACATTCGGAATTTCACCGTAGGTCTCTGCCGGTCCTGTGACACCTGCGGTGGCATTCGGCAAGCCGATCTTTGTGACAATCAGACCGATTTCGACCGCAATCAAACCGCTCACGATAAATTTCACCGCGGTTTGCAGTCTGCCGGAGCCGGGACCGAGGTCCTCTTTCCCTCGCAAATTCAGAAGCATGATCACAAAGAGAAACAGCACCATGATCGCGCCGGTATAGATGATGATCAAGAGTACACCAAGAAAGAGTGCAGACAACTGAACGTAGCAGATCGCCTGACCGAGAAGAGACAGAATCAGATACAAAACCGAAGCCACCGGATTTCGCTGCGAAATCATCATCGTCGCCCCGAAAATGGCGATGACCGCGGCGACCAGAAAGATGAGGGAGTCGAGAGTGATACTCATGTTCGGGCGTTCTTGACTCCAAAATTACGACGCGTGCGTCGAATGGTCTCTTTCACCGGGTTGTCTTTTCGCGGATGCTTCACCAGCAGCATTTCTTTGTCATAGATAAAAGCATCCCGATTGTCATTGGCGAATTCGTATTCCCGACCGAGGAAGATTGCCTCTTCGGGGCATGCCTCTTCACAGTAGCCGCAGAAAATACAGCGAAGCATATTGATTTCGTAAAGCTTCGCGTATCGCTCCCCTTTTTCATTCTCAGCCGGCTCCATATAAATCGCATCCGCAGGGCAGGCAGCGGCGCAGAGTCCACAACACACACATCGCTCGGAGCCGTCATCGTAGCGTTCAAGATAGTGCAGCCCTTTATAGCGGGGTGCCATCGGTTTTTTCTTTTTTGGGTAATCCAATGTAACCGGCTTCTTGAACATGGTCCCAAAGGTCACCATGAAACCCTGAGGCATTTTCAGAAAGACAGAAATCAGGGCGCGAAGGACACTACTCATGGCAGTCACCAGCTTTAACGGCTCGGACGATGATGAGATTATCGGTTACTGATTCCATACTACAAAGAATCCTGTGATCAGAGTGTTCAGAAGCGCGAGCGGAAAGAGAACTTTCCAGCCGAATGACATCAACTGGTCATAACGGAATCGCGGGAAGGTCGCACGGAGCCAGATATAGAAGACCATCACCGCGAGGACTTTCAGGAAATACCACCAGATTCCATCCGGTCCCGGCCCGGTCCAGCCCCCCAAAAAGAGCGTAGTCGCAACGCAGGAGACAGCGATCATGTTCGCATATTCGGCGATGAAGAACATCCCGAATCGCATCGAGGAATACTCGGTATGATAGCCACCAGTCAGTTCTGATTCTGCTTCAGGAAGATCGAATGGTGCGCGATTGGTTTCGGCAATGGCGCAGGTGAGATAGAGCATGAAACCGAGCGGCTGTTTCCAGATATACCAATTCTGGAAAAAGAACAATTCAGAGTCACTTCCCTGCTGATTCACAAGTGTCGTCAGTGACAGAGTGTCGGCGATAAGCACAACTCCAATGATCGAAAGACCGTACGCGATTTCATACGAAATCATCTGGGCTGATGAACGCAGTCCACCAAGCAAAGAGTATTTCGAGCCGGAAGACCAGCCGGCGAGAATGATGCCGTAGATCCCCAATGATGTCGTCGCAAAGATCCAAAGGACACCGATATTCAGATCGGAAATCACGCCGTTGATCTGATAGCCAAAGACATTGATCTCCCCGAAAAACGGAATCACCGCAAATGACATCATCGCCGGTATAAACGCGACAATGGGCGCTAATTTGTATGCAAAGCCCTCAACATACTTGGGAGTGATATCTTCCTTGAAGATCATCTTCACGGCATCAGCGAGCGGTGTCAAAAGTCCCCACGGGCCAGCAGTGATCGGCCCCATACGCTGCTGCATGGAGGCAACGACGCGACGTTCCAGCAGCGTTGCATACGCACACAAAGTCAGAACAACGACTGCCAACAACGCGACTTTGATGACTGAGATGATCAGGAGCTCCATGCTATCCTTCGATCCTGCTCAGTCTGGCACGGTCAACACGACGTCTGCGTGTCTGGAGAGTATTCACCGGAAATGCGGAAAAATTACGCGGAATCAGACAGACATTGGTATCGAGCTGTTTCGAGAGACGAACCGGCAGAATCATTTTAGATGATTCGGTTTCGATCCGAATCGGGTCTCCGTCTTCGACCTTCAGCGAATGCGCTAAGTCAGTCGAAATTTCGGCATATGCTTCCCCGGCGAAACGATTGAGCGAAGGGGCTTTCTCGGTGAGATGCCCGCAATGATGCGGATCATCACCAATGAACAACGAAACGGGATATTCCTGCGCCGGTTCATCGGCTGACGACACCACCTGCAGATAACTCGACGGCCATGGTATGGAGATGACATTTTCCGCCACTCCGGCGGCAATCTGCTGGATGACCTTTTCCTGTATCGGTTTGCCGCAGGCATTTGAAAGTGCACTGATTAGTTCGACCGCTGTTTTCGAATCTGTCCGCGGTTTCATCCCTGCCGCTGAACACTGCACTACGCCTTCAAGATTTGTATAGCTCCCGGCTGTTTCGCCGAATGATGCAAGCGGAAGGACGACATCGGCCATAGCGGTCGTCTCAGTTTCGAACAAGTCAGCCACGACCAGAAAATCGAGCTTTCGCATTCCCTCGCTGATGTAGTTCCGATCCGGTGCAAGCATCACCGGATTCTGACCAATGACCATCAATGCACCAAGTTCCCCTTTATGCATGGCAGTCAGTATCTCGTCAGTAGAAAATCCAGATTCAGTATTCATTTCGCCGAGCGGTGCAAGGAGAGTTTTTGTACTGCTCCAAAGTTCAGGGGCGACGCCGGTTCGATCCGCTCCGCGTGAATTGCTGTAACGGGAGAGAATTCCGATTTGACCTTTACGATCAAGTCCGAAGGCGAGGCGAAGATTCGACATTGCGATGGAAAGTGTTTCCCGGTCGCGCGACAGACAGACCAGTTCACCCGCGATGAATGAAACTGAGCGGGCTTCTGCCAGATTTTTTGCAACCAGACGAAGATCATCAGCACTCACACCAGCCGCAGTTGCGGCGTCAGCGACCGTCGCGTAGGGCAGCGCTTTCTTGAGTGCGTCTGGCTGCTCGACAATACCCATCTCAATCGCAGCAAGGCAGAGTCCGTTGAGCAGATGCTCTTTGGTACCCGGATTACAAACGACTTCGAGCGTAGCGATATCAGATGCCTTCGTTGAATACGGATTCAGCAAGAATACTTTTGCGTTTGAAAACTGATGAGCTTTTCTCAGACGGAGATATTCATTGTGATGTTCCCGATGTAAATCAGAACCGAACACCACGGTAACTTCGGAAGTATCCAATGCCGCAATCGAAATTGGCTGGCTAAAAGCAGCCGCAAATGTACTCGCATACCCCTTGCCGATAGCACGCCCGTCGAAGCGATAATCGACATTCGGTGAACCGAGCGTTCCGCGCATGAGGGCGGCGAAAGCGATCATACTCTCGTTGGAAAGTGTCGGCGAAATCAGACCAGCAATCCCTTTGGAGCCACGCTTTGACTTGATCTCAGCCAGTCGCTTGGCAATGAATCCAAGTGCTTCATCCCAGGTTGCTTTGACCTGTGTCCCATTTTTCCGAATGAGTGGGGTCAGCAGACGATCTTCAGCGGTAGCGACCTGATAGCCATAACGGACGACGTCGGACAACCAACCGTCGTCGATGCTGTCATTTCTGCGGCTCGTTACTCTGAAAATTTTATTCTGATGGCGTTCGCAGAAATAGGTCGTATTCACACCCGAACTTGAATAAGGATCAAGGGATGCATGCTGCTGGGTAAGCCAGACACGAATTTTGTAGCGCCAGTCGGTATTCGTGAGTGCGCCGACCGGACAGATTTCTACCAAATTCCCCGAAAATGGATTGGAAACCTCTTCTCCGGGGGCCGCATTTATTTCAGTGATATTTCCGCGCTCGTAGGCACCAAGATCATATTCACCGAATGCTTCTTTATTTGCGCGGACACATTTGTAGCAGAGAATGCAGCGATTCCGATTGAGGACAATCTCCGGGCCGATTTTCTTGTCATCAAAGGTGGTCTGTTCGGCGCCGTCAGTGAATCGATATTTCTGGAAATCAAAACGGCTGTCATCGAATCCGTGCGCAAAGGTAAGATCCTGCAGGTCGCATTCTCCCCCCTTATCGCAGGTCGGACAATCGAGCGGATGATTGATCAGGGTAAATTCGAGCACACCTTTGCGCCCACGCTTAACCATATCGGAATCGGAATGAACGACCATTCCATTCGTGGCTTCGGTCGCGCAGGAGACCATAAGTTTCGGAATCTTCTCGATTTCGACATAGCACATACGGCAGGAGCCGACCGGTTTCAGTTTCGGATGGTAGCAGAAAAACGGAATCTTGACCTGATGATCAAGCGCCGCCTGCAAGACCGTTGTCCCTTTCGGCACGGTCAAACTCTGACCGTCAAGGGTGAAAGTGACGGTCTCTACTGTAGCCGATGTTGTCGTTCTCATAGCCATATCAAGCGAAAGCAAAGTTGGTTTGGATTTGTGGACGACCATGCGCAATGGCGTATTCCCATTCTGGTCGCCAGTGCTTGATCGCAGATTGAATTGGCATCACGGCAGCATCTCCCAACGGGCAGATGGTACGTCCGAGGATATTCTCGCACAAGGATTCTATCTTTTCAATATCACCAGGGCGGCCGTTACCGTGCAGAATGTTCCCGATCACCTGCTCCAGCCAGCCGGTCCCCTCACGGCACGGCGTGCATTTTCCGCATGATTCATGGCGGAAGAAGTGGATCAATTTGTAAATAGTCCAGATGATGCAGGTGTCTTCGTCGAAAACAATCACCGCTCCGGAGCCGAGCATTGAACCTTTGGCAGTAAGAGATTCATAGTCAAGACCGACATCAATCATGTCGGGAGTCAGAAACGGCGTGGATGCCCCTCCGGGGATCACCCCTTTGAGCTTCTTGTCACCGAGAATGCCGCCACCATAGGCAGGATCATAGATCAACTTCTTGAGTGGAAAGCCAAGTTCGACTTCATAGTTCCCCGGCTGCTTCACATGACCAGACAATGAGAAGAGCTTCGAACCGGCAGATTTTTCCGTACCCATCGTCTTGTACCAGGCGGCACCGCGATTCACGATGTGAGTGACAGCAGCCAGAGTCTCGACATTGTTCACGATGGTCGGTGAGGCATAAAGCCCCTCGACAGCTGGAAACGGAGGACGAATACGCGACAACCCCTTCTCCCCTTCGAGAGAATTGAGTAATGCCGTCTCTTCACCACAGATATAAGCACCGCCACCAGTATGAATGACCAGATCAAGATCGTATCCAGAGCCGTAGATATTTTTCCCAAGATGTCCTGCGGCGTATGCTTCGCGCATGGCCTTTTCCATTACACGAATCGACTCGTTGAATTCGCCGCGGATATAGCAGAACATGAGCTTTGATTTGATTGCAAACGCACCGATCGCCATCCCCTCGATCACCCCGTGCGGATCACGTTCCATCAGGACGCGATCTTTACAGGTGCCGGGTTCGGATTCATCGGCATTGCAGACTAAATAGCGGGCTTTCGGCGAATCTTTGGGGACAAAACTCCACTTCATGCCGGTCGGAAATCCGGCACCACCACGTCCACGAAGCCCGGAGGCCTTTACTTCGGTGATCAGCTCATCAGAGGACATCGAAGTCAGGACTTTTTTCCATGCGGTATAACCGCCATGCGCGACATAAGTCGCGAGCTTTGGTTGCTCAGGGTCTTCGACATATTTGAACAGATGCAGACGGTCGCTCGTGGCGACTTCCTTTGCATTCGTTCTGACCGGTGAGTAAAACATCAACCCTTCTTCTTCATCTCTTCTATGATCGCGTCTACTTTTGCACGATCAAGATTTTCGTAGAACTGGTCATTGATCTGCATCATCGGGGCCGTTGCACAGGAACCGAGACATTCGACGGTCTTGAGCGTAAATTTCCGATCAGGAGTGGTCTCCCCTTTGCTAATTCCCAGTTTCTGTTCGAGATAGCTGGTGAGGCCGTCATTGCCGACCAATGCGCAGGAGATATTGTGACAGACCTGAATCAGATTTTTCCCGACTGGCTCTTTTGGGAAGAGGGTATAGAAAGTTGCGGCTTCAGCAATCTCGACATACGGGATATCAATGATCGTTGAAATCTCTCTATAGATATCATCATTCAGATGTCCGACCTGCTCAAATGCAATGGTAATCGCCGGCAAAATGACTGACTTCCGCTTCGGATACAGCGGGAGTTTGGCTTTTATTTTTGCGACTGAATCGGCGTTAAGAATCATCGGTCGACCTCTCCCAACACAATATCAACAGAACCGATGGCACAAATTACATCAGAGAGCAGCCCACCCTCTGTCAGAGCTGGTAGCGACGCCAGATTGATCATTGACGGTGGCCGCACACGCACGCGACGTGGTTTATTCGTTCCGTCTCCGGCGATATAGAAACCAAGCTCACCCTTCGGTGATTCGATTCCCTGATAGACTCCGCCGACAGGGGCATTGAAGCCATCCGTGATGATCTTGAAATGGAAAATGAGTGATTCCATCTTCGTCATCATATCTTCTCTCGGCGGCAAAACAACTCCGGGAACATGCGCCCGATAGGGGCCGGAGGGCATTCCATCAATCGCCTGCTGGATGATCTTGAGTGATTCTTTCATCTCCGCGACACGAATCAGATAGCGATCGTACGAATCTCCGTTTTTGCCAACAGGAACATCAAACTGAAATTTCTCATATCCCGAATAGGGGTTATCTTTGCGCAGGTCTTTGGCGATTCCGCTCCCGCGCAAAAGCGGGCCGGTGAGTGACCAGTTGAGTGCGTCTTCGGCAGAAATCACGGCGACATTTTCTGTGCGGCTTCGGAAAATTTCATTTTCGTTGAGCAACGTCTCGTAGTCTTTGATCCCTTCATTGACCTGTTTGATCACCTTGCGTACAAGAGAATCAAAATTCTTCGGGAGATCGTCAGCGAGTCCGCCGATACGGATATAGGAGGTCATCATACGTTGACCGCCGCAGGCCTCGTAGATTTCGACAATCGACTCTCGCTCACGCATTGCGTAGAGCAACATCGACATCGCGCCAAGATCAAGGGCATGAGTGCCGAGCCAGACCAGATGGGAATTGATTCGTGTCAATTCTGCCAGACAGACTCTCGCCCACTTCACTCGTTCAGGGACTTCGATCCCCATCAGTTTTTCAACTGTCAGCGAATATCCTAGATTATTCGACATCGGCGCGAGATAGTCCATACGATCGGTACACGGGAGTGCTTTGTAGTAAAGCTTCGACTCCATCGTCTTCTCAATGCCGGTATGGAGATAACCGATCACAGGGGTAGTCTTGATGACCGTCTCCCCTTCGAGATCAAGCTCTACTCGCAGCACGCCGTGTGTGGACGGATGCTGTGGACCCATATTGAGGTGCATGACACGCTGTTCCATCAGCGAATCACCTCCGGCGGATCATCCTTGTTCCAGCTAAAATGAGGAACTTCATAGGTAAGGGGAAAATCGCGACGAAGGGGATGCCCATCCAGTTCGTCGGGTGTCAGTAATTTTTCAAGTTTCGGATGACCGACAAAGATTATCCCGAAGAGATCGTAGACCTCTCGCTCAGTCCAGTTGGCACCATTCCAGAGCGGAGTAAGTGATGGCACTTCCGGTTTTTCAGCAGTGACATTCACCTTCAGGAAAAATCGATACTTATATTTGAGAGAATAGAGATTATAGACCACTTCAAAGCGTCCATCCTTCCCCTCTGGATGATCGAGCCAGTCGACACAGGTCACATCGGCGAGTAATTTCACCTGAAGGTCGGAATCATTCTTGAGGGCGTTGCAGACATCAATCAGCGATTCACCCGCAATCCAGAATGACCAGTCGCCACGGAACTCACTTGATTTCCTGACCACGCCGGGGAAACGCTGATCGAAAAACTGTTTCAGCTTCTCTAACAACTGCTTACCACTCCGGTTGTGCATTTTTTCACAAGGCGCGACACGCCTCGACGATTCATAACATTTGGGGATGAGACAACAGAGCGAAGCCTAGACAAGGGCTTTGCCCCACTCTTCACGTTTATCCTTCACTGACTCACGGTCGATCTTTTCCTGCAGTTTGAGAATTCCCTGCATGAGCTGCTCCGGTCGGGGTGGGCAGCCGGGGACATAAATATCGACAGGGACGACACGATCAACTCCCTGAACGAGGGCATAGTTATTGAATACCCCGCCGCAGGAGGCACACGCTCCCATTGAGATCACCCATTTCGGATTGGGCATCTGCTCATACAATCTTTTGAGAACTGGAGCCATTTTGACAGAGACTCGCCCCGCGACGATCATCAGATCGGCCTGACGGGGGGATGGTCGCATGACCTCCATCCCATAGCGGGCAAGATCGAAGTGGGATGAAAAAGAAGAGATCATTTCAATCGCACAGCAGGCAAGCCCGAATCCGAGCGGCCACATCGAACGTTTGTGCGCCCAGTTGACCATCTTGTCAACGGAGGTCAGAATAATCGAATCAGGAATCTTCTCTTCTAAACCCATATCAATCCCAGGTCAATGCCCCGCGGCTGAGTTCATATATGTATCCGACCAGAATGACAACGGCGAATACCGCAATATTCAGAAAGCCAAACATCCCCAGGTCTCGCGCCACCAGTGCCCACGGAAAGAGAAAAATGACTTCAAGGTCAAAAAGGATAAATGAGATGGCTATCATGTAGAATTTGACCGGAACCGGGTCGCGGGTAGTACCGGTCGGTTCGATGCCGCATTCGTAGGCATCAGTTTTCGCCCCCAGCGAGGTTTTCTTGCCGATAACCGAGGACAAAATAGAAAGCAGCGAAGCCAGAATGATACTGACTGCGAGAAGAACGAGAATCGGGAGCAACTGATCAAACATGTTGTCCGGCTTGTACCTAAGCCGAGATTCTCCCTGCTGTTTTGGGTGGCATCACGGGGGTGAAGGGTATTGCTCTGGGGAGGGGCTGTCAATCCTTTAGTCAGGCGGGAATTGAGTCAATTTTTGTTACTCGCCGACTACGACTTCAAAGCCGTGCACCCGGTCGACAACTCCCGTCGAGGAAAACCAATCGGAGTCGAATTTTCCGTAAGCCCGTGACTGACCGTACAAGAACAACATCCCGCTTTCCAGTCGAAACCATCCCCCGCCGATGATCTTCACTCCGGATGGAGGGCGATAAAGATCGGGGAGTGCCTCCCAGCTTCCGCCAAAGAGTCCGAGTTGTTCGGTCAGCTCTTTGGCGAGATGGGCATGATAGGGATAGACTTCGATATCACCGATGGCGACAAGATGACGCCCCTGATACAGAAGCTGGACAAACTTCCCGCTCATCTCCGGTCGTATTTGTAATTCGAGATTCCCCAGCACGAACCACTCCACTCGGGGATTGCTCATGCGATCACTCGGAAGTGATTGGTGAAAAACCAGGCGCGCTCTCCCAGCCAGAACTGCAATCTGTAGAGTCCGACTGAAGTAATCGGAATAGTTAGGCGGTCATCTTCTGATTCGAGGATGCACGTTCCATCTTTTATCAATCCGATTGATGTCATGTGTGGGAGAACAACTTTAAAGTGGAGATCGGGTTTCAACTTGATCTGATCGGTTATTGCAACTGATCTGGAAGCAGAAATGACCTCTACCGTCGCTTCCTCAAACGCTCCAAGCAAGCGATTCCCGAACCATACCTGCCCTGCGCGAATCGCCTCATAGAGCTGTCTCAATGCGACATGCGAATCCTGAGAAAGGGGCTCAGTCAGATGCACCACCGTTCGCAAGGCACGGAAATGCTTCCGGTAAGGAAAGACATGCAGCGTGAACGGACCGATCATGACCCGAAAAGCATGCGCATCCGCTCCGGCAACTCCCACGCACTTCCCGTTTTGTGCGCGTTCATCCCACCGCGCAAGAGTCGCCGCTGGTGGTCGGATCAGTGACCAGGATTGATGTAAGCCGGATGGCAGAATGTTCCAGTTCGTCACTCTCTCAGTCCACTCCGACATCTGATTCCAGATTTCGATCCCGTCAAACCCTTCGACCGACCAGTCGGTCCATGGATAAGGGGGATATTTCTTCTTACGACGGACTTCATCCGGATGGGCGATGATTCCAAGAGCGTTCTCTGATTTTGCCGCAGAAACATACCCCTGCGCAGAAAGAGATGGCGCGTAGGTCTTCGATGAACCGAAAATGAGATAGTGATGTGTGTCGGCAGGATCATTGTGTTCGTAGCCGATTCCCACGAGCAATGAATCATGCCACCCCTGCAGCCCTTCCTCACGCGCAGCGATTGTCATATGATCGGTCACGAGCAGAAAGTCGAGTTTCTCACGCTGCGCGATGGGGATAATCTGTGACAATGGCTTGGAGCCATCCGAATGGGTGGTGTGCAGATGCAGGCAGCCCGAATAACGATAGCTGTTGCCGACTTTGATCATACGGCTATTCTACTCTTCGCATCCTGTTCTGGATCCTTCGGTGATGTCTCCGGAAGGGTTCGCATCAGAAAATAGCCAAACAGCATCATCAGAGCCAAACTCGCCAATCCCGCCTGATAGGGGAGTTGCTTGGCAGCATCTTCTGAGAGGGAAAACATCTGCCCGATAAAATCTCCGGTGGAAGAACCGGGACGAAAGATCAGGACGACCGAAGTCCACAGAAGCGGTCCAACAACTGCAGAGGCCCTTCCTGCGAGAGCAAAGAGACCAAAAAAACGTCCGTGTTCCTCCTCCGGCACCAATTCCGCTAAATAGGGACGTGATGTTGTCCAGAGCCCACCGAGCATGACTCCTACTACGCAGCCCAGGAGCCAGACTATCCATCCCCCCTGTACAAACAGAAGGGCAACCAACCCCACGACCCAGCCGAGATTGATCCCCAATTGTAACCCCTTAAGTGAATGATTGCGTGCGAGCAATCCGAAGAGAAAAGAGCCCACCACCGCGGTCAATGTCGCAATAATCAGAAAGTAGGTGATCTGGGCGTCAGCAAAACCAAGTACGAGTGAACAATAGATTCCGATATTTACGATGACGGTATTCGCAGCGTCATTGGTAAAAAATGTCGCAACCAGAAATCGCCTGACTCCCG
Organism: uncultured Ignavibacteriales bacterium; assembly: GCA_964518635.1. GTDB lineage: Bacteria > Zixibacteria > MSB-5A5 > GN15 > FEB-12 > CAZFGK01. Next base: position 13,335 of record CAZFGK010000027.1, read on the forward strand.
GATATTTCTTACTGTCGGAAAGCCCCTGCTTCAAATCCTGAACCGCTCTGGAGAAATCGACCGGCACCCGCGTGTGATGACGACGCTCCTGCACAAAGAAAAACAGTGGAAAAGAAAAAAGTGCGAACAGGATCGCGGTTGGAAGAAAGGCACCAGTCTTCCCTGTTCCTTCAATGAAAGTGACTGGTGTGCCGAAAATTTCACCACCAACAAAAGGCATTACGAAGATCATGCCGAGCACCGCGCCAACATAACCGAGAGCTACACCGTAACCGGAGACCAGTCGGGCCTTTCGACCCGAAGCGACCGAATAGAGCAACGAATTGTAAAATGGCTGCGCCGATTCATAACAAAAAACTGCCACCACGAAGAGTCCTGACAAGAGAACCGCCTCGCTGCCGACAAATCCCATCGCAGCTGTCGCCAGACAACAGAGAATTGTAAAGAAAAGCACATATCGTTTCTTCTCATCACGCTGATCGGAAATTGCTCCTAAGATCGGTGAGCAGAGTGCCACCAGCAGCATCGCGAGTGAAAAAGGGAGATCAAACCAGAAGTCGCCGAGCTTCAGGTCTTCGACAATGTATCGCTTTGTATAGAGCGAGATCACATTCATGGAAAAAATTGTATTCGCGAAATCATAGAGAGACCAGGAGAATATTGCACGCTTTGACGATGGGATCGTTGGGTTGCTCGTCACTCAGCGAGCTTTCGAATAGGCACCGTGAGCATCCCATCCCGCACGAGCAGCAGAAAGTCACTCAATTCAAAGCCGAGTTGTGAACAGGAGGCCATCGCCTCCCGATTTGCTCCAGCCGCAAAACGCTTTTCATTGAAACGACGAAGAAGAAATTCCGAATCGAGTCCGGCGAGCGTCTTTGAGGGATGCATGCGAAAGGCAGCGACAAGAAAACCGGTGGTTGGGTCAACGGCATACAGTGCCCAGTCCATGATCGATTTACAGGGAACATGCCCGGGGTGGGCTTCAATAGCATGAAGCCATGATTCGGGAAGTTGATAGGGAGTGAGCCACTCACGTGTCAGATAGGTATGACGCGCGTGATCATCTTTCGTTTCGTTGTAATCCAGATCATGCAGCAGCCCGACCAGTCCGTAACTTTCGATATCTTCACCGAGGCGTGTAGCCACTGCTCGCATCCCGGCCTCAACGGCAAGAATGTGGGAGAGAAGATTCCCCTCCCCGATTTTCTCAAGGACAAGCTGAAAGGCGGCTTCCCGATCTAGTGGCATGGGATATAATCGTTGATTGTGGAGTAGAGGTCAACGACAGGAAGGGTCGTATCTGCGAAGACTAATCGAGGAAGTGCCAGACTAAACCGATGCGATCCAGTCGTTCCGGCTGAACTGCGAAATCACGCAACGCAGTCGCGCTATTCAGGCCATTAGTAATAATCCAGTGAATTTCAAATGACTTCATCACCAGACAGAGTGTCGAATACGATTCAGCAGTCCCGCCGATCGGTTCGCCGTACAGACCAGTCCACTCCGATACAAAGCGAACTTCAGTGGAGCCGCGCAATGTGATGAGACGGGAGCGAATTGGAATTTCAAGATCACCTCCGACCGTTGCCTGAAATTGCGGGTGACGATCACGCTCAGGATCTGATGATGTCCATCCCCCCAGACTTCCAAAGAGGAGTCCTCCCTTGAAAACTCGAAGATCTCCTACCGCACCTAATGCAATGAAGCGACGATTCCTGTTATCCGGCTGAAATGAAATCGAACTACTATCGAGCGATGCAGACCATCCAATTTCTTGTGACTGAACACCGGAGAGAAAAAGCAGACTCAGATTCGAATGCTCAGAACGGCGTGTGACGGTCGTTGAGAAAGAAAGTCTATGCTCATCTCTCAGATCACTTTTCCCTTGTTCAGTATAGACACTCAAAGATGGGACTGCGTTGCCGGTGCGAAACGGGAGAAAGAGCTCATGCAATGATGGGGCACGTGAGGTGTATGACAATCCCCACCAGATCGACCATGCGTCCCCGGAAATACCGTATGTCGCAGAAAACGCAGGCAATAGATTTCGTCCGGCAGGGATGACAAGAGAAGCCGTCATGCCGAAGACCGAGCGTGTATTTTTCTGAATGAGTGTTGTCCTTGCATCGTAACTTGTTCTCTGATTCACGCCCACGCCAGAACGATATTCATCGCTTTGTATGCCGAGTGAAGACTGCACACCCCATCGACCAAACCAATGAGATTGCTGATACCCAAACCGATATTTCCACTGATCGAATCGATTTGAGAGCACACCATCTGCATGACTGTGCTGCCTAGAATAGTCCAGTAGGATTGCTCGACTTGTCGAACGATTTTCCTTCGCGGTATGTCGACTCAGTGCCGCGTGAAGTTGTCGCTGCTGCAATTCACGCCGAACAACTGCCGCTCCAAGCTCTGGTTGAGTATAAATGGGAGCTTCGAGATCATTCAATGTCCCTGATGCAGTCAATTCCCAACCACGAGCTAGCGGCTGCTTCAGAGACCCGGCATACTGATATTGGTCATATCGGCCAAAAGTTTCTGGATCGGTTGAAAGTCGATAGCCGAGTCCGAGACTGATCTCACGGCCGTTCCGAAAACGATTGTGATAACGACCCCGTGTGTAGGAATAGTTCAATGTTCCTCGGTCATGAAGCAACGTCGTCTGAGGATTCCCAAGAGTACCAGAGTCTAATGTGAAAACCGAGTTGACCAGATTGTTCGCACCAAACTGTTCCGTCATACCACTTAAGAAAACCTGATCCCCTTCCGCCATCATATCGGGAAGTGACAGCAGGTCTGTCGCTCCATTTGGTTCAAGTGCATGCTCAAAAGGATCGAGAGGGATCTGCTCATACAAACTCCCAAATCCACCAATCTCTGTTCCGGCGATAGATGCAGTCGTGCGCATTGGCCATCGACGCCACGGTTCGAGATTCACCAATGGATGCAGCCATAGCATGTCATCAGTCCCGTTCGGATAGCGCGCTCGACCAAGTTGCGGCAAATACGCGGCAGCTGTCTGTAACCAAGTAGCTGTTGAATCGTGATGGAGAGCACTGGCAGATGGAATCTTGACTGATTGCTCTTCCCTTCTGGTTCTCTCTTCCCGCACTTCTTCCCGAAGTCGCAGAGCAAGTGAATCAGGGCGAAGACGGGTGGAGTCTGTTCTCGTTGAGTCGCTCGTTTGTGAGTGAGCGGATGAAATCCAGATGATTGCAATGATCACAACCAAGAACGGAGCATGCCGGATACATGCGAGTTGCTTCATACTCTCCCGACCCCGCCGACATTGAGTCTCCGCAGACGGACAATTACGGGAACGAGTGCAGGAAAGAGAAACGCGTGTAATGCAATTGGCATGAGACTGGTAAACATCCCGGTCACAAACCAGGGCCAGAAAGGCTGGTTCACCCACGCATCGACGGTATTCACGACAAGAAAAAATACTCCTGTTGATAAGAGCCCACCGAGTGCCGCAAAGAGCCAGAGCATCATTCCTTTTCGGTTTCTTGTCAGATGAACTGAGATACCACAGGCAAGTGCCGCGAGGATTCCACCACACACCTGAGCAGCCGCAACTGGCAACGGGGCTGGACCGAGCGGGTTGGCGAATGTCCAGAGGAGAATGCCAAAAATGGCTGTGAGGATCGCACTCCCTGCCCCCCACACCCCTGCGCTGATAAAGAGAAGCACAAAGATCGGTTTTATATTCACAAGCCAGACAAGGGAGAGTGACAAGACGTAATTGAGCGCAGCAAGCAATGCCGCCTGTACCAGCAGCGGCAACCACCGATCGTTCGTCTCGCGGGTGATTACTTTATCGCGTTGCACAATTGAATCATAGAAGTGTGAAGCAACGTTGCTGATTCTCATTCATTCTCAGCGAATGCAACCTGTCATGTAAGCGATCATCAGGTGGTGAGCCGCTATCGAACAATCAGCAGTTTCTGTTTTGCTTCAGCCAGCAGGTCTTTTCTACTCGCATCGACGTAAAGCTTTGCGACCGCGAGATAGACTCCTCCGGCAACGGGTTCACCGTCCTGATTGTTCATATCCCAGGTGGCGGTGTACTCCGCGTAACGATATACACCAAGACGATCCTGCATCGGCGTGGTAAATGAAGAAGTCGCCACGTAGTCGCCGGAACTTGTGTAGATGTCGATGCTCAGAAACGCGGATGCATATTCAGGAAATGTCGCTGAATTCGTCGGCCCTTCGAACCGAAAACTGATCGGAGCAGTCCCCATACTATGTACGACTGCAGGATTCGGATAGGGATAGAGAACAGAACTGGGTCTCGAAATGAGTTCACTTTCTATCCCGGTAGTGTCGAAACTATTACCGAGAGCAAATCTCAGGATCGATGAATTCGGGAGTTGCTGTGAATACAAGAGCCGATTGATCGTCGCCGGTGCAAGCACCAGTGTGATCGAACGAAAACTATCAGGGCGGGCAAATTCGATGGCGAGATTGGTAAAACTGGGGAGTGTGAAAAACTCGACTCGATGAGAGTCGAGTTTGTTCTCGAGCTGATAGATGGTCGAAATTCCCCATTGCACAAAACTATCTGCTGGCTGACCGAGCAATCCAAAAATTGAAAGGACTTTAGTCAGATCAAGATCGTTGACACGGACGGTCCCGGTGCAGTCTTCACCACCAGGGCCATTGAAGCACTGAATTGTTGTATCATCAATCAAAGTCACGGTATCAGTGCATGCGCCGAAATTGTCGACAGCGGTACAAAAGGAGTTCTCGTCGATTCGGAAGAGGAGAGTGAGAGAATCGACGCATTGCCCGACGCTGTCAACAGCAAAGCAGATTGTTGTTCGGTTTGCAGCTATGGTCTTGACATCAAGATTTTGTAGCTCCTCAAATCGAATGTAGGTGGAGGCATTGTATTGAGGACGCAACTGTGTATCGGTCGGGAGAGTGACAAAAGGGAGATTGCTCACCTGTATAAATTGGTTTTCAGGTATCTCTGGGAAATCCGATCCCTCTTCATAGCCGATCCCTGTTGGCGCGGCAGAAGCATATTGGCCTGTGAAATAGTTCCAGGTCGCAAATTCCGCCAGCGCAGTAGCAAGACTCATAGAGTCGACCCCGCTACTGATAAAAATCGCACGATTGATGGCATCAAGGGCATTCGGCCCGATGAGTCCGCATTCGGTCCAAATCCGTTTGATGATTCCCTGTCCAAATCGCTCACTCAGGTACAGCGGAAACAAAACTGCTGCATAAGGTCTAAATGGATCAGTGCCGGTAAATTCCTGCAATGATCTCCTTGGAGAGAGAAGAAAACCGCTTCTGTCGATATACGTGTAGTAGTCGTTGATATCATCGTAGACCTGTTCTTCCATCCAGACTGCCGACATCTCCATCCAGTACCGACGCTGAATCCCTCCGGTGTTGTCAAACTCGCCGATGTCGATACCGAACTGAATCGCATGGAAATACTCGTGAGCCGTGGTCACCCGAATCGCATCCAACGGTCGATTCTTGTACCGTTCGAAATCTGCATAGTCGTTTTCAAGGACGAGATATGAGGTCGCAACGAAATCTCCCGGAATATTGTGTGATTCCGGGTCGGAGTAGGTGAGTCCGAAAATGCCTGAGCTGAGATTTCTCAGATAAATGTCATACCGAGCATCGCCGCCTTCGATCACCCCCGTATCGACCGGAGGCTTGGGATAACCGAGCGTAATCACTTCAAAATTGTAGACAGAATCAGCAATACGCGCGACTGACTCCACGTAATCAGGCACCCCATCCCCGTCTGAGTCGACATTGGATTGATAGACTGCATCATTCCCTGACGTGGTGTAGTGAATAGTGAAAAAACCACCCGGCGACAGAAAACTGGACGGCAAATCAGGACGCAGCGGATCAGCTGCATTTGTTCCTCGAAGGAATCGGGGATCGATCAGTTCACGTTGCCCTAGAAAATTGAGCACCGCGCTCGTCCCGCATCGCGGATGACAGAGTTCGTCATCACAGGGGGGCTCGCTCATCGTAGCAAATCCGCTCGGCGGTAGACCGGTAACTCGGCGATATTCATCGACAATCTGAATGGCGATGGAATCCGGCAGATACTCCTGTGCCATGCTCATCGAGATCATTGATGCAACTAACAGAAAAGAGAAAGCTAAGAGTTTCATTCTGTTCATCGGGAAAGGGTTCCTTTTGAAGTGTACGCTACAGAAGATACCACAGAGATCTTTCTTACGCTCTGGACATCGTCGATCCGCGCAAGGAGTGCGCCGAGAAGTTCCCGGGTCATTCCCGCCATTCCGAGCGGGAAATTCCGCCCCGGGCGACCATGAAAATCGGTTCCACCTGAAATGAGCAGTCCAAATCTCTTTGCAGTCTCTCGCAGCTGAGTCGACTGGCTACTCGAATGATTTGTATGGTAGACTTCGATTCCGTCCAGCCCCATCGGTACCAGTCGTTCGATGTACTTGTGCATTTCGGCTATTCCCGGATGTGCCATGATGGTGATCCCCCCGGCCTGGTGGACAGATTCGATTGCTACTGCCGGATCCCAGGTCGACTTGGGGACATAGGCTGGGCAATCGTAGCCGAGATATTTCCGAAATCCCTCTTCAATCGTCCGTACCACGCGATGTTCAATGAGTGCCTCAGCAATATGTGGTCGACCGACGACTGAATTGCCTGCAATACGGGCGACGGTCTCATGCTCAATCTCTACCCCCAGGCTTTTCAGACGATCGACAATCTTGCTGCCACGCTCTTTGCGCATGACCTGAAAACTATCCAGCGATGTTCGAAGATTCTTGTCTGTGGCGTCAAACCCATAGGCGAGCATGTGCATATCGGCGCCGAAACAGTCGACCGAAAGCTCAGCGCCGGTGATGAATTTCGGATCTCCATCAAGGAGTGCCGCACTGATCGCATCACTACCATCTATGGTATCGTGATCGGTGACAGAGAAACAGTAAAGCCCCGATTCACGAACCAGATCAAGCAGTTGCATCGGGGTGAGGACCCCGTCACTGGCAGAGGTGTGCATGTGAAGGTCGATTTTAACTGACATAAACTCCCAGATTACGAAGCAGATTGTAGAAGTTCATGAGAGTGCGCTCACGCCGAGTTTTTCGTCCACATAGGAACGAATTTCCCGAACGAGAGTATTCCCCTCTGTCCGAATTGCATCGGCCTTCTTTTTCAAAGTCACTCGAAATGACTCATCAGTTATTGAACCAAGATTAATGCTCACGTTGTAATATCCCCCTTCAATCGCCGCCTGTCCCATCAGAGCCGCAACTCCGGCGTCAGAAAGTGATGCCTGATTCCCTTTTCGGGCGACGACAGCAATCAAACGAAGGAGGTCCCGCACGACGGTCATCGTTTCAAGAGGGGCTTGTGCGGCGGCCTGATACCCAGATTGAATCGCTGCATCTCTTTCCTGCTGTTGTGGCTCACTTGCCTTGGGGAGCTTAAATGCACTCATCACTTTCATGAATGCTTCGGTATCTTCGACAATGAGCATCTCAAGCCGCTTACGAAGCTGATCGGCCTGATCACGGATGCTGCTCAGCTCATCTCGAACATCGGCGTACGCTTTCTTCCCGATGCTCAATCGACAGACCATTGCAGTCAATGCACCAGCTAGTGATCCTGCTGCGGCTGCTACCGATCCTCCCCCCGGAGCCGGACTTGCCGAGGCCACCTGATCAAAGAGCGATTCTTCCGGCGTACTGGATGATCCGGGCATGCTCGACATCGCCACCCGAAGCTTCTCGTCCAGAATTTGCGCCTTCGAAAACTTCTCAATTCTCAAATAGTGCTCGGCCGCCGCAAAGAGTGCTTCACTCGGCAGAAGTCCGACAATCTCCGACGAGGTGACCATCACGCCGTATCGTTCGGCTTCGCTCTTGATGGTCTCAAAGACCCGATGAATCGGAGTCTTGGTGTAGTTGGTCAGATTCATCGAAATCTGTGCCTGATTTCTCTCTTTAATATCGAAACCAAGTGCCTTGACAAAGCGATAGCCACCGGTCAGGTGACGTACGGCATCGGCAATACGACCGGCGATGGTCACATCGGAGGTCCCCAGATAGACATTATAGGCGACCAGCGGATAACGAACACCGATTGCCGTCGCACCCGCTTTCAGATTGATTATTCGCGGTCCGTAATCGGGGAAACGTTCGGGATCGGTTGCAATCGAGTCCCGAATCCCTTCGTATTCGCCGGCACGCACACTCGCCAGGTTCTTTCGCTTTGTATTGGTGGCGGCATCTTCATAGAGATAGACCGGAATTTTCAATTCGTCGCCGACTCGTTTGGCGAGGGCATGCGCCAGTTCGATTGCTTCTTCAGTCGTCACGTCCCCGAGAGGAATAAACGGGCAAACATCGCAGGCCCCCATTCGCGGATGCGCACCGGAATGGGTGGACATGTCGATCAGTTCTGCTGCTTTCTGATAACCGCGATACGCCGCCTCGACCACCAGATTCGGCGGAGCAACAAAGGTGATCACCGCTCGATTGTGATCGGCATCCATTTCATGATCAAGCAGGATCGCGCCGTTCACCGACGAAATAGCCTCAATGATTGCGGTGATGACCTCAGGGCGACGCCCCTCAGAAAAATTCGGAACACATTCAATCAATCGTGACACGGTAGCACTAACCTCTTTGCAATGGTCAGAGAATTCAAAATTTGTTACCAGTGAAGGTAGGATATCAGATCGTCAAAATGAAGTCTATTCAATACCGAAATGGAAGAGTATGAGAGAAAATGACCGGGGCTAGAGCTCAGCTAGTTCGCCGAGCTTGAAAGAGGTCAATTCAGCGACAACCGAACCGACGATGATCTTCGATTTCATAAGGACCGGGAGACGAAGACGGTCATCGGTCAGCCAGACGGTCAGCTTCCCTTCATGCTTGAACAGCCCGACATCATTGGTAAGTGGTTCGACTACGAGACAATCGAATTCACCGGCCTTGACCGTAATCCGCTCTTTGCGCAGAATCTTGACTTCGATATTGTTTTTGTGACCGTCGATGAAATTCTGCAGAAAAAATGACTTCCCGACCACCAGGGGCTGACAACGAATGAAATAGATAGAGGAAAGGGCATCCTGGGTGAAAGGATCAAGCTGATAGGTTGAATCTTTATAGATGACCTGACGGTTGAGCTGATCGAATTCATATTTTCGCTCAGCCCGGTAGTTTCCTTCCCGAATTCGCTTGTCGAATCGCCAGCTAAAAAGCCCGTTGGCATCAATGATAGACTCAATCCGATCATCGACCGGATAGAGAGTGGTAAAGAAATCATTGGAGTGTGCAGTAGAGATAATCTGATAGGATGGTCGACCCTTGTAGTCTACGAGTGAGGCGACTTCGAGTGTGGCGGTTCCGGCATTAATAAATCCATAGTTAATATCGAATTCAAGTTTCTCACCAACACCAAATGCGTCATTCTGGACATAGCGATCCTCAATTGTCGATCCGACCGCCACTGATTCAATCGGATTACTCTCTGCTGCGCCAAGTCGCCAGACAACGAGATAGCTCCCTCCAACCAGAATTCCTGTCGCAAATGTGATCAGGATAATTCGGCGGAGCCAATGACTAACGAACTGCATGCGTGGCTCCGTGAAGATCGATTCGTCGAATGAACTCCTGCAGATGCTCCCCGAGGACCTCGCCAATTTCAAGAAAAGTCTGATTGTATCGATCAGGGGAAAGCCCAATTGGGTCATCCACTCCTTCCCCATCCTTCCCTGATACAGGAAAGTTCTTGAACAAGAAGGTCTTTTCAACTGCACCCGGAGCGAGCCGCAGAATCTCCCTGATATGTTCGGGACTCATTCCGATAATCAGGTCAACCGTCTCGGCCAAGGCGCGAGTCATCGGCTGGGAGGCATGATCAGCAAGTGATCCATCCCACAATTTGACCGCTTCCGCGGCATATTTGGTCGCAGGGAATCCGGTTGGAGCAGTGATCCCTGCGGAGATGACTTTGAATTTCCCCGGGCGTTCTTTATCGAGAAGCACGCGAAGGGCCGCCTCAGCCATAGGTGAACGGCAGGTGTTTCCAGTGCAGACAAAGAGAATGGTAAATATTTTTGACATCAGTTACTTCAAATTCGATTCTATCACTTGTTCAATCTCTTCACGTCGAATTACCCCTTCACGCAGAATTATGGCTTTCTCAGTCCGGGCACCGACCACCGTTGAGGTCTGACCGTCCCGTGGGCCATCATCAATTGCTAACATTCGTGTCGTCCCAAGCTGTGCCAAAATTTCATCGACTATTGTACACTCAATCATCCCCGAACGATTCGCTGAGGTCGCGGTGAGAGGAAATTTAACTTTCCTGACAACTGACTGAATGATCGGATCGGACGAAACTCGTATACCAATGGTCCCATCCATAACTACAGGAGCAGGAAACTGTTTCCGTGCCTCAAGAACAAGCGTGAGCGGTCCGGGAAGAAACCTGACCGAAAGTGCTCGTGAGCATCTTGTTTCGACCGCTATGTCGGAAATCATTTCCCGGGATTCAACGAAGACCGAGACCGGCTGCTGCTTGGGACGACCTTTTATCGCGAGGAGTTGATCAAGTGCATCTGCAGAATCTGCACGAGCAACCAGGGCATATCTCGTTTCAGATGGTAAAAGAACTACCTCATTCGCAGAAATCTGTTCTGCGATTCTTTCAATGGCGGCAGTACGTTCACCTGCATTCAAGCGTGCCCACAGAATGATCTCTATCCGTTTTTCACGCACCAGGACTCCACTTCCCATATCTATTCCGGTGAGACCGTCTGCCCGGCACTGGTCGATTGTGTGCTATCAGCACGTTGCAAAATCGTCTGACTCACCACAATTGGATTTGCAAATCCTGCCTGACGAATTCGATCAAGGAGCTTCGTTGCATCCCCATTCGATGCGAAACGACCGACTCTCACCTTGAAATTCGGTGATTCAAAATCGACCGAAACCGTCTGGTCAAAAAGCTCCTGTGCAACTCGTGAAGACATTCGGGCCTGTGCAAAGGATGTGGTGGTCATGATCTGAATACGAACGACCACGCCACTCAGTTCCGAGAGTGAAAGTGAATCTTCCGCGTTGCTGTTCTTGCTTGTGAACGGAATGCGGGCCGCATAGTTGACCGAGTCATTCGGGAGTAATCCCTCCTGACTGAGCAAAGAGCCAGCACACATGATCAACACGCACAGTGCTAGAGCCATGAAGCTGCACTTGCTCAGCCGAGTCATCAGATATACTGCTTCCCGTCCGGTCGTTCGGTGACTTTCGCGAGCATCGCTTTCATCTCAGTGACTTTTGATTTGTGCGCCACGAGAGTAATGTCGCCGGAGCGTACGATGACCAGATCAGAGACGCCCAAAGCAGCGATTACCCCGTGAGAATCGTTGTAAATCGTGGTCTCATAGGAGTCGAGGGTGACCGCATCCCCGACGATCACATTCTGATCACTGTCCCGGTCTTTGTAACGCTCGATCGATGCCCATGACCCGATATCATCCCATACAATGTCTGCTTTGATAGTCAGCACATTGGTAGCTTTTTCGAGCACCGCGTAGTCAATCGAAATTGAGGCAGCCTGCTGATACAAAGCGGCGCGTGCCTGATGTTCATTCGGAGTATTGATTGATGCGGCGTAGTTGGTCAACAGTGCCGACATCTCAGGCTGACACTCTTTGATCGCCTGCAAGATTGCGGAGACTGTCCAGATAAACATTCCGCTATTCCAGAGATACTGCCTGCTGATGTAATATTCCTGCGCGACAGTCAGCTTCGGTTTTTCAACAAACGCAGCGACACGATAGAAATTTGCCGAGTTATGTTCGGTGTGTACAGGACCAAGTTTGACATAGCCGTATCCGGTCTCGGGACGAGTCGGGACAATACCAATAGTGATCAGCTGATGCGTTTTCATTGCAACTTCTGAGCCGGCGGCAATAATTTCAAGTAATCGTTCCTGCGGACGTATCAGGTGATCGGCAGAGAGTACCACCATCACCCCATTCGGATCTTCCTTTTCGATATGCACGGCCGCAAGTCCAATGGCGAGACAGGTGTTTCTTCCGGTCGGTTCAGCGAGTATCTGCTTTTCTGTCAGATGAGAGTCGTCGTTTTTGATAAGCCCGACCATCGACTCACCGGTCACCACTCGCACGTGTTCTCTTGGAATGAGTGGCAGGACTCTTTCGATCGTTTCTGTCAACATGGTCTTATCAGAAGTCAGTTTCAGAAACTGCTTCGGACGGCTGTTTCGGGATAACGGCCAAAATCGCTCACCGCGACCACCGGCCATTACAACTGCGTACATCACGTTGGGTACTCTTTCTTCACTTTAGCATCGGTCATCGGACAAACGTTGACTTGCTGCCAATTATTTCCTTGAAATCTCAGAAGCAGCTGAGAGTACGGAATCATAGGGGGAGCCGTCAACCAAACAAACGTTGGTCATCCATGCTG
>CAZFGK010000028.1:0-25738 GCA_964518635.1 uncultured Ignavibacteriales bacterium
TACCTGTTACCTATCTCGCCGGTCTATTCTGTATACCATGTCGCCGGTCTGTACCTCAGATTAAACCCAGGGCAAGCCCTGGGGCACCGAAGGAAAGATCCCGCACCCGTAGCGGGCCACCAAGAGAAGATAAACCCAGTGCAAACCCCGTGAGTTGCCGAAGAAATTGTACTGCTAATACGGTAGTCCTTCCGTTTCAGCACTCGCTGGAATGTCACCTTCGGGTTAGCTCATCAGATCAGAAAGTGTCTGCAGGAATTCAAGACCTTGAGCGGGCGTTTAGGGCTACCGATGATTGAATACTCCTGAATGAACACTCTAAAATGAATACTTCTGAGTATGGGCAACATGACTGAGGTAAGATTGACAGATTTTGGGAATTCGACTATGCTACTCATCGAAAAAAAAAATCTGAATTTCTGCGTCTTTGTACCACGTTTTCGATGCAGATGATGAAGTAGAGGGTAGTCATGTTGACTCATTTCAAGTTTACCTCCAAGTCGCTCAGTCTTCTTGTGTTGATCCTCATCAGTGGCTGTAGCGACAAGATTACCAATGTCTATGAATCAATCGAAGTCTCGACGGGAGTGATCTATGGTCGAGTGACTCCGTATGATGCCGGGAACAGAGTCGAAGCGAGACTTGGAACGTTTACTCGAATGAAAAGCTGTGATTCTCTGGGTTTTTTCACGGTCGATTCTCTGAATCCCGGACAGTACCAACTTCGCCTATACACGCCACTCGGACTGACGCATGCGGTGGGGTCAGCAGTTGTTGAGTCAGGTCGTGCGACCGACGTTGGCATACTTTCAGCAGGAAAACTCCCTCAGCCCTTCATGTATATCAGTCCGTCTGATGGCGACTCAAGTGTTCAAATCACCAGTAGCTTTTTCATTCTTTCAGAATCTCCGCTTCAGATTGAGTCGTTGAGGAAAGGAGTCACTTTTGAACCGTCTACCGAGGGGGAGTGGTATGCATATGTAGGGGACGATGGGGATTTCTATTACTACTTCAATCCAACTGCGCAGTTTCGAAGCGAAACAGATTACACCGTGCAAATCGACGGTTCATTCAATTATACCGCTGATCAGTCATGGACTGATACGATTATCGTTCGGTTTCGGACTCAGGGATTCCATCTCGATTCCTATGAGGGAGGAACAAATCTGGCAGCAGTGCCGCCAAATTTTCCGGCGAATCAATACTACGCCCTCCTTCGCCTGCATTTTTCAGAGCTCGTCCCTTCCAGTTCATTTCAGTATATCCGGTCCGAGCCGCCATACCCGATGATAAAGTGGCATGATGTTGGTGGTCCGCTGGGTCCACGAAGCGTCTATATTCGCATGCTCACTGATCTGGTGCCTGATTCAAAAATTCTATTTATCATTGATTCAGGTATGCCAAGCATGAATGGTGGTGTGTTCCGCGTTCCTGACACCATTCATGTTCAAGTCCAGCCGCTGATTGCAACAGCATTTCGATTCAACGGAGATACTCTTCTTGAGCCGAAGAGACCTACCCTCGGTGCACTCTGGTTCAATGCGCTGGTTGACCCTGACTCTCTTGATCGCGCAGCAACATTTTCCCCCTACATTCCAGGATTCTGGTATCGTGATCCACAGGCAGAGAAGTATCAGGTTCGATTTTATCCGACCGACACGGCATCCCTGATCGATGATCAGGTCTATACGCTTTCAATTGACAGTACCATTGGGCTTGCTTCCGGCAAGCCGCTCAAGCTCAAAGCTCCGCTGTCATTCAGAACACTGGGGGCATTCGTTCGGAGTACCTCTCCCGGTTATGCAATTCACAATGTCGTTTCGACAGTCGATATTGTGATCAATTTCAACCTGCCGATGGATCGACCGAGCACTGAACAGGCATTCAAGCTCATGAAGAACGACACGATCCCGGTGAGTGGAGTGTTCAACTATTATGGCCCGACCTACGATGGTAACTACGGAATGTCTTTCAACCCGGACTCCAATCTGACATACGGCCTGTATCGCTATACGCTCGACACTACTGCGCTTTCGCAAAGTGGTAAGAACTTGAAAAAAGGAGTGAACAGCTTCTTTTCTGTCGGATTCTAGACTTGGGTGAGCTGATCACCAGATCAGGGTGACAAGATCAACTCCTGTCTTGTAGGGCGGTCTTGGCTTCCAAGCCGCCGTTTTCAAGAATGGCGGGTCAGAAGCTGACCACGCCCTACAAGAGAAGACCCCGCACCCGAAAAGGGTGACGGGCCACCAAGAGGAATAGATATTCAACGCAATCTTGATCCCTACATATCCGTCTCAATGTCAGAGTGGAATGTCAAGCGAAGGGCATTCACAATCGCGATGATATCGATTCCCTCCTGAATCAAGGCACCCGCGACAGGAGTAATATATCCCATCGACGCGAAGATCATTCCGATCACGCTGATCAGCATCCCGCCAACTGCGCTCTGCAGCGCGATCTTGCGCATCGCCGTACTGATATGCAGCAGTTCATCCACCTTCACGAGTGAACTTTCCAGAATCACCGCTCCGGCTGATTCGGCTGTGACCGCAGTCGCCTGCCCGAAGGCAATCCCGACCGTTGCGGTTGCGAGAGCGGGGGCATCATTGATTCCATCCCCCATGAAAAGTGTCGGACCCTTTGCTGTTGCCTCACGCACGAATTCGACTTTTTGCTCAGGGCTTTGCGAGGCATACATCTCTGTGATCTTCATCGCATCGGCAAGATAGCGAACCTCTGATTCACGATCACCACTCAGCAAAACCACGCGATCAAACTGATGCTGCGGCGATAAATGCGAAATAAATGACGAACCATCTGCGCGCGGTGTGTCGCGAAATCTCATCGTCGCGGCGTAATGATCATCAATCGTAATCACACACTCCATACCGGAAACAACCGGAGGGAGAAGTTCGATTGCATCCGGCTGATGTTCGAGCAATTGTTTCCGACTGGTGACTCCAATAGCATGTCCATCGACAATGCCGATCAATCCCTGTCCGGGCCGCTCGGAGACGCGAGAGGTGTCGCTGAGTGGCAATCCTCGTTTGGTGGCTTCAGCAGAGATCGCAGAGGCAAGGGGATGTTTTGAATATCGTTCCAGACTCGCAGTCATGGCGAGGACACGGTCTGCTTGCAAACCAGAAGCGGGGAGAATATCGATCAGTTCCGGGCGACCATAGGTGAGGGTGCCGGTCTTGTCGAAGATCGCAGTTTTGCAAATCGGCAATCGCTCGAGGACTGTCGGGTCTTTAATAATGATGCCGCGACGTGCTGCCAGTGATATCGCGCTGATAATCGTGATCGGAATCGCAATCAGGAGCGGACACGGTGTCGCAATCACAAGAACAGAAAGAAAACGAGTGGCATCTCCGCTGATTGCCCAAGTAGTGCCGGCTATGATCAAGGCAAGTGGTGTGAACCAACTCCCAAGCTGATCGCCGAGACGACGAAGCTGCGGCCGTTTCTGTTCCGCCTCTTCCATTACTTGCATGATCTGTGCGTAACGGGAATCAGCAGCAAGTTTTTCGGCACTCACGGCGAGTAATGTTTCCCCATTCACTGCACCGGAGAGGACTTGAGTGCCGGGGGCTTTATCGACCGAGTAGGGCTCGCCGGTGAGATAGGATTCATCCATGGTGCCGAAGCCCTCGGTGACGATTCCATCTACGGGGCAGGTTTCATGAGGGAATACGACTATTTCATCGCCGATACAAATCTCAGAGATTTTGATTTCGACGAGCTTTCCGTTTTCACGACGGTGCGCAATCGCCGGCATACGTTTGGCGAGGGCATCGAGTACGGAGGATGCCTTGCGCATAGCGAAGGCCTCAAGTGCCTGTCCACCGGAGAGCATGAGAATGACCAAAACTGCAGCGTAGTATTCACCGAGAATCGTTGCGACAATGACTGAG
This sequence comes from uncultured Ignavibacteriales bacterium, assembly GCA_964518635.1. Lineage (GTDB taxonomy): Bacteria > Zixibacteria > MSB-5A5 > GN15 > FEB-12 > CAZFGK01. The sequence goes on from CAZFGK010000028.1 coordinate 3,918, forward strand.
ATCGCTGCGAGTAGATCAGTCCCGAATTCGCCTCGAAAGACCTGCCGAAATATCCCCCAGATGAGCGGAATGCCGCCGAGGAGGATGACCGCCCAGAGAGGGAGATGAGGGAGAGAGAATCGCTCGGTTGAATCGTGTCCGTACCATTGTAGTACTAGTGCCACAGCAATAGCGAGAATCGCCGCAATGGCGGTGATAGTCTCTGATTGAAGACGACGGTTTGGCACTGTTTTCCGTTAAATTCGTGAAACGTACATGAGATGATTTACTGTCGTCAAAACATAGATCAGATGTGAGAATACCGCAATGTAGATTGAGCTTCATTGTCTTTTTCATTCAAAATCACTTACTTACCTGTAGGCATTGCGTCATAAGAGGAATGTATGGAAGCCCACATTGCAGACAGACTCAGACCATATTTGTTAGCCGGTGAATCTCTTCAATGGGCTGGTCGCCCAAAGCAGGGAATCGTGTTTCGGACTGTAGATTTTTTCTTGGTTCCATTCTCGATGATCTGGTGCGGCGGTGTCATGTTTGGATTATTCAATGCAGTGTCATCTGGTAGGGTTGCGCCGATGGTCGTGACTGGCTTTATGTCATTGATTGGTCTTTATATGCTTGTTGGCCGATTTATCGTGGATCAAAGACTACGAGAGCAAACTTGGTTTGGTTTGACACAAGAACGGGCCATTGTTCTGACAACATGGTTTCAACCTTCCGTGCGATCTGTTGTAGTCAACTCCGTAGGTGAAATTAGTCTCTCTGAAAACATGAATGGCACACAAAGCATTACATTCGGCTCTGACGGAGCACGTTCAATGCGAGGTCTTCACATGCCCGGTACAGGAAGCACACTTGCACCTTGCTTTGAGATGATCTCAGACGGAAAAGAAGTGTATACGCTGATTCAGAAGATGCAGATGCAAAGGAGCTCGATTGCCGACCCCAATTCTCGTCGCTCGTTCTGAAAAAGAACTCTGTCTCCTCCCCAAGCTCGCCAACCGTCACGGTCTTATCGCCGGTGCAACCGGTACGGGCAAAACTGTTACGCTGCAGACCATCATCGAGCAGTTCAGCCGGATCGGAACGCCGGTCTTCGTTGCCGATGTCAAAGGAGACCTTGCCGGACTCTCTGCCATCGGCGGAAACAAACCGGGAATCGCTGAACGCGCGAAGGAGATGGGTGTTGCTGACTTCGCTCCCGAAGCAACTCCCGTCACACTCTGGGATGTGTATGGGACGAATGGTCTACCCTTTCGGACGACGATCTCTGATTTCGGACCGCTGCTTCTTGCTCGATTGCTCGATCTGAATGATGTCCAGTCGGGCGTTTTGAATGTTCTCTTCCGCGTTGCTGATGAATCAGGGCTTCTGCTGCTTGATCTGAAAGATCTGCGCGCGATGCTTCAGCATGGGAGTGAACGGGCTACCGAAATCTCAGCGCAATATGGCAAGATCACACCGGCGAGTATTGCTGCGATACAGCGCAGTTTACTCTCACTTGAAGACCAGGGTGCAGATTCATTCTTTGGGGAGCCATCAGTTGAACTATCCGATTTGATTCGAACTGCGAGTAATGGACGGGGGATGGTTAACATCCTCGCCGCTGAGAAACTGTATCAGTCACCACGACTCTATGCGACGACCCTACTCTGGTTACTCGCGGAACTTTTTGAACAACTTCCAGAAATCGGTGATCCAGAGCAGCCCAAATTCGTGCTCGTCTTTGATGAGGCACATTTGCTTTTTGAAGACGCACCAAAAGTGCTTACCGACAAGATCGAACAGGTAGTTCGTCTCATTCGCTCCAAAGGGGTTGGAGTATATTTTGTAACTCAGAACCCGTTGGACATCTCGACTGATGTCCTCGCGCAACTTGGGAATCGGGTGCAGCATGCCCTGCGTGCATTCACGCCGAAGGATCAGAAAACGGTCAAGTCGGTCGCGCAGACCTTTCGACAGAATCCGACGCTCGATACTGAGAAAGTCATTACTGAGCTTGGTGTCGGTGAAGCCCTCGTTTCGTTTTTGCAGCCGGATGGGAGTCCATCGGTGGTTGAGCGAGGAAAAGTGATTCCGCCACGCAGCCGGATCGGCGCAATCAGTGCTGAAGAGCGCACCGCACTGGTGAATGGGTCACTCCTGCATACTCGCTATTCAAAGATGATTGATCGTGAATCTGCCTATGAAATGCTTTCACGTCGGGCAGAAGCCTCAGCAACAGAAGCGGCTGCAGAGAAACCGGAGAGATCACCATCAAAGAGTGCTGGTCGTCAGCCAGACAGTATGGGGATGATCTTTGCGAAGACTGCAATGCGCTCAGTCGCGAGTCGCGCCGGAACAATGCTGATTCGCGGGGTGCTCGGCGCATTGATGGGGAAGAAACGGTAGTACTTACAAATCTCCGATTCTCTGCAAAAAAAAGGAGCGAATTCAGCTGAATTCGCTCCGGTCATCAAGAATGTGCTTTCTATTTTGTTTCCGTCGCAGGTTTCGCAGGTGCTGGTTCTTTCAGTTCGACCTGAAAGATTTTGATCTCAGTCTTCCCGATATTTTCGCCCGAGTGAGCGACCGCAGGGAGAAACATCACTTCCCCTTCTTTCCCTGTAATCTCGACCGGCTTTTCACCCTGATTAGTGATACGAAGGGTGCCACCAGTAACCCAATAAATCACATGATCGGGGTGTGAATGCATGGCGATACTCTTGCCGGGTGCGAAGGTGATAATGTTGGCACGCATCCGTTCATTTTCAAGCAAGGTCTTGTAAATGGTCGGATCGACTTTGATCGGATCCTGCCCCTGAACTACCGGTACGAGACTTGCGAGCATGGCTACAGTCCCCAGCACTGCACCAATCGTTCGAACCCATCTTGCCATCTCTCTCTCCTTCTTGCTCCTGGTTGATTCCGTAATCTCACTCCTGTGAGATTTCCTGTCATGAGCAGATAAAATGCGAGTGATTAGAGGTCAACCAAAACTCAAGAGTGTGTTGTTCGAAAAGAGCGCAAATGTTCTCGAAAGTTGATACTCGGGGGTGACACGCATCACCCCCGGTTTGTTTGCTATCTTACGCCCAATAGGCATCCCAGTTGTACAGATCAAAGAAGTGTTCTTTGCCCGACACAATCTTGCCGTCATTCACCACAAATGTAATGCAGCACATCGCATCCAGTTGTTTGCCGTTTCGTATTCCAATATTGCGATGAACACCGACAACATTCCCTTGCGAGTCTGCAGTTACGGACATGAGCTCGGCCTTGAATGTCCCGTTTGACTCACCGCCATAACGGCCGAAATGAGTAAACACATCTTGTTGCCCTTTGCGAAGGCCAGCAATCGAGGTCTTGCCCGGCGTTTCCCAACTGCAATTTTTGTCGAAGACATCACTGAGTAATGCAATATCAGCGGTGTTGAATCCGTGATAGCCACGGCGAACGACATCGGCGGCTTGTTCTGCGGTCATTGTTGTTTCCTTTGCTGTGCTCGTCGATGCGAACATGAGGTTGGTGAATTTTTCATCCCCCTAACTGTTGGGGCGCAAGATGCGAGTATACCCCCTGAAATCCTTGCATGGCAAGAACGTTACGGGATTCATAGAAACAAAAAAGCCCCGGGGACATTAAGTACACAGGGGCTTTCAGATGGTCTTGTTAAGCGTCGAATTTCTTCACCAAACAAACTTGTCAGCGCAAACATCATCCCGCTGAGGCGAGCGTCTTCACTGCCATAAACGGACGCATCACCTCGACGACAGACTCGGCGTCATTCATGATATAGAAATGAACATTGAAATGTCCGCGGTTGACCAGCTCTTCTACCTGACGAGTCGCCCAACGTACTCCGATCTCACGGATATGCGTTGGTGATGCAAGAATCTCATTCACCAGACCTTCAGGCAATGAGATATTGAAATTCTTCGGCAATGTATTCAGATGACGCAGGTGATGAATAATTTTTAGTCCCGGCACAATCGGCACAGTAATTCCGGCAGCGCGGCAGCGATCGACAAATGAGAAGAATCCGGCGTTATCGAAAAACATCTGGGTGACAATGTAATCCGCCCCTGCTTCGATCTTCTCTTTCAGGTACTGGATATCCATTGCAAGATTGGGTGATTCACTGTGCTTCTCGGGATAGCCACTGACTCCGACGCAGATTGGCATTGCGGCGGAATTTGAAAGTTCGCCCAGAAATTGCCCGCGACGCAGATCATCCAACTGCTCGACCAGATCACGAGCGTAGACATTGACACTGTGCCCTTTATCAGAATTGGGACGATAGTTGGTCTCATCGCCACGAATCGCGAGCACATTGTGGATGCCGAGATAGTTCAACTCGATCATCACATCTTCGGTCTCTTCACGCGTGAAGCCACGACAGAGAAGATGCGGGACAGTGTCGACATTGTATCGGTTCTGGATAATTCCGCAGATCGAAATCGTCCCCGGACGTTTCTTGCGCACACGACGAATAACCGTTCCGTCGGCCTGCTCTTCATATGAGGCCTCGGCGGCATGACTGGTGACATCGATGAAGGCGGGACGGTAAGGAATGATCCGCTCAACAATACTCAGAATATCGCGGGCATCCTTTCCGCGTGATGGCGGAATGATTTCATGACTGAATTGCGGCTCCCTGGCACGGACGAGATGTTCGGTTACGTACATAGTATCTCTATATTGTCGGCGCGATTGCCGATGTTTCCACTTGTTTCAATCCCTGAGCCGGACTTTCCGGCGTGTATCCCAGATTCGGCGCGAGCCAACGCTCGGCTTCGGCGAGAGTCCATCCCTTCATCTTTGCATACGTTGCAACCTGATCTTTGCCTATTCTCCCCACTCCAAAATAGTGACTTTGAGGATGGGAGAAATACCAGCCACTTACCGAGGCCGCCGGATACATGGCGAAATGCTCGGTGAGCTTCACTCCGATTGCTTTTTCTGCATCAAGCAAATCAAACAGTTTCCCTTTTTCAGTATGTTCCGGGCATGCAGGATAGCCGGGGGCAGGTCGGATGCCTCGATAGGTTTCTTTGATCAGCTGCTCGTTCGACAGTGTCTCATCAGCTGCATATCCCCAGAATTCTTTACGCACGCGTTGGTGCAGATGTTCGGCGAACGCCTCCGCCAGACGATCAGCGAGGGCTTTGACCATGATGGCGTTGTAGTCATCCTGTTGTTTTTCAAATGCACGGGCAAGTTCATCAGCGCCAAACCCGACAGAGACCACAAAGCCGCCGAGAAAATCCTTTTTTCCTGAAGATGCCGGTGCGATGAAATCGGAAAGGCAGGTCGCAAAGCGGTCGTCACCGGATGATTTCTGTTGTCTCAAATGAACGAGTTTAGTGGATGCACTCAGTCTCGAATCACTTTCGTACAGATGAATGGTTTCATTATCGGCGTTGGCAGGCCAGAAACCGAAAACTGCTTTGGCAGTGAGTAATTTTTCGTCTACGATCTTATTCAGGAGAGTCTGCGCATCAGCAAACAGCTCTCGCGCCTGTTCGCCGACATGTGCGTAGTTTAGGACATCGGGATAACGACCCGGTAACTCCCACGCCATGAAGAAAGGGGACCAGTCGATGTAGGGAACCAGTGTCTCAAGCGGATAATCCTGTAGAATCGTCACGCCGGTCGATTTCGGCTCTGGTGGATGATACTCCGTCCAGTCGACGGGGTATTTTCGCGCGCGTGCTTCGTCGAGACTGAGCAGAACGCTCTTGTCCTGTTTGGCGGCGAATTCAGCGCGAACTTCTTCATACTGTTCGCGAACTGCCTTCGTGAATTTCCGTCTCTTTTCAGGATCGATCAGTGCACTGACTACACCAACCGCACGACTGGCATCATGCACATGCACCACCGGAGAGGTATATCGCTGCGCGATTTTCACGGCGGTATGGACACGCGATGTCGTCGCACCACCGATGAGTAGCGGAAGATCAAATCCCTGTCGTTCCATTTCTTCAGCAATATGAACCATTTCATCAAGCGAAGGTGTGATCAATCCTGAAAGACCGATGATGTCTACTTTCTGTGCTTTCGCTTCATGCAGAATCTTATCTGCGGGAGTCATCACTCCCAGATCAATAATCTCGTAATTGTTACAGGCAAGTACGACGCCGACAATATTCTTGCCGATGTCGTGAACATCTCCCTTGACTGTCGCCAGCAGGATCTTTCCCTGTGGACGAGAACTTGCGGTTTTTTCTGCTTCGAGGTAGGGGAGAAGATAGCTCACTGCTTTTTTCATCACTCGTGCGCTTTTAACCACCTGTGGCAGGAACATCTTCCCTTCACCAAAAAGATCGCCAACAACCGACATCCCCTGCATGAGAGGACCTTCGATCACATCAAGGGGTTTTGCGGTCTGCAAGCGTGCCTCTTCGACATCTGCCTCAATGAAATCTGTAATTCCCTGAACGAGTGAATGAGTCAATCGTTCATTCACTGATCTTTCACGCCAGGTAAGATCGGGCCCCATTTTCGTCATTCCGCCCGTTGCACCTGATTGTGCGATTTCCAGAAGTCGCGCCGAAGATTCCGGATGACGATTCAAAATCACATCTTCAACAACTCTGCGAGTCTCATCCGGAATTGCGTCATAGACCGGCAGCGCACCGGCATTGATAATCCCCATATCCATGCCGGCGTGGATCGCGTGATAAAGAAAAACGGTGTGCATGATCTCCCTGATGCGATCATTGCCTCGGAGAGCAAAAGATAAATTACTGACTCCGCCGCTGATTTTTGCGTGCGGCAAAGTGCGCTTGATTTCGCGCGTGGCCTCTATAAAATCGACCGCATAATTATTGTGCTCTTCTATTCCGGTCGCGACGGCAAAGATATTCGGGTCGAAGATGATATCTTCCGGCGGAAAGCCGAGTCTGTCAGTCAGCAGGCGATAGGCACGAGTGCAGATTTCGACTTTTCGCTCTTTCGTGTCGGCCTGACCTTTTTCATCGAAGGCCATGACAATAACTGCTGCGCCGTATCGGCGAACTAATTCTGCCCGTTCGAGAAATTGCGCTTCTCCGTCTTTGAGCGAGATCGAATTGACAATCCCTTTCCCCTGAAGACATTTCAGTCCAGCGACTATTGCATCCCAGCGGGAGGAGTCGATCATGATCGGGACACGAGCGATATCCGGATCGGCTGCGATTAGATTGAAAAATGTCGTCATTGCCGATGAAGCATCGAGCATGGCGTCATCAAAATTGACATCGAGAATTTGCGCTCCATTCTCAACCTGCTGACGCGCAACCGCGAGTGCCTCTTCGTATTTTGATTCTCTGATCAGATTCGCAAATCGTTTCGATCCGGTCACATTGGTTCGTTCGCCGATATTGACGAAGAGAAGATCATCCCGAAAGACGAGTGGTTCTAGTCCACTCAGACGTGTCCGTTGTTCAATCGCAGGAATCCGGCGTGGTTTCTGCTGCTGCATCGCAGTCGCGAGAGCACGAATGTGGGGTGGTGTCGTTCCGCAACAGCCGCCTACAACATTCAGATCACCGTGTGATGCCAGCGACGACATGATAGCGGCCATCTGCTCCGGTGTCTCATCATAGCCACCGAAAGCGTTCGGTAACCCGGCATTGGGAAATGCGACAACATAGCAATCAGCCAGTCGGGAGAGCTCTTCGATATATGGCGCGAGGGCTTCTGCCCCGAGAGCGCAGTTGAGTCCGACACAGAATGGCTCGGCATGACGAATCGAATTCCAGAATGCTTCAAGTGTCTGGCCAGAGAGCGTTCGCCCACTTGCGTCGGTGATCGTCCCGGAAATCCAGAGCGGGACTCGGATGCCGCGTTGTTCGAATATCGTCAACGCTGCAAAGATCGCCGCCTTCGCATTGAGTGTATCAAAGATCGTTTCGATCAGCAGGATTTCAGAGCCGCCGTCGAGTAGCCCTTCCATCTCGGTCTTATATGAGGACATGACCTGATCAAATGTGACTGCGCGATATCCCGGATTGTTTACATCAGGGGAGAGGGAGGTCGTCTTGTTGGTCGGACCGACCGACCCAGCAACCCAGCATTTTTTCCCGGTACGCTTTTGGAATTCGCGGATGGCTTCACACGCGAGTTCTGCTGCTCTCCTGTTCAACTCGTACGTAAAAGATTCAGTCTGATAATCTGCCTGACTGATGGCACTGCCGTTGAACGTGTTGGTCTCGATAACATCTGCGCCAGCTTCGAGATAGGCGAGGTAGACCTCTGAGACAATCTTCGGCTGAGAAAGATTCAGGATGTCATTGTTCCCTTTGAGCGAGACGGGATGATTGGCGAATCGTTCTCCACGATATCCCGCTTCATCAAGCTTGAACCCCTGCAGCATCGTCCCCATCGCGCCATCAAGGATGAGGATCCGACGGGCAAGGTGATCACGAAGCTCGGCAAAGGAGCCGGATTCAGGAATTTTGGTACGCGGGTTCACATTCTCTCCATTCACTCATGCGCACTGTCATGAAATACATGACCAGAAGTCGCAGAAGGTCGTCTGTTACTTTTTGAGCGTCGTATGTGGGTGGGAGATCATGATCCGGTTTCTATACCGGGGACATTTAGCCAGTTTCGAATGAGAGTGACTCCCATCCGAGCAGGCAAGCATCCACAAATCCGCTCGTTGACTCATAAGAAACAGAGAACTGCCACAAAGTCAAGACAGTTTCATTCCGGGAAAGAATACTGTATTCTCTCTGCTCATGGCGAATAACGGTTCCTCAAAACTCCCCTTGCATAGCAAAGTGCTCATCGGCCTGATCGGCGGGGCAGCGGTCGGACTTCTTTTCAATCTTACCCCATCCTTGAAATCGACAGGGGAATGGCTGGTTGTCCAGTTCACTGACCCGATTGGTCAACTCTTCCTCCGTCTGTTGCTCATGCTGGTCGTTCCCTTGGTCTTTTCGTCACTCATTATTGGCGTGGCGGGAATCGGCGACCCTCGTGCACTGGGGCGGTTGGGCATCAAGTCGCTGCTGTTTACCGTCATCCTTTCGATGATCTCTGTCGGCATCGGACTTGGACTGACCCAACTGATAAGTCCGGGGAAACATCTCGACCCTCAGGTCGCGACCAGTCTGCAGGAGCGATTCGCCGGGGATGCCACCAAACGAATTGACGCTTCCGGGGCAACCAAATCGAATGACAGCCCGCTGATGCAGGTGGTCAAGACTCTGATCCCCTCCAATCCGGGTCAGGCATTTACCTCCGATCCGCCGCTGATGCTTCAGGTCATGGTCTTCGCCCTTTTCATCGGGGTGGCAACACTGCGAATCGGCGAACGAGCGAAGTCGTTTGTGAATGTCATGGAATCACTCTTCGAAATGTCCAGTTCATTGATCTCAATGGTCATGCTGGTTGCGCCGTATGCGGTGTTTTGTCTGGTCTTTGGAAATATCGCCAGATTCGGCATTGATGTCCTCGCCGCGCTTGGGTGGTTTGTTGCGACGGTATTGCTCGGGCTTGGCTTGCAGCTTTTCGTAGTTTACGGCGCAACGCTCAAACTTTTCGCACGGATGTCACCGCTCGAATTTTTCAAACGGAGTCGCGTTGCACTGATCACCGCATTTTCTACTTCCAGCTCCAATGCGACGTTGCCGACTGCGCTTGTAGTCACCGAAAAAGAACTCGGCGTTCCGAAGTCGATCGCTTCATTTGTCCTCACCATCGGCGCGACAGCCAATCAGAATGGAACTGCACTCTACGAAGGGGTCACCGTTCTTTTCATTGCCCAGCTTGCCGGAGTTGATCTGACTCTCGCGCAACAGTTCACCATCGCATTGATGGCGATCATTGGCGGTATTGGTACCGCCGGAGTCCCCTCCGGTTCGATTCCATTTATCATCGTTATGCTGGTTTCACTCGGACTGAATCCGGCATTGATCGGTATTATTCTTGGAGCGGATCGCATACTCGATATGTGCCGAACAGTTCTGAATGTTGCCGGTGACATGACCATCGCGGCAGCAGTCGCACGTTCAGAAGGGCATGCACTGGCAGGGGATAAGACAACGTGAATGAGTTTCGCGGCAAAACCGCGCTGGTGACTGGTGCATCCGGCGGGATTGGACTTGAGTTCGCTCGTCAACTGGCGAATGCCGGAACGAATCTGATTCTTGTTGCGCGATCAACAGAGAAACTAGAAGAAGCAGCTCGAACATTTCGTGAGCGAAGTGTAGAGACAACAATTCTCACTGCCGATCTCTCTCGCACTGAATCAGCGAATAGACTCTATCAGGAAGTATCCTCCAGAAATCTATTCGTTGATATTCTCATCAATAATGCCGGATTCGGAGACTACGGGGAATTCTCTCGTTCTGATCTTGGCAAGCAGGTCGACATGATTCAGCTCAATGTGAGTTCGCTTGTTTCACTCACTCATCTGTTTCTTCCCGAGATGATCTCAAGAAAATATGGTCGCATTCTCAATGTCGCATCGACCGCCGCGTTCCAGCCGGGACCGTTCGCATCGGTCTATTACGCTACCAAAGCAGCGGTTCTCTCGTTCTCGCAAGCAATAGGGAATGAACTGGAGGGGACTGGGGTGAATGTTACCGCTCTCTGTCCGGGGCCGGTCGACACCGGCTTTCAGGCCGCTGCCGGAATGAGAAAGAGCCGTCGGATGCGTACCGTTCTCCTGCAGCCGGTAGAAAAAGTTGCGCAGGAGGGGCTGGCCGGTCTCATTCACAGCAAATCAGTTGTCATTCCCGGCGTGATGAATAGGTTGGTCGTTACAGGCTCCCGATTTCTTCCGAGATCAGTCGTGATCGGGGCAGCACGTTCGTACCAAACCATCACCGACTAAGACGGGAGAGACCAATGAAAAAGCAGAGACTACTGATCACTTTCATCCTCGCATTCACTTTTGCACTGACTACCAACGGTAGCGATGATGCCGCCAAAGAAAAAGCCGCAGGTGAACCGAAGAGCGCAACGCTTGCAGCATTCGACTGGATGCTCGGTTCGTGGACACTCACCACCAAGAGCGGAATCACGACTGAAAGCTGGTCGAAGGAGTCAGATATTTTGTTTCGTGGAGCCAGCGTAATGATGCGAGGGAAAGACACCGCATTCTCCGAGCAATTGACTCTCGTCCACGACTCCCTCGGCATCGCCTACATTGCCCTTCCGAGACAAAACAGTGAGCCGACACGATTTTCCCTTACTGTATGGGACAAAGACCGCGCGATTTTCGAAAATCCTGCCCATGACTTTCCAAAATTGATTTCGTATCATTTCCGCGCGCCGGATACACTCCACGCCCGCATTGAAGGGCCGGGGAAGGACGGCAAAACAAAAGGGATTGATTACGTCTATACACGCGAGAAAAAATGAACCCACGCCGAACCGGATATCTTCTTCTCCTACTTCTCGTCTCTCTGCCGGTTCTGATCGGCGGAACCTGCGGGATGCGCTACGAGACTTTTGCTGAAGCACGTCGGCAGTTTATCGCGATGAGTTGGATACTCGGCGAGTGGAAGCATAACTCGAATGCAAATCTTCCCGTCATGCGATGGGAAAATCGAGAACCGGATCAGTATGTCGGGATGCTTCCCTGTTTGAAATTTCAGATCGATTCGACACATGTCGAATCGATTCTCGATTCCGATGTCACACTCTGCGAATATCAGATTGTACGGCAGGATGGAAATATCAAATTCGATATCGCCGCTCGCCCGCCCAGCGGGGATGTGCGGTTCCTGCACATTGTCAAAGACTATGAGTCGATTTCTCGTGAGTCACTGCAGGAACTCAGAAAGACTGCATATCGCGTTGAGGAATTCATGGACACCTCAGGCACACAGTGGAATACCGTTCGGGTGATCCTTTTGTCACGTGACTCACTTCTCATCACGACCGGCACGGTGTTTAAGAAGTTTGAGACATACGATACTCTCATTCGCGTCCGATGAATCACGCCCTCTCGAATAATCGCAGCGAATCCAAATCACTCCTCGCTCCTCTAGAACGACTCCGCGACTGCAATTGCTGTCCGCGAAACTGCGGCGCCAATCGCATCGACCCCGGTGGCAAACTCGGCTACTGCAACTCCGGCGCAGGATTTCATATCAGTTCCATCTGCGCCCATCGTGGAGAAGAACCCGTCATCGTCGGCAATCACGGCATCGCCAATATTTTCTTCGCGCGATGCAATATGGGTTGCCGCTATTGTCAGAACTGGCAGATCAGCCGCACACGCGGACGAATCATCGCTAACGAAATGTCTCCCACCGAAGTCTGCGACCAGCTCGAAGCATTGCTCAATGATGGCTGCAAGACCGTCGGATTCGTGTCGCCGTCCCATTTTATTCCGCAGGTCGAAGTGATTATCGCCGCGATGCGCGAACGCAATGTACAATCACAGCGAAATCGAAATCCGATCTATGTTTTCAATACATCGTCGTATGACAAAGCTGAGACCATTCGGGCTTTTGATGGCCGCATCAATGTCTGGCTGCCCGATCTGAAATATCTGGATGAAGCAATTGGCCGCGAGATTTCTGACACGCCGAACTATCCGGAGATTGCGACGGCGGCGATTCGAGAGATGTTTCGCCAGAAAGGTTCGCGCCTCTGGCTCGACGATGAAGGGCATATCGAATCGGGGCTGATCATTCGGCATCTGGTCATTCCGGGGAAGATTGAGAATAGTAAACAGGTGTTGCGCTGGATTGCGCGCGAGCTGTCGCACAATGTGCATGTGTCCTTGATGTCGCAGTATCATCCGAGTGCGCGAGTGGCGGGGGATCCTGATCTGGGGCGGATGTTACACGCTGATGAGTACGCCGAGGTGGTGGCCGAATTTGAGGCGCTGGGTTTTCGCAACGGCTGGACTCAGGAACTCGACAGCCCGACGAACTACCTCCCCGATTTCATTCACGGTCATCCGTTTGAGTATGATCCGGCGGAGGAGGAGTGAGGGGGGCTTCTCAGTCATATATCTTCACCCTGAGCCTGTCGAAGGGTCTACTTCTGGTCTGCACCGGTAGCCCTGAGCACCCGCTCAGGGTCCTGAAACCACTGAGACTCGACTAGGACAGTCGGACCACCCATTCGGAGGATTTCATGTCTGATGACACAAGAATTAAGACGTCGTGGTTCGTACTATCAATTACAGATCGAACGTCATGCCAGAAGGCAATTCGAAACGGTGGCATTGCAGCATTGGTCTCAGCCGGACTTTCCGCAATCTTTGTTGGAATAGGCTTCTTCGTGAAGACCGAAGATGAAGTTCTTTCTTACTTCTTGGATCCGTGGGCTATCGTTGATGTTGTACTGGTCGTCATCTTGGCTATTTTCATTTTACGTAAGAGCAGGACTGCAGCCACGATCATGGTCGCTTACTTTGTTTATTCCAAATTTAGCATCTGGGTAGATTTGGGAATATCACAGATTCAACCATTGAGCATCTTTTTCTTAATTTTCTATGTTACCGCCATGTTGGGCACATTCAAGTGGCACAAGAAATACAAGGACGCGCCTCCTGAGCCCGTAGAAACAGAATCGAAGTGAGATACATCAAGCCATCACTTGGAGCGCAGCTCCATTTTCGGTGCCGTCTCTTGTCACCCTGAGCTTGTCGAAGGGTCTTCTTCGGACGCCCCAGGGCTTGTCCTTAGTTTTTATTTCTCTCATATTGCCATCTTGTTAGCGACCTTCGCACTCACGTTCGCTCAATCAAAATGATAAGGAGGATAATATTGAAATCTCTGATCATCACCGCCGTTCTCATGCTTTCCCTCGCCACAACGACTCACGGTGAAACCCGTTCCGATTATTGGTCAATACGGTTCGCGCCAGGTGTGGGCACGGGAATCCCAAGCGGAAGAAGTTTTGGAAGTGACGCAGGATTGATGCTTCGTATCGCGACTGATGTGCATCTCTTCCGTGGTCTGGTTTTGCGCGCACCGTGTGCCGTATATTTCGATGGAGACCTCGGGTCGAGTGGACAGAACATGACCGTTCGCGGGTCAATCGGTCCTTTGTTTCGTGCGCGATTGACAAAGAACCCGAAGTTCCCAAGTGAGTTCTACCTGTACACTGGTTTTGGGATCATCAATCTGAGTCCGTCGAGAAGTGGGAATACATGGACAATCGCAGACTTCTCCATTGGCTTGCAACCAGCACTTTCGAGTTGGCTGAGTTTAGACTTTGGCTATGATCTACCTCTGATACTTGCTTTTTCTGAAGGCAGAGCTGGAGGAGTGGGCGCCCTTACGGGACCACGAGTAGGAATTGTGCTGGGGTTGTGAGTGGTGGGACAGGGGTAGTGAGATGAGATTCACGGAAACCCGGGGCAAGCCCGCGGGCCACCCAGCGAGCTTTTGCCACTAATTTGTGGTCCACCCGTCGAGCAACAACTACTGACCGAATGTTATTGTGTTCCAGTCGATGTCTTCCGGTCGCTTGTTTATTGCGATGAACTTGAGAAGTACATTGTGCACCAAATCCTCCAATTCTGCAAGTTTTCCCTTTTCTGAGTCAACCTTACGTCCGTGGACAATCATGCTTCTTAAATCGTACATTTTCTTGACGTGAATGAACAACCTCACTCGATGATCCTGATCATCGCCAAGGAACCAAGCCGTGCGCGTTGCAAATCTAAAGACTACTTCACCAGTTGAGTTTTTTCCATCTTTCCCGCTAAGAATCATGCTTTCCAATGCAATTCCATAATCAATCCACGCATCCTCATCCAGCAGTCTTTCAATCCCACGCTCGATGCGGCTCGCGGCTATCAGAAGAGCAGTTGATTTACTGAGGCTCGTATCAAACAATGATGTCTTCACTTGATCAACAAGAGCAATTGTCTCCTCATTAATCGAGAGCACTCGGCTTACTGTGTGACGTGGAACAGTTATCTTCGAATCCCTAGTAGAAGAGAAATCAGATGAGTAGTCTCGCGAGCGCACAGCGGCTGTGAACCACTCCTGAGCAGAGATAAATACACCGATCGGAAGAGTGTGTCTCCTTAGTAGTGTTATGGGTGCTCTTGATGCAATCTTGAGACATTTCAAGTGATCTTGGACTCTTCTAGTGAAGTCAGGAAACACATCAAGTTCAGGATCTGGTGCAGGTAAATCATTATCAACAACGACTTTTCTCAATGAAAAGTTGCATTCGATGTATGAAACTGGAAGCTGGGGGATAAGTGTATGTAGTCCAGAGGCTGGATACAACTCTTCAAATGTGGTTGAAGAGTTCCACAAGTCCACCATTTGCGCTTGAGTAAGGCATACAAGGCGCAGTTCAGGCTCGAGATGGAGAACCTCGCCCGGCGAATCGCAATGTGAGATATAATACAGTTCTCGAAAATGAATCCATTCACAAGCTAGCTCTCTCTCAAGTTCTGATGCAAGAATATCTACATCTTTTGCGACTGGTGGAAGCGTGGTTAGATGTTCATTTGCATATTGCCAAAGAAAGTGGTAGAGCCAACTATCTCCAGTCCTTCTTCCAGCTCCATAGGGGTGACCTACCAATTTATCGGAGTGGGCGGCGACCAACGAATCCTTCAGAAAAGTAGCGACCGCTTGAGCAAAGGACGAGTCCTCTTCTTTCAGAGTCTTACATGATTCAACGATGAAGGAATCTTTCAGAATAGTCCGGTAATCGAATGTAACGAAACCGTCATCCCTTATTACTAGCACCCGCCTTGTTCGTAGACCGGGATGCTGTTTTCCATAAGGATATGCGCTGACAAATTTATTGAAGAACAGTTTTGTAATTTCAACGAGTGCCTCTCTTGTAATCTCTGCGAACAATGGAGTATCAGTCTTTCTATAAAGTTATCTTGTGTTGTGACCATGTTGAGCTACTTGCCGGGTGGCCCGGGGCTTGCCTCGGGTTCCCGTGTCTCTTATCAAGAGGCGGCACCGAAGACGGAGCCGCCCTCCAGTATTAATATATGAGCATTGCATTCCTTTGAGGTCACAATTTGTGAACTCAAAGGATGTCATGCTTCGACAGGCTCAGTATGACTATGTAAATCCTTCGAAAGATACATCCTTCGAAAGGCTCAGGATGAGAGTGAAATAAGGGATGAATAGATAGTCCTCACTCCCCAAAGCACTCTTCCCAGAAATCATCCATCTGTTCCCAGCTGCGTTTGTCGGCGCGCTCGTTGTAGGCCTGTCCCTGCGACAGGTCATTCCCCGCCTCCTTCTTCGTGAACGAATGCACCGCGCCAGAATACATCACCAACTCCCAGTCCACTTTTGCGGCGTTCATCTCCTTCTGGAAGGCAGCGATATTCTCAGCCGACACAAACGGGTCATCCGCCCCATGAAAAACCAGCACCTTCGCCGTAATCGGTTTCAGATGATTCGTATCTGCTGGTACCAGCGAACCATGAAAACTGATCACGCCGACAACATCCGCCCCGGCGCGCGCGATTTCCAGCGCGGCCTGTCCGCCAAAACAATAGCCCATCGCGCCGATACGTTTTGAGTCGACACCCTTCACTCGTTTGACTTCCTCAAATGCAGCGAGCATGCGGCGCTGCATGAGGCCGCGATCAATGTAGTACTTGGTCGCTTCGGTGCGGGCTTCGTCGTTGGTCTGCGGACGTACCCCTTTGCCGTAGATATCCACCGCGAAGGCTACAAAACCCTCTTCGGCGAGCATATCGGCGCGGCGCATCGAATAGTCCCCATTTCCTTTCCAGTCATGGACAACGAGAATCGCGGGCATGGAGGTATCAACTTTCGCTGGCATAGCGAGGTAGCCCTCGAGTTCGGTCGCTCCGTCTTTGTAGATGACGGTTTTTCCGGCTGCATCGGCAATTTGCGCAGCCACGAGAGCCATTAATAGACATGCAAGAAGCCTGAAAGTGGTCTGTCTAAACCTTGAAATTGGTGTCATATGGCACGCTCCTTGGTGCGAATGTGAGTTTTAGTCGTTGATCTGCAATAGGTTACATTGGCTGCAGAGAGACAATTTCTCCTTGCCAGCCCAAAGTGTGCGCTCGTATCTTTGGTCATTCCCATACAGATAAGAATTTTCACTTAGGGATATACACACGGAAACAGGGAGATGAAAAGATGAAAGCACTGAAATTGATCCTTCTTGCGGTGGTTTGTTGCGCCGCGATGGCGACCGCCGAGGACAAAAAGATTGAAATGCAGGGGATGCCGGAAATGGGCCCGCCGAAAGAGATGGCCGCAATGGCTGGCTTGGTCGGAACATGGACTTGCGAAATGAAGATGAAGATGGCCCCGACCGACACGGCTTGGGGTGCGATGTCCGGTTCGGCAAGCTACAAGATGGAGCTGGGAGGAGCTGCACTTCGTATGGATTTCGCCGGTGATATGATGGGGATGCCTTTCAACGGAATCTCCTACATGACCTACGACCGGGAAATGAAGCAGTGGCAGTCGATGTGGGTGGATGGCATGGGCGCACGAATCGACATGACCTATGGCAACCCGGACAAGGATGGCAAGATCGTTATGACCGGCGAAAGCATGATGCAGGGGCAGAAGTTCATGGTTCGTCAGACCACGACCATTGTCTCGCCGACGAAACATGAATGGATGTACGAAATGTCGATGGACGGTGGCAAGACCTGGTGGACTTCGATGACCGCAGTCTACACCAAGAAGTAATCTAGCAACCTCGCAGTCTTTCAAACCGGCCGGGTGACTGGCCGGTTTTTCTTTGTATTTGAGAGAGCCCTGAATCTGATTTGGGAAGCGATTCGCCAATTCTTTACAGTGAATCGGGGATTTCAGGCGAGAAAAGAGGGGTGAGTGGAGTTGACAGGGGAGGGGATGGGTGTATTTTCATAGATTCAGGTCGAATCGACTGCTTTCAAATGGCGGCGTAGCTCAGTTGGTTAGAGCAGCGGAATCATAATCCGCTTGTCCGGGGTTCGAATCCCTGCGCCGCTACTATTTCCTAATCATATCATTGACAAAGACTTAGCAATTCATTATTCTCCCGTAGAAATCGTTGTGTCCAGATTGTGACCAAAGAAGGACAAAAATGGGCGAGATATACAAGCGTGGAAAGATATACTACGTAGATGTTCGGGTTGGAGGCAAACGGCTTCGAAAGCGTGTTGGTACATCGAAGAAGATCGCTGAGACCGCTCTCAAAGACCTTGAAGTCCGAGCAGCCAAGGGGCGCTTCGATCTCGATACTCCTGACGGTACGCTTGAATCAGTCTTCAAAGCCTACCTCATTCATTCAGCTGCCAGCCACTCACCTCTGACTACCACTCGTTATCGAGAGGTGCTTGCAAACTTCAAGCGATTCCTGTCGCTTACAAAGCCACAACTCACCAAAGCATCCCAACTCACTCTTGCAGACTTTGATGCTTACAAAATTTGGCGGAAAGAAGTCGATCCGAGGACTATTCCTGTCGGGCCAACAGTTGCTCGTGCGTATCAGAGTTCTTCAAAGGCGACCCCAAGGACTGTGAACTACGAGATTAAAACTATTCGCTCTGTGTTTCGATTCGGAGTGTCGCGTCGGCTCATCGACAAGAATCCAACCGACGGAGTTGCACTTCTCAAAATCACTTCGAAACAAGAGCCCCGCTTTCTAACAATCAATGAATGCCAACAGCTCCTTGAGTCGGCAGATGAATTTCTTCAGCCAATCCTTGTCACCTTCTTGAATACAGGTCTCAGACTTGGCGAACTCATCAACCTACAATGGAAAGATATCGACCTTGCGAGAGGCATTTTGCGGGTGCGAGAGAAAGAGAGCTGGAAGCCGAAAACGGGAGAACGGGACGTTCCCCTGAACAATGAAATGAAAGGGCTTCTTCGCAAATTTCTGAAAAAGCAGGAATCGAAAGACAGCTACATTTTCCTGAACACTCGCGGTGAGAAACTCTCAGGAAAACTCCGACAACGATTTGAGAACCACGCCAAGCGCATCGGCCTCAAAGACGTCACCAAGATCCACACTCTTCGTCACACTTTTGCCAGTCACCTGGTCATGAACGGAGTCGATCTACCGTCTGTCCAGAAATTACTCGGACACTCGGACATCGACACAACCATGGTCTACGCACACTTAGCACCAGATCACCTCGCAGGAGCGGTCCACAAGCTTTCATTCGGGAAATAGCACTATATGCTAATGTGTGGAATCGGCTCCTCGATTCGGTTCCTCTTGTCCAACCATTCTTTGATCTCATGTTCACGAAACCGAAGAAGTCTTCCCATTTTCACATGTGGAATCTTCTTGAGATGTGTCCACGAGTAGATCGTAGATTTTTCGACATTCAGCATGGCAGCGACTTCGTCTGGTTTGAGAAGTCTCGACATGGTATCATCCTTTCTTTCGTTTGCGAATGAGTTCTTCGAGATCCTTTGTTGGGATACTGTCTTCACGCTCTTCTTGGTTGTAGTTCTTTTCATACATTTTCCTCACAACTTCAATTGATTGATCAATGGGCATTGCCCCGTAATTTTCCATCAAGTAACGGACATTCTCATGTCCATAGATCGTTGCGATTGCCGTCAACTCTTCGTTCGACAGACCAAGCCCTCTCAAGTGAATATTGATCATGTGCCGGAATCTATGCGGGACTATCCCGTTCACTCCTATGCGAGCGAATGATCCTTGCACAATTTCCCTGATAGGGCCAGCAGACTGCCAATGTTCATCTGAGAGTCCTTGTTCTTCGAACTCGTGGTTTTCATTTATGCCAATTTTGGTCCTTGGAAAGAGTGGACTCTCTGGGGATGCCCCTAATTCGATCCTCTCCTCGACCCAATCGACGAACACCTTTTCGATTTCCTTCCCGATGGGCAGAAAAGGACACTGGAGATTCTTCCCAAACTTGGTATACACTTCATCAGCTGGGAAACGAACGAGCTTCTCATCAAGTGTTACGTGTTTCATTTTCAGGCCGATAACTGCCCTATCTCGCACTGGAATGAGTGATAGCATTGCGATCAACGACGGGTCTCGTCTCTCGAGCAGGGTTGATTTGGGCAGAGCCCTGAGAACCTCTTTAACTTCCGCAATTGTTGGAATCCGCTTGTACTGGGGTGACTTCGCCGCTCGGAGGTCACGTTCAGAGGGGTTCAGAAAATTGATCTGCCCCTTTGCAAGCATGCGATAGCCAGGCAACATCGAAAGCCAACTTAGAAAGTTTTTGATCTGACGCAGCGTCGTAACAGCACTGCTATTCAACACAAGGTCAGAGTCAGGATTGGTGGAGGGTCTTGCCAACCGTCGCTTGATCTTGATTGCGTCTTCCTTGCTGAACAATTGATAGGAGCGATCACCCAACTGATCGTCCAGCAAGACAAGAGCGGCCTCCGCACGACGAATTGTCGACTCGCTCTTGCTGTTCGAGTTTCTCTCGATTTGGAAGTAGTTGAACTTAATCCGGTGCTTGGTCGTTCGTTTTCGTGCCATCCTTACGAATCCTTTCTGGAGTGACATTTAGGAGAGAGTGAGAGTGTTCATGTAATCTGTTTTCTGCCGTCTGCGGTGTGAGAAGTGCCGTCATGAAGTTCAGAGCGGATTTAGCACTTGCGGCTCGGTACATCCTTGTTCCACAAACCGCACAGTCCCCGGACAATCGAGGTCGTTTCCCGATGTGAATTTCGTGCTTAACGGACTCGGTGACTGGCCGACGTGGGACGCGACACTTGAAGCAAAATATCTCCCCCGGTTGACATGGTCTCTTGGCATTCTGTTCCTTTTCTCTCAAAAAGGACTTCAGTTCGTCCCCGATGACGAAGTGTGGAAGACCATCCCTGTGGATGCTGAGACCCTCAGACTCCCAACGAGCGACCGACTCCTCGCAGCAGCCAAGCTTGAGTGATGCATTCTCGATGGAATAGATTCGATTGCTCTGGAGCTTCCAGTACTCTTTTCGCCAGCTACGTCTTTTGGCCCTTGTTTGATGCGTTGTTTGCTTCATCGCGTACTCCTTAGATTCCGGAAGCAATTCGAACTCAGATGCTGATTCGCTCTTCTGCATTCGTCTTTGCTCTTCTTTGCTAACATTTGAGTAATTCTACTGGAATTGATTCACAAAAAAAATGGAGCGTCATATCTCCCCCATGATGTCACCCAAAATTGTAGAAATATGACCCCCACCAGTTTCCGCTCCATAGTTGGATTGAACCAGCCCCATCGCATTGAGTCTGAACCCGAGTGCCTGCTTTGATACCCCAAAGAAGAATCGAGTCATCGGCAGTGCCACAGCCCACCGAAATTCGTTGTAGGTGCCAACAAACATCTTTTGCGCCACACCAAATCGTTCAAACCAAAACTCTCCTGGTCCCTTATAGATCATGGGTCTGGCCTGACCATAGCAGACCTGGAAAACATGACTAACCAACGGTTTCGGCATGAGCAGACCAATGGCGAACCAATTCGCTTCATTTTCAAGCGGATTGTTCTCAACATTGTCGATGGTCACTCTGTTATCTCGGAACAACGGTTGATTCGTACAGTGCAACACACCGTGTCCAAACTCATGCCCCACAGTAAACGGATAACGTGCATCCACGTTGGGCGGTGAGATTCGTTTGTCGATCAGGATCAGACGTTCCGTTGGCATCGTTGCCCCAAGTGGGGGGTGTATATCCTCTTCCGTCTGGAGATCAATGCCGGTATGCAGTCCCAACTCAAAAGTGGGATAGAAGACGACTTCATGCAGATCCCGGACCGTCGGTGCGTAGTCGATCAGACGAGGGGAACCAATCTCCTCAACGAACGAAGCGAAGATCGCAAGAGTGATTGACTCAATCTCCTCTTTGGTGTACCGCCGATTCTTTGGGTTTTCCGTAAGCTCCCCCATTTGAAACACAGTTGATAAGTAGAGTTCAACTGGCATCTTT
>CAZFGK010000029.1:0-24030 GCA_964518635.1 uncultured Ignavibacteriales bacterium
ATAAAGGGAAACGAGATATTCGAATGGTGATTCATGAACTTAAATTATTGAAGTGTGACGTGTGAGTCACCGACTTCACACCCGTCAGAACGGGTGTGCCACCCAGCCGTCGAATGTGGAGTTCGTTTGTTGCCTAGCGGAGAGGTAAACATCGGGAGCAATTTTCAAGGTGCTGTATGGTGCTATGATGAATCGCCCTCTTACGAATATCGATGTGCGAATCATTTCGCTTGCCTCTGAAAGGCTTGATCCAGAGCGAAAACGTCAGTTGCTTCTCGACATGGAGAATGCAACAGTCATTTATTCTACCGATGAGGGCGGTCTTGTATCGGAGTTTGAAATTTCCGGATATCTTAGACCACCCACTTCGGGGCAGCGCTCTTTCGGCGCACAGGGTGAATTATTTGATATTGACGGAGCGTATTTGAGTTTTGATCTCTTTGCAGACGAAAGTGGACGGCTCTTTATAATCGACATTGTCCGGTGGGATGATGGTGCTATTATGGACCCAAAATGGGAGACCCTTCTATTCTATTGATTGATAGACTCCGAGATCATTTGTATTTGTTTGACTGAGTGGCTCGATGGCACACCCGTTCTTACGGGTGTGAAGTCGGTGATGCACTCGTCACGAATCTTTAGCTCATAATCATCTGTCACAAGTCTAGTCTGAAGAAGCGGGAACCCTGATCTGGTGATCAGGGCCACCTGTCCAGAAGTCGGCCATTTTGTCTGGGTGGCTGGGCTGGGTGGCACACCCGTTCTGACGGGTGTGAAGTCGGTGATGCACTCGTCACGTTTCTGCAGCTCAACATCAATTATCAAAAGTCCAGTCTCAAGAAGCGGGAACCCTGATCTGGTGATCAGGGCCACCTGTCAGCATGACAAGAAAAGACCAAGCCGAAGCGTGAGGCACCGAAGAGAAGCCCTGCACCAGAAGCGGGAGCGGGCCACCGAGGCACTGGAACCAGGGGCAAGCCCACGGGCCACCAAGAGACGAGAATCTTACTGAGAGTGGACCCAGCAACTCGGGGAAGTCCACGGGTTATGCCGTATGAGAAGCGGTGAAAACAGAGGGCTGTTCGGCCCAGTTTCCCCTGATTTCCAGCGACAATGGCTTCATCCCGGGGCAGTCGGACTAAAAAAAAATGAGCTTTTGGCTTTTCTTTTCTTGCTTATCTCCTAGTCGCCCAATACGTTCCCCCCACTTGCAGCCGGTCTGCTAGCGGGCGGCATAACGTCGTTTGACGCAGACAGGATGTCTCGGGAGGACACGGTGACCAAGGCTGATTTAGTCGAGAAAGTAGCCGAAGAAACGGGTCTGACACGGACCGACGTGGCCGTTGTCGTCGACCGATTCCTCGAAGTGGTCAAGAAGGCCGTCGAGCAAGGGCACAACATTGAGATTCGTGGTTTTGGGACCTTTAAGATTAAAATCAGAAAGTCCCGAAAGGCCCGCAATCCGCGGACCGGGGAAGTTGTACCGGTGCCCGATCGGAAAGTGCCGGTCTTCAAGCCGTCGAATGAGTTTAAGAATCTGATTACGAAGCTCCCGATGTAATTCGGGCGGAGGATTGATGCCAAGCGGCAAGAAGAGAAAACGCCAGAAAATAAAGACGCACAAACGCAAAAAGCGTCGTCGTGCGAATCGTCATAAGAAAAAACTTCGCTAAAATAGCAGCCGGGAGGACTCGGAAAAAGAATCCTCCCGGTTCTGTCATTTCTTCCCCCAAGACACCCCCACTCGATAGATCCTGACAGGGTATTGCTCTGCCATGAACTTCTATCCTTTGCGAGAGAGTGGCTTAGCGAAGAAGTCGTACGTAGCGGTTGATAGAGGTGGATGGCATCCTCTGTGCGATGCACTCTGGCATGAATTCCACCCCTGCCACACCCGCCTGTTTCAGACCTTACTCGTTGGTCATAGCTCTGTTCACGTTCTGCTTTTTTCTCCTACCACAACTAGCTTCAGCACTCAACAAAGATGATTTCAAAATCAACAGCGATTTCGGGAAAGTAGAGCAGAACCACCCTCGTATCGCTCTGCGTCCCGGCGGAGGATTCGTAGTCGTCTGGACCGACTATCGATTCGGGCAGGCGGATATCTACCTCCAGCTTTTCGACACTGCCGGATCGCCGGTTGGTCAGAATCGACGATTGAATACCGACACCGTTGGGGCGGTGCAAATCGACCCCGTTGTGGCAGTCGCTTCTGACGGAAGCTCACATACCATCTGGACCGACTACCGTCAGTTCGGTTATCCCTTCGATCCTGATCTTGCCCTGCAGGAAGTATCTGCAACCGGCACTCCGGATGGCTCCAATCGAATTCTCACCACCGAAAATCCCGACTCTTTGAAATCATCACCGGATGTCGCGATCAATCCGGTGACCGGGGAGATCATCGTAGTTTGGGAGGATTTCAGGAATCTCCATTGGGATATCTATGCACAGATTCTCACTTCGCAGGCTGTACCGGTGGGGAGTAACATTCGAATCAATGATGATCTCGCCAATGCGCAGCAGCATGCCCCACGGATCGACTGTTCTCCCAATGGCAGGTATGTGATTGTCTGGTATGACAACCGTGAAACGAATGACGACATCTTCTCACAAGTCCTGCGTGCCGATCATTCACGCATCGGGAATAATCTGAAGATCAATGCAGGTGGCTTTACCGCTCGTCAGGCAATCCCTGACGTTGCCTGCGACGGGACAGGGAAGTTCACTGTCGCATGGGTTGACTGGCGGGATGGGACATATCCGAAAAACCCGAACATCTACTCAAGAAAATTCGATACATCACTTCTTGCACTGACGAGTGATGTCATGATGAACACTGATCAGACCGAGCGCGCTCAGCGGGATGTCTGCATTGCTGCCGATCCTCGCGGGAATGTCGCAATTGTCTGGTCGGATTCGACCGAGCGATCCTGGGATCTTACCGGACAGATGCTCACCGTCGACGGTCAGGTGAAAGAGCAGAATTTTCTGGGGCATAGCCTGCGTGATTCTGCGCAACTGCGTGCTGATATCGCACTCGATGGACGGTCGCGCTACTTGGTCTGGGTTGATAGTCGCAACGGGCATTGGGATATCTATTGCCGCATTGTAGAGTACAACAGCCCGAAGCTTCTTCTCAAACCAGCTGCATTGCTATTTGAGCGAGAGACCGGACTCGGACTCCCAGCTGCACAGGTAATGGAGGTCGATCATCAGGGATACAATCCGATCAACTATCGCATTGAGAATATTCCCGACTGGCTTCGGGTGAATGGAGTTGCCGGAACTTTCAATGGTCTTTCAGTTGACACTCTGACTGTATCGATAGTAGATACCGGGCTTCAGAGCGGGACATACCCCGCCCTCCTGCGATTCATTGATCTGGACAATGCCGACAGTTCTGTTGTTCTGTCGATTACCTATCGCATCGGGAATCCGGTCATACAATTGGCTGCTGACTCCATGATCTTTCAGAGTGTGCCGTTCTTGAATAAAACGTTCTCAGCTGATCTTTCAATTCAGAATACTGGAGTGGGAACACTTAACTGGAGTGCATCAAGCTCACAGCCCTGGTGCACCATCAATCCGATGACAGGTACGTCGCAGCTTGCCACGATTTCGGTAGATGCCTCTACATTGGACACTGGACAGCATCTTGCCTATGTCACTTTCACTTCGAATAATGTGAATCAATCGGTCGATTCGCTGAGAGTTCAGTTCAACATCTTAGATCGATCTTTTCTTTCGATCTCACCTGAACTAGTTTCATTTGTGCAGTCAACACTCGACACAGCTGGTTTTACCGTTCACGTTCAAAACCTCGGTTCTGATGCGATCCTCTGGAATGCCCGAACGACTGCTTCGTGGCTATCGCTCGACACCGTTTCCGGAACGGATGGGGACAGTCTGAATGTTTGCGTGATCAGTTTCAATATCTCGCCCGGCATACATACCGGCTGGGTTATAGTCAGCGATAGCAATGCTCTGAATTTTTCTGATTCAACGATGGTGACGATGACCGTGCACTATCCGGGGAGTGACACACTTTTTGTCAGTGATCTTTCAGTCGGGAGAAATCAGTCAGGAGTGATCAGTCTCGTCTATCGTGCCAATGGAAACGTCTCCGGGATTGATTTCCCACTCCTTCTTCCTACCGAAGCCATTCACTTTGATTCACTGACATGGCTCATTCCTGATTGGTCGGTGACTCCGTTTTTCGATTCTGCGTCGGGAAAGATTCATCTGCTTGCCTCAATGAGTCCGCCGGTCGAACAGGGGATCTATGAAATTGCACATCTGCATGTAACCGGTTTTGACCGAGACACCGTTACCCGTCTCGCCGTCGATCAATCCCTCGGTCGGCCGCTTCGAAAGATTGAATCCGACGGGGATACCGTTCCGGTTTCTCTTTTCGGCGGGCAGATTGTTGTCCAGACAGGGACCGCAGTTGGAGATGATGAAACACTGCCGTATGAGTATGTACTCCTGCAGAACTACCCGAATCCCTTCAATCCGACGACAACCATCTCCTTTTCACTGGCACAACGCTCCGAGGTTCGCCTTGCAGTCTATAACCTGCTTGGGCAGGAAGTCGCCGTTCTGGTCGACCGTCAGATGAGTGCAGGGGAATATTCAGTCGAATTCGGTGGATCACCTTCGGGGCAACCACTCAGTTCGGGGGTCTATTTTGCCCGTCTGGATGCCCAGAGTGTCGATCCTGTGCATGAGAATCGCGAGAGATTCTCAAAGGGGATTAAATTGCTTCTCCTGAAGTAGTATATCTCAGGAACTTAG
Source organism: uncultured Ignavibacteriales bacterium (assembly GCA_964518635.1). Taxonomy (GTDB): domain Bacteria; phylum Zixibacteria; class MSB-5A5; order GN15; family FEB-12; genus CAZFGK01. Next base: position 4,798 of record CAZFGK010000029.1, read on the forward strand.
CCCAAAAAAAACTCTCTCCTTTTGTAACCTCTGAATATCCTGAGCGTATTATGCTCAGTGATGCTCTACCCCAGAGATCCGGCAAGGAGTAATGAGAGATGATTCCATACATGAGTAATTCCAATAAGACAGGTATCGTAACCCTGCTGTTGCTTGGCTTCGGCGTATGCAACAGCACCGCGGCAGAACAAACGACTTCTGAAACCGCTCTTCCATCAACTCCTGTCATTGCTCAGGCGACCTCCCAGGCAACCAAACCGGCGGTGGCCACGCATTCAAACTCCAATGCAGATCGAATCTACGGAAAGATCACTTCATACGACGGCGAGACCTACGAGGGATTTATCCGTTGGGACAAAAACGAGTCTCACTGGTTCGACGTATTGAATGGAACAAAGGAGCTGGATCGACGTCAGCAGCGTGAGATCAGGCAGCGTGCCCGTGAGGAAGCGCGGAGATCAACCCGGAACAATCGGAATGATGAAAGCTGGGGAACAGACTGGGCATTTTCGTTCAACTCCTCGGCAGAATCGGGGATTCGATTTGGTAACATCAAGAAACTTGAAGCTGAAGGGGATGACGAAGCTCTCCTGACCCTCAAGAGTGGAGAAACAGTCCGTTTCTCCGGCGGATCGTCCGATATCGGTACTGATATGCGAGAACTGCTTATCGAAGATATGGATGAAGGGGAGCTTGAACTCTCCTGGGATGATATCGAAACAGTCGAATTCATGCAGGCACCAACGACCGCCGTTTCACGTTGGGGGCAGCGGCTGTATGGTACGGTGACAACCCGTCGTGGTCAGCAATTGACAGGGCAGATTACATGGGATGTCGACGAGGTCTTCAGTGATGACCTTCTCGAAGGGGAGGATCAGGATCGGTCGCGAAAATTCCGCTTCGATCGAATCAGAAAAATATCCCGCTATAGTTCAAGTGCGTCCGTAATCACCCTGAAGAATGGGGATGAAGTGACCTTGCGTAACTCAAATGATATCGACGATGGTAATCGCGGGATCATTGTTGCTGATCCGACCTTCGGTGATGCAAAAGTCGAATGGTCGAATTTCGAATCGCTTGAATTGAAAGATCCGGTTCCGGGAGCAAGCTACAATTCCTTCGCACCCTCAAAGAGACTGCACGGGACCGTCACCGTCGAAGGGGGGGACACTTACACCGGTGAAATCCGCTGGGACAACGATGAATCCTATAGCTGGGAATTGCTGGATGGGGATACCAGAGATGTCACCTACGATATCGAACTTGGTCTGATTGCATCGATCGAACGTAAGGCCCTCCGCTCGGTGGTTGTGACTCTGAAGTCGGGGAAGACCATTGAACTTCGCGGTTCGAATGATGTCGATGAAGGGAACAAGGGGATCATTGTATCGACGCCATCTGGTCGGGATGAAGTCATCATCTGGGAAGATTTCGTGAAAGTGGTTTTCGACAAATAAGCGAATAGAGAAACTACAAAGATCAAAAGAGAGGCCAGTCATGAGTTCCATGACCGGCCTTTTACGTCTTTCGGGGAAAATGGGAATACGATCTCTTTAGTTCGTCCCTGCAGTTGCTGCTTTACTCTTCTTGAGTTCCTCAATATGAGCTTTGGCAGTCGCCACGTCGTTGGCCGCTTTTGGATCCCCTTTGGCGATTCTGATAAAGTTATCCCAGTTCTTGATATTTTCGTCAATTGCAGCCGGATCATTGTTTTCCATCGCATTGGCGTAATTGTATGCAGCCCGCCATTTCTTTCCATCTGCGTCGAGCGCGGCCTTGAATGCGCCAGCAGCTTCCTTGTATGCCTTCTTTTCGAGATGAATCTTTCCAATGCCATTATAGGCATTGTAGTTCTTCTTGATGTCGACAGATTTCTGGTAGGCAGTCAGGGCATCGGCGGTCTGCTTTCTTGAATCATGCCCCTTGCCGAGCATATACCAGGTGACTTCATCGCCGCCACCGAGTTCATGACACTTCTGAACGGACTGCATCAACTGATCGGTGTTGTTGTTTTCGAGGTAGATTTTCGACAGCTCACGATGGAGTTCAGGGCTTTTGTCATTCAATGCAATGGCCGACTTGAATGCCCCTTCGGCATCGGTATATTGTTTCAGTCTGGCGTAGACTTTTCCCAGATTTGAAAAGGCCTCTTCACTCTTACTGTTTTTCTCGGTTGCCGATTTGAATGCGCTCTTGGCTTCGTCGAATTTCTTCTGTTCAAAGAGGACTGAACCGAGATTTAGATAGGCGTCGAAGTAATCAGGATCAAGTGAGGTTGCCTGACGGAAATTCAGAGCAGCTTCATCGAGCTTTCCTTCCTGTTTGGAAGTCACTCCTTTGTTGTATGCCTCTTTGGCCTTTTCGATATCTGCAGCCAATCCGACAGAGCTCAGAGAAAAGACCACGAGAGTAAGCAATAAGAGTACGCGTGATTGAAGATTCATGATCCTGGTTGCTTCTGTTTTCACGTTGTCCTTCCCACTTGGCATTCTTTTTCTTACTCCTTGTTGCTCACTCAAGATTCTTTGCATCATTTCAGTCGATGGGAGGCAGAAAGTACCCACCAATGGGGCACCATTTGGCTCTCTACCCTTGTACATCAAACCAGCCGGTCAGTTCACAATTGCTGTGACGAAAGGGGAAGTTCGTCATCTGGCTGGCCAGGTTTATTCAACTCGGCCCTGGTTGAGTCAGCGGCGTTCTGAATTTTATCTATTGAATTGCCAGCGTCAAGCTCAGCAAGATCACCGGATTCTTCGGCGAGACCATGCGCCGGGGCTATATGGGGTTTATCAATCTTTGGAAGTCGGGACAGTCGTTCGAGTTCGGCCAGTCCTTTGGCACCGATGTCCTTTCGATAATGGGCTCCATCGAATCGAATTTTTCTGACCAGATCGTAGCTTCGGTCGAGTGCACCCTTGAGGGTAGCGTCAACTCCGACGACTGACAGAACCCGTCCGCCAGCCGTGAACCAATTGTTGTTGTCTCGCTTGGTTCCGGCATGAAAGACCACCTGGGTAGGGGAGGGCTGGTTTGGAAGTCCGGTGATTCGTTTGCCGGTATTAAATTTTTCTGGGTATCCCTTCGAGGCCATCACCACGCAGGCCGCTGCCCCTTGTCGCCACTCCAGTCCAGCAAACTGCTCGAGCTTCTTCTCGGCAGCGGCCATGAAAACATCGACCAGATCGGTCTTGAGTAGCGGCAGGATGACCTGAGTTTCAGGGTCGCCAAAGCGACAATTGAATTCGAGGACTTTTGGTCCCGCCTCGGTAAGCATCAGGCCGGCATAGACCACTCCGATATACGGGATCGCTTCTTTCTTGAGACCGGCAAGAAAGGGCATGAAAATGTACTCATGAACTTGTTCAGTTACTTCCGGAGTCAGGAGAGAAGTCGGTGCGAAGGCACCCATTCCGCCGGTGTTTGCACCCTTGTCCTGATCAAAGACACGTTTGTGATCCTGACTTGAGATGAGGGGGAGGATGACATTTCCGTCGGTGATCGCCATCACTGAGACTTCTTCACCCACGAGACAGCCCTCTATCACCACCGTATTTCCGGCAGTCCCGAAGGCCTTCTTTTCGAGCATCAGATCGAGAGTATGCACGGCTTCGTCAAATGATTTAGCAATGACGACCCCTTTGCCGGCCGCAAGTCCATCCGCTTTGATCACGACCGGAAACTTGACCGAATGACAGAATCCGACCGCTTCAGCGTAGGTGGTAAATATCCGATAGGGGGCGGTCGGGATATGATTTCGCCGCATGAACTCTTTGGCGAAGACCTTTGAGCCCTCTAGTTGTGCGGCTCGTTTTTCAGGGCCGAAGATCTTGAGTTTGCGTCGTCTGAATTCGTCAGCGAGCCCCGCCACGAGCGGCTTTTCCGGACCGACGACCGTCAGATGAATCTTGTTTCGGCTGGCAAAATCAGACAGTCCGCGAAAGTTTTCAGGCTTCAGATTGACATTCCGCGCAATCTGACCGATCGCCTGACTCCCTGGAGCACAGAAGAGTTTCTCGACTTTTTTCGACTGCTTGAGTTTCCAGATAAGCGCGTGCTCACGCGCTCCCTGACCGATCACGAGGACATTCATACGCCGAAGTAACGAACTGTGGACAGAGACAGCAACGCTTTTTCGAGGTCAACGCAAATTCAGCGGTTCTACTTGCTCAACTCCCTTTATTCGATATCTTCTGTTTGTACCCGCCCATGAAAAAACTCACCGTCCTGTTCGCTCTTACTGTGAAATGCCATAGTCGTGTCGGCATATGTATGTTCATCATGCTGCTGCTTTGTTTCTCAGTCGTACAACTCAAGGCGGAGACGACTCAGAAAATTCGACTGGCCGAAAACCTGAGCAAATCTGATTGGAATCTGATCGATTCGCTTGGTGTCCGCCCCGATCATTGTGGTGGCGGGGATCTGTACCTGAGAAGTAGCCAGGTCACTCTCTTACAGCAGCGAGCGGTAGCGCTCTCTATTATCGACGACAATATCGAACGTAGCTCTCAGCAGCGAGGATCCACCGCTGCTACGATGGGTGGATTCCGCACCCTTGATGAAATAGGACTCTTTCTGGATAGCCTCGCGACCCTCTATCCTTCGATTATCAGTACAAAAGATTCTATTGGCGCCACGATAGAAGGTCGTCCGATCTGGGTAGTCAAGATCTCCGACAATCATGCCATCGACGAAGATGAGCCGGAGGTTTTCTATAACTCGCTGATTCATTCCCGTGAACCGGCTGCAGGACGAGCTTTGCAGAGATTTATGGAATATCTCTGCCAGAATTACGGCTCAAATCAGACGGTGACTGATGTGGTGAATGGTCGCGAGCTCTACTTCATGCCGGTAGTGAACCCAGATGGGTATGCCTACAACGAAGAGACAAACCCCTTCGGTGGCGGCTTGTGGCGCAAGAATCGTCGCGCAAATGTCGGCGGGACTTTTGGTGTCGATCTCAATCGAAATTTTGATTTTGAGTGGGGGCAGGACAATGTCGGCTCCTCTTCAAACCCGAACAATGAGACTTATCGCGGTACTGGCGGATTTTCGGAACCGGAAACGCAGGTACTTCGAGACTTCGTTCTCTCCCGAAATTTCAAAATTGTGAACAACATGCACTCCTATTCGAATCTCTTCCTTTGGCCATGGGGAAGTTCACATCGGCTCTATACCGCATATGATGATTTGTATTCGATCATGGGGGACAGCGCGACGAAGCAAAATTTCTATTCGGCGACGGTCGGATGGCTATTGTACCCTACCAACGGTGCCGCCGATGAATGGTTCTGGGGGGATACACTGAGCCGTTCACCCGTCCTCACTTTCACAACAGAAATCGGAACTCAGTCGGATGGATTCTGGCCACTCCAGTCTCGAATCAATACCCTTGCTGAAGAAAATATCGCACCCAATCTCTTTCTTGCCCGTGTGGCAGATAACCCGTACCGACTCGGCCCGTCTCTAGCTCCGAAAATTTCCAGTGTCGACACGGTCGGGGATGAAGTCACTCTTCGCTGGCAGCATCCCGATCAGTTTAACACTGCGGTCTCGCACGACATCCGTGAATTGAGAGGAAAACAGCAGGTAACTGATGGTGCCGAGCAGGCCAGTGCCTACTGGTCGGTCTCCCGAATGACACGAAGCACGGCGCGTGCGAAAACCGGGAGCTTTTCGTGGAAGACACAAAACAGTAATGCCAATGGTCACTGGCTGCAATCAGCGCAGCCCTATCTGGTGCAGCCCGGGGATTCACTCTCATTCTGGATCTGGTATAATCTTGAAAATGACTTCGATTACTTTTATGCCGGAGTAGCGACCGATGGGGCGAGTTTTGTCAGTCTTGCCAATAATCTGACGACCAATGTCGACCCGAATAATGCGAATCTCGGTAACGGAATTACCGGAGCGAGCAATGCCTGGGTTCGATGCTCGTACAGTTTGAGCAGCTATGTCGGTCAGTACGTCTACTTTCGTCTTGCCCAGATTACTGATGGCGGCTCACTGAGTGAAGGGGTCTATCTGGACGATATCGAGAATATCGATCTCTATAGCTCCGATCAGATTGTCGCAACCGGATTGACTGATACGATCACGACACTCGTTGACCAATTGGATGGAGTTGTCAGCTATGCTGTACGCACGCATGATACTGAGGGACAAATATCCCCCTGGTCCACTTATGCAACGACAACAGTTCCGATTCAATATGTTACCGGAGATGTCAATGAAGACGGGAGTGTCGATATCGGAGACTTGACTATGTATGTCGGCTATCTCTTTTTGGGTACTCCGGCGAGTCTCCCTCTTCCGGCAGCCGAGATCGATTGCAGCAGCGGGCTTGATATCAGCGATCTAACCGTTCTGGTAGATCATCTCTTTATCTCATTTGCCCCGATTGGATGCTAGTCAAAGGTCAAGTCTATTCTTTTTTTGCGGCGCAGCGGGCTTTCGCACAATCCGCGACGATTCTTTGCTCCTCGTTGACAACCTTGTTTCAACCGCCGTATGTTCCCGCCTTACCTGAAGCCGGTGAGCTGATACCGGCCCGTCTAAATCGAACATTGAGCAACGAAGGTTGTGGGAGTAGGTAGAGGAATGCGATTGTTCACCGTTTTGTCTGATCTCCGTTTGTCCCGTCTTAGTGTGGTGGGGGCTTTGATCGTTACGGCCCTCATGCTGCCGACCACGGCTCCCTTTGCGCAGGAAGAGGAAGAATCCTCGGATGTGCTGGAAGTTGCTATCTCCGGTGGCATGATGATACCGGGTGGGGGGATCTCTGATTTTGGAGATTCACTCGGAGCGCAGTCAGGAGCTACCATCTCGGCTCAAATCGGGTTTTTTATCACACCGGAAATCACGGTTGGGTTGGATTTTGGCTATGCCACGCTCGGCGTTGACAACGCAACGTTTGAAAGTGCGAATCATCAATACTACAACGCCATGTTGTACGGGAAATATTTCTTCTTCGGCGAAAGCAAGCTGACACCTTTTGTGAAGGTCCTCGGCGGCGTTCACGCCCCAAAGTTTTCGACCATCGTCAGGCGGGAAGGAGCACTGTTCGCCCTTCGTGAACAGTCCTATGATCCGGCCCTTGCCTTTGGTGCGGCTGTCGGCGCACTGTTCCTGACCTCTGATAACGGTGGTCTTTTTCTCGAAGCCGGCTATCAGATCAGCATGTCGGACAAAGTTTCTGCGACCTTTCAGAATATTGAATATCCATTCGGGCAAAATGCCGGTCTGCTGACACTCAAAGCCGGATTCAACGTCTTCTTTGGTTCCTGAGTGTTTCAATTCGATTACCCGTCAACTTTTCGCCTGCTGATGCATTCAGCAGGCGTTTCTGTATAAGCCCGTATGACACTTTTACAAACCGATTCACGCATCTTTCGGCTTCTTCTGATTGATGACGAAGAACCAGCAAGAAAACTGTTGTCGCAGGCGCTCGCTTGTCACGGCTTTCAGGTGCGAGAAGCAGCTTCGGGAGTAGAGGGACTCAGATCTTTCGGTAGCGGAACAGAATGTGACGTCGTCCTGACTGATCTGAAAATGCCGCAGATGTCCGGTATTGAGTTTCTCACTCGGGCAAAAGAGATCGATCCCCAGGTACAAATTCTCGTGCTCACCGCCTTCGGTGCAATCGAGACCGCCGTCGAGGCAATGCGATCAGGAGCAGTCGACTATCTCACCAAGCCGGTCGAGGATATCGAACACCTCGCCCACAAACTGCGGGCTGCAGCATCACATCGTCTTGCCCTGCGTGACAACGATCGTTTGCGTGAGCAGGTCACCCGATCGGTGACTGGGCAGCTACTTCTTGGTGATTCTCCGGTCATTCGAAAAGTTCGCGCTGATATCGCACGGCTGGCCTCCAGTGATATTCCGGTTTTGATCTCCGGCCCGTCCGGAACCGGGAAGGAGCTGGTGGCTCGTTCACTCCATCTATTGTCGAGTCGGCAAAGTGCTCCCTTGGTCGCGGTCAATATCGCGGCAATTCCTGAGACACTCTTTGAAGCAGAACTGTTCGGCGTCGAGAAAGGGGCATATACCGGCGCAGATAAGGCACGAAGAGGACTCGTTCGCACCGCACATGGCGGGACATTGTTTCTGGATGAAATTGGCGAACTCCCCTTGATTGCGCAGGCGAAATTGCTTCGGGTCCTGGAGCAAAAATTGGTTACCCCGTTGGGTGGAACGAAAGAGGAACCGGTCGATTTTCGTCTATTGGTCGCGACCAATCGCGACTTGAAAGCCGAAGTGCAAGCTGGTCGTTTTCGAGAAGACCTCTATTATCGATTAAGTGCAGCAACGATTGCGATTCCTTCCCTGAAAGATCGAGGCGAGGATATCCTCCTTCTTGCTTCACACTTTCTGGCTGAGATCAGTGGGACAAGAGGGATGTCGTTTGAAATCTCATCTGATGCACGTTCAGTTCTGCTTGGCTATTCATGGCCGGGGAATGTACGGGAGTTACGTCACGCTATCGAACGAGCCGCTATTCGCGCGGAAGGGAATCTCATCGGAATGCAGGAGTTCGACTTTCTCGATTCCTCAGTTCCAAGATCACCTGAGACCACCGTTCAGATTCGAAATCTTTCTGAAATCGAAGCCGAGCATATCAAGCTGGTCCTCAGTGCCTGTCAGTGGAACATGACCGAGGCCTCTCATCTTCTGGGTATTCACCGGAATACTCTTCGCCAAAAGATCCGAGATTATCATCTCGACGATTGATTTCTTTCAAACATCCCCAGTCTTAAGCGCACGTTTTTAGGTCGTGTGCTAAATAATCGCCGCCCAATTTCTGTGCACGGCTCTATTCCGGACGCCCCATGTGCCTCATAACCATATGCAGGACAATTAGATAGATTGTTGGCATGAGCCATGCTAAGTATCTTCCCATGAAACTGAAAGGAGCCAACCCTATGCGAATTCTCATCCTCTCTCTTCTTACCGCCAGTGCTCTCCTGGTCTCAGGTTGCGAGGAGTCAAAAATTGTTGAAGTTCCAATAGACTACTCACCTCAGCCGCCTCAGGGGGTCACCTCAGTGACCGGGGATGGACGGGTCGTAGTTCACTGGAGTGGTCCGTACGAGAGTGATCTCGATTACTTTGTGATCTATCGCTCGTTACAGGCGACCACCGGCTACGTTGAGATCGGTCAGGTGAATGCCCAGTCGAATCCGAATCTTGATCTGATCAAATATTCATTTGCAGACAACAATCCGGTGAACGGAACCACTTACTATTATGCAGTCTCCTCTGTTGATAATGCCGCACAGGAATCGGAACTCTCAGCCGAAGAGGTTTTCGATACGCCCCGCCCGGATGGCTCCGTACTGTTGTATTCCGTTTTTGTCCGCAATTCGGAAGCCGGATTCGATTTCAGTTCACAACTGAAACTGTTTGGAGATGCAGTCAGTGCGGATATCTTTGTCGACGATGTCATCAACAGTACCGATACTGTCTTCTTTCTGAATGCTCGTGATGTCGCCACCGATATTCAGGATCTTGGCTATACCGATTCATTTGATGACATCGGTTATGCCGTTGAAAATGGCTGGTCGACTCTCGGCTACTGCGAAGTGATCCTGGGTCACACGTATCTGGTCTGGACTCGTGACAACCACTTCGCCAAAGTCCGCGTGACATCGTATAACAAAGTCACCGGTACGGTCACCCTTGATTGGGCCTATCAGACCGCAACCGGCAATCTCGAACTGGCTCCGCCTGCGAATGGATGGACACGTCCGGAACGCGCGACTGGTTCGAAATTCATCACCTTGCTGCGTGACAGCAACTAACAAGAAAGATTGAAAGGAGGACGCCATGCGTACCCACTTACTTCGCACACTCCAATTCGTCGCGCTGGTTCTGATCTCCACTGCGACACTCTCCGCCCAGTCGATTCAGAAGATCGAACGTGAAGATGATGACGACGATGGCCGCTACGATCAACCTTATCAGGGGGGTGGCGGACGAATCGACCGCTATCTCGAAGGGGAAGTCTGGACTGATCAGGATGACGGCGACTATTACGAAGGGGATCCGATCACGATCTTCTTCCGCACCAATCGGGATGCCTATGTCGCGATCTACTCAGTCGATACTCGCGGACGAGTCAGTCTCCTCTTTCCGTCGGAACGGAACGAAGACAACTTCGTGAGTGGCGGATCGACGTATCGTCTCCCCGGTGTTCGTGACAATTACAATCTTCGTGTCTCCGGTCCGGAAGGAAGGGAACACATCCAGTTGATTGCGTCACGTGAACGATTCCCGATTCCAAGCTGGCATCGGAACTCAGGTATTGTCTCTGACTGGGACAATACCGACGAGTTCATGGACGAGATCAATGACCAGCATTTTGTCCGCTATCCCGGTCAGCGCTTTGCCTATGATCGCGCCGTGGTCTTTGTGAACGAATGGGAAGAGTACTACTATCGCCCGATCTATCGTCCGGTCTATCGTGACTGGGATGTCTACGGGAATGTTTATATCGACTACCCCTTCGGCGGTGCGGTCTATATCAACGGCATCTACTGGGGGTGTGCCCCCTTGTATGTCCCGCGTATCGCGATTGGCTGGCACACGATCACGGTCTATGATCCGTATGGTCACTGCTGGGAATCTGACTTCCGAGTGCATCATTATCGCACGGTCGTGCTCGATCGACGCGTGGTTCGTCCGCAACCGGGAGTGCGTTCGAAGTACAAGGAAGTACAGATCGCCGGTTATGTCGATCCGCAGCGAGCTGGTTACAAAACCGTCAAGCAGCTCCCTTCTCAGTCGTCGACAAAATCGCGAGGGAACGGCTCTGACAATGGCTCGATCGGTTCGGCTGAATCTGCCAAGCGGAAGTACATGCGTGGAGACGGTGCGATCACCAAGACCGAACGTGGCTATGAAATCGCCAACAGCAGCTACTCCGATCCGTCCCCTGCCAAAGGGCGCAGCCGCTACGGCAGCGGTAGTACAGGTTCTACCAAGTCACGTGATGACCGCCCGGATTACAACACCGGTTCGACCACTGATGACGGTCGTGAATACAAAAAGGTCAAAGTCGGTGGAGGCAGCTCATCCGGTACAACAACAGGAAAGTCATCAGGAAACTCGAACGGTTCTTCAAACAATGGTGAAGAACGGAAACGAGTAAAGGTCACCCAGCCGGAAGGTCAGAGCTCCGGCTCAGATAAAGCCGAAAAAGGAAAGAGCTCCGGCGGCTCTGATGGTGGCAAAGTCAAATCGACCACCAAAGAGACCCCACCCCCAGCCCAAGGGGCCGGAAGTTCCGGTTCATCTGGCAGTGGAAGCGGAAAGACCAAGAAACCGCGTTAACCTCCAATCCTCATGTTTTCTCCCCCGAACAGGCCCAGAAATGGGCCTGTTCTGCGTTTGAAGTGCTATTGCGATGCGAGAGAGATGCAACTGGAAACCTTTGGTCTTGACCTACGTTGTAGCAATCGGTTATACTATATGACACGCATCTGCCATTATGGCAGACGTATTAAAGTAACGAAAAAGAAGGACGATTATCCCGGTGGGTTTCGAACAGTTAAGTGACCGCGAAAAGCAGGTGCTCATGAATCTGATTCAGCACTATATCAGCTCGGCTGACCCAGTGGGATCGCGTGCGATTGCGCACCGATTTCAAATGGGGCTCTCGGCGGCGACCATTCGAAACACGTTGCAGGATCTCGAAGAGCTTGGGCTGATCGAATCGCCGCATACTTCAGCCGGGCGAATACCGACAGATCGCGGTTATCGTGTCTATATCGATCATCTTTTCAAGCCAGAGCCGCTGAATGATCAGGAGAAACAGTTCATCCGAAGCTCTCTTCTGAAAGAAGGGCGTGGACTTTCGGATGTACTCGTGCAGACAGCGCGAGTGCTCAGTGATATTACGCATCAGCTTGGAGTGACCATCGCGCCGAAATTTGAAGAGGGTGTGCTCAAGCAGCTTCGCCTCATCCCGATTGCGGATGGAAGAATCATGGTGGTCGTGATCGTTGGCTCTGGTGTGGCAAGGTCAATTGTAATAGAAGTAGAGGCGATCATTCGGGATACAGAACTTCTCGAGTTTGAGTCGTTACTCAATGAACGACTTGCCGGACTTTCTCTTCGTGATATTCGCCAGACGATTACTGATCGACTACAGACTATCAGCAGCAATGGTCGCCTTCTCAAGCTGGTGATAGACTCGAAAGATAAACTCTGGCAGGAATCATGGATTGATTCTCTGCATTATGCCGGTGCCGATCAGTTGGTCCGTTCTCCTGAGTTTGCCGACCGTGAGCGGTTGTCACAATTAATGCGTGTACTCGGTGACAGTTCTCAGCTTGCAGAGTTTCTCCGCCACGCCACTGACGAGGGGCTTGTGATTACCATAGGGAAAGAGAACACGGTCCAGGAGATTATAAACTGCTCACTGGTTACTTCGACCTACCGAGTTGGTGGCATCACTGGAACCATTGGAATCATCGGACCAACACGAATGCCTTACACAAAACTGGTTTCAATTGTCGAATACACCGCCAAGTCGATTACCGATGTTCTCTCCGGACTTGAAGGGCGTGAGAGTACGCCACGTGTGTCCTGATGGTCTGGGACTGGATACAGAAGATGACAAAGAAAGAAGATGAAGCAGGGAATAAGCAGATGAATGAACTTGAGAAGGAAGAGACCATCGGATCAATCCCCGCATCTGGTGCAGAGCCTGGAGAAGCTGGTCGTTCGATTCCAGTTACTGATCAGGAAGCGATCGAACGGGGAGAATCCTTTTCTGATGCACTCGATCAGGAAGGACTGACAAGTGTTGCGATCGAGGAGACTCTCGACCCGAAAACTCTTCAGAAGAGAATCGCTGATCTGGAAGAACGTCTCGTACGCAGTCTTGCTGATTACGACAATCTAAGAAAGCGTTCCGCACGTCAGATGGAAGAGCTGACCAAGCAGGCAACGGACGGACTCATTCTGGAACTGCTTGAAGTGCTCGATAATGTCGTACGAGCAGAGCATGCGATTCCTGCAAGTGGCGGTGGCTCGACCGATGTCGATGCCCTGCAAAAAGGGATTGCCCTGATTCATCAGCAGTTGTCGGCTATACTGACCAGACGTCAGATCGATTCATTCCCGTCAGTCGATCAGCCATTTGATGCAAAACTGCATGAAGCACTGATGCGGATGCCTGATCCGAATCGGGCTGAAGGGCTGATTGTGATGGAGATTCAGCGTGGGTATAAACAGGGGGATCGGATCATTCGGCATGCCAAAGTCGGCGTGAGTAGTGGTTCAGCGAGCGCATAACGAAGTAAACAACAAACGAAGGAGCAGATATCATGGGTAAAATCATCGGCATCGATCTGGGAACGACCAATTCCTGTGTGGCAGTGCTTGAAGGGAAAGATCCGGTCGTCATTCCAAATCTTGAAGGGGCACGCACGACACCGTCGATTGTCGCTTTCAGCAAAGATGGAGAACGACTGGTCGGCGCAGCAGCAAAACGTCAGGCAGTCACCAATCCGGAGAACACTGTCTTCTCAGTCAAACGCTTCATGGGTCGCCGAACAGATGAAGTGAGCAGTGAGCAGAAACTTGTACCGTACAAAGTAGTCAGCGGTGACGGCGGCAGTGCAAATGTCGAAATCAGCGGTGAAAAATTTGCACCTGCGCAGATTTCTGGAATGATTCTTGGCTATCTCAAGAAATCAGCAGAATCATTTTTGGGACAACCGGTCACGCAAGCGGTGATTACCGTTCCGGCCTATTTCAACGATTCGCAGCGTCAGGCAACCAAGGATGCCGGTAAGATTGCCGGACTGGAAGTGCTTCGTATTATCAACGAACCGACTGCGGCATCTCTTGCCTACGGTTTGCAGAAAAAGAAAAACGAAAAGATCGCGGTCTATGATCTCGGCGGCGGGACATTTGATATTTCGATTCTTGAACTCGGTGATGGAGTCTTTGAGGTGCGCTCCACGAATGGGGACACTCATCTTGGCGGCGATGACTTCGATCAGAAAATTATCGACTGGCTCGCGGACGAATTCAAGAAGCAGAACGGGATCGATCTGCGCAAAGACAGGATGGCTCTCCAGCGTCTGAAGGAAGCAGCGGAGAAGGCAAAGATCGAACTGTCGACCACCATGCAGACCAATGTGAATCTTCCCTTTGTTACAGCCGATGCCTCCGGTCCGAAGCATCTTGATCTGACTCTCACTCGTGCAAAATACGAAGGACTGGTCGAAGATCTGATCGCTCGTACGATTGAACCATGTAAGTCCGCAATGTCGGATGCCAAGCTCTCGATGAGTGATATCGACGAAGTCGTTCTAGTCGGCGGAATGACTCGCATGCCGAAGATTATCGAGACCGTTCGTAGTTTCTTCGGCAAGGAACCACACAAGGGTGTGAATCCTGATGAAGTCGTCGCCATTGGTGCCGCAATTCAGGGTGGAGTTCTTGCTGGTGACATGCAGGATATTGTCCTTCTCGATGTAACCCCGTTGTCACTTGGAATCGAAACTCTTGGTGGCGTGATGACCAAGCTGATCGACCGGAATACAACAATCCCGACGAAGAAATCACAGGTCTTCTCAACCGCCTCTGACAATCAACCGGCAGTTTCGATTCATGTCCTGCAGGGGGAACGGAAGATGGCGATAGACAATCGGACTCTCGGGAAATTCGATCTCGTTGGAATTCCGGCGGCTCCGCGTGGGATACCACAGATTGAAGTTTCGTTCAATATCGACGCCAATGGGATTGTCCATGTTGGCGCTAAGGATGTCGCGACTGGCAAAGAGCAGTCGATCAAGATTGAAGCGACCTCTGGAATGTCTGAATCTGAAATCGAGCGGATGGTGAAAGATTCTGAGCGACACGCCGAGGAGGATCGGAAACGCGGAGAACTGATTCACGCGCGAAATGAATCTGATCAGCTCATCTATCAGACCGAAAAGACACTCAGCGAAAGTGGTGACAAGATCTCGGATGACGAGAAAGGGAAGATCACTGCCGCTATTGAAGCACTCCGTAGTGCCATCGCCGTTGAATCAGTTGAAGCAATCAATAGTGCGAAAGAAGCACTGGTCACTGCCTCACACAAGATGGCAGAAGAGCTCTACAAACAGAGTGCAGCCGCCGGACAAGCAAGCGGCTCAGCTGACGGGCCAGCGTCAGGCCCAACTAACGCTGGAGCGACAGCCGGCCCTGGTGCTGGCGCGGTCGATGCAGATTTCGAAGTCGTGGATGACAACAAGAAGTAATGTCGAAAAGAGATTTTTACGACATACTTGGAGTTCCGCGCACGTCGGATGAAGCGGCGATAAAAAGCGCATACCGAAAACTCGCCATGCAGTATCACCCGGATAGAAATCCGGGTGATAAGGCTGCCGAAGAGAAATTCAAAGAGGCGACCGAGGCGTATGAAGTCCTCAAGGATGCTGACAAGCGTCGCACCTATGATCAATATGGTCACGCCGCCTTCAGCCAGGGGGCTGGCGGACAGGGGGGCTTCGGTGGTGCCGGCTATCATCATTTCGACATGGGGGATGCGCTTCGTGCCTTCATGCGTGACTTCGGCGGCGGCGGTGGTGGATCGATCTTCGAAGATTTCTTTGGTGGTGGAGGACGATCGAATCGTGGTGAAGACCTTCGCCTGCAGATTCGCCTGACGCTCGAAGAGATCGCCAACGGCGTGGAAAAGAAAGTCAAAGTGAATCGTCAGCTTCGCTGTGAAACCTGTGACGGAAGCGGCGTCGCTGCCGGATCATCACGGCGTACCTGTACAACCTGCAAAGGGCATGGTCAGGTTCGCTCTGTGACGAAGACATTTCTCGGAACGATTCAGCAGGTTACCACCTGCCACACCTGCCGTGGAACGGGAGAAGTCATCGCTGATCCATGCAAGACGTGCAGCGGGGAAGGTCGTCACGCCGGTTCATCGACGGTCACACTCAAAATTCCTGCCGGTGTTGCAACCGGAAACTATATGTCGGTCGAAGGAATGGGGAATGCCGCTCGTCACAATGGTGCGACCGGTGATCTTGTGGCAGTGTTCGAAGAACTCGAACATGATAAATTCACGCGCGAAGGGGAACATATCATCTACGAAACCGCGATCCCGTTTCCGATGGCGGCATTGGGGGGAGAAGTGAATGTTCCGACACTGGACGGAAACATGACGTTGAAAATTCCATCCGGCACTCAGTCAGGGAAATTTCTCAAGTTGAAGGGGAAGGGGATCCCTCGTTTGCATCACAGCGGTCGAGGGGATCAACTCGTGCGTGTGGTGGTCTGGGTACCGACTTCGCTTACATCAAGTGAGAGAAAGTCATTGGAAACATTGCTTCACTCTGAGAATTTCAAGACAACACAACGGGACAAGTCTTTTTTCTCCAAGCTTCGTGAGACACTTGGCGTATGAACATGCAATCAACGCAGAGAAATGAACAGGCGAACGGATTCATCGAAGCCAAAATCGAAATTCCGGCAGAGCATGTGGACGCGGTCTCAAATTTCATCATCGAGCAGATCGCCAACGGGATTGTCATGGATGAAGAAGAGGATCAGGAGCTCACCGGCCTGACATTCTATGTCCCGTGGACAAAAGCGGCTCAGTATCGAGCAATACTGGAGACTTATCTTGCAGATGTGCTTGGTACCACGCCGTCCATTCGTGAAAAGCGTGTTGATGATGTTGCCTGGATTGATGAATACAAAGCGTCGATCAAACCATTAGTAATCGAACCGGATATTGTCATCAGACCGACCTGGGCGGCCTCACCGATAGTAACACCGTATGATATCGTGATTGAACCGAAGATGGCGTTCGGGACGGGAAGTCATGAGACCACTCGCGGCTGCCTGATTTCGATCCGGCAGATTTTTCAATCGGGCTGGCGGATGCTTGATGTCGGCACCGGGTCCGGCATACTCGCGATACTCGGTGCGAAGATGGGTGCGAGTTATCTGAAAGCAGTCGATTATGACATCGTCGCGGTTGAGAACTGCAAAGAGAATTTTCCATTGAACGGCGTGACTAATCCAAGTGACATTCTTCACGGATCAATAGAGACTGCCGCCTCGGATACTCCCTACGACATGGTCTGCGCTAATATCATTCGTAGTGCGATTTTGCCGATGTTGCCGCAGTTGATCACTGCCACAAAGAAGCGTGGTTGGTTGCTGTTATCTGGACTTCTTGCAAGTGATGAGACCGTCATTTCAGCGGCACTTCATTCAGAAAAACAGACAGAGTTTACCATTCACCGTGAAGGGGAATGGTTGACTTACCGTGTTCAGATTCGGTAGTATCAGGCATGGCTCAGTCTCCGTACGCACCGGTTTTTTACGAGCCGTCACTTAGTGATTCGGCGCAGTTACTTCAACTTTCTCAATCAGAATCGCAGCATGCCCTGCAGGTGCTGCGCGTGAAGTCGGGTGATCCCTGCATAGTGGTAAATGGAAATGGACTTGGTCGTCACGCAGAGGTCGAATCTGTCGCAGATCGATCTCTTTCGCTTCGACTGAGTGAATCGGTCCATCGTCTTGGTGAACCAAAGACTGAGATTATTCTCGGGCTTGGGCTTGCGACGAATGACCGATTTGACGAAGCAATCGCTGCTGGAATCGAAGCTGGAGTTTCACGATTCGTCCCGCTGATTTGCGAGAAGTGTCGATTCAGTCCGTCAGATGAGAAGAGTGCAAAACGGATGGAGCGTTGGAATCGAATCGCAATTGCCGCAATGAAGCAGTCACGCCGCAGTTGTCTGACATCATTCGATGAACCGGTAGCATTCGAGAGTTGGGTAAAGAGTCTTTCCGGATCGTGCGTAGCATTTTCTCCGGAAGGAAAAGAAACTCTTTCCACACTTTCTGGCGAAGACAAGTTTCCGGAGAAAGTCAGTATCCTGATCGGGCCGGTGGCTGGGTTCTCTGAGCGGGAGGTTGCTCTCCTTGAAACGACGGGGGTGCCGATTGTTACGCTGGGCGAGCGAATCCTCCGATTTGAGACCGCCGTCCCCGTGGCGACCGCCCTCGTTTTGGCTGCTTTTGGAGAGTATTCTAGGGGATAAAATTGCCGATAATTCAAAGGTGATTGAGACCCTTCAACAACTCCCCTCTGGCTTTGTCATTTCGCTGATCGGGATCTACGGACTCCTGATCGGTTCTTTTCTCAATGTCCTGATCTACCGCCTGCCACGTCAGTTGCCGGTGACTTTTGATCGTTCAAAGTGCCCTCATTGCCAGAATCAACTTCGCTGGTATCATAATCTGCCGCTGGTCAGTTATCTCTTTCTGCTTGGGAAATGTGGATTCTGCAGAAAATCGATCTCATGGGTCTACCCGCTCGTCGAATCTCTCACTTCACTCAGTGCTCTTACCTGTTATCTCTACTTCGGGCTGAACTGGTTCTCCCTCGCAGTCTGGATCATGTCTGCCGGATTGATTGTCATCTTTTTCATCGATCTGGAGTTTCAGATTATCCCTGATGTCATCACCATCCCCTTTGCAATTGCTGCTCTCGCCTATTCATTCGCTCCGGGATGGATCACGCCCTTGCAGTCGCTGATTGGATTGCTCGTTGGTGGTGGTGGACTGTACTTGATCGCCATGCTCGGTGATTGGCTGTTCAAGAAAGAATCGATGGGGGGAGGAGATATCAAAATGGCCGCCATGCTTGGTGCATTTTTCGGCTGGCAGAAGCTAGTCTTGTCGATCATGTTGGCATCGGTCTTTGGTCTTGTTGGTGCGGTGATCATGATGATTGTCTCATCAAAGATGAGAGAAGAACGAGTGATTCCATTCGGACCGTTTATTGCGCTCGGCGCGGTGGTCGCGATACTCGCTGGAGATCAGATCGTCTCGTACTATCTCACTACCTTCGTCACTCCGCGATAATCCAATGCGCTGGTTCCGCAATCAGAGTGGGAGACTCTACGAGTCGGAAGTCCACCTCGGCATTCTCGCCATCATTGTCATCCTCCTCCTGATCAATCTTCTCTCAAGCTGGTCACTGCAGCGAATACGCTTGATGGCCGAGAGTGATGCCCAGACCGCGATACGAGAAATCTGCCTCGTGCTGAGCAGGCAGCTCGAACCTGAGGTTGCCATCACAAAAGTGCCTACAAATTGGCAGGTCGAAATTCCACTCCGTGTTGAAGCGGCAATGCTGACATATCTTCCCGTGTTTGACAAGGGGAATCAAAACCCGAACCAGTACGAGAGAGTCGC
>CAZFGK010000030.1:0-23588 GCA_964518635.1 uncultured Ignavibacteriales bacterium
TACCCCTAGTCAAATACGCACAACGACCAAAATGAAGGACTTTTTCAACAAGCCCACCAGATCAGGGTTCCGGCAACCGTGGGCGGCAGGGCTCCCGGCCTGCCCCTTCAATTACAAATCCCATCATCTTCACCCTGAGCTTGTCGAAGGGTCTTCTTCGGTGCCCCATGGGCTTGCCATGGGTTTAGGAGAAGATGGCGGGAAGCCCGCTTTCAGCGGGACCTATCCCGCCCTACAAGATGAGCGATCCCGGCAGACAACTGGTGGTCCTGATCACCAGATCAGGGTTCCCGCTTCCGCGGGCGGCAGGCCTCCCGGCCTGCCCCTTCCTTTATCAATGCGATTGATCTATTGTAACAACAACCCCGTTCCATATATCTTGCGTGCGAAATCGAAAGACTGAAATACGGATTGATTGCGTAGATTCAGAAGAAGCTGGAACCCTGATCTGGTGATTAGGACCACGGGTCATTAGCAATCAACCGCCACTAATGGGGAGCAGGATACTACATGCACGCAAGTAAACATTTCAATATTAGACTAGGTGCAGATGATGATTGGTTTGACACTATCCTCAATAATGATACCGAGTTGTTCGTTGATCCTTTCCTGGTATTCAAGGATGAATCGCCCTATTGGAAGGTGGCCCATGAAGACATAATCTCTCACTTCAATTATGCGTTCATTTTGATCTTAGAAGGAAATCGAAACCCTGATAGTCTCGCATTTAAGAAAGCACTTCATGTACTTACTTTTCTAGAGCCAAGAGAATTTTGTCTTGGATATACAGGGGTAGGAACTTCTGGCGCAGGCAGTGGAAAGGGATTTGCATCAGCAATAGCATCAGCGATTAGCGATGCGATTCGACGGGGTATGCAGAACCCCAGGCACTTTGAAGAACTGGGAATTCTCAACTAAGGAATTGGATCTGACAGAATTTCTGACATTGCTTGTTCTATAATGAAACCCAGGCTAATTGAATACACACTCGAAATCGCAAATCGTCACAGCATTCCACTTACGCCACATTCGGTGAACGGAGCAAGCTTTGATATCGTTCGAAAGCGATGGGAGACTAGGAGTGTGAACTTACCAACAAATCCATATACATCAGGACCCTTACTTTTTGTGCCACATCGTTTCTTGAGAAGACTTCCTAGCTTGAATGCCTTTGATTGGTGGGATAGTTACGAGAATGAGATGTTAAGAGATGATATCAACTATGAGATTTTGAAGAAGGTTGATAAATCGACAATCGTAGAAAGGGCTCGGCAAAATCCAGAACTAGTTCGCGCCTGGGCTAGTGCAAAGGAACATGAAGCAGCAGAACCTTACGACCTCAATTCAGACCCATTTGGAGTTTACAAGTGGGATCAGGCTACTAGCTCATTCGTTCAAAATCATCCTCTTACGATAGCGTCCCCGGCCACTACTGCAGATTTTTTTCGAGTAATAGACTTGGTAGTTTCAAAGTTCAAGCTGTTTGTTGAAGAACAGGGTGGATGGGACTTACTCTGGGCTCGATACCCGTCGGACGAAAAACCCGAGAGTGCCGTGCAGTTGTTATTTCGCGGTATAGCCTCTCACTATTGCAGCGCTAACAACATTTCGCTGGATCCAGAAGTGAATCTGGGGAGAGGACCCGTCGATTTCAAGTTTTCATCTGGTTATGCGCAAAGGGCACATTTGGAAGTCAAGAAACTTGAAAATACGAAATTTTGGAATGGATTGGAAAGACAGCTGCCGTCCTACATGGACAGTGATGAAGTTCATGACGGATGGTTCTTGGTTGTAAAATATCGAAGCGGGAAGAGATGGGACAAACGAAGAAGTGATGTGCCATTGCGAGTTCAACAGGTCAGCAGAGAAAAGAATTTGAATATAAGGTGCGTTATAGTTGACGCGCGGCAACCCATGTCTGCTTCAATGCAGTAGAATGAATTGTGTCCATTCTTCCGTGCGCAGCACCGACCCTCGTCTGCACAGGGCAGGCCGGGAGGCTTGCCGCCCACTAGATAAGACATTACTTCAAAAGCATCTTCCCCCTCCCAATCCCCATCATTGACCAGCACCCCCTTCCCCTCTATCTTCGGCGGCTTGTGATTCGGGCAGATGCCCGTTCAGATCCCCGCAAACTGAAAGGTCAGCCGTTTTCATGCCACTCCTCTCCGATACCGACATCACCACCGAGATTCTCTCTCGTCACGGCCTCACCGCCGACGAATACACCCATATCCAGAAAATCCTCGGACGTATCCCGACCCTCACCGAGCTTGGCATCTTCAGCGTCATGTGGTCCGAGCATTGCTCATACAAGAATTCGATCCTGCAGCTCAAGACTCTCCCCAAAGAAGGGGCGCGTGTGCTCGCCAAAGCCGGAGAAGAAAACGCCGGCGTCATCGATGTCGGCGACGGTATGGCGATCGCCTTCAAAATCGAATCACACAACCATCCATCTGCAGTCGAACCCTACCAAGGGGCTGCCACCGGTGTCGGCGGCATTCTGCGCGATATTTTCACCATGGGGGCGCGCCCTATTGCCGCGCTCAATTCTCTTCGCTTCGGCGATCCGTCGAATGCGCGTGTGCGATACCTGATCGACGGCGTCGTGCGCGGTATCGGCGATTACGGCAACTCCTTCGGTGTGCCGACCGTCGCGGGGGAAGTCTTCTTTGACGAATGCTACACTGGCAATCCCTTAGTCAATGCGATGGCAGTCGGATTGGTCGAAGGAAAAACTCTCGCTCGTGCGATTGCCTCCGGCGTTGGCAATCCGATCATGATTGTCGGCTCGAAAACCGGACGGGATGGAATCCACGGCGCGACCTTTGCATCCGAAGAGCTTTCCGCAAAATCAGAAGAGAAACGACCATCAGTGCAGATCGGCGATCCCTTTACTGAAAAATTGCTCCTCGAAGCGACACTCGAAATCATCGCACAAGACCTGATCATCGGCATTCAGGATATGGGGGCAGCGGGGTTGACCTGTTCAAGCTCCGAGATGTCCGCCAAAGGGAACTGCGGCATGCGACTGGAACTATCGAAAGTTCCGGTGCGTGAAGCGAAGATGACCCCGTATGAAATTATGCTCTCCGAATCGCAGGAGCGGATGCTCGTCTGTGTGAAGAAGGGTAAAGAGAACGCCGTCAAAGCGATCTTCGACAAATGGGGACTCGACTGCGCGATTATCGGTGAAGTGACAGGAGATGAAAATCTCACGGTCTGTTGGCACGGTGAAGTGGTCGCAGAGATTCCGGCAGATACTCTCGTTCTCGGTGGCGGTGCCCCGGTTTACAAACGTGAACAGAAACGTCCGGCATATCTCGATGAAATCACCAAGCTCGATTACAAATCGATCCCGATGCCGAGTGACTGGAATGCAACACTGTTGAAACTTCTCGCATCCCCAAATTTGTGCCACAAGGGTTGGGTTTTCCAGCAATACGATTCGATGATACGCACGAGCACGGTCATCGGCCCCGGCGCAGATGCCGCTGTGATTCGCCTGCGCGGAACGAACAGAGCACTTGCAATGAAAACCGACTGCAACGGACGCTATTGTTATCTGAACCCTCGCCTCGGTGCAATCAGTGCGGTCGCCGAGTGTGCGCGCAATATCGCCTGCACCGGCGCGCAACCATTGGCGGTGACCAATTGCCTGAACTTCGGAAATCCGTACAAACCGGAAGTCTACTACACCTTCGCGGAAGCGATCGCTGGAATGGGTGAGGCCTGCCTCGCACTCGGTACACCGGTCACCGGCGGTAATGTGTCGTTCTATAACGAAGACCCAACTCGCACGGTCTTCCCAACACCGACTATCGGCATGGTCGGTGTGCTCGATGATATCAATCATCTCACCACTGCCTGGTTTAAAGATTCCGGCGATCAGATTTTTTTACTCGGCGAAACAAAAGAAGAGATCGGCGCATCCGAATATCTCAAGACTATTCATGGACAAACCAAGGGTGCCGTTCCCGAACTCTCACTCGATGTTGAAGTCCGCTTGCAGCAGACACTCATCGCTGCAATTTCAAAGGGGATAGTGCGATCTGCACATGATTGCGCCGACGGCGGCCTCGCCATTGCCCTCGCCGAATGCTGCATCATGAATCCTGATCGACAGACCGGCTGTTTCATTACATTGCAGGATGGAATCCGCACCGATGCCCTCCTCTTCGGCGAAACACAATCACGCGTAATTGTAAGCTGCTCTGCAAAGGAAAGTGGTGCGTTGATGGATCACTTCGGAAAAGCAGGTGTGCCTGTTCGTAAAATCGGTGAAGTCGGCGGCGACCGTCTGATGATCAACGGACTGATCGCACTTGAAATTGCAAAGCTCAGCGATGCCTACTATCACGCCTTCGGCGAATTCATGTCGCGGAGTTGATGATTGGCACTCTATGTCTTCTCCGATGCCCATCTCGGCGCAGGGACCGCCGATGACTACGCATACCGTCTGACAAAAATCAAGGCACTCTTCGAAAAAGTGCGCGCCGATGGCGACCGTCTGATTATACTCGGCGATCTTTTTGATTATTGGTTTGAATACAAAACTGCCATTCCGCGTGGACACATCGAACTCATTGCCGAACTGCATGATCTTCGCAAACGAAACATCCAGATCGACTATGTCTGTGGCAATCATGATTTCTGGATGCTCGATTTCTTTCCGAAAGAGCTGGGGGTTCCGATTCATCGGGATGCATTTGAATCTGTGTATGCAGGAAAACGAATCCACTGCTTTCATGGGGATGGTCTTTCACGATCCGATACATCCTATCGTATTCTCAAGCAGATATTTCGCAATCCGCTCGGCATTGCGTTGTATCGATTGCTCCCTGTTGATTTTGCGACATGGCTGGCATCCGGTGTGTCGGGAGAATCGCGCAGAAGATCATCGCAGCTTCCTGAAGCAGATCTGAATGATTATCGCGGTTATGCCGCGTCGAAGATTGCGAGTGGATCAGAGATCGTCTTGCTGGCGCATCTGCATCAGCCGATTCGTGAAGAGATGACCATTGCGGGAAAGAACGGCATCTACTGCAACACCGGCGATTTCATTTCGCATTTTAGTTATGTGCGGATTGATAACACGACCGTTGAATTGAAAAATCTGGATTGATTTGGAATTAGCGGAATAATCGATATGCGGAAAGCTACCGCAAAAATCTCTCGGCATCAGTCAACTGCCCACTCACCGCACTCGCTGCCGCGACCGCCGATGACACAATAAAGACTTCCGCTTTCTCTGTCGGTAAATGACGCGCATCAGTAAGTGACAACGAACAGACTGCTTTCTCCCCTTCCCCAACCGCCATCAATCCCGATGCGACATGATCCTCACCCGGCTGCAACACTGCCCCACCCGCTTCGAGAAAGACACGCAACAATCCCTTCTTGAGTGCCTCCAGATAGACCTGCTGCGAATCAGGGATGATAAAAAGACGGCACTCCTCTGAAATCGTCCGACCTTTGAGTACTTCGGCGGCGTAGCGAAGATCTTCGTATCGTCCACCCGCCGCGCCACCAATGATGACGACATGCGCGGGAGTCCCATCCAGATCAGCAAGCGGACGAATAGTCGGTGTCGCCGCGACGGTCATCACCATCGGTTGATAATGATCGACCTGCAACTGATAGACCGCCTGATAGTCGGCATCTTTGTCAGGAAGCACGGGCTGAAGCCGCACTCCATGACGATTCGTCACGAATCGGCGTGTGACTGCATCATACGGCGCAATGATCGTCGTCGAGCCAAGCTCCTGCAAAAATGCGCAGAGGGTGAGACGTTCAGCGAATGACAATTGCGAGACTTGCGCACCGGAGAGTTCTATCGCAGTCTCTTTCAATGTCTGAAAACCGATCTGCTTGAGCGCATGCAGCGCGATATCGATGGCGAAAATCTGCCGAGGTCGTTTTCCGCCGATACTCAGCTTCACCACCTGTGGAACGGTGCATCTGAAACTCCCCTTCGCCCAGATCGACGCCATCTGATCGATGGTCACCGGCCATACCAACGCGGCACTGCTTCCAAGAGCGGCCGGAGTATCGAGTGTAGTCGCCACCCAGTTTCCGGGTAACACCATCCCTGATTCGAGCAACACCTGCGAGGGGACTCCCTGGGTTGTTTCAAACCACTCTTTGATCTGCTGACGTTTCACAAATTCACGGAGCTGTTTTTGTGCCGAGAGTACCTGCTTGATATTTTCACGCGAGAGAATCTGATCGACAATCGCCACTCTCGCCGGTTTCCAGACAAACTCCGGACCTATCAGTTTGAACGCCGCCATGACACTGGAGACCTCTCCGCCGCAGACTGCCATATCCGGCTGGACGATAACGGTGTCTCCAATTTCAACACTCGGCTTATCAGCCGCGCGCGCAATGATCTTTTGCAGCATGGTGCGATGCCCGTAGAGTGAACCCGCACCGGGGGTCGTTTTGATTCCCGGAAACTGAAACTCGAGCTGCTCGAGTTTGAGAAAGGCAGGTTTCTCTTTCAGCCCATAGCGACGTCGCCAGTTGTAGAATGCAGGTTTTGATATAGAGAGTTCGAGTCCCGCTTTTTCATCATCACCGTACTGTTCCCATAAGCGACGAATTTCCGCTTCTGAAAACTTCGGCAGCGAATATTTCGGTATCCCTTTTTTTCGTCGCCAATAGGCGACCAACTGCGCGGGTGCGCCACCGACACGTTCACCGATCTTTTCGTCGGTCTTGTAGAGCTTCTGCAATTGCATCAGCTCGGTCTTGGTCGGCATCTTGAACTTTGGTGACATATTGATTACGCCATGAAGGCGTCACGAAGCTGCGCGTAAATTTTATCAAGCGGCACGGAGATCAGTTTGGTCTCGCCGACGATTGGCATGAAATTCGTGTCCCCATCCCAGCGTGGGACGACATGCATATGCACATGCCCGGGCACTCCGGCCCCGGCCGATTTGCCGAGATTCATGCCGAGATTCAGACCGTGCGGCTTGGCCAGACGAGTGAGATGCCCGACCGTCTGCTGGGTAAGATCCATCAGCTCGTGGAGTTCTTCGGAGCGAAGTTTTTCAAATTTCCCGACATGCCTGTTCGGCATGACCAATACGTGTCCAGTATTGTAGGGGTATTTGTTGAGAATGACGAAGCAGGTCGTACCGCGAAATACGATCAGATTCCCCGGTCCGTCTTTCTGCCGCAAGCGGTTACAGAAGACACATCCTTTTTCGGGGGTCTCATTTTTGACAAAAGGCGCACGCCACGGGGCCCACAACCGCTTCAATCCCATAGGTTGTGAATATACAAGAAGTTGCGCCGGAGCAATAGTGGGAAAGTGCAAGCTTAGCATAACCCACCATAAGCTAAAGTTGACTTTGTACCCAAAATGGGTACAATTGTACCCAAAATGGGTATAACATTGCCTCCAAAACATACTGATCCGCTTTTCTCCGGGACTAAGCGAAAGGTGCTCTCACTTTTTTATCTGAACCCGGAGAGTGATTATAGCTTCGCCGAAGTTTCCAAATTGACCGGCACTAGGCAGGGTGCTGTACAGCGTGAATTAAGACTCCTTACAGACGGCGGGATTCTCGAACAGGAACGACGCGGAAGATATAGCTCCTACCGCGTCAATACCGCCAACCCCATTTTCCCTGACTTGCGAAACCTGGTGATCAAGTCGTTCGGCCTCTCAAGTGAGATTGCGAAAGCTCTCGAACCAGTTAGAAAGAATATTCAGATCGCTGCCCTGTATGGTTCATACATACGCGATGCGCTGACCCCGAGAAGTGATATTGATCTTTTGATCGTGGGTCCAATTTCTTTCGCAAGGCTATCAAGTGCACTTACAAAGGCCGAATCAGTACTGCATCGGGAAATCAGTCCCGTGGTCTATTCTGCAGAGGAATTTTCAACCAAGTCCCGTGAAGGAAACAACCTGATTCGTTCCCTGCTAAGAGAAAATCTTCACTTTCTGATTGGAAGCCAGGATGAGCTTAGACGACTGGCTGAATAATCGCTGGCTGGAACTTCATCGAACAACCCCAGCAGAGATTGCAACGCTGCTTCGCAAAGCCGAAGAGGACATGCTATCTGCCAGACAGGAGGTGGTGTCGGCTGGATGGCGGCTCACTATGGCCTATACTTCAGCTCTGACCTCGGCCCGAATTGCGTTGTACGCCACCGGTTATCGACCTGGACGTGATCGTGAACATGAACGAACGATAGATTCACTTGCATTGACTATCAGATTCCCAGACGAGCAGATTCGCCTCTTCCACCGAATTCGGAAGAAACGACACGTTAATGTTTACGAAAGCAATTATGGAGCTACAGATGTTGAAGTCTTATCTGCTATTGAACTAGGAGTTGATCTATTACAGTCGATTCGAACCTGGCTCGGAGAGAATCATCCCGGTTTGATTAAATGATTAAGTTTTTTCGTGGTAGCGCGTCCCTTCAGGGCGCGTCTTGGTAGGCGACATACTCCATCACTGGAGGTCGGCTCCGTCTTCGGTGCCGACAATATCTCTCACCCCCAATCTTGCCGCCCTGAGCTTGTCGAAGGGTCTTCTCTTCGGTGCCCTAGGGCTAGCCCTGGAGTTTTTCTCTTGGTAGCCCTGAGCACCCGCTCAGGGTCTTTTCTTCCGCGATCGATCGCTTTCGTTGGGGGGCAAGTTCTCGGGTAACCTGGGCAAGACCACGGACCACACAGTGGAATTTGACTAACAGTGTCCAGTCAACAATGTTGTAAAATGGGGAAAAGGCTATTCGACACACAATTCGCAATTGGTCGTGACAATTTCCGTCGATCAACAGTCTGGCGGTCGTGGGGCAAGAAAAGCGATGTCTATCTTGCGGCAATGCCACTTAGCCAGAAGATAAAGTTCAGCTTCCATGGACTGGACTACTGGAGCCACTCGTACACACGCGAATCAAATACTACTACTAGGAGGAATGCCCATGGGGTGCAAGTCAAACCTACTCGCGTAATACAGAAGCTTGTACCGGTTCAAAATCGAGGAGTCGGCATTTATCATCCTCTTCGGATTAGAATTCCGCATTCAGAACTAACAAGATCACAACCAATTGAAGACAAGCTCGTAGAATTGTTTGAGCCTCCAGGGATAGGTTGCTACGGGGAATTTGAAGCAATTTTCTTTGATAGTGCAAATCACTCTTGGAGGGACTGGCTAGGCAAGGTCAGAGATCGATTCGAAATCGTTGTTCAACACCAAATGCCATTTGGAACCTATTTCATAATTTACGTTCGCAGCACTATGGATGCCGAAATGAGCACCCGAATAAACGTAGAAAGAAATCGAGTTCAGCTAATGGGTCGTGAGAAAGCATTGCTTGCGGCAGACATGCATGACGGCAGCCACCTCCTTATTGAACTCAATCTCAAGCCCGACAAGTTCTAATTCCCCCCCCTACCTCCTCAACACCCCGGCTATTTCAATATGCTTCGTATGCGGGAACATATCGACCGGGACAACGGGACCCAGAGAGTACCCCGCATCGGCGAAGAGGCGCGCATCCCGTGCGAAGGTCGACGGATTACAGGAGATATAGCTGATCGTCTGCGGCATCGCCTCAATGATTGATTTAGTGACATCCGGATGAAGCCCCGCTCGCGGCGGATCGAGAATCACCAGACTCGGCGAACTAGACGGATCGAGTTTTGCAGCTTTCAGAAAGCTCCGAACATCATCACAGACAAATCGTGCATTGGTGACATTGTTCAACGTCGCATTCTCTTCCGCCGTGCGAATAGCGTCCGGTATCAACTCAACGCCGACCACTGAACGAACCCGCTTCGCCAGAAGCAATCCAATCGCCCCACCACCGCAATAGAGATCGGCGACCGTATCATCTGGCGATGGCATCGCTAAATCAAATGCTGTTTCATACAGTTTCGCTGCCTGACGGCTGTTCGTTTGAAAAAATGAATTCGCCCGTATGCGAAACTTCATGCCGAGCAGATCCTCTTCGATCCATCCCGGTCCAGTGAGCACTGTTTCGATCTCACCTGCGGCGATATTCGATTTCGTTCCATTCTGATTATGCACTATTGAACGAATCGATGGCACTCGTTCCATGAGATTCGCAACGAGCACATCCAGATGCGGAATACTTCCGCGATTAGTCACCAGATTCACCAGCAATTCTCCGGACGAGGCAGCCTGTCTGAGGACAATGAAACGCATCAGACCGTGATGCCCTTTCACATCATAGACCGGAATCTCATGCGTTCGCACCCAATCTCGAACAATATGCAGCACCTGATTCATCTCGACACTCGCCAGATGACAATCTTCAATATCGAATATCCGGTCATATCGTCCGCGTTCGTGCATGCCGAGATTGAATCCCCCGCCTAGTGGCGCATGAAATGAGAACTCCATCTTGTTCCGATAACGGAATCGCAGTTCGCATCCGATGATTGGCCGGACATCGGCATCAGCGAAATTTCCAAGATGCACCAGACAATCCCGCACCTGTTGCTCTTTCCAGCGCAGTTGTTCGTCGTAGGCAAGCTCCTGCCATGCACATCCCCCACACTGCGCGGTATGATTGCACGGTGTCGGCACTCGCAGTGGAGAGGGTGTCAATATCTCCTTCGCGAAACCTTCATAGTATTGCGGTTTGATTTTTGTGATGACTGCCGTGACACGTTCCCCCGGCAACCCGCGTGGCAGAAAGATCACGCGTCCGTCTACATGCCCGACTGCTTTTCCATCGAAGGCAAGTGACTCGAGTGTCACTTCGACCTCTTCCTGCTTCCGACGTGCAGGAAGTCGAATCGGCTGATCAGTCGGCATCTCAGCCGATTCGTCGTTCACTTGCACGGCGCACATTGCAGCGCATCTGCGCAGGGTGTGGTTTCGATCTGAATCGTACTATGTCGAATACCAAATGTTTCAGTCAATCTGTTCCTCACGGTTTCTAGTAATCTTTCCGAATCTTGATCGGTGCTGACCAGATGCACCGAGAGGGAGCTTTCCGAACTGCTCAGCGACCAGATATGCAGATCATGCACAGACTGTACATTCGGAATCGCTGCTAATGCCCGTTCGATATCATCGAAACTCAGATGTTTCGGCACGGTATTCAGCAGAATCATTACTGCTTCGCGAACAATTTGCCACGCGGCACCAACAACCATCAGTCCGATCAATCCTGACAGGATCGGATCAATCCAGCTGATATTAAACCAGAGCACACAAGCCGCGCCGATCAGCACAATAACCGACGAAAGAAAATCTGAGAGAAGATGCAGGAAGAGTGATCGAGTATTGAGTGAATGTTGGTGTCCGTGATGCATCAGAATCATCGAAAAGAGATTCACGAATAATCCGATTGCCGCTATGACAAAGAGAATCGTCGGATTCGAAATGACTCCCGGATGCTGCCATCGCCGCCATGCTTCCGCTAAAATAAATCCGGCGATAACAAGCAATGCCGCGGATGAGACCAGCGCACTGAGCACTTCGACACGATGGAATCCATACGTTGATCGCTTGGTAGCAGGCAATTGTGACGCAGAGAGTGCAAAGATCGCGAGTCCGATTGCAGCAACATCAGAAAGATTGTGGACAGCGTCAGCAGTGAGCGCGAGAAATCCGGTAATCCATCCACCAATGAATTCCGCAACGGTGATGATGACATTGAGTCCGAGTGTCCACCAGAGTCGGGAGGAAGAGTGGGGATGAGAGTGATTGTTCCCGTTACTCATGTGTACTCGATATTATGAACCTGAGTGAATCGGTTCGTATCCGATTCGGCTTCTCATAGTCAACGCGATACATTGCGTATGTGAGTGGATTCAGCATGCTGGTAGAGACGTGAAGCCAATATGCACCCGGAGCAAGTGGGCTGTTTGTAACATATCTCAATGTGTCACCCATAAGGCTGGTTCCCAGCATTCCCGGCCGCTTGCGAGGCATACACACATACTCTCTTATCAACTCTCCTGTAGACCATACACACGGATAATCATATCGTGCTTGCCCCGCACATTGGAAATAGAATTGTCCGAAATCTTCCCGACCAAGAGGCAGGCGTGGTTCATTTTCCTTGAAAACGTACAGGCAATACTGACCAATGCTGATGTCACAGGAACCCACATATGAACAGGTAGCTCCTGTCATCTCAAGCTCCATGTTTGAAATATTGGTCGTTTTGATCCCAAACATGGGGATCGACGTGCGATCTTCGCCATCACGATAAGTTGAATCGAGTATGACGAACTCAACCATGAACCAATAGCCAAGTGCGGCGAGACTATCTTGTCGTTTGAGTTCACGCGAAAACTGTGAATAATCAATCTTTGACAGAGTACTTTTCGACCTACAGCTCAGCGAAATCAGTGCGAGCATGCAAAGAAGAATACTAATCGGAGTCAGGAACCCAAGAGCCCACCAAAAGCGAGAGGAGGAAGGGGGATGAGTCACTGTGCGGTGAAATCCTCAAGGTCTAGCCAGATGGTATCAGTCGACGCTTGACCGATCCACCAATCACTTTGGTGTTCGCGCTCCTCGGTGGACTTGAAATTAAGAACCATCCAATATTTTCCAGAATCGAGGCCTGCTTCATGATAGAATTGAATCGGGAGCGAAGTGTAGGCAGAAAGTTTACTGCGATCTTTTTTCTTTTTGAAAGTTATTTCTCTACCGAAGCAACCGGATGATGATGTATCGTGTGAAAGACAGATCATTCCAGAAATCCGATTCGTATCACTGTCCCTCCCTATTGAAATCTCAAAAGAAGTCCCTAGAATTGGAGTGGTACTATTTACACACAGTGAAAACGAACTTGGGTCAGGAAACGATACCCGAATAGGTCGCTCTTGTTGAATCTGGATGACGAATGGTCGAGACTTCCAGCCAATCTCGGGCATGATCCTGTTAAGATGTCCTCCAGAATTGTCCAAGTTAAGCCAAATCGAAATACTTGAAGTATCAGAACGATAGTATGGGTCAATGTAGGGTGTCCACTTCTGAAATTGCAGGAATGTCGAATCACAGAGGTAGTTCGCTTTTGAGGAATCAGTAGTGTGCGAAGACTCAGCGCACGACGATACTTTTTCACTCCTCTTAACTGCGATGACATATGAACCGTCAAAGAGCTCAAATGGACTCTTCATCCTGAATGGACTGCTTTCAACCGAAACGAGAGAGTCACCAAGATTTCTGGCAGGCAGTATCACACAATTGTTCTTCCGTGATTGATCTAAGGATATCTCAGGATAAATTGTAAGCCAACGCAAAGGGACCGAATCTTCTACCGCTCGTATCGAGATTTCATAGTCAGTTTCGAAATTATCATCCCACATAGAAATGGTAGAAAATTCGTCTTGGCTGCTGTTGGGTCGAGCCGTTTTGAGTAGTTTATTTTCAATATTGGATACCCGAACTCGTATTGAGGGAAAGGTAAAGAAATTATTATAGGTCGACCGCTTTTCCTCTTTCTCAAGATAAATCGAAACAACCGCTTGTACATTCTCCCTTACTAGCACATCTGCACGCGCAATTGCTACTTTCTTTGGATCTGGGATTTGAGGAGATCTGGCGATTGAATTACTTGAAGGAGTCAGAGTCGTAGTAGTAAGAACAATGAAATTAAAAATGAATAAGTACCGCCTCACTTCCCTACTCCTCTACTTCCGCCTCCGACACCCGCTCTACTTTCAATCGCACAATTCGATTTTTCTCCGTCGCCAGCACGGTCAAGACCGCATCGCCAATCGTGATCGATTCATGCTTCTGCGGCAGTTTCCCCGCCTCTTCCATATAAAGACCAGCGATGGTATCTACATCATCAACCGGCAGATTCGTCCCGATCAGATTATTCACTTCCCCCGGCCAGACATGCCCCTCCACATACGCGACCTGATCAGAATGTTTGGTAATCGACGGCTGCTCGGCATCATACTCATCCTGAATCTCGCCAACGAGCTCTTCGAGAACATCCTCAAGCGTTACAATTCCGGCCGTGCCACCAAACTCATCAAGCACAATCGCCATATGATTCTTCCCGCGTCTAAACTGCAACAGCAGCGTCGCGAGTGGCATCGACTCGGGCACAAACAAAGGGGGACGGATGTACGAAGAAAAAGTAGTCGGCTGCTGACCGCTGCCAAGATCGCGCAGCAGGTCTTTGACATTGAGAATTCCAATGACATGATCGATTGTTTTGTCGAATACGGGATAGCGGCTGTACCCTTCACTCACGATCATCTTGCGAATGTCATCAATGTTAGTGTGCTGCTCAATACCGGTGACATCGGTGCGCGGGCGCATCGCACGGCGGACATTTGAATCAGAGAATTTGAATACTGACTTGATCAGTTGCTGTTCGGTCGAATCGAAAATCCCTTTTTCTGCCCCTTCGACAATCATCTGGTTGATCTCTTCTTCGCTGACATGATCATGCAGCGGCAATTTCTTGATTCCACCCACGCGAACAATGCCACGCGCAATCCAGCTGAATGTCTTCGCAAAGATCGAGGTGATACTGATGAAAACGGAGACCAGCGGCGACATCGCGCCGGCATATTTTTCAGGATTGGCAAGGGCGATATACTTCGGAACAAGTTCACCGAAAATGACCGAGAGGATCGTGATAATAAGGGTGACGATGACCAGCGACAACGGACGCGCAAACTGAGCAACTAGCTCGTACTGCGATGCACCCAATGCTACGGTCATCTTGTCGATAATCGTCGCACCGGAGAATACTCCCAGCAGAGCACCAAACAGGGTAATCCCCACCTGTATTGCTGCAAGAAAGTGTTCGGGGTTATCGCGAAGTTTGAGCGCACTTGCCGCACCGAATTTCTTTTGACGTAACCGTTCTCGCAAACGCGTCATCCGACTCGCGATGATCGAGAATTCGGCGAGTACAAAGAAACCGTTCGCCCCGACTAGAATGATTATGGCTATTGATTCCAGCCAAAGGCCGTCTGACATATCTGGCGGTTAATAAACAAAGAAAACCCGGCATCAGCAAATGCCGGGTTCGTATTTATTTTCAAGCCCTTTTGGGAAGGAATCCGCGGTCGGAGCCGCTAAACTCCCGAATTCTTAGGCCAACGCCCGATAGGGGGCCTCGGTCGCCATCTCTTTCAGACGCTTGATTCTCTCTTCCGCCGGAGGATGGGTCGAAAAAAGAGTTGCAAAACCACGCCCGGAGAGCGGATTGGCGATCATCAGGTGAGCAGTCGCCGGCGTCCGATCCAGATTCATCTGAACCGGCGCGTTGTGTAGCTTTTCGAGTGCTTTCGCCAGTCCAAGATACTTTCCGCTGATTCGTCCCCCTTCGGCATCCGCCTTATATTCACGGGAACGAGAGATCGCCATTTGAATCATCATCGCAATTATCGGAGCCAGAATCGCCATCGCGATAGCGACAATCGGGTTTCCGCCCTCTTCGTCGTCAGATCGACCACCGCCGAAAATCGCTGCCCACTGCAGCATATTCGCGATCATGCCAATTGCTCCGGCAAATGTCGCGGCAATTGTCCCGATCAGCATATCCCGATTGACCACATGCGCGATCTCGTGCCCCATGACCCCTTCGAGTTCATCATCATTGAGCAGTTCGAGCACACCTTCAGTGGCAGCAACCGCCGCATGATGAGTGTCACGACCGGTGGCAAATGCATTTGGAGCGCGGGATGGGACAATGTAGACCTTCGGCATCGGAATCTGCGCGTTCAGCGCGAGACGTTTCACAATACGATACAAGCGCGGATGATCAGCTTCGCTGACTTCACGCGCCTTATACATCTTGAGAATAATCTTATCAGAAAACCAATAGCTGCCAAAATTCATGAGAGCAGCGATCCCAAACGCGATCAGCATTCCGGCCTGACCGCCAGCGAGGTAGCCGATCCCCATAAACAGAGCCATCAACAGCCCCATCAGGAAGGCAACCTTGAGCACATTCATCTTCGTTCAACTCCTGTTAGCATTTTTGATCTCAGTTTCGCGCCGGAGCGGGTGATCCAGACCTCCGGCGTCGAACTATATATCGAAAATCAGAACGAAAAGTTCCTCAAAATCGGACGAGCTTATCTGCCTCGTCTTTTTGGTCCTCGACCAAAACTCGGGCGGTCATTTCCGCCGCCAACAGTCGATCCCGAATCCCCCTCTTCCGGAGATTCTCCGGAACGGGCTCGGAAGTCTTCAACAGAACCTACATCATCGCTGTGGTCATCGTCGGACATCTCCGGCTGACGAACCACCCCGGTGGTATACGTCGGCAGATCAATCGCCGGTGGATCTGGAATATCACCAAGATCAAGCGGCATTACCGGAAGGACTTCCTTCTGCTGAATCTCAACCGAAGCATCCTCATCCTGATCTCGTCTCGGACGACCACCACCGCGACGTTCATCCCGATCGTAACGATTGTCCCGACGATTCCGGTCACGACGCTCCTGCGGGCGACGTTCTGACGATTCCGGCCGAGCAGTCTGGCTATTCCCGTTGCTTGTTACCACAATTTCAGCTGTTTCTGATTTGGTATCATCAGTCTGAAGCTGCTCACTTACTTTTTCCAAATCACGTTTGATCGACTCACGGTTGAAACGTGGGCGATCCGGACGCTGATCAGTTCTTTGCTCTCCGCGATCACCGCGGTTGTCAGGACGCTGTCCGAAACGGGAATCTGAGCGCGGACCGCGATTGCCACGATCTTCCCGATTGAATCGGTCCCCGTTTCGTTCCGGTCGGTCGCCGCCGGTACGTTCTGGTCGGTCGGGACGATTTTCAAAACGTCTCGGACGCTCAGGGCGCCCCTCTGATGAGCTTCCCGCTGGTTCGAGAATTGGGGTTTCATTCGGTGCCATTACAAATGGTGAACGACCTCCAACCCGATCACGTCGCGCATCCGGATTGTAGACTCTCGGAGCGAGATTGAAATCTCCGGTACGAGAGAAGATCGCCGTTGCGACGGCATCTCCGATCACATTGACCATGGCGCGAGCCCGGTCAATAAGCCAGTCTGTCGCAAAGAGAATCGAGACCACCCCGAATGCTTCCGGAGGAAACTGTGCGGTGGTCATGAGCACCGTTGAAACCGAAACCGCCGCAGCCGGTAATCCGGCAACTCCGAATGAAAGCAGCAATCCGCCGCCTACGATTGCGATATACTGTCCAATCGAAAGTGAAAGCCCAATCGCCTGCGCGGAGAAGATCGCCGCGACCACCAAATAGAGTGTCGTGGCGGCGATATTCAGACAGGATCCAAGCGGGAGTATGATATTGCAGGCGCGTGGCTCGATGTCATTCTGACGAGCGAGGGCATCGGTCGTGAACGGCAATACCGTCGCCGATGAGGAAGTCGCTAAGGCAGCGAGGAGAGGGGTACCAAGTCGCTCAAAAATTCCGAAGGAGCCACTTCGACCAAAGACAATCAAAGCCGGAATGAACACCAGCCCAACGATCAACAGAAACCCGCCGAGAACAGTCACCAGATAAAGACTCAGGGAACCAAGCAATCCGAGGGCGTTCCCCTGCATCGCGACCCCTTCCCCAACCAAGAGGAGAAGCCCAAGTGGAGCGGTCATCGCCGCGACCGTTGTCAACTGCCAGGCAGTCTGCTGCACTTCACGTGCAAAACCAAGGGTCACCCGTTCGCGGAGACGAAGCTGACTCAAAAGTGACGCAAAGAGCAAAGTGAAAACAATCAGCAGGAACCAGGGATTGTCCAGCACACCGGAAAAGAGATTGTCCGGCACCGGGGTCTGGAACATCTCGATATACCCCTGAAATGCCGACGGCGTCGCCGGTGCGTTGAGTTGCCCGAGATTTGTTCCGGGGGAGATCAGCATGGCGAGAGCCAGACCGATCAGACCTGCAGCGACTCCAGTCCCGAAATAAAACGCCGCGACTTTACCGGTCGCACGTCCCAGACGGGCCAGATCACCAAAACCGGCAAGTCCGACAATGAAGCCGGAAATCGCGAGAATAACGGTGATCACTTGAAGGAGAGAGACATAGAGCCGACCGATGGCTCCGGTCGCGAGCATGAACTCGGGCAGAAAAAGCCCGAGTGCACCGCCAAGCAGAACGCCAGCGGCAGCCGCAGGTAAGACCCACGGCGGCATCCGTAGAGAAGACATAAAACCTTTCTTGAAATCCCCCCTTGCTGACAAAGCAGACCGGATACGGTCAGGAGAAAAGAGGATTCCGGGGTCGGACCTCTCGGTAATATATTTGGGAGAGGTCGGACATCAATCTGGTAACATTGGCCACTGCTGGGGGCCGGTCGCTCCGCCGTCTGTTGTAAAACAAAACGTGCTCAATGACCAGCGAGCGGGTAAGAGATACGGTAAACTTTCCAAAACCCGCGAGCCGGTGTGCAACGCACAGCAGTACCGTTTCAATTTTTCATTATAAATGTCGACAAAATGGGCATTTAGGGCAATCTAATTCTGAACTGTAGCCAGTTTCGCTCAGTCGTAGAAAACTGAACATCTTAAGTGTGTATTCGACCAATACCACCCCGCTAGGAATGTAAGCCGTTGCCCGACAAGAGAATATATACCCATCTCCTCCCTGCCCTGATCTGCCTTGTGATCATCTTCTCCCTTTCTTCTATACCGCGACTGACCGGCCCTGATCTTGGTATCCCCTTCGCAGACAAGGTCTTCCATCTGATTGAGTACGCCGGGACGGGCTTTTTCATGGCTCGATTTCTGGAGAAGTATCTCAACGGAGGCAAATTCCAATCTAGAATGACCTTTCTGGGGATTATGGCAGTCGTAGCGACCTGTGATGAACTCTATCAGGGGCTGATTCCCGGTCGATTTACCGACGGGGCTGACCTCATTGCTGATATAGTTGGGGCATCCCTCGGCGGTTTTCTGTTCACGGTCTGGAGTCGATGCAGACGAATCCAATGATTTTGGCGGGATAATTGCTCCTCTATCCTAGCAATCTGCGGCAAAGCTACTCCTCCCTGTCTTTTGAACAGTCGGAGATGCCCTCAGTCGCAAAATTGGCTCCTGCATTGACAAAACCGATGCTAAAGTATAGACTTAGGATGAAAAGTGACGATTCGTTTGCCGGTCAGCGAACGAAAAGAGAACGTCACTTCTCATAAAAGATAGTCGCTCTTTATCGAGCTGGTCCAACCTCTTGTCTTCAAAATCATGTGTCCCGTATGGAAACGGGTACGATGTGCGTTTGGGTGCTTCCCATTCGACGCTGTGATACTTCTGCATGATGCAGCATCACGGTCAACATGAGTTACGGCGTTGTTACTGCAGCGCAAAAAAAAGAGAAGAAATTAGAAACATATGCAGTCATATACACGGATGGAGGATTCTCTTCCCATGAGAAAAGTACTCGGTATCGTTGTAGTCGCCGTCGTGGCGCTCTTCACCCTGGTTGGTTCTGGTTATGCCCAGGATCAGGGGAACAAGGACTCACTTATCTTGGTGGTAACACCACCTAACGCTCTTGATGCAAATCCGAAAATGAAAGCTGAAGTGTACATCTATGCGGATGCTCAGAGCATTGTCAGTGCATCTTCCGGATTCAAGTGGGATATCCCCGGCGACAAGGCCGTCATGGACAGCGCGTTCTTTACGCCAGAAGTAATCGGCTTCTGGAACTTCGTTCGTTCGGTATACCGTGGTGATGACATCAACCAGACGAATTTGTTTAATCAGTTCATCATGGCCGGAACTCGTATTTCCGGCAATGGAGTGCCGGCGAGCCCGACTCGTCGCTTGATTTCGAGCTATTTCTGGAGTGTCCCGGGTTGGACAAACACCGACTCTGTTGTTTTTGATACCTCCGTCTTTTCCGGCGGTTCAGTTCTCAAATTTGTCGCTCTTGGAAATGTCACTATCATCCCTAACTGGAATGGAAAGTTTGTCGTTCGTGATCCGAACGCTCCATCGGCTACCATCGGCGTGAATCCCGGCTCCCTTACCTTTACTGCGACCGAAGGGGGCGCTAATCCATCAGACCAGACGTTTGATGTGACCTCTTCCCCTTCAGGTGTCTCATTCAATGCAACTGAATCGGCACCTTGGCTAATACTGACCAATGCCAGTGGCAACGCCCCCGGTACCGTCACTGCCTCAGTCAATATCACCGGACTTGCTCCGGGTACTTACAACGCAGACATCACGGTGAACGGTGCTGGCGCGACAAATAATCCGCAGACTGTTGCGGTGAGTTTGACAGTGAGCGCCTCACCGAAAGTTCTCGTCGTTACACCCTCAACGGTCAATTTCCTCGCTGAATTTGGTGGTCCAAATCCAGCAGGTGATATCTACGGTGTCTCTGAATTGGGCGGCGGAGCAATCAACTTCACCAGCACTGAAAATACCCCCTGGTTCGGCATCACCGGTGGGGACGGCGTCACTCCGGCCACCCCAACCGTGAATGTCGACATTGCAGGACTGGCACCTGGTTTCTATACCGATTCGATTACTATCACCTCACCGGGTGCAATCGGATCGCCGAAGAAAGCAGCAGTAAATCTTACCATCACTGAGCAGCCCGCTCTTGGTGTCAATCCTGATTCACTGACTTTCAATGCAAATGTCGGCGGGCCGAATCCGTCGAATCAGGCATTTGAAGTCACTTCATCGATTCGTACTGTTGATTACAACGCGACAGAAAACATCTCTTGGCTATCACTGACCAACGCAAGTGGCAACACCTCCGCAGGAACTGTCACTGCTTCAGTCGATGTCGCCGGTCTTTCTGCGGGAACATTGGTAGACACGATCACCGTCAATGGAACGGGTGTTTCAAATTCGCCACAGCGAGTCATCGTGGTGCTCAACCTTGTTGAAGCAGCCAAGACACTCGTGGTCACTCCGTCCACGTTGACATTCAATGCCCAGATGGGTGGCGGCAATCCTGCCGCACAGAATTACAATGTGAGCGAACTTGGTGGGGGGACGATCGCATTCACCAGCACCAAATTACAGAGCTGGCTGACCATCACCAATGGTGACGGCAACACACCAGCAAGCCCGTCCGTCGCGGTTGACATGACCGGTCTTTCTGCTGGTGTCTACGTCGACACCATCACGGTGACTTCGGCAGGTGCACTTGAATCTCCGAAGACGATTGTCGTGACATTCAATCTCACCGCCCAACCGACCATCGCTGTCAACCCGTCAGTGCTGAGTTTCAGCGCAACCGAAGGTGGCCCGAATCCGTCGGGTCAGACATTTGATGTCACTTCCCAGAACGGTTCTGTTGTATTTGGTGCGAGTGAATCTGCTACCTGGATTACCCTTGGTAATTCTGGCGGTCCGACCCCGGGCACAGTTACAGTAAACGTAAATATCGCCGGTGTCACCGCTGGTAGCTACACCGACACGATCACGGTTGTCGCCGCGCAGGCATCCAACAGCCCGCAGCAAGTGATCGTGAATTTGACCGTCAACGCAGCCCCGAAGATATTGGTCGCGAACCCGACTTCACTGACATTCGTTGCTGAATTCGATGGTTCGAATCCGTCCGATCAGCTTGTCGATATTACTGAACTCGGTGGCGATGCGATCGATTTCGCAGCGACTGAAAATCAGACCTGGCTTTCCCTCACCGGAACTCCGGGAACAACCCCCGGCGCATTGACTGCTGCGGTCAACATTTCTGGTCTTGCGGTTGGTGTCTACAATGCGACCGTGGTCGTCAAGAGCACCGAAGCAGACAGTCTCCTTGTTCCGGTACAGTTGACCATTACTGCTGGTCCGGCGAATTACCTGTACGCTCAACCAACGAGCTTCAATTTGAACTTCGCCCCCGGCGATGTCCCCGGAACCTACGCTGTTCTGGTGCAGGATTCCCTCAGCAAAGACCTCGTCTTCAATGTTTCCGCGAATGGTAACATCGCGTTAGAGACATTCACCGGCACGACTCCAGAGAATGCATTCTTCACCGTAGACATTGCGGGTCTCTCCTCTGGTATCTACGCCGACACCATCGTGATTACCTCTTCCGGCGCAGTCAATACGCTGCGCGTACCGGTGGTCTACACCATCGAGGCATGCCCAGAATTACAGATCAGCAAGACCAGCAGCAATGTGGTCGTCACGGTTGGTGACTCTGTACTTGTCGTTGATACGGTGCAGATCACGTCAACGGTCGGACCGGTCTTCTGGACCGTTGAATTGTCAAATGGTTTCGGTCTCTCTGCTTCTGAGGGTACTACACCAAGTGTAGTCACTCTCACCCGCATGGTGCGCGGCACACAGATCGGTGAAGACACCACCTGCGTGACTTTCGCAACTCCGGAACCCGGCGTTGAAGATGATCCGAATCCATGCCCTTCCTCTGTCACCTATTGCCAGTATGTCACCACCGTCGCCCGTCCGTCCGCGGACAGCGTGATCGTCGGCTTTGCTCCGGCAGTACCGGGGATGACAGTGAGCGTACCAGTCAACTTCATCAACTCCTGCGATCTCACCTCGATGTTCGCTTGCTTGACCTGGGATCCGACCAAGTTGACACTTGAAAGTGTGAACTATGATGGATCACGAGTCTCGGCAATCGCTGACAAGAGTGAACTGATCAACACCGACTCCGGTACCGTGAGCTTGATAGTCAACGTCGCTCAAGGTGAAGAAGTCGGTTCTGGTAAGGGACTCTGGGCGAATTTGGTCTTCTCAGTCTTCTGCAAAACCGAGCCCGGTATCTATGCGATCACGACTGATGACCTTGATGTCCCAGTCTCATTCGGTCGCAATTGCGGCGGCGCACTCGAAACCATCGAACCGACATTCTTAGAAGGTGGCGTGATTATCGACACCGCTCTCAATTATGTCTGCGGTGTTGTTGTCGATCCGCTTGATAACGCCATCGAAGGGGCGACGGTCCAGTTGTATGCTGACTTCCCGAACGGAAGCGCGGCCTACACCACCAGTTCGTCATCCTCCGGCGGCTT
Organism: uncultured Ignavibacteriales bacterium; assembly: GCA_964518635.1. Classification (GTDB taxonomy): domain Bacteria; phylum Zixibacteria; class MSB-5A5; order GN15; family FEB-12; genus CAZFGK01. Next base: position 22,915 of record CAZFGK010000030.1, read on the forward strand.
TGCTTTCTCTGAATTCTCTATCAATCCGTTTGATCTCTACGCCTACAAAGCGGGTTACTACCCGGCATCACTTGCCGATCTCACCTTTGGTGAGAAGGGCGTGAAGTTGGTCCTTCGTCCGATTGATACGTTCACCCCGACCAGCGAATGGGTCGACTACTACTGCGATGAGAACACCACCTTCGGCGCAGCAATGCCCGTCGGTTCTGTTGTCGAAGCAAAGACTCCGAATGGTCTGCTCGTCGGACAGTTCGAAGTCACCGAAGCTGGCAAGTACGGCTTCATGCCGGTCTATCGTGCGAACAATCAGTTCGGCGATAACGGCGCTGTCACCGGTGAAGTGATTACGTTCTACATCAATGGCGCGATTGCCGTCGCTGATGGGGATGTCGTCTATCCGTCTGAATACGCCCAGAAACTGGTCTGTCTCTCGGCTGGTGGCACGGTCATCAAGACCTGCACCTTGAACGAGGGTTGGAATCTGGTGAGCTGGAATGTGAATACGACCTCTGATGACATCGTCGATGTCCTCGGACCGTACATGGATAAGATCGATGTCGTCCTCGGCTTCGAACAGGGTGGTCTCACCTACGATCCGGAACTCCCGCAGTTCTCGACCCTCTGGTCAGTCGATCACTTCAGCGGCTACTGGATCCGCGTCAAAACGGGTCAGG
>CAZFGK010000031.1:0-23179 GCA_964518635.1 uncultured Ignavibacteriales bacterium
CACATTCGACAAAGGCATCTGTACAATTCAAATGTGTCTTAGTTTTGAGATTCACGCCACTGGTTTCGCACCCTAAAACGGGTGCGCCACCTCACATAAATGAAGAGACACACCGTAACTCATCCGCATTCCTCCCTACAACGCACACCCATAGCGGCAGGATTCAGTTGATTGGAAAACGCTCCCTGCCCTATGACAAACGTATCGCGGGTCGATTGGTTGTCAAGAAGTTTGTAGGTGCCGCGAACAAGACCCCGATGTGGGCACCGGGGCCACATGACAGTTTGGGTTTCACAACCGACCGCCCCTGAAGGGGCTCGGCTACCAAAAAGAAAACATTCCGCATGCATGTTTTGATTATCGGTAGCCCGCTCCCTTTAGGGGCGGGTTCCACATTTTCTCTTTGGTGGCCCAGATCACCAGATCAGGGTTCCAGCTTCTGCACGCTTCTTGCAAACAACAAATACAGACCAGGAACCCACCGCTCTGCAAGCTGCGCTTGCATACGCAGTGGGGCACCTAAGTTAAACGACCCTTCGACAAGCTCAGCATGAAGAGCAGCTCAACATGAAGAGATTCAGGGTTCAGAGTATTTCACTCCCCCACAAAACCTCTCCACCATTTCTGCCGATACTCCTACGGTGGACTCGCGCTCAACATGTTCCAGATTGAAACGGCTCGCTTCTCATGGCTACACCATGATCGAGATGGTCATCGTGCTGATTATTTTCTCAGTCATCGCCGGTATCGCCATGCAATCAGGTCAGGTCGGTGTCACCAACTCACGAACCGAAGAAGCGAAGCGTGAACTTGATCTGATTGCCAACGCGATCGCTGGTGATCCAAACAAAACATCCGGCGGCACGCGTGTTGATTTTGGTTATGTCGGTGATGTCGGCGCATTACCCACATCACTGTCTCATCTCACATCCAATCCCGGCGGCTATTCCACATGGCGCGGGCCATACTTACGAGATGAATTCTCCAGTGACGGCTCCAGCACCTCACTCACCGTCGATCCATGGGGAACAAGCTACAGCTACAACTCAACATCCGCGACTATTGCCTCCTCCGGTTCCGGCACGACAATGACTCGTCAGGTTGCTGCATCCACATCAGATATACTTCGCAATCGAGTGAAAGTAATGGTACGTGATCGAACTGGGGCAGTTCCGGGAACAATCTACGATGATTCAGTCCGTATCCTTCTGACGGTTCCAAACGGCAGCGGTTCGACCACCGACAAGCAGCGAACCCCCAGTGCTGATGGGAATGTCGCGTACGATTCAATTCCAATTGGGAATCATCTTCTACGTGTGATCTATCTAGTCACCAGCGATACGCTGAAACGAGAGATTGTCGTCCAGCCGAACGAAACAACCTTCGTGAATATGCAGCTCCCGATCACGGCCTGGGCCGATACTGTTGGCGCAGGTGGAGGCACATCAGTCTATCCCACTATTCTCACTCTCTTTCCGAATGGAGTCGGCACAGAGTCAGGTTTGACTCTCTCCGGCTGCGGAGCAAATTGGCAGTGTGTCGATGAATCGTCACCGGATGGCGCGACAACTCAGGTAACACGATCAGCAGGTTCATTTGCATATGACACCTACACAATTCAGGATCCCGGAATTTCCAGCGGTACCATCGACAGTGTGAAAGTCTTCTGCATGGGATATGGCACCCATTCCACGTCAGAGATTGCTGGTCGCCTTCGCACAGGAGGTACTTCGTATGGAGGGACCGCAACATCGATGAGTAGCACGACTACCTACACCTTCTTCGCATGGACCTGGATTAATAATCCACAAACAGCAGCTGCCTGGACATGGACGAATATCAACGCGCTGGAAGCGGGTGTTGGAATCAAGAAAGATGCATTCTGCACTGCGGTACATGTGAAGGTCTACTACCGGCCATGAGTATGATGAGACTTTCTAATCAACGCGGCTTCGGTTTGATCGAGCTTTCGATTCTGCTCATTGTCTTTGCTATCGGGGCAAGTATCGCCTTGCAATCGATGTCCTCCGTGATGAAATCTGCACGTACTGTAGAGACTGAGCGGGAGATGGAAATCATCGCAGATGGAATCGTCGGCGATCCGGAGATCACCAATGACGGTATGCGTGCGAGTTTTGGTTTCGTTGGTGATTGCGGAGTGTTCCCTACTTCGGTAGATGCCCTTCGTACCAACTCCGACAATATCCCAACCTGGAACGGGCCGTATGTGAATATTGCATACACTCAGGATTCGACTTCATGGAAAACTGACGGCTGGGGGACTGCCTACAGCTATGCTGCTGGCACTTCGATCTCATCCACCGGATCAGGAAACACGATCACAAAAAAAATCGTCGATGCGACGACCGACTACACACGGAATACCATCACCGGATCGATTACCGATAATGTCGGAACTGCTCCGGGGACGACCTACGACGACTCCGTTCGCATCATCATAAGCGTACCCACTGGCACCGGAGGCGTCATCACAAAATCATATACTCCGTCCAGTGCCGGGAACTTCACGCTTGATTCCATTCCTGCAGGAAAGAGACTGATTCGCGCGGTGATGCTCTCCCGCAACGACACCATCAAGCAACTGCTGACGGTTCTCCCTCGTCACAAGTCGACGAACGAGCTGATCATGAAATTTGGCAGCAGTTGCTTCACGACAGTCGGAGGAGGAGGTGGTTCATCAACGATGACTCTACGTCCGAATGGAAACGGCAGCAACACGGCCCTCAGCAGATCGGGGACAGCCACCAACTGGGATGCGGTCAATGATGCATCGACTGACGACAACACGACCTATGTCTACAAATCGAGCACCGCAGCGTCTGATTCATACGCGCTGGAAGATCCGCCTACAACGACCGGGAACATCAATAAGATCACGATTCACTACCGAGTTAAGACCGGCGCTGGATCAAACGCGAATGCGATGCCTCGTTTGTATGTCAGTTCGAATTGGTATAACGGGACAAAGATATCGACCAGCGCAAGCTGGATGACGAACACCTACGAATGGCAATTCAATCCGGGTACCGGAGCAGTCTGGAGCTGGACTGATATCACCAATCTGCAACCGGGTATTCAGCTCGAAGGAAACAGCGGTTCTCACGCCGCCTGGTGTACACAACTCTATGTGGTGGTCGACTACCAATGAGCAGGATACCGAATTCTCACGGATTCACCCTTGTTGAGATAGTCGTTGCACTGGTGATTATGGGAGTCCTTGTAACCGTCTCGTTGCAATCGCTGCATCCAATTTCAGAACAAGGAAAAGTAGAAGAGACACGAACCGAACTAGATGAACTCGCTCGCGCAATTGCAGGAAACCCGGCGATCACCGCAAATAATGAACGATCAGACTTTGGGTATGTCGGTGATGTCGGTGCTCTTCCGACCTCGCTTGATCATCTTCTGACCAATCCCGGAAGCTACAGCACCTGGAACGGACCGTATCTACAGAATGATTTTTCATCATGGACGACTGATATCACCACTGATGCGTGGAATACCACCTATACCTACACCCCGGACTCCGCACGAATCACCTCAACCGGCTCCGGGACTTCGATCATCCGTCAAATCGCCGCGAACAAATCAGCCCTTATTATCAACAAGGTCGTCGGATCGGTCGTCGATAAAAATGGCACTCCGCCGGGAGCGATCTACAAAGACTCGGTCTCGCTCCGTCTCACTATCCCGAATGGATCCGGTTCTACAACGACGAAAACAAAAACTACCGATCTCGGCGGATATTTCAGTTTTGATTCTATTCCCATCGGACGACATAAGCTGGAAGTCATCTATACTCCGGCGAATGATTCAGTCACCCGTTATGTCACCGTTCCTCCGTCCTCTCAGGTAACGACCTCCGTGCGTCTGGCCAATGATCACTGGAATGCAGGAACTGGCTCGGTCATGATTCTCAATGCGACCTTCGACGGCGGCACCGAGAGTTTTGCCTACGCAGATGATCTCTTTCGAAGTACGGCACAACCCAGCTACGCAAGCGGTGCATGGACGGCAACTGCGTACTCCGGCGGCGGGCTTTCGGTAACCATCGGTGCCCTCGATGCGAATACGATCAACAACATGTCCGGCGGATGGGGCTATTCTTTTTCCCTCGCCTCATCAAGCACCGTGACCGTTGCGTTTCGTTACAAGAATGATCATACCTGCTGCTATGAAGTAGACGAATACTCGGATGTACTGGTCAGCATCGATGGTACCCTCTACGGCGCGAGTCCCAATGACTATGTCAATCGACTGATGGGGGATGGGAACGACGGTGTCAGCGAAACTTCCGGTTGGCTACTGCGGACATTCACCACCGGTACACTCAGTTCCGGCTCTCACACCATTCGAATCGGCGGATACAACAACAAGAAGACAACAGCAAACGAGGGGACCACGATCCTCATCGACAACGTGAGTATCACCCGATGAGAACGATGCAGATTGAAAGTACCCTTTCTGATCGTAGTGGCTTCACGATGATCGAACTGGTGATTGTCATCATCATGCTCGGTGCATTGGCATCAATTGCGGTTCGACAGTTTGGTCCCTCTACTGAGACTGCAAAGATGGAACATACCCGACGTGAGATGAATGCATTGGTGAAAGGGATCGCCGGTGATCCCGCGACCTACAACCACGGCACCCAGGCCGATTTCGGCTTTGTCGGCGACAATGGTGCGCTGCCGACCTCACTTGATTATCTGCGAACCAATCCGGGGGGATGGTCGACCTGGGATGGGCCGTATATGGAAACGGGATTCACTTCAAACGATTTCAAAACAGATGGTTGGGGTTCGACTTATTCAATTGTCAGTGCTTCACTCCGATCAGCCGGCTCTGGAACGAATTACGACGTACCAATTGCTAATACCGTCAGTGCACTGACCACCAATACGGTCAGTGGTTCAATTGTTGACGCAAGCCAGTCCGCGCCGGGATCAATCTACAAAGATTCGATCAGAATATTACTGAGCTATCCGAATGGAAGTGGCTCGACCACGACTGGCACCGCCACTCCCTCTGCACGAGGCGAATTCTCCCTTGCCAATATTCCGGTCGGGAATCGAACGCTTCGAATTGTCTACATTCCATCGACTGATACCATCAGCTATGCGATTGTCGTCCTTCCCGGACGAGGTGCACGGGTCGATGCGATCTTCCCGCACGATCTTTTCTGAAGCTCGCGGAGGTTTACGCCTCCTGAATAGTCAGCTGAACTCCCCGTTTCCGAAGATGTCCGATAAACAACGACGGATTGACACATCGTTCCTGTGGCTGCACTCCACGAGTGGTGATTTGCCCGGCAGCCGCCATCCACGCGACAATCGATGCAGGAAATGCAGTGGTGCGCATCATGGCAGTGAGTGAAGTCTTCGACTCCTGACGGTCGACTATTTCATAGATTACTTTTTTCATCTGCCCGTCTTTTGTACCAGTGGCAGTCAGACGAACGAGGACCAGATCAAGGTCACCGAAAGCAAGATTCTGATCGAGTACCGCTTTGAATACCTCACGCGGTTCGATCTGATTCCCTGCGACGCTGACCGGCTTGCGTGAGGCAAGACCCAGCTCCAGCATCGGTCGAAACAATTTGCAATGTCCGGGATAGCGAATCGTCTTGTAGTCCAGAAAATCGATCTTTCCTTCAAACGTGTCAGGAAGAGTCGATGTCCCTCCAGAAGTATAGAATGCTTCGAGATCGCCGATCCCGTCGAATTGCAAATCTTCTATCTCGGTCATCGGCTGAACGACTTTCTTGCGCCCACCTTCCAGAATCAGACAGGACTCCCAGTATTCATTGATCAGACCTTCAGCACTGAAGACCATCTGATAGTTCAACGGCGCACGAGGAGACTGCGGCAATCCACCGACACGAATTCGAATACTATCACAGGAGTCAAACCTGCTTACCGCATCTGCCGCAAGTACTGCCACCATCCCCGGCGCAAGCCCGCAATCCGGAACGATAGTCACGCCCATAGCGCGGGCATGATCATCCATCGCAAGTTGATCTCGAACGGTGTCATTGTTCCCACCGAGATCAACGAGATTACATTTCGATGCAATCGCCGCACGGGTAAGAGTCGGATTGAGTCGATAGGTGACACAGGAGATTGCGGCATCGTAGTCTGCGAGAATCTTTTTTGCCGCCTCTTCGTTGGAGGCATCGAGCTGTCCGCTGACCATTTCCCCGTTCCCATATTTCTGGGAAACCTGCTGCGCAAGCGCTGGATCAATATCGAAAACACCGACGGAGCTGACTCCCTCAGCTCGGGAGGCATCAAATGTCGCGGCGCGCCCCATCAGACCGGCCCCGATTACGGCAATTTTCATCATCTATTCTTTCTGTTTCGTGGATTTTTCGACCTCAATCACCGGCAAACCCGGGCTTGAAGGGGCTGAGGATAGGAGGAATCACCCAAAAGGTCAATCTTGAGCGGTTTTTCTATTGTTGCGACGGTCAACGAAGTACACCCAAACGCCGATATTACCATCCATGCCGAGACCTTTGACTCTCTTGGAAAAATCTCTGATTGACTCCGAATTCAGTCCGACTTCAGAACCGGGCATTGATCCATCAGAGCTACGTTTGCTGCCGGAGTCCCTGCGACGGGAACTGGAGATATATATCGCTCTGAAGCCATACCTGGCTCATTGCTTAGGCATGAACCATGACTTGAATAATCCGTTGGCTGGTATCATTGGATATTCCGAGCTCATGATTGAAGATTCTGATACCCCACCTGAAATTCGTCGTCAGCTCGAACAGATTCTCAAGTGCGCCCTTCGTATAAGCTATTTTGTGGACTGTTTGTGTCTGGAAAAAATCGAGTTGTCAGAAAAAGTCGATCTGAAAAGTCTGGAAAAACACTTTCGGCCTCTCGCGATTTCCCTCGAAGAGGGACTGGAAAAACATCTAAAATAGTCTTCTACAACAGATTCAGCAGTTTCCGACCAATCCACTCAGCAGCCAGAAGCCCAAGTATCAAGAACAAAGGCCAGTTCTTTCCCCAGAGCGCAAACTCACCGGATGAACTTTCAGTTATTCGGCGATCCGGAATAGCATCCAGAATCTTCGAAAACTCCGCCGCTGATAGTGCAACTCCGCTACTCTTCTGCGCGATTGCCGCCAACAATTTTGGATTCCCTGACTGATCATACTCTTCCGCCGAAAATGACTCGACTCGGATCGTGCCGGAGAAATTCTTCAGTGATGCCCCTTCTTGTTCGATTGAGGCACGATAGCGAAAATCTCCGGGAGGGACTGACTGAAAAGAGAGTTGCAGAGAACCGTCGGCATTTGCGACTATCGGCTGATCGATCTCGGCCGTTCCACTTGTATCGACGGGAGTAAGCACGACTCTCCCACCAATCTGCTCAAGAGGTCGAAACCCCGGATCGTAGGCAGTCCCTCGAAAACGAACCGCTTCTCCTCTCGTAAAGAGATCTTTTTCCGGCGTAAATCGAATCGGCTCCCCTTCTTCAGGGAGTGTCAGCCAATCGATGATCCCAAACAGGAATCTTTCATAGTCTTCATTGATCTGCCCAAGGTTGGTTCGGGCAAAATCGAATCGCCAGAATGGCTGCGCGTTAGTCTGAAGGAGTTTCCCCATACCGAGTCGTTTCGTGACAAACAGCGGCGCAACCAACCCACGACTGGCATCGGTATTCAGCGTGACCACACTTTTTTGCTGCAGTGAATCGCACAGGACTATCTGCTGAAAGGGGGGGAGTTCGCTCCATCGCTTGCGAATATCGCTGCGAAATTCTGCAAGACGAACCGTCGGATGAAAAAGCTGCGATTCAACCGGATCGCCGCTACTCTCCTGCGAAAGAATTCGTGCGCGAGTTCCTGACGGATAGGCAGGCAGGAAACTCCGCAACGTGGTCGGCACTGTTTCCATTCCGAAACGACTGCCGAGAATAATCCAGAGTCCTGTCGATTTGGTGGAAGTAAGCTGCACCAGTGATTCCTGATAACGAGCCAGTTCGCTTGGTGTAGGGTCATGCACAATGACCGCATCAAATCGAGACCACTCCGCTGTAGGCACATTGTTCTTGCCGAGATTTCCAGATCGCTGGCCGGTGAAGTTTGTGACTACTTCATATTTATCCTGTTGCAGCAGCGTGCGGCGAATGAAGCCGATTTCATGATCAAGCCGTGACGTAACCAACAGCACCGACAAGCGACTCTTGAGCACCGTCACGGGGAGACTCTTGCGATTGTTGAGTGCAGTCACTTCCCCCTTGACTGTCGACACCTCAATCTCCCACAATCGTCGTCCAAGTTCTGTCGGAGTGACGGTCAATTGCGTGTCGATATACTGCCCGCTGTTGTTGTCGATGGAAAGAGTGATTTCTCCAAGGGATCGTCGTCCATCTCGCATGCTCAACTTGATCGGCAGCGCAGTACCAGCGAGAGCTACCCCCTGATTGCCGAGCCGAATATTTACGCGCAGCGGTTGATTGAGAAAGCCGACCGGGTTTGTCTGGGCCTGTTCAATCCAGAGATCGACAAATGATTCCTCGAGTGAAAGATTGACCGCCAGTACGGGAGGAAGCTGTTCACTCGCTGCCAGGGGATCATCTCCGCTGTTCGATCGGCCATCGGTGAGAAGAAGCAGATAATCCGGCCGCTGCTCCTGCTGCTTTACCCCCTTGAGGGCGTCGCCAAGGGCAGTGCTTGCAGATTCAATGTCGCTTTCATTTGCACTGCTGTTGCTGCCAAAGTAGAGGCGGGAGAGATCGCTTCGGGATACAAGGGTTGAAAATGTCTCACTAGAGAGAAGGGAATCCATCCGAGACTTTCGGCTTTTTCCCCCCTCTTCACGCTGCATACTGCCGGAACGATCGAGAAGAACTGCAACCTGCGGCTTACGCTCGGACTGTCTTGTAAATCCAAGAATCGGCTGCATCAAGAGCGCGATGATGATCAACACCGCCAACGTACGCATGCCGAAGAGCAGCATACGCATGAAAGTCGCCAGTGAGGGCGTCGTACGCCGATAGACCCACCAACAGAGTGCGATGAGCAAGATCCCCGCGAGTGCGACCACCCACGGATACTGACTGATGAATTGAAGGGAAAAGTCGGTCAGGCGGGTCATGCTCCTTGTACGGCGATCTCCCCTCTTCCGATGAACGTGTATGAAGAAAAATCAGGAGTCGAAAGGGTTGACTCCATAGAATTCTGGTTATCCGTTACGTTGGGTCGTGAATCGAACCATCTCAACGAGGGATTGCAGATAGACTGAATCAGCAACCTCACCAAGTTCATTGAGCCCTTCACGGCAGAGTGATTCCGCCTTTTCGTAGGCGTATTCGATGCCACCATGCTGCTCGATAAACTTGCGTACCGTCGCAAAGGTCTCCGCTCCGGGGCGTTCTTTGATGGCAGTGATGATTCTTTCGGAATCGGTTGGCTTCGCATTGCGGAGGGCATGAATCAGCGGGAGAGTGACTTTCCCGTTCAGCAGATCGTTCCCCGGGTCTTTGCCAGTGACTGCGCGATCTCCAATCAGATCAAGAAGATCATCGGTAATCTGAAATGCCACCCCAATCGACTCCCCAAAGACCGCAAGACGTTCCCGATCACGCATCGAGCGACCATTCAATATCGCCCCCGCCTCGCAGGAGACTGCAAAGAGGGAGGCCGTCTTGTCGGCGATGACATCGAGGTAGTTTTCTTCGGTCAGTTGATAGTTACTGATCTCTTCGATCTGGCGAAGTTCGCCGACCGAAACTCGTTCAGTGGCGCGACAGATTGATGCCACCAGATCCATCGTCTTGGTATCGACCATGATTCGAAATGCCTTGGCAAAGAGATAGTCCCCCATGAGAACAGAGACCAGATTATTCCAGCGGGCGTTGACCGTTTCAACCCCTCGACGCATCTCCGATTCATCAACGACATCATCATGAAGCAGGGTTGCCGTATGAATCAATTCGATCGCCAGAGCGGCATCGACCAGATGTTCAGATTCATTCCCTGTTGCTCTTGCCGCAAGAAAGACAAAAACCGGACGGATTCGTTTCCCACGGGCTTTCAGGAGATGTCGCGCAACTGAGGTTATAAGCGGAGAATCCCCTCGAAGATAGCCGTTGAGCTGATCGTCAAACCGCTGCAGGTCATCTGCAACCGGTTCGGTAAATTCCTGAAAAAGCGAGGTATCAACGACAGGCATCGGACAATTTCAATCCTATGGGTCAATGTTTCAGCGGGCAAGAAACCAAAAGAAACCCGATTTCTGCAGGAAGGTCAATTGATTTGCAGATACGAAATATTGACGAGAATATCACGAAAACTGAGCGCGTCCAAACCGATCTGACGGTCTAAATCGAGCTTATTCCCATTCGATGGTAGCCGGTGGTTTCGACGAGATATCATACACCACCCGATTGATACCGCGAACCTCCCGAATGATCCGGTCGCTGACCCGTCCAAGCAGGTCATACGGCAGATGTGCCCAGTCGGCAGTCATCCCGTCGACTGAATTCACCGCCCGAATGGCAATGGTATGCTCGTAACTTCGTTCATCCCCCATCACCCCGACACTTTTCACCGGCAGCAGCACCGCAAACGCCTGCCAGACCTTGCTGTAGTTCCCTGACGTTCGAAGTTCGTCGATGAATATCGCATCTGCTTCCCGAAGTAAGCTGAGAGCATCCGGAGTTACCGCGCTCAGAATTCGAACCGCCAATCCCGGCCCCGGGAAAGGATGTCGCCAGACAAATGATTCCGGCAAACCGAGTTCCGTCCCCATCTCCCGTACTTCATCTTTGAATAATTCCCTGAGCGGTTCGATCAGCTTGAATGGTAGATTCGGACGAAGACCGCCGACATTGTGATGCGATTTGATTGTCACCGATGGTCCTTTGAATGAGACCGATTCGATCACATCCGGATAGAGTGTCCCCTGAGCCAGAAACGGAATCTGTTCGATTCCCAAAGTCAGTGCGATTCGTTTTGATTCAGACTCGAAGACATCGATGAAGGTGTGCCCGATGACCTTCCGCTTCTCTTCCGGATCAACAACACCGGCGAGACGTTTCAGAAAAATCGCGCTGGCATCAACCGGATGCAGATTTACTCCCAGTCCGGTCAGCAGAGTGACGACTTCCTGAAATTCATCTTTTCGCAAAAGCCCGGTATTTACAAACACCCCGTGCAATTGCGTCCCAATCGCCTCTTTGAGCAGGACTGCTGCGACACTTGAGTCGACACCACCGGAGATTCCAAGAAGAACCGGAGAGCTTCCAATGGTCGTTCGAAGACGATCGACACTGTCATGAATGAATGACTTCGCGGTCCAGTCCCCTTTCATTCCGCAGATGCGAAAAAGAAAATTCTGGAGAATCTTCTTTCCTTCGGCGGTGTGATGAACTTCCGGATGAAACTGAATCCCATACCGTTGCTGCTTTTCATCTGCGATTGCCGCAATTGCAAGAGTCGAAGTCTTTCCGACTACAGTAAATTGTTCTGGAGGAGCAATAATCGAATCCCCGTGCGACATCCAGACCGTCGAATCGGTTGCGACTCCTTCAAAAAGTTTGCAGGTCTGATTCGAAACTTGAAGAGTCGCGCGCCCATACTCCCGATGATCGCTGCGAACCAGTTTGCCACCAAATAGGTCGGCCATCAACTGCATGCCGTAGCAGACACCGAGCACCGGTTTCCCTTCTTCGAAGAGAGATTTCGAGATGCGTGGAGAGTCAGGATCAGTCAGTGAGGCCGGCCCACCAGAGAGAATATAGCCGCGCACATTCCGGTCACGATAGGCCGAGATATCCCCGTTGCAGGGGACAATCTCGCAATAGACATGCGCCTCACGAATGCGCCTTGCGATCAGTTGTGTGAACTGAGAACCAAAATCAATAATAAGAATCATTTCAGAAACCGACATTTTCGAAAACTCCGTTTTGAGTATCAATTAAGGGCTGACCAGTATGCAATTCATTCTGTTCGGCTGTAATCTACGACGGTCTCAGGATGGTGTCACGTTCGTAGTGAGGATCGGTGGCTGGAATATCATCCAGATAGTGCAGCCCTCGCGACTCTGCGCGAGATAGAGCAGACTGGACAATCAATTTTGCGACAGTAAGTAAATTCTGCAGCTCGATACCTTGATAGCTGGTCGGAACGAAGCCCGGATGCTGACGCAAATCAGTTTCGACTCCTTCGATCTTCTTCTGCGCCAAGGCAAGACGCTCCCGAGTGCGAACGATGCCGACCAGATCGGACATGATACGTTGAAGGACTTTTCTCTCGTGCGCGATAAAAATCTGTTCTCGTGTGTCACTTGGAGTCAGGGATGATTCTTCACTCTCGGCGGTTGAAACAAGAGAGACCGTCTGCAGGAAAGCATGTGATGATGCCGTGGCATACTCAGCCATGGCGATCGCTTCCAGGAGAGAATTCGAGGCCAGCCGATTCGCCCCGTGCATCCCGCACATCGCAACTTCACCAGCGACATACAGTCCGGGAAGTGAGGTCGTTCCATCCACCTGACTCAACACCCCACCGCAGGAATAATGCGCCGCCGGAACAACCGGAATCGGTCGTTGAGTAATATCAAAGCCGTAACGCAGGCATTCCTTATAGATGTTCGGGAATCTCGTTTTGATGAAATCAGCATCAAGATGACTCAGATCAAGGAGGACATACTCCTCCCCTGATCGTTTCAGCTCCCGATCAATCGCCCGCGCGACCACATCCCGCGGGGCAAGATCCCCCATCGGATGTTCCCCCTGCATAAGAAATCGTCCGGCTACAGTTTTGAGTCGGCCCCCTTCGCCGCGTACGGCTTCAGTGATCAGAAAAGGCCACCTGCCGGGGGCATGCAGAGTCGTCGGATGAAATTGAATAAACTCCAGATTCGCAACTTCCACCCCGGCACGCCAGGCAATCGCGACTCCGTCGCCGGTTGCAATCAGTGGATTAGAGGTATGAAAATAGACCTGTCCAAGACCGCCAGTCGCCAACATCGTGACTCGCGCATGAAATGGTCGAAACTGATTTTCATCCTGCGAAAATGCCAGAGCACCAATCGCTCGTCGACCAGTCGTGTCATTGCTGACCAACAAATCAGCGGCGAGATGATTTGGAAAAATTGTGATCTGATCAGGAAGCTCGGCGCAGGCGGCAAGCAATGCCCGTTCTATTTCCGCTCCAGTCAGATCAGCAGCATGCGCAACACGCGGTTTGGAATGCCCTCCTTCACGACCGAGAGCAAGTGCTCCATCCTTTTTGGAAAACGCCACACCCAGATCGGTGAGCGCGGCAATCAGCCGCGGACCATCATGCACGATTTTTGAAACTACTTCCTTGTTACAAAGCCCCGCCCCCGTCGCAAGAGTATCTGCAATGTGGGCATCAAAGCTGTCGGTCCCGCTTAGTACCGCCGCGATTCCCCCCTGTGCCCAATTCGTATTCGAAGTTGACGGGGCCTTCTTTGTGAGAATATTGATTCGCAGCGATGGGTCTTTGCGCGCCATCGACAGACTATAGAATAATCCGGCGATTCCACTTCCGATCACGAGAACATCAGACTGACGAGTCACGAGTGCGTCACTCTTTCGCGCCGTGTGCGAATCAGCGATTCGATCAGATCGGTCATAGCTGAAACTGGCGGTGTACTGTGCAGTTCGAGCTCAAGGGTGTAGCACTCCTGAGGCAGTCTGCCACGCTCGAGCTTGACCATATCTTTTCTGGTAGTGAGAAGCAGATCTGCCTTCACCTGAATTGCCTTGTCATGAATATGCCGGTAGGCAGCGTCATCATACTGCTGATGATCAGCAAACTCGATACGTCCCGCAAGCGGAACTGATTCCCGTTCCAGTTGCGCAATCAATGAGCCAAAATCTCCGATTCCGGCAAAGAGTAATATCCGACGCGAATGTAAATCTGAAAGAGGTCGATGACTCCCTGCTGGATCCGATACAGTAAGTCGATACTCAAGTTGAAATTCCGGGATATTCTTCGCAACTGCTTCCTGAATTCTCTTCCTGTCACTCTGCAAATCAGTCACAGGGGTGACCTTTGTCCAGACAATGATATCTGCATCAGAAAGTGCATTAACTGATTCACGTAGGATACCGAGTGGAAATATCCGCCAGTCCCGATCCTTCATCTGCGTGTTCAAGGTCACAATATCGACATCCCGACTCAGCCCCCAGTGCTGGAAGCCGTCATCGACAAGAATAAGATCGCATTTCTTCCCCTGCTTCAGACTTTCGACTGCATCAGCTTTTCTCTTAGCCACCGCAAACATTGCATCGGAAAGTTCGGCTGCTATGAGAAGCATCTCATCACCGATTTCATCACTGTTGCGACTGGAAAACTCCTTTCCATCCCCCGTGATGGTCTGTTGAGAGCTCCTACCATAGCCGGAGGATGCAATCCCGATTCTCTTCCCACGCGCAGCACATTCCTTCGCCAGCGCAATGGTGAGCGGTGTCTTGCCGGTTCCTCCTACTGCCAGATTTCCAATCGAAACAACGGGAATTGAATCAGAGCGAACTCTCATTCTCTTATCATTCGCTGCAGAACGCGCTCTAATCGTTAGCCAACGAACAAAGATTGAGAGAAACCAGAACAATGGAGTGAAAAGCGAAAGCCAGCTGACACCATCCTTTGATTGATAGCGTCGCCAGAACTGTGCGAGTACGTTCGAGACTATCATCTGAGTCGCGAAAGAATATACTCTGCAATGAGCAAAGTCGCTGAATCTGCAAGCGGAACGGAAGATTTACGTGCGAATCGTGTCGGGTTCTTGCGAGTCAGGGTAATTTCACGGACAAGTTCATCTTGATCTGCGATCTTCGCACCAAACTGATGCGCGCGAAGATACTCGTCGGCGTCAACGACATTTGACGTATGCGGACCATAGAGAACTGGACATCCGGCCCAGACCGGTTCAAGTATGTTGTGCCCTCCAATAGGCACCAGCGTACCGCCGACGAATGAAAGATCAGCACATTGATACAAGCCCTTGAGCAAACCCATCTGCGTGACCAGCAGTACATTTGCCGTTGACTCAATATCTGCCTGAATGCCCGCTTGTATGGTGGCATCATCAATGTCAACCACGGTACGTCCACTTGCGCAAACAATCTGACGTACTTCATCTAATCGCTGCAAATGACGAGGCGCGATAATCAGTCGAAGGGAATGATCATTTGATGCTGCCTCTGCGAAGGCGGAGAGGATGATCTCCTCTTCTCCCGGCCTGGTCGAACCGGCAACAAAGAGAAATTCAGAATCGCTGATCCCCAGTTGCCGACGTTTTCTTTTCCGTTCCTCTGCTGTGAGTGATTGCACCGGGGCATCAAATTTCATATCACCCGCGAGCACAATTCGCTCTTGAGGAATCGAAAAACTGCGAAATCGTGTTTCATCTGCTTCGCTTCGTACAAACAAGCGCTCATGCGACGAGAGCACACGACTTGCCGTACCGCGCACGAGACGATACCCTCCGATCCCTCGTTCCGACATGCGCCCGTTAATCAGAATAGTCGGAATAGCATGCCGAGCGCATCCCAGAATCAGATTCGGCCAGATTTCTGTTTCGGCAAAGGCGACCATGTTCGGCTGCAATGTAGCAAATGTCGCTTCAACTGCGACCGGCAGATCATATGGCGCAGAGGAAACTGTACAACGCGAGCCGAACAACTCCTCGGCCCGCCTGACTCCCGGCTCAGTCATTGCGGTAACATGAATTTTGAGTGATGCATTTTTTTCAAGAAGCAACTCAACCAGCGGCTCCAGCAAAGATATTTCTCCAACCGAAGCTGCGTGCAGCCAGAGATCTGCATGTGCTGAAAACTCCCCGAATCGTGCGCGCTTCTGCTCACTACTTTTTCCGGTGAAGGCGGCTCGAAGAAGAAAAAAGGGCGTGGCAATCCAGGCAATTATTCGATACAGCAGCAGAATCATTGCTGCCCCTGATAGTGCCGTTCGCAACTACGCGTAGATCAATCCCTCCAGCTCATGCGCGACTCTCCTGCCAAATCCCGGACCACCGAGACTGTTGACAATCTGTGCAAGATCGGTTTCGACCTGCGCCAGTTGCGCCGGATGACTTAGCCAGTTGAGTGCCTGCTCAGCAAGCAGCTCCGGCGTTGCACGTTCCTGGATATATTCTGGAAAAACCGTTTTCTCAGCAATCAAATTTGGCAGCGCAATGTGCTTGACCACCACCAGACGCTTCGCCAGCTGATAATTGAACCAACCGGTTCGAAACATTACCACCGTCGGACGGCCAAGCAACGCACATTCCAAGACGACAGTACCGGATGCAGCCAGGACCAGCGAAGACTCGACAATCAGTGACCGTGTTTCATCATAGCGAATCTGAACATCAATCCCCGCTTCACGCACCATCCCCTCGTAATCGGCGACACCGGTCAATGCACCGACAACGAATTGACACTCACGCTTCACTCTGATTCTCTTCGCGGCCTGAAGTAAAATGGGTAGATGCCTCGCGATCTCCCCCGGACGAGAACCGGGGAGCAAAAGAACCGAACCACTCGTGCGTCGTGGGGTCATTACCTGCGTTTGACTCATCTCATCAAGCAGATAATGCTTCACAAAAGTCACGGGCAAATGATGCCCGCGATAGAATTTCTCTTCAAAAGGGAGCATGACCAGAAGACGGCTGCAATGGCGCAGATGTTTCACACGCCATCCCCCCCATGCCCACAACTGCGGCGGAATAAGATAGATTTTCGGGATTTGCAGATCAGCAATTCGTTTGAGTAATCGAATATTGAATCCGGGATAATCGACGAAGAGAATAGCTTTCGGTTTGCGCGCACGAATCTCCTGCTCACATTGATCAAGCAGTTTTTGGAAGTAGCGATACTTTGCGATCACTTCAGCAAAACCAAGCACGGCGAGAGTCGACAGATTCGCAAACTGCTCCTGACCGAGAGATACCAGATTATGCCCGCCAAGTCCAAAAAGTGTCAGATCAGGATGAGAGAGTTTCAATTGAGCGAGCGCGAGCGAAGCTGCCCGATCGCCGGACAGATCACCTGCCAAAACACAGATCGAATTTCTCACGAAGCGGCAGTCAGATCGGTCATCGATTCAGAGCCGATCACCCGTTTTGCAGCCGCGCGTCCGATACGCTCAACTTCAAGAGCGACCTCAAGCGCGCGCGAGCCATCGGCAAGTGGAATTGGATTCGGAATCTCCCCTTGCACCACACGGAGAAAAGTCGTCAGTTCAGTACCAAGCATATCCCCACCACTGTCGCCGATCTTGGTGTACAGAATCTCTCGTCCCGATTTCCCCATCGGAATACGAAATCCCTCTTCCTGTGACCCTTCCGGAATGAGCCGATAGATATCTGCCTCCCGCTTTGCCAGATCAAGGGCGACATATCCCTCGGGCTGGAACAGTCGCATTTTACGCATCGCAACGAGAGAGATTCGCGATGAAGTCAAATTCGCAACTGAGCCATTCGCGAATGTCAGACGTGCATTGCAAATATCCGGCGTTGAAGAAATCACGCCGACTGCAGCTGATTGAATATCAGCAATTGGATGCTTGATCAGAGTAAGCACCAGATCGATATCATGAATCATCAGATCGAGAATAACGGCGACATCAGTCCCACGCGGATCAAATGAGGCGAGCCGGTGGGCCTCCACAAAGCTTGGCTGAATCGGAAACTGATCGAGGGCACGCACTGCAGGATTAAATCGCTCAATCTGACCAACCATGATGACAACTTTACTTTTCGATGCCCGCTTCTCCAGCTCTCTGGCCTGATCCATCGTGGCCGTCACTGGTTTTTCGATCAGGCAATGTTTCCCACGCTCGAGACAGGCAACGGCGAGATCAAAATGAGCAGAAGTGGTCGCTGCAATGGAGACCGCATCGACCGCATCCAGTAATTTCTCTACAGAATCAAATGCTTTGCAGTTGAGCTGACTTGCGTGAGTCTCTGCGCGGGCATGATCCTGATCAAAGATTCCGATCAGTTCTGATTGTTCGATTTGAGATAACCAGCGGGCATGATGTTTCCCAAGGGCACCAACCCCGATCACGCCGGTTCGTATTCGAGCAGGCATCCTTTAGGCTTCCCGCACGTGACGAGATTTCACCAATCCTCGCTTGCTCCGCCGCACGAAAGCAAGAACCATTTCGACTTCAGAAAGAATTGCGACCTCCTGCTGAAGTCGCCCGATTGCCTGCGAAGTATTCAACCCAGAGAAAAAGAGAATCTTGTACGTCTTTTCAAGGGTGCGAATTGTCTCCGGAGAGAATCCACGTCGCCTGAGCCCGATTGAGTTAATACCGACAATTCGCAGCGGATAACCGGCAGCAAGCGCAAACGGACAGACATCCTGATGCACCCGAAATCCGCCACCTATCATTGAGTGCGCACCAATTTTGACAAACTGATGCACCGGCAAAATACCGCCTAAAATAGCGAAGTCATCGACCTCAACATGCCCCGCCAGATTCGCCGAGTTCGCCATAATCACATTGTTACCAACCTGACAATCATGCGCGACATGAGTGTAGGCCATCAGAAAACAGCGCGCTCCGACTTTTGTATGCCCATGCGCTTTAGTCCCACGATTGATAGTCACAAATTCACGCAGAATCGTATCTTCACCGACTTCTGCGGTGGTCGGTTCATTATTGTATTTGAGATCCTGCGGCCCTGTTCCGATCACCGCGTGTGGCGAGATTTTCACTCGCTGACCTATGATCGCACCGGGGCCAAGCACCACATGAGAGGAAATCTGCGCACCGTCTTTGATCACAGCACCCGCTTCCACCACTGCGTACGGACCTATCGAAATATTGTCGCCGAGTTCCGCTTTTGGCGAAACTATTGCCGAGCTATGAATATCGTTCATCTGTCTATCACCATACACATCATCTCTGCGCTCGCTACTTCATTTTCGTCTACTATCGCAATGCCCGACATTTTGCAGGTGTTGCGACGGAAGACATGCATCTTGAGTTCAAATCGAACCTGATCCCCCGGTCGGACCGGACGGCGAAATTTCACATTATCCATCGACATCAGATAGACCAGTTTTGTTTCCGGATGGGGTATGCTATGAAGCAAAAGCACTCCACCGGTCTGCGCCATTGCTTCGAGCAATAACACACCCGGCATCACCGGATGTCCGGGGAAATGCCCCTGAAAGAATGCTTCGTTGAATGTCACGTTCTTGATTCCAACCACCGATTCATCCGGCACCAGATCAATCACCTTATCGATGAGAAGAAAGGGATACCGATGCGGGAGCATTTTGATAATGGCGTTGATGTCAAAAACCAAGCCGGGCTGAGTTACATTATACTGTTTGGCCATACGTTTCTTTTTATACAGTGCGCGCATCTTTCTGGCAAGGGCGACATTTGCTTTATGTCCACTGCGCGCCGCAAGGACATGCCCTTTGACTGGTGCGCCGATCAACATCAGATCACCGAGAAGATCAAGGCACTTGTGACGAGCCGGTTCATTCACGAAACGAAGCGGGATATCATTCACGATCCCCGATTTACCGACAAAGGCATCCCCATTCAGATTCAGTGCATGTCTGATACGATCAATCTCGATCTGTGTGCCGCCACCGTCATAGATCACAATCGCATTGTCGAGCCCGCCACCACGAATCAGCCCCTGCGATTTGAGAGCTTCGACTTCACTCAAAAAACAGAACGTCCGCGCCGGAGCAAACTCCTCAACAAATTCCTTCTCCAGATCGACCAGCGAAGTGTACTGGGTGCCGAGCGCAGGAGATTTGAAATCGATCATGAAAGTAATGCGAAAATCATCCGACGGCGCCACGATCAAGTCAACACCACGATCCGATTCCTGATAGGCCATCGGCGTATCGATTTCTAGGTATATCTTCTGCGCTTCTTGATCGACAATTCCTGCTTCAAGAATCTTGTCTACATACGGCTTCGCGGAACCATCCATGATCGGTGGTTCGCTGGCATCAAGTTCGACCAGCATATTGTCGAGCTGTAGACCAGCAAATGCAGCAAGGACATGCTCGACGGTATGCACTCGCGCTTCCCCCTGCTGCAGCGTTGTCCCTCGAAGAGTTTCGACTACATGATCGACATCCGCAGCAACTGCCGGTGATCCCGGAAGGTCGGTACGGACAAATTGCACTCCTGCATCCGGCGGTGCCGGACGAAAGGTCATCGTGCACGGATTGCCGGTATGCAGTCCGATGCCAGTCAGAGAGATGTCGCGCGCAATGGTTCGTTGTTGTGTATACATTATTGGGAGTCCATAGCAGGACGGGAGTATATGCCCAAACTCAACGCCCTTCAAGTAGAATGCCCCCGCCACAACCGCTGCGTGGGAGAATTATTCCCATCGCCAGCGGATTGTGCATAACTCAGAGTTTGACAATTATCAGACCTCTTTCAGCGATTTCACCTGCCGAAGGCGACGAAAGAGCTGCACATACTCTTTCACCATAATCTCCTCCGCCTCAGATAGCCCCTCCATCATCGGAATCCCGATTCGCAGCACTGCCCGCACCATATCAGCGACCGTGCGGTCATACTTTTCGGCAAGCTGCTGCAACCGCTCTTTCAGCTCATATGAGATGAAAATATTCACGCAGTGTTCGCCACGCAGTTTTCGATTCAGCTTGAGTGGCGAGGATTCAGTCTCATTCTGTTCGGTGGTATGATCGATGTTCGTCTGTTCATCCTGTTTCATCTACTCTTGTCCTTTCAATGTGAGAGTTAGTGATAGCGTTGATGCCCGATCAGAACCTGTGGAGTAGTAATGATGATCCCCATTTCAGCGCGCAGCTTTCTAATCAGCGGTCGCCAGGTCGAACCAGATGGCCGATTCGAAATCATCACATCGATTGCAGCCCGGTGTGATGACCGACAGATTGGGCAGGTGAGAGCTTCTTGGGTCAGTTCTTCCTGATTCCCCTTTGCAGCGATCTCATCTCCGAATTCTTGTGCAACTAATGGCGCGAGATGTTTCCTCAGTTTTCGCAGAGCCCGCTGATACTGAGTAGAAAGTCGATGCAATCTTCTTCCGGTCAGCTCCGCCAATTCGGTCATCGACTGCCCCGCCAACAGATACCGCTCAACCAGCTCTCGTTCCTCCTCGCCGAGTTTCTGCAGTGCATCACGAACTGCGTTTTCAATTCGAATCCCTCTCGGTGTTTGCCTTACCGATCCGGGAAGCACTCCAAGCAACGTCTCAGGGACTTCATCGAGTGAAATGAGATGAGAATCGTTCCCATCTTCTGTTTCCTCCGGTCTGTCCTGACCCACGTTCTCTTTCAGCTCCGGTATCTCTTCCGTTGCCGTTGTTGGCCATCTCCCCAGCGCCTCGATCCAGTCGATACTGAACATCCTCCGATTCGCCATCTTGATCCTCCATTTCCGTCTTGTTGCACCCATCCCTCGCAGTTTGTTGCATTGGGAAGTGCCCCGTTTTCTGGGCGCGTAGCAGTCAAGAAGGAGGAAATCGATACTCTGTCGATTACGTGATCATCACCTGCACACCCCCATTCACAGGTGTGATTGTCGCACCGATGTCACAGCTGCGCATAACAAGGAGTTACAGGGATTTTTGACCGTTGAGAGAAAGACTCGACTGTTCTCACTCAAGGAGGTAACATTCGGGTCGCAATCGGCGTATGATTTGCAGTGGGAAGAAAGGACGTGACCAGATGAGTTCAGAACAGACGACCGGTGCAGTTCCGGTCAGGGCCGAACACCGAAAGCACCCCCTGATTTCGGGGATTGTCTTTTTGGGGATTGGCCTCTTCTTATTGGCGGTGAACTACGGCTATCTGCCGAGTGTTGACGAATCGTGGCCAGTGATCATTATTCTGATCGGCGTGGCGATTCTGATTTCGACTCTCACCAGACGACGTCGTTCGTAACCGTCACATCCGGTCGATCACCCCGCGCTTTCGCAGCGCAACGATTGAAGGAACGAATGGAACAGAGTACACCGGATTCGATGCCCGAAAATCTTCTGACTCGTGTTCCAGTCTATCCGTCGGTTGATCCCGGATCCTCATTCGAACGATTCCTTTTTGATTTCCGAAACGAATCATTCCAGTGGTCGATCGCGACCACTGTTTCTCTTTTTGTGCTGATGGTCGCCTATCCCGGTATGTCATTGTTGGGGATGGAAGATGACCCACTTCAGATGCTCAAAGATGGCGGCCAGCCACTTCTTATCCTCACCCTCGTCGCAACGATCATTTTCCAGTGGGGATTCTTCGTGATGAATCTTGTGTCATCACATTTCGAACGAACTGGACTCGCCGGACTCGGTTTCACAAAATTTCGCTGGCTGCATCTGTTGCAGGGGGTCGCATTTCTGCTGACTGCGAATCTCATTCTTCAGGGAGTCGTTTTACTTTTTGCTCAATTTGGAATGAATATGCCCGGTGAACTTGGGCTTCTGATTCCCGATGGTCCGTATGGAAAAGTCCTCTGGTTTGCGGTCGCGATTACTGCAGGAGTCTGTGAAGAGACCGCCTTTCGCGGCTATCTCATGACACGCCTTCGCCTGCTTGGCAAAACCGGATGGATTCTCCCGACGGTCGTATCTGCATTAGTCTTCGGTGCCTGTCATGCGTATCAAGGATGGACGGGCTTCTGGGTAATCTCCCTCTATGGTGCAATGTTCTCGCTCTTGTTCATCTACACTCGCTCAATCTGGCCGTGCATTGTCGCCCATGTCCTCCAGGACGCCGGACATTTGTTCTTCCCGGGCTGAGATAAACCCCGCACCGATTGTCTTCTCTTTGTGGCCCGGGCTTGCTGCCCGGGTTCCCGTGTCATCATTTCCAAAAGGTGGCCCTGATCACCAGATCAGGGTTCCCGCATCCGTGCGCGGCAACCGTGGGCGGCAGAACTCCCGGCCTGCCCCTTCTTCAATCAATTCGATCTTCTCTCACCCTGAGCTTGTCGAAGGGTCTTCTTCTCATCTGAACAGAGATGGCAGCTCCTAAGAAGGAGTCTGCCCTACGGAAAAGACAAAGACGGCGGCTTGGAAGCCAAGACCGCCGTACAAGATGAGCGTGCCCGGCAGACAACCGGTGGCCCTGATCACCAGGGTCTGTTGAATAACCCCTTCTTTCCGGATCAGGCGAATGAGGGTTCATCTTC
>CAZFGK010000032.1:0-22564 GCA_964518635.1 uncultured Ignavibacteriales bacterium
ATGCAACGGCGACTAAAGCGGTGATTCAAGTCTGGCTCAAGGACGGTGTCCTCGATCCGCAGGGAGTCACGATTCAGAAAGCCCTGACGAAAATGGGCTATCCTGAAGTCATGTCGGTCCGTACCGGGAAGTTTTTTGAGCTGGAGATTGAGGGCAACCCCGCCAATCTGAAGTCACGTTTAGAATCAATCAGCCGCGACCTTCTGGCGAATCCGGTCATTGAAAAATTCAGCATCGAAGAAGGCACGAAGTGAAATTCGGGGTCGTGATCTTTCCCGGTTCGAACTGCGATTACGATTGCATCATGCTTGCCCGTGAACTCAATCAGTCGGTCGTCGAACTCTGGCATGAATCGCAAGATTTACAGGGGGTCGATTGCGTCATTCTTCCCGGCGGATTCTCCTACGGTGATTATCTCCGTACCGGTGCAATTGGCGCGCACGCGGTGATCATGGATGCCGTGAAAAAACATGTGAAATCAGGCGGACTCGTTCTCGGTATCTGCAACGGCTTTCAGACACTCTGCGAATCCGGACTTTTGCCCGGTGCCCTGATCAGAAATGCTGGAATGCGATTCCGTTGTATCCCGACTTTTCTCCGCGTCGAACGCACCGATTCACCATTTAGTAATGCTGCATCGGTCGGACAAGTTCTTCGCGTGCCGATTAATCATGGGGAAGGGAACTATGTCGCCCTGCCGGATGATCTGAAAAAACTCGAATCACGCAAACAGGTCTTGTTCCGCTATTGCAATGCAAACGGCGAAGTGAATGCCTCATCCAATCCGAACGGATCGATGAACAATATCGCCGGACTCTGTAACGAAGAAGGGAATGTCCTTGGTATGATGCCACATCCTGAACGGGCTGCCGATACGCTCCTGGGATTGACCGACGGACTCGTGGTCTTTCGTTCGTTACTTGCTTCTGTCCCTCAACTTGCTGCGAGTGCGTGAGCCAGTATGAAGGGACGTGAACTTACTTTTCTGATCGTTTCACTTCTGCTTGCAGCTGTGCTTGGTGGGTTGCTTGGAGAACTAGTTGGCTCGTTCTTGCCGGATGGGGCTGCAAAGATTCTCTTCACCAAGTCACTCGATATCGGCTTTAGCCCGACGACACTCGCAATGTACTCAATTACATTCACCGCCGGATTAATGATTAAGATTAATCTCATGTCTGCGCTTTGTGTGCTGCTGGTTATCCTCTACTTCCGGTTCTGGTATCTGTAAGATGCTGAACCTGACCAGCCCGTTTGGAATGCATAGAAAGGATGGTTACCACCATGCCGTTTAATCTGGGATTTCCCGAACTGATCATGATCGTCGTTGCCTTCTTGCTCCTCTTCGGTGCCAAGCGCATTCCGGAGATTGCTCAAGGCATTGGCAAAGGGATCCGTGAATTCAAGCGTGCCATGCGCGACACCGGTGACGAAATCAAAAACGCCGCCGACGACAAACCTGCCGACAAAAAGGAAAGCTCCGCTCACTAGCGGATGCAATCTTTCATGGTATTTTCGCAGCCAGATGCTGATGCGATCGCGTATGTCCTCGGTGCCGAGGCGGTACGAGTCGAGAAGGAGCATTTCCGGATTAAGATCACCAATGCCGAGGAGAAACGAATCCTCGTGCTTGAGATCTATCCCGAAACGACCCTCGGAAAAACTCGCGGTATGCTGGTGGTTGTCTACACTGGCAACTCTCATATCCAGTTGCACAACTGCACCGGCTTTGTGGTCTCTGATGAACTTGGGGAAGTGACTTTTGTTGCCGAAACTGAAAATCGTCTCTCAGGTTTGGTAGTCGAAAAAGGGGCGTCTTGTTCGCTCTACAGTTCAGTCAGCCGTGACTTGATTTCGACTGATTTCACGCAACTGGGAGTGGAAGTGATGCTCTCCGGGGTGGCAATGTCATTGACAGAAGACATTCTTAAGAAGCCGGGGGAGAGAAGAGAGGATTAGGATTCGATTCTCACAGAATCGCGGCTAAATTCTTTCGAGTGAAGTATATTTTTTGAAACCGAATCTTGGTAGCCCGCTCCCTTCAGGGGCGGGTATTTTTTGTATCTCTTCGGTGCCCAGCGGCTTGCCGAGGGTTTCTCTTGATGTGAAATATTCAGTTGAGAAAGACCCTGATCGGGTGCTCAGGGCTACAGATCAGAGAGGCTGCTCAACCGACCGCCCCTGAAGGGGCTGGCTACCGCGTGTATGTATTCGCGTGCATTTTCTGATATTTGGTAGCCCGCTCCCTTTAGGGGCGGGTTTCGTGCGCGGCACCCGCCGCGGCGGGCCGGCCTGCCCGTCTCCCAAACAAACGGAAAGCAGTGGGGCACCGAAGAGGTTTCTCTTGTAGGGCAGGTCCCGCTTCGGAACCTGCCGTTTTTTCTCAAAACAATGGGAAAAACGGATACAACGAAAGAGGTCGGTTCGGAAACCGGACCGCCCCTACAAGAAAGATGGCATATCCATAGATGGACACCGACCTCCAGAAAGGCAGTACATCACCCTCCCCCCCCCACAAAAAAAATCGCCGCGGCGTCTTACCACGGCGATTCCAAGAAAGTAGGAGCTAGTTTACTTACACGGTCTTGTTCGAGAAGGACGCCACGAAATCTTTCAGGTCTGTTGTGATTTCAGTCGCTTTCTGATAACGCTGCGATGGGTCTTTCTTCAATGCCCGCATGATCACGTGATCAAACAGGAGCGGAATCTCTGGATTCACTTCCGATGGTTTCATCGGATCGTGATTCAGAATCGAGTAGATAAGCGAAGTAATGCTCTCACCTTTGAACGGACGACGCTGCAGGAGCATTTCGTACATCACCACGCCCAATGAGAAGAGATCAGCACGGCGATCGGTCGCTTGTCCCTTGAGCTGTTCCGGCGAGATATAGTTCGGTGTTCCCATCGCGATGCCGGTTTTGGTCATCGAGTGAGAATCGATACGGGCGATTCCGTAATCCATGATCTTCACTGAATAGTCAGGGAGAATCATGATGTTGGCCGGCTTGATATCGCGGTGGACAATGCCTCGCTCGTGAGCATACTCAAGCGCCTGACACATCTGCGAGATAATCTGTGCGACGATCTTGTAATTGAACTTCGTCTTTCGTTTCATCAACTGCTCGAGGGTCTGTCCCTGCAGATATTCCATCGCGATATACTGCAAGTTCCCTTCGGAACCGACGTCGTAGATCGTTACGATATTCGGGTGCGACAGCTTTCCGGCGGCCTGTGCCTCACGGAAGAGACGTTCTTTCAGCTCTTCCATCTCCTCTGGATCGGTCACGAAATCGAGACGAATTGTCTTGAGGGCGACGAGTCGATTAATAGCTGGATCGAGGCCTTTGTAGACAAGCCCCATCGCTCCCTTGCCCAGCACACTCATCACCTGATAGCGACCGAGATTCTTGATATCAGCAGAGGCGTTGACCCACTGTTTGCCACTGTCTCCGGCTTTCTTTGAGAAGCCACTGTCGTTGTGCAGGACTGGGCTGTCATCAAGATCGATTGCCTGCGAATCAAGAACGCCATCAGTCTGACCACGTTTCGCAGCTATGGTGACGTCATCTTTATTGGTCGCGCTCGTGGATTCAGCAACCGGAGCTGAGGCCTGCGCATTGCCGCCGCTCGGATACGGCTTTCCGGCAACGCTTACATGTGAAGTCGGGATATTGCTCTGCGTCTGGCTTGCGGGGATTTCGCGAACTGGGGTATGTTCAGCGACACTTGCCTCAGCCTTCGCATTCAATTTGGCGGCTTTTTTCTTCGCAGCAACGGCGGCTGCTTTCTTTGCAACCGGTAGTTCATTCCCGATCAGTGATGATTCGAGTACGAACGATGCGCCAGCGAAGAGCAATATCTGAAGAAGGATGAAGCTGGTATCCGGCAGGGTGTTCATCATTGCGAACATGACATAATTTGCGGCAAGCACGGCAAAGAGAATGCCGCCGAGGATCATCATTCGATTGCTGATCGGATTTCGCGGGAGCAAAAATGCGCAGAGTCCGCCGATGAGGAAGAGCACGAGCATATTGAATCCCGCCCCGGCAGACTGGAATTTGTACAAGTTGTCGCCGAGAATGTTATCAACGATGGCCGCGGTAATCTGATATGACGGGACATCTTCCTTCACATTCAACGTGAACGATTCATTCTCATTGCGATCTTCACGCGCGATGATGATCGCTTTCCCTTTGAACTTGCTTCGGTCGAATTTTTCATCAAGGACATCAGCAGCGGAAAGGGTAGGGAGGGCTTCAATCGAAGCCGGATTCAAGTACATTTCACCCCGCGAATTGATCGGGATGATTCTCGCAGGCCCGATCGCGACTGAGATGCCGTCGGTGACTTTCACCTGATCACTCTTCACACCGAGAGCCATCGTTGCGGTCGCAAGCGCAAATGAGGGATAGTAATACCCTTCATAATGGGCGAAGAGCTGATGGTGTCGCAACACGCGGTCATCATCAGGTGTTTCGAATTCGAATCCGAGTTTCGGCTTGTTGGCAAGAAGGCGATTGGCGGGGAGAAATACTTTGTTCGCGGCGATGCCGGCATTTTCTGAGAGATCGCCGCTGGGATTATCCACGGTCAGAGTATTGTGAAAAAGGACTTCCGGATTGGAAGTCTTCGATGAACGAAAACGGTTTGGCTGAATGTCGAATGGAAGCACCGCTTCGGTGACCCATTGTAGTTGTCCGGCAAGGATCGCGGTGTAGCCAGCTGAATCCTGTGCGGTATTTTCAGCGAGATTCAGATCAATAGCCACCGCTTTCGGCTCACCGGCAGCAGTCGCAGCCACGAGATCGGCGATGAGATCCTGATTCCAGGGCCAGGCACCATGTGCTTCGGTTGCTTTCTTATCGATGAGAATAGTCAGCACCTGACCGCTTGCCGCATCACCGGAGGTCATGCGAGCGAGCTGGTCATGGATCGCGGTCTGCACCGACTGAATAGGGGCGAACTTGTTCGCACTCAAGATGAGCACGAAGATCGTAAGCAACAGAAAGAGAATGTATGCGGCGTAACGTGAAATCATGCTCATTGCTTACCGTCCTATTCCCAGACGTTCGACCAATAATGACGGGATTTTGGCTTCCCGCATCAGGTGCTGTTCACTGGAGACATCATATTCTACACGTCGATAAAAGACGCTGAGTTCATCAGTATCGTGAATGACATAGCAGGCACGCGGATCATGATCTCGCGGCTGGCCGACCGAGCCGACATTGACCAGATATTTGCAGTCATCGTCCGGGTCGAAGCTGTGACCGGTTTTCATACGGACTTCACCCTCAGCCGATTTCACGAAAATCGTCGGAAGGTGGGTGTGTCCGAAAAATGTCAACTGGGTCGTCACTGATCCGAAAGCCATCTCGCCGTCACGAAGTCTGAGTAAGTACGGCCACTGATCCGCCTGATGGGGGGAAGCATGCACATAGGTCGCGTTTTCCTGTGTGGCCTGTCGAAGATATTTTCGGATACAGCCCAATTCATACTCGGCCATGCGATCATGGGTATACTGCAAAGATGACAGGGCGAGATCGTTCAGTAATTCTTTTTGGACATGACCGAGTGCCATCTCTTCATGATTCCCGAGAATCTTGATGCTGCATTGCCGTTCGACGAGTGCGACACACTCGGCCGGTTTGGCTCCATAACCGATAACATCCCCCAGGCAAATGATCTCATCGACCTGCTGGGATTCGATATCTTTCAGCACGGCAGTAAATGCCGCGAGATTCCCATGAATATCCGAGACAATGGCACGCTTCATTTCGACGGGCCATCTACAAACCGAAAGGTCGTTTTGCCGACGGTCACGACATCGCCGTTTTTCAATTGCTGACGGGTGACTGGTTCACCGTTGATCAGTGTCTTATTCGCTTTTCCGACGGTGATCAGCACATAGCTATTCACTTCGCGGACGATTTTTGCCTGAATGGCGGGAAGGAAAAAGCCCTTGGCCCGGACATGCGTGAATTTCGCCTTGCCAATGGTGGTGACTTCCTGATCGATCTTGAATTCAGTGAATTCGGCATTGTCTTCGCCGATGAGCACCGAACCGCCAAACTTGGCGACAATCTGTCGCTCCATCTTGTCGTTCTCGATCAGTGCTTTCTGACGTTTGGTATTCAGCAGCATGGTCCCTTCGAGATCTATCTTCTCCGAGGCACCGCCGGCGTTCGACTTGTAGATGAGGGAGTATTTTCCAATGGTGATGACATCATCATCACGAAGGACCTCTTCGGTAATTTTCCGATTGTTCACGAAGGTCCCGTTGAGGGATTCATTGTCAACGACGACCGCGGCCTGATCGTTAAACTCAATCATGGCATGGCGACGAGAGACCCCGCGATTTTCAAGGACAATATCATTCTCCTGCGTACGACCAATGGTCAGTCGCTTTTTCTCGGTGACAATTCGTTCGATGATCTTGTCGTCGAATTTCACGATGATTTCGGCCATGGCGGCGTCCTTTCGCTCCATTATGCTGATTGCCGTCGACTGTCCGACGACTTCTATTTCCATTTGAGGTCGTCATCCATGAACGACCATAACTTCAGGGAACCTCAAGAGTATACTTGAGGGTACTCCAACAGTTGTTGTCGGCATGACTGTCTAATTCTTGATCTTTCAAGCCGGGAAATTGACCAGTTTCAGACTGAGAAAACCCGCTGGTTCGAAGATTGCGGACTGAGATCGAGCACCATATACTTCCGCCGCTGCCACCCATGACCTAACCGATTGTGGCAGAAAGAGAAGAAGGAATCTCGTATGTCACATCTGGTTCTCGCCCTGCACAAAAACGGGCAGCTCAATTCAACCACTCTCGAAGCGATCACTGCGGCTACCCAAATGGGTGGTTCGGTCATAGTTGCTGTTCTCTCCGACAATCCTGATCCAATCGCAGCGGAGATTGCAAAGCGATACTCCGGTGTGGTCGTGACAGTCTCCAACCCAGCCCTTGCGGCCTGTAATGAAGAAATCTATACCCAGGTACTCACCGAACTTATTGCAGCTAAGCAGGTGAAGACCGTGACTGCTCCTGCGACGCTGTACGGCAAAGCCGTGATGAGCCGACTTGCAGCGGTACTGAAAAGCCCGATGATCTCAGATATTACCAGTGTTCGTATGGATGGAGATTCTGTCATCGGAAGTCGCCCCGGGTTTGGTGGGGGCGTGATATCGGAAGTCAAAGCCAAGACCGGCGGCGGTCCTGTCTGTTTGACTATCCGTCCCAAGATATTTACGCCTTCGAGTGGTTCTGGTGCTTCGACTGAAACTTTTGCTCCAAGCGCGGCGGCATTCAATGCAAAATCAAAAGTGAATGAGGTTCGTGTCGAGTCTTCTGGTAGGGTCACCCTTGCTGATGCCGACCGAGTCGTCTCTGCTGGTCGCGGAATCAAAGGGCCGGAGAATGTTCCGATGGTCGAATCACTTGCGAAATCAGTCGGGGCGGCTTTTGGGGCGTCACGAGCGGTGGTTGATGCAGGGTGGGTTCCTTACGCAAGCCAAGTCGGTCAGACAGGCCGAACGGTGAATCCAAAATTGTATATTGCGGTTGGCGTTTCGGGTGCAATTCAGCATCTGGTCGGGATGCAATCGAGCCAGACCATTGTGGCGATCAATAAGGATAAAGATGCACCGATTTTCAAAGTCGCGACGTATGGAATTGTCGGAGATCTCTTTGAGATTGTCCCGGCACTCACCAAAAAGTTCGAAGCAGAACTCGCCTAACGAGTCCTCGTAAATCTAAAGATTGAAAAAAGAAAAGCTCGCTTTACAGCGAGCTTTTTTCACGGCTTCAATTCTAAGAAGTCGTCTTCTACTTTTTTCCTAGTCGAGAAAGCTTTTGCTTCTCTGTTGAAGCAGGGGAGCTGACTACGATCTGTTGAGAAGTCGTACCGTTGCCACAATCTCCGGTGGCAGTGAGAGTAATGGTGTATGTCCCGGCATTCTGGTAGGTGTAGGTCGGGTTTTCTACAGAAGAAGTATCATCGGTCACCGCCGGATCACCAAAATCCCATGACCAGAGCACGATATTTTTCCCCGATGAACTGTCAGTCATCTGCACGGGAACGCCAACTGTCGCAGACGCGCTTGCCAATCTGATACGTGCTATAGTCGTATCGGCGATGACCACGTCAGTGAGTTGTGTACTGTGAGAACCTGATGATCCGGTGACGGTGAGTGTTACTGAGTACTTGCCCGGTCGGTTGTATTGATTCGAAGGGTTCTGCTGAGTGGAGGTCTGTCCATCTCCGAATTTCCAGAACCATCTGATGACACTGCCGGTTGAAGAATCCGTAAACTGGACGACTTCCCCAAAGCAGATATCATTTGGGTCCGCACCAAATTTCGCCGTCGGGACAGAATCAAGCTGCGCAAGTGATTCCTTTAGTAATCGAAGAGCATAGAGAGCGTTGTGGGCGCCGTTGGATTTGTCCTGACGAACCAGCAGATAGTTGTGCACGATCTTGGCGAGGTCGCGTGGGTAAGTGGTATCCGCAGTGATGTTCAGTCCCCGCGGATCATTTGGATCAATGACATTTCTGGCGGCAAGACGGCCCTTGAGTGAGTCGAGCAACTGAATCACACTATCCATTCGAGGATGGGTAGTAAAGTCGACAATCGGTGCGTTGAGATGGCAACCCGCAATGTTACACGTTGCGACATTTCTGATACCACCTCCAGTCAGACGAAAAGTGTGTTCGCCGACATCGTATCCACTCCCCTGACGGAAATGGCAAGAGAGACAGCCATCCTGATTTGCATTCGCAACTGAAGCGTGCGAGTTGATCACACCTGCGAGGGAGAAGAGAAAGCCGCCGGTGCCAACCAACATATCGGCCTGTGGAGAGGAGTGTGGACCAAAGAGCTTATCAATCGTGACGACCGTATCTGTAGTAAGAATCACCGGTACCGAAGTCGCCTGGTGACATTTGGCGCACATGTTCGATCTCCCCATCGAGAAGCTGCTGGTCTGACCTGCAACCGCCTTGAGGCGAACCAGTGAGGTATCTCCTCGCAGGGTATCCATTCGCCAACTTCCGTATGCGCCTGTATGTGGCAAATGGCAACTGAAGCAGCCAATGGTTGAACTCTGGTTGGAGAGATTCCCCCCCGTGACTGATTGCACATATCCATTTCCACTGTGACATTCCGGTCCGCAAAGGCGTGTCGAGTAGATTCCGCCGTTAATATCAACGCTGGCTTCGATGAACTGGACTGATGAGTGGGCTGAATTTGCCCATTGCCCTTTTGGAATGACCAGAATTGAGTCATTCTGATCAGTATGACAGGCAAAGCAGGCCTTCCCAGTGGTGGAATCGAAGACGTTCTGAGTTGTCGACTCGGTGACTAGTTTGTCGCAACTGGTGAAAGTCACGATCCCCGTCAACAACAGCAGCAATGAGACCGGTAACAGTGAACTCAATCGCACTTGAAAAGGGGAGTTGGTCGAAGTTTCTTGCGTC
This sequence comes from uncultured Ignavibacteriales bacterium, assembly GCA_964518635.1. Taxonomy (GTDB): domain Bacteria; phylum Zixibacteria; class MSB-5A5; order GN15; family FEB-12; genus CAZFGK01. The sequence goes on from CAZFGK010000032.1 coordinate 9,477, forward strand.
ATCTTGTTAGTCTACCATCTTTCCCTTGCAGGGTCAATCTCGACCCTCCTCAAGCTGACCCGGAAAGGGGGAGTCTGACGTGGTTTCTGCCTTGTTCATAGTTTCAGTTGCCGTTGAAAGGGCTGTCGAATACCTTCCTGCGATGACTCAAGGCCATCCTCTATTCTCTCACGTACGAACCCAAAATCGTCCCTCCATGTCCTCAGCAATGCGGAGAAGTATCATCAAGCTCCGATTCGGGCTGGTCAGTCTACTTCTGGCTGTTTTTCTGGGGGAGGCAGTTCAGGCGCAGTTGATGCCGGTCAAGATCGACGAAGTTAACGCTCCTCGTGACGGGCTCCTTTCGAACACAGTCATCGATGTCGTCAAGCATCAGGGGGATATCTGGCTGGCATCGGGGAAGGGGTTGTCAGTTTCTCGTGATGGAGGTGTCACATGGATTGCAATCAATGAGGCGGATGGACTGGTCTCCTCCAATGTCTCGGCAATTGCGTCCATCGGAAGTCGGCTCTGGGTCGGGACGAATAATACCGGTCCGATTGGTGATGGGATCGCGATCTTCTCAGATGGGGTGAGCTATTCCGACGACGGCGGCGCGACGTGGACACAAGTCAATTTCACCTCGACAGGTCAAAATATCGCCAATGTAATCGGCGGCAATCGCACCCCTTTTGATCTAACTGGCGCAAATGACCAGCTAGATCAGGATTATGTCTTCTTTGCCGCTTTCGCCGGTGGACTGCTTGGCTCTAAAGATGGGGGGACGTCATGGCGACGTGTCTTCCCCTCGACGACCGATTCATTGCAGTATGTGACCGAACCGGTTCCGTCACTGGTGAATCGTTATTTCTCCTGTGCAATCGACACATCGCATACCGACTCAGTCTTTCTCTGGGCAGGAACTGCCGGAGGACTTCTTCAGTACATTTTCGCTTCGCCGAAATCAAAATTCTCGCTCAGCCGGACTACCGCCATCGCGCGATGTGCAGACTGCGGCGATAGTACTCGTCTCTTTGTTGGCGGCACGTCGGGCATATCTGTCGCAAAAGTAACTGGTGCACCGTTTGTGACACGTACCGCCGATGACGGTCTCCCTGCAAACTCGACGATCAGTGCCATGATCAGGTTTGGCGGGGTACTTTTCGCTGGTACCTACAACGCTGCGAATCAGGTCTCAACCGGACTGGTCCGATCTGACAATGATGGCACGAGTTTTCAGTTGCAGGTCTTTCCGGAGTTCATCGGACTCGGACAGGTCATTCGTGAATTTGCAGTGATTGATCATCGCCTTTATGCTGCATTTGAGGCAGGAATCTGTGTCAGTTCTGATACGGGTCAAACTTGGTCGCTGTTACAGGTGTTGCCGGGGGATCCGAATAACGGCTTTAACCGAGCGCAGAGTTTGGCGTCAGTTGATGACACCCTCTATGTCGGGACCGATACCGGATTCGTGGCCATGTATTTGAACAACAGCGGTGGAGTCGATTCGACCACTCAAATTAGCTTTGCAGAGAATACAACCAGCTCCCGAAAAGTTCGTAGGGTGAGAATCCAGCCATATGTCGAAGCAACTGTACCGAAGCTCGCCTATTGGCTCAGCACCTCTCCGGCTACAGTTACTGGTACGGCGCAGGTGATCTATTCGGTCGATCGGGGAGTAAACTGGAACACAAAAGCCGCACCAGTAACAAATGAAATTCTCTTCAAAGCCGACTCAGTAATCCTGCTGACGGCTATCGGTGCCCGTTTGACCAATCGTGATCCATTTACAGCGGTAACTGCACTGTCCATTGCAGACTCAACAATCAGTGGACTCACTTTGAGTAATGATTCACTTCTCACCGGGTATGTGAACGGGGATACGATCATTATCGGGAGTCATCGTGGTCTGGCAATCTCCCCCACCGCCGGACGAAACTACAAAGTCTTTCGTGCGAATACCGATCCACTCCGCCCTGATTTTGTCTTCAACTATATCGCGGGCTTTGGAATCAGCGGTGATTTCGTACCATCAATCGGCGTTCAGTATCATCAAACAGGCCCTGCATCAATCTGGCTTTCGACACGACCGGTCAGCGGCGGGGACATCGCCGTCAATCGACTGGTTTTTGACACCGGACGAATTGTGAACATCGACACCTTTGTCGTCGATGATTTCGCCTGGAACTTCGGATTTGCCGGAGATACTGCTTATCTGGCCTGCAATACCGGTCTGTTTCAGGTAGTTGATACGACTATCGATACCCTTTCCATTTACTCCACTGGTGGCGGGGACGCGCTGGTCAATCCGGAAGCCACTTTCTTTGCAGTACAACCCATCGATACGAATCTCTGGGTCGGCACCGATGACGGCACCCTTCGCTATCGTCTCGGCGGTGCCTTGCCGAGTAACCCTGCACTCGTTGCCAAAGTCGATCTGACATCTCCAGTTGATGACGTCTATGCTTTCCCGGTTCCTTTCTCGCCCAATCGTGGCGGGACAGTCGACTTTCATTTCACTGTTGAGCAGCCGGGGAGTGTGACGCTGGAAATCTATGACTTTGCAATGAATCTGGTGGCGCGACCGATAGATGGCGTTACGTATCCTGCTGGTTCGTATCCAAATGGATCACAGCAGGGAAGAACGTGGGATGGGACGAACGGCAAAGGGGAAGTCGTCGCGGTCGGAACTTACTTTGTTAAAGTGACAGTCAATGATGGGGACCCACGATGGGGGAAACTGGTGGTGATTCCATGATGCTGATCGCAAGCCGTTCATTTCGATGCATTTCGTTGTTCTGCGTCATCTTTGGATTGATGTTTGTTCAGACATCAGTGGTGAGTGCCGCTGATGGAGATGGCGGCTATGCCGCTTCCTATTTGCAGATTCCACTCGGCGCACGTCCATCTGGTATGGGTGGGGCGTATATCGCCGTTTCGAATGATCCTGCAGGGGTCTACTACAATCCTGCTGGCGTAACCATGCTGGAGAAAGCGACGATCGGGACCTCCTATCGAGTGCTTGCTCTTGGTCGTCGACTCATGTATGCATCAGCTATTTCTCCCATTCAAGGGGATGCGATTCTCGGTGGGCATTGGCTGCATGCAGGGACCGAAGGGGTACCGGCCCGTGACGGGGATGGGGATCTGCTGGATCATGAACTTGGCGAGAGTCACAACCAGCTTGGCTTTGTCTTTTCAAAACGGTTCGAGAAGTATTTCAGTCTTGGTGCGACATTCAGTTATGTCGATGTCAAACTTGCGGAGATATCGAGTAATTCTGTTGGCATTGATGTGGGTTTGATTCTGCATTTAGATCAATTCTTTGATCGGGAACGTCGCCAAAATTTACCAGTGGGTGAGCCACGTTTGGGTCTCGTCGTTCGTCAACTGGCGAAGAAATTTACCTGGAATTCAGAGAAGTATGAACTTGCTCATAGCACCAGTCCGCTTGGCGCTGATCAGACAGACAATGTGCCGCTCGAAATCGGCATGGGACTCTCTGGGAAGATTCTGAAGGACAAGCTGCTTCTGGATATTGATATTGTAAACTCAGCAAAGACCGGTACTGATTTTCGTGTCGGCGGTGAGTATGCCGCCTCTCCGGAGAGCCGGATTCGTCTCGGCTACGGACTCGAACAGGTCGCGTTTGGAGCGGGGTATGAGTTTGGATTCGGGAAACAGAAAATTCGTATCGACTATGCCTTCTCGACCAATCGAGCTGGGGCGGATAGTGAGCATATTTTTTCGATCGACTTTCGACTGTAGCTGGTGTACAAGCAGAGTCTCACCGGTCATCATTTTTGCCGATACTGTACGCAGGAGATTCAACCAGAATGAATCAGAAGAGAACTCCCAGATTTACGAATATCCTCACTCTGACCATCATCTTGTCTGCTTCATGTGTGCAGGCACAGACTGGTTTAGCACTGCTCAAGGTTGAACCGGGAGCAACCGTAAACGCTCTGGGTGGGGCTGCAGTTGCACTAAAAAATGAATCGGCAGCTCTGGCCTCTAATCCTGCTCTTGCCGGACATGGTTCGAAACCAGCGGCGTCGTTTGGCTATAATTCCTACTGGTCATCTATCACCCTGGGGAATTTGCAGGTCTCGCCTCGTATCTCGTCAGTCGTTTCCGGAATATTTTCAGTGCAGTACGCAACCGTAGGGGATATTGAAAAGCGGACCAGCCCGACGACCGAACCGCTCGCCACCTTTGGTCTGAATGATTTCAATTTTCGCGTTGGAACAGCCATCAAACTTTCTGACAAGCTCAGCATCGGGATCGCCACCGGATTTGTCTTTGAAAAAATCGATCAATGGCGGGGGAGTGCCATTAGTCTCGATGCCGGCTGGGTCTATCAGTCGAATGATTTTCTCACGCTTGCTGCAGCTGTTACACAGCTCGGTCCGTCGTTCGAGTTGATTGCCCCTGGGCAGCCATCTTCCAGTGAAATCAAGCAGCCGACTGCTTTTCGCGTGGGAGGGAGTTACCAGAAAGAGAAATTGCTGGGTACGGGTGAGTTGGAGTTGCGAGATGGCTCTACCATCGGAAAATTCGGCGTGGGGTATGATCTCATTCCAGAGTTCGGGCTGCGAGCCGGGTATCGTCTCGGTGACGACAGCCGTAGCTTTTCCGCCGGTATGAGCGCAAAGCATGATCAATTTGAAATTTCGTATGCTGTCGTTCCGTACAGTAATTCGCTTGGAACCGCACATCTGCTTTCGTTTGGGATTCGCTGGTAACCTCAGAGAACTTTCTGACAGTCAAGTTGTGATGAGAGTGCATCCTCTATGAGTGTCACCATTTCACAAGCCCAGAACTCTGAATCACTCGATCAAGTCCGTCGTCTTTTTCGTGAATACGCCGACTGGCTTGGTGGCGACATCTGCTTCACCCAACTTGATCGTGAACTTGCCGAATTGCCGGGGGAGTATGCGCCACCCGACGGACGTCTCTATCTTGCCTCGACCGGAGATCAGGGGATTGTGGGGTGTATTGCCCTTCGTCGATTGAATGAATCAACTGGTGAACTCAAGCGACTCTATGTTCGTCCCAATGGAAGAGGGCACGGGATCGGGCGGAAACTAACGGAGATGGTGGTGTCACAGGCGCGACTGATTGGGTATCAGGGGATCCGTCTCGATACACTTCCGACCTTGCGAGAAGCGATTCACTTGTATGAGTCATTTGGATTCCGTCAGATTGATCCGCCGCCGGATGCGCCGCTGGCTGGGGAAGTGTATTACCAGCTCTCGCTCCGATAAAATGTGACTACGCGCTGATTCGCCTGAGGATCACTCGCTTCGCCTGATCAAGGGCGCGTCCTCGGTGGGAAAGGGCATTTTTCTCAACGATATTCATCTCAGAAAAATGTTTCGCAAGTGGGGGATAATAGAAAACAGGATCATAGCCGAATCCATGACCCGGAACCGCTCTTTCTGAAATTCTTCCTTCGACCATACCATCGACCAGATCAATCTCGTTTTCATCCCAGGCAAGGGCGATGACTGTTCGGAATCGAGCCACACGTTTTTCAATCGGTGCGCCATCTAACAACGTCAGAAGCTTCTGATAATTCTCTTCGTAGGTCGATTTTGGGCCAGCGAATCGTGCCGAATATATCCCCGGTGCGCCGCCTAAAAGGTCTACTTCAAGTCCGGTATCATCAGCCAGTGAGGGGAGTCCGGTCTGGCGAAAGACTGCGAGTGCTTTCAGACGAGCATTTTCTTCCAGTGTCATACCGGTTTCATCCGGATCGGGGAAAGTCTTGAAATCTCGTCGTGTCAGCAGTTGGATGCCGAGATCAGCGAGAGCGACTGCGATCTCACGCATCTTTCCTTCATTGTTGGTTGCCAGTACAAGTTTCATCGGAGTTGCCATCAGAATCGGGTGATATCCACTCTGGTGATGCCGTCGACCACTTGTCCTAAGAATCGTGTTGCGACTTGTGAGAATCGCTCCGGGACATCAGAGACATAGAAGCGATGTGTCCCTGTCTGTTTTTCAGATGTCACCAGTTGCCTCTCAACCAATGTTCGCTGCGCAACTCGCGCGGTCTCTTCGCCACTGTCGATCAGAGTTACTTCTGGTCCCACGACTGACTGAATCACCTCTCGCAAGATGGGATAATGAGTGCAGCCAAGAATCAGGGTGTCGATCTGCATCCGAACGAGGGGGGCAAGATAATCCTGCGCGATCAAACGGGTGGCTTCCTTATTGATGTATCCCTCTTCAGCGAGCGGAACAAAGAGTGGGCAGGCAAGAGATGAAACATTGACATCCGGAGCGATCTCCTGAATCGTCTTTGCATAAGTATCAGAGCTGATCGTGGCGACCGTTCCGATCACGCCGATTCGTCGGTTTTTTGTCATCCGGATTGCGGCTTCGGCGCCGGGGCGAATCACGCCGATCATTGGAACAGCATAGACCTGCTGCAGATCATCAAGCGCGACCGCCGAGACCGTGTTGCAGGCGCAGATGATATACTTCACATCCTGTTCGATCAGAAAGCGGACATCCTGATGGGAAAACTGTGTGATAATTTCGCGCGATCTCCCTCCATACGGGGTGCGACCGACATCCCCAAAATAGACCACCTGTTCGGCAGGGAGGAGTCTGAAAATCTCTTTGGCGACAGTCAGTCCACCGACACCGGAATCAAAGATGCCGACTGGAGAGTGGGGGGAGATCGAGTGGGTAGTCATTTAGATTCGTACTTTTCCTGAAAGGCAAGGACGGCCTCGGTGATTGACTTCGCGACTGCTTGCTGGAATGGCTTGGTTTTCAGAAGTTTCTCTTCATTCCGGTTTGAAATAAACGCAGTTTCTACCAGTACCGACGGCATAAAAACCTTGTTCAGTACAAAGAATCCTGCCTGATCGACTCCACGAGCTGGAATCTTCAATGCATTTCGAAATTCTGCATCAAGCAAAAGTGCGAACTCCTGTGACTCCGCCTGAAATTCGGTCATAATCATCTCGTTCAGAATCGTTGCAATCGGATCGATTGCCTCATCCTCTTTCTTCGTGTCCTCTGAAATACCCATTTCACGCACAAAGAAGGAGTTTTCGAATTGTTCGACCGAACGAGCCGAGTCGTTCTTGGCGGGAGCCAGAAAGAAGACATTCCAGCCACGCGGTGCCCGTTTTGGATTCGCGTTACAATGTATGGAGATGAAGAGATCGGCCCCTGCGGTGTTCGCAATTCGAGCGCGCTCTTCGAGAGTCACGGTCTCATCTTTGTCACGAGTCATAATGACCGTGAACTTGCCGGTCCCTTTCAACTGCGATTCCAGTTCTTTCGCGATCTGAAGAGTGATGTCTTTCTCACGGGTCCCAGCCGCTCCGACGGCTCCGTTATCTCTGCCACCATGTCCGGCATCGACGACGATCTTGTCGATCTTGTCCGCGCTGGTCCCCTTGATGGAGATCGGTTTGATCGGCGTCTCACTGGCATTGATCGGCAACGCTGCGAGGGCGGCCGCAGTGTCGACGATGATGATTTGAATTCTCTTCGGATCTTCCAGATACTTGTGATACCAGTTTTCAATCTTATTGCGAAACTGCAACGACACCTGACCAGTGTTGCCGACCTGGTGGGTCTTGATCTTGTGAAAGAAACGGGCATCAAAACGGGATTCGATCTGACTTGCGAATACCTTGGCATTCGGCATTGAGATATTCATCCAGTTTCCTTCACTGAGAAAAATATCATAACTGGTTCTGCCCGTCAGCATCAGCTCGATAAGCAGGCCGTTCGCTTTTCGAGAGAGGATGAGATCGCTGACATCGTAGTTCTTATTGATGACCGGTTTTGGGGAACTTGCTGAAACTGCCTTTTCTGTCTTTGTCGAGCGATCAGCTCGCTCCCAGAGGCGCATGAACGGGGCAGTGGGGACATAGAGTTTCCCTTTGATGAGTGCGACAGCACTTCCAAGCTGATGGAGTGTATCGTTGAGGAGGCATTGCGAAGACCCTATTAGAAAACGATAGTCATCTTGCTCAGTCTTGAATGAGACTCTGCTTCCGACATCAAGCCAGTCGATTCGCTCCCCCTGTGCCTTCGCAAAGGAGGAAAGATCAAGGAATCGGGTACCACCTCGTTCGAGTTCGCGAATCTTCACCGGTCCATCCGGACCAGCAACAGAGATGTCGGCTCGAACAGACTGCGAATGCACGAACAGGACGAAGAGGAGAATGACGGAGTTCAGCAGATGGCGGAAGACTCTCACTTATCTTTCTCTTCTCATGGCGCGATCGATTCGCCGTTGGGCGTCTCGTTCGGCGATCGATTCCCGTTTGTCATATTGCTTTTTCCCGCGACCAAGTCCCAACTCGATTTTCAGGCGACTCCCCTTGAAATAGAGGGAAAGGGGGATCAGCGCGTACCCCTTCTGTTCGGTTTTTTCTCGAAGCTTTTCAATCTCACGTTTGTGCATCAGCAGCTTTCTCGGTCTCGCCGGATCAAGTGGCTCGCCGGAGGACTGCGGATAATGGCTTATATTCAGATTGCGGAGAATCAGTTCCCCCCGCTCGACACTGGCATAGGCATCAGCAAAGCTAATTCGACCATCCCGAACAGACTTGACTTCACTCCCCCGAAGTTCGACTCCGGCTTCAAAGCGTTCAAGTATCTCATAGTCGTGCAACGCCTTACGGTTGCGAGCGACGCTTGCGATGTCATCTGGTTCGGACATAATTCAGGATAGATGAGAGGAGCATTTGCAGCAATCTAAATCAGGTCAGATGAGAGGCGAACCACTCTATTTCGAGCACCCATATTCAATTCACGAAACTCAAAACTAACTGATGACTCTGTCCAGCAGCCAATTCCCCCGCCCTCCCGGTCGGTCAAGCTTCCGCTTGAGACGCCGATATATACGCCAAAGGAAGTGTTCAGGCCAAGGCAGGCCGAACCAGCTTGAAATGTCATACAAGATCAAATTGAGTACCGCCCGCATCATGGTTGTCGATGACGAACCAGAGATTACTGATATTGTAGCGACCTTTCTGACTGAGTCCGGCTATCAGGTGGTGATCGAAAACGACCCTTCTAAGGCAATCGATCAGATTCGCACCAACAAGCCAGATGTCGTCCTTTTGGATATCATGATGCCCGGAATGGACGGCTATGATGTCTGTCGTGAACTGAAGAAAGATCCGAAACTAGCCCATACCCCGGTAATCTTTCTGACCGGAAAAGATCGTACCGATGATAATGGCCGCTCATTCAAAGTGGGTGGGGATATGTTTATCAAGAAGCCATTCTCCTGCGAACGGCTGCTTGAAATCGTGAACATCGTCGTGATGTCCACCTCTCGTCATTGATTTCGAAGAGGTAATTATTGACGCCTGACTCAGGCGGCCGAAACAGGAGCCGAGATTTCCTGGCTCATTTCACGTGAGAGCTCTCCTTTGAGATGCCTTTCCCGAAATTCCCCAACCACCCGACGTACATCCTCCAGCACATCAACCGACTCAAATGCAATACGCATTTCTTTTGCGCCATGAAATCCGGTGGCGTAGGCGCGAAGATGTTTTCGCATCATCAGAAAATGCTTTTTCCCCGTAAAAAATTCGTCGAAGAGCTCCGCGTGCTCAATCATAGCATCGAATCGTTCTTCAAGTGTGATCGACTCGACCGTTCTCTCCGGATTGAATAGCCAGGGGTTGCCATAAATCGCGCGACCGAGCATGACACCATCAATTCCGGTTGTCCGCCACAATTCGAGCCCATGTTCGCGAGATTTTACATCCCCGTTTCCAAGCAGGATGGTGTTGGTCTGCTTCACGATCTCGGCTGCTTCCGGCATCAATTCCCAGTGGGCATCGACCAGCGACATCTCTTTCGCAGTTCGCAGATGCAAAGTAATCGCAGTCGGTTCGGCTTCGAGGACATGCATCAGCCATTCACGCAGGATGATCTTGTTGTAACCGATTCTGGTTTTGACCGAAACCGGAAGATCCCCCGCCCCCTCCTTGGTGGCCCGAATAATCTCTTTCGCCCTTTCCGGAGTCTTGATCAGTGCAGCGCAGGAGCCGGTTTTGACAATCGTCTTGACCGGACAGCCCATGTTAATATCGATCCCGTCGAAACCGAGTTCCTGAATAATCTCGGCGGTCTTGCGATAATGCTCTGGCTTTTCACCGAATATCTGAGCGATGACTGGTCGTTCCGATTCATGATACTTCAGATGGATCAGGAGATTTTCTTTGCCGCGTGAACAAAGCCCGTCGGTCGAAACAAACTCCGTGAAAAAAAGATCGGGCTTGCCACGACGAGCGATCACCAGCCGAAAAGCGGCATCGGTGACATCGGCCATCGGAGCCATAGCGAAAATCGGACGATCGGCTTTCGCCCAGCAATGAGATGAAGCTGATGGAGGGGTCATTGGTCAGAGTATACGAAGAAGGTTTCAGATCGACAAATAGGGAATGATCGGGCTACGAACGACTCGTGATGAGTGTTTCGAGACCGTCGGCATCAATCACAGTCGTCCCGAGTTTCTTCGCCTGATCAAGTTTGGAACCGGGATCAGCCCCACAAAGCAGATGTGTTGTCGCTTTCGAAACCGAGCTGGCGATTTTCCCTCCCAGTGACTCGATGCGATCTTTGTAGAATGACCGCGGTTTTTCAAGAGTACCGGTAATCACAAAGGTCAGCCCTTGGAGTGGCCCGTCTGTTTTTCGTTTCGCGAATGGCGGAAACTGTACGCCTCCATCGCGAAGACGTTTGATGAGCTTGGCTGTATCTGGATCGTCCAGGAATGCACGAATATCAGCCGCCATGATCGGACCGATTCCATTCACATATGTGAGTTGTTCGACTGACGCAGCAATCAGGGCATCGATGGTAGAAAATTCTTCTGCAAGAATCTTTGCGCTGGTCTCTCCGATACCGGGGATGCCGAGCGCATTGAAAATGCGGGGGAGTGAAGCGGAACGTGATGTATTGATCGCATCCAGAAGATTTTGCGCTCGACGGTCGGCCATGAGATCAAGAGTGAGGAGTTGTTCCATCGAAATGGTATAGAGATCGGAGACATCGTGGATATGCCCCTTTTCGATCATTTGCGTAATCAATTTTTCGCCGAGACCGTCAATATCGACACCCGATTTCGAAGCAAAGTGAAAAACCCGCCCAACCAACTGCGCCGGACAAGCCGGATTCTGACAACTCCAGACTGCTTCACCTTCCATGCGATGAATCTTGTGTCCGCAAGAAGGGCAGGTCGATGGGAACGTTACGCGCTCAGCTTTTTTTGGTCTCTTCTCAGTGATCACTTCCATCACTTCTGGGATCACATCGCCAGCGCGCCGGACGACTACTGAATCACCGATATGCAGATCGAGACGATTCAGTTCATCCTCATTGTGAAGCGAGGCGTTCGAAACAGTCACCCCGCCGACTTGCACTGGTTTGAGCACGGCGACTGGAGTGACTGCGCCGGAGCGACCGACTGAGAAAATAACGTTTTCTATAATGGTCTCGGCCAGTTCCGCTGCGAATTTCCATGCAACTGCCCAGCGTGGGGCGCGCGAAATCTGCCCAAGTTGATCCTGATGCAAAAATTCATCGACTTTGATCACCATCCCGTCGAGATCGACATCAAGCGACGGCCGTTTCTTTTCCAGTTTTTCAAATGCAGCGCGGACATCTTCTGGTAATTTGCAAAGGGAAGCGTTGTTGATTTCGAAGCCTAGCATTGCGAGAAACTGCACGGAGCTGCTCTGACGCTGCAATCGTGGTAGGTTTGTATCGGAAATCCCATAGGCAACGAAACGAAGAGGGCGTTCGGCGGTGATTCTTGAATCAAGTTGACGCAGTGATCCGGCGGCGCCGTTTCGTGTATTCGCCAGTGGTGCGGCGTTTGCAGCGATCAGCTTCTGATTCACCTTTTCGAAATCAGATTTTCGCAGGATGATTTCACCACGAATCTCGAGAAGCGGATAATCGGCGACGAGCTTACTATCGAGCCGAAGAGGGATATTTCGGATCGTTCGCAAGTTCGCAGTGATATTCTCGCCGGTGCTGCCATCCCCGCGTGTCGAACCGACTGTCAGGAGTCCCTTTTCATAGACCAGTTCAACTGCGAGTCCGTCCAGTTTCGGCTCGGCGTAGTAGTCGACGCTACTCGTTCGTTCCAGCCCTTGTTTGACTCGACGGTCGAACTCGAGGAATTCATCGTAGGTCGTGACTTTCTGCAGTGACAGGAGGGGGATCCGATGTGGCACCTGACCAAATTTTTTCGATGCTGCCGTTCCGACTCGTTGGCTGGGGGAATCGAGAGTGACGAGTTCGGGGTGTGATTTTTCCAGAGCTAAGAGGCGATCAAATAACTGATCGAACTCGAAGTCAGAGAGTGTTGGTTGATCGAGGACATAGTAGAGGTGATTGTGCCGCTCAATCTCGGCGGCTAGACGGGCGTGCTCACGCTTGATCTTGTCGGTCAACTCAGCCATGTTGTAAAGATAGCAAGGGGGAGATCATTTGCGCTATCACAAGGATTGCATATTTCGCGGAGTTATTCCTTCGTCCGGCTGGCGAGAAGCATCTCTTCACGCCATCGGTCGACCGCTTTCCCCCCGCGGTCATTCTCGATCTGTGTAATAGTCAATTGTCTGAGGATGTCATTGGAGACTGTTGCATAGAGCTGCGTCGCGATCTGGATCGTTCTTGGATCTTCCGAGCCGGAAGGATTCTGATCATGGTCGAATTTGAGTGAGAGAGTGCTCTTGTCCTGACTGGTCTCGCAGGCAAAAGAGGGGAGGGGGATTCTGAAATCGAGAAATCGAAGATCAGCTTCCGGCGGCAATTCTCGTTTGCTATTCGATACAAATGAGCTCCCAATTTCCAGCACCGCCCATTGCTCACGAGGGAGTGAAAATTCGAGGGTAAGGAGTCTACCCTTCAGATCAGTTTCTAATCGAAGGTTGTCTGACTCGAGATGATTGAAAAAACGAGGTTGTTCCTCAGGGTATCTGATCAACAACAGCAGGGAATTTTCATCCTGTTGATAAAAACCCCGCCCCATTGGTAAATGAGGGGCGGGGGAATCGATGCGAACCCGTAGTGGCACGATACGATCTGACTATTTCAGATCTTTG
>CAZFGK010000033.1:0-21888 GCA_964518635.1 uncultured Ignavibacteriales bacterium
CCCTTGCCTGTGGTCTGCTCGAGCTTCTTGATGTAGGTCTCAAGCTGCTGATCGATACTCTTCGGCACATGCATGCCGACGTCATAGAAAAGTCGGCAGACATCTGTGGTGATGGTGAATCCGGGCGGAACAGGAAGTCCGGCGTTGGTCATCTCAGCAAGGTTCGCACCTTTTCCGCCGAGAAGATCACGCATGGATGCTTCTCCATCCGCTTTTCCGTTCCCAAAGAAGTAATAGTACTTCTTGTTCGGATCGAACTTCGGTCCGGAATCACTCTTCGATCCCGCTTTCTTGGCGGAATCTTTGACAGCTTCTTTTGTTTTTGATGATTTCATGGGTTTTGTCTTTGCAGCACTCGTGCTGGTTTTGGCAGTCACGACTATCTCCTTGTCTATCAATAACTTAGAACTAGCTTAGCGTGGAGTACGGAGAATACGGGAAAACTCTGTCGGCAGCAACTGTTTTTGGAATGAAATGATGCTCATTTGCGTGATTCAATTGAGAAAAAAAGAAACGGCACCTGTGTGAACCACAGGCACCGTTCAAATTTTCCCTGCCGATCAAGAAGCTCGTTCGCGAATGAAACTACATCGTAAAGAGACGCTCACCTTTGATGATCTGCTCAAGAATCTTGAGTGTTTTCTCTACTGGTGAGTGCATGATATCCGTGGTGTTAAAGGTCGACCGCACCGCTTCACGATGCATATCAAGACCGGACTTTCCACGTCCACCGCGCGCTTTCTTCTTATGCGTCAGGTTGTACTGGCGTTGGTATTCCTTCGCCTTCTCTTTGTGCATTTGGTAGTATCTGCGCTGATACTCCCGCCGCCGCTCCGCGGCCGACATCTCCCCAACCGGCTTTCCAGTGGCTTCAGAAAGATCTTCCGCCTTGGTGGTTGCAATTGCCTGTTCTGTCTTGGAACGGGCCATTCACCGCCTCACTTTCCCTGTGTCTTACGTTGCTACCCTTTAGCATTCAACGACTTCTGTCTGGTTCCTACACCAAGCAAAACAAAGGAAAAGGTTTCCCCGCTGTCAAGCATTTTTTGTCCTTGATTCCCGCAAATATCCTTTCTGTCGTGACTTACGACATTCTCATTTTCAACAGGCCATCTATTCTATTGTGCTCCAATGCGTTACGGCTAATCGCTTCGTCGCCTCTCGTTTCGCCTGTTCATTGAAATCAAACATTCTATATTCAGGGCACTCGCTGATTGTACCTGCGTCAACTAAAAAGATGACGCATTTAACATGCGATGCGAGAAGTTTTCGCGTGAAGTTTATGAAATGAGTCTCGGAATTGCTGGTAATTTGAGATCAGACTTGAGACAAGATCGAACTATCAAGTGAGTTGAAATCGACGCTTACGCTTCGGATGAGACTCTGCGGCGTGAGGCAATGATCTCATAGATTACATAGCCAACCACCATCGCAATCACAACCCATACAATCGCTATGTACGTACTGTTCCCGTCCTGTGTGGGAGTGCCATAGGCATTTTGAATCCACGTCAGATGAACATATTGCATGCGATTGATCAGGAGTGAAATTCGTGCCATGACCGTAAAGCCAAAAGATGCACCAAAACCGAGCATCAGCACCCAGATGCCAAACTTTGCAACCCCTCCGAAAAATCCTTTGTGTGGGAGCGAGAAGAAGAAATAGACAAGCCCGGCAATCGTTCCAAGAAAGACGGCGATATCCCAAATCCCAGCTCCGGGATCAAGGAAACGAGTCCCCCAGAAGTTTGTCCAGGAAACGGGGTCGGTGACCGCAAAAAGCTGACGCATGACGCGGGTGGTTAGTTCAAGCGGTATCGCGATTCCTGCTCCAATGCCTACCGTTATTGCTAAGGGTAGTCGCGAGAGATACGCGTACTTCGGAAGGAAGCGGCTCCACATCAGAATTCCCAGCGCACCGGGAATCAGATACCAATAGTTTCCATCTATCAGCTTCTGGAAAAGATTCGGAAACAGACTCGTGTGAAAAAGCAAAATGGCGAAATAACCGGCTGAAACGCCGACCACCAGATGCTCGGCAAATCGATACAGTGGATTTTCTTTGTAGAGAAACGAAAAGACCGCGATGGTGAGAATCACTGCCAGAGTCGTCCAGAGGAATGTTGCGAGATCCATCAGAGCACCCCTCGACGAGTCAGGAAGTAGCCGATATTACCGGCAGCAATAAAAAAGATGATTACCAGATGGCCAAACAACTGGGTTCGCATCCCGTCACTGGCAAGGCCGAGATTATCAGTCTTCGTTTCGTATTGAGCTGCGCCAAGCAATCCACCCATCATGCCGAAGAGCTGGCCGGAGTTTAAATATGGATAATACTGAGGCGAACTCACGCCGGTGAGGCCAAGTGCCAGAGGGATATTGTATTTCCCGTTCCCGTAACTCAACCAACCGTCGGCGACATTACTTCCGGTAATACAAATCACTGCTTTGGCGGTTCGGTAGTTCTTAAGCCCGCGCATCATTGGCAAACTGTCGATGGCAGTGCCGTAGTAATCACTCGGGAACGGAATCCGATAATCCTGCCCCATATTAAGAATCACGATATTGAAAAACGGTTTGTAGCCGAGGTAGACATAATCGACCCCGTAGACCACTTCCCTGCCCGGATAGCTCACGCCATTGTAGGTCCGGTCCAGCTTCATGGAGTCGACAACTTTCTTTGAGATATCGTCGACCATTGCTGCTCCGAACTGCGCGAGAGTGGTAACCACCACCTTCACCTTCTTGCGCAGGCACTGCTCAAGGAGCGCATAGGTCATCGGATGCAACTCGGCAAGTGCGTTGGGATCATAGTCAAGGGAGAGGTGGACAATGTCCCCTTCCTGAAGAGTTTCGATCCGATCGTAGATTTTGTTTACTTCGAACGAGGCCTCGATCGGAATTATCAGACTCTTCAACGAATAGCCGAGAATGCAGACAAGCAGAAAGGCCAGGAAAATCCAGCGACGATCGACAGACATCATTTTCTGAGCGAAAGAGGTCTTCACAATCACCCTCTCCCTAGATAGCCGCGCTCAATGCCAAGTACGACCTTGAGTGCCGTTGCTACTATCCCGATGCCAACACCGATTACGATTGCCCGCTGGGCTGCAAGATTCGGAACATTCATCATCCAGGTTGCCGCGTCATAGACATAACTACCCAGACCCAACGGCGTAAAGCGAAGCATGACCAGGAGAGCAGCAACCAGGAGAAGACTGGCCAAAACACTTCGAGCACGAAATGCACGGTAGGAGGCAGATCCAATGTAAAAGGCGAGCGTCGCAAACATGCTCGCTTGAATTGGTGTCACAACATAGTCAAACATCTTCTTGAAGATCGGGTTTTGCAGTCCGGCAGGAGTATTTGCGCTGAATGCCCAGTCTTTCGAGAAGAAACCAAGGACGAGCATCATGAAAAGCCCTACGAGCGTGACGATTGAATATTGCCAGTTAATCGTTCGACGCTCGACTCTGGCAAAATTGACTCGAACCAGTGATGCGATACCAACTGCGAGGGTGAAGATACTGATCACTTGCAGTGTATCGAGCAGAAAAGTGTAGGCGTCTAGAGAGCTCTGGTGCGGTATGAAGAACTGCACCGCCATGAAGATTCCAAGAATACTGACGAGCATGAATGGAAGCTGTCTCATTGCTTACTCTGCCACCTTCAATATATCTCGAAGTTCGACCCATGCGGATCCAGTTGTTGCGTAGGTAACTACCATGGCCAGCATCAGGAGAATCGCCAGAATCATTAAAGCACCCTTGGCATAGTCCTGTGCCTTGAGAGAACCTAACAAGACAGGTTCACGTCCCAGATAGGCAGATGCTGCGTAGAGTTCTTCACCAATCAGGGTATAGTCGCAAGCGACGATGAAAAATGGAATCTGGGGTAACTCATCAGTACCGGCAATCTGCACGGCTCCGATGGTCGTTCCGGTTTCGGCAAAGATCAGAGACTCAGCGAAGAATTTTCCCATCATCAGATTGGTTGCAGGTTTTTCACGAACCATGATCCCGTTCACCGCAGCTACATAGGCAAATTGGGAATTTGTCAGGAAGTGCACCATGTCCGGATTGTAGGAATCTCCTCGACCTGCGTCCAGGTAGGAAGTCTTCACCACCTCCTGCGCAACAGACATCACCACCTGATCATAGCACGGGACATTCATCCCTGACTGAAATTCTGCAACTCGTTTGGCTACACGTGACAGAATCGTAAATGACGCAATTGTCGCAATCTCGGTCGCATCCCCGGCACCAATCAGGTACATCACAGGCCTGCCCATTTCGGTCGCTCGTCCGATGGCATCATCAACCGCTTCGATACCAGCAATCGGTCGGATATACAGCTCTTTCCCGCTTCGAGCATGACGAATCATATAGACCAGACATGCCACAAATGCGAGAAGTGCGACAAAGACATTCAACTTGCCCGTGTGAAACCATTGCCCTGATGACTGACCGGGGGTGGCGGATAGTGCTGAGGAATAGACTGCTGTATCTGAAGTCACTGCATTAATGCGATAGAAAATATCCTGTCCATTCGGGATATAGCTGATCGTATCACCCGGGTTGTTGCTGCCGGTGTGATTGTAGTCGGTGATCCCCATCGCCACCGTTGAGACGGGAAAGAACGGTCCATCCGCCGAAAGCCCCTTGAGGATTCGATACATACGAACCGAGCCGCCGAGTGTCTCATCATCAGGTGAAAGTTCCCATGCAACACTCAGTGCGTGACCAGCATCATTCGGGAGATCGGTGATGGTAATCGTACCAACAGGGCGCGGCGTCGGGATTGACGGGGCAAGCTGACTCAATGAGTCAGCAATAATCTGGCTACTATCAGGAACTTGCTGTGCTGATGATTGAGAAAAACAGATAAAGAGCATTGCGAAAAAGATGCTGCTGATTCGAAGGAGCGGATTCATGAAGTATGGTCGCATCGGCATCATCTAAGAAATAACACCCAGGAAGTCCCGAAACAAGAATGAAATTCGGCCGATGAGCAGCGAGATACGACCCATGACGGTATATCCAAAGCTCGCTCCGAAAGTAAGCATGAGAACCCAGGTCCCGATTCGGGCGGCACTTCCGAACCATCCTTTGTGCTCTTTCGAGAAATAGAAGAAAATCAGCGCGGTAATAACGCCAACCACGATCAGCCAGTTGGTGAGCATGATCACGAGGGGGCTTCCGACCGAGAGGGAAAATCCACCCGCTCCGTTTGCATCGTATCCGAGCGGCAGGAATGATGCCAGAATCTGCTCCATGACATTGGAGCGAAGGGCACTGGTAAAATAAAGCCCTGAGGTGATGCCGACGGTGAATCCGACAGTCCAGCGGGAGAGCCAGCTTAGCCCCTCTGACAGTCGCAGAAGAAGCATGACACCGAGAGCAACCGGCACCCAGTAGAGCATATTGAGCGGGTCATCGATCGTCGGGACCTTGAAATATCCTGAGAGACCCGCTGAGAGTCGCGGGACCAGACTCCCCACAATGGTGTTCCAGAATGCCAACACCATCCAGTAGGCGGCAGAGACACCGACAAAAAGATGCTCAGCTAATTTGTAGAATGGATTGTCTTTATACAGGAATGAGAAAACACAAAGAGTCAGAAAGGCGGCAATGGTCAGCTGCAACGCCCCCATGACCGAGCCACCATCCGGTAAGTTCCAGCTTTTCAATGCCCATGCCGCAAGGAAACCAACGACGGCAACCAGTCCCCAGAGTAGTGATCGGTTCATTTCACTCCCTTCGCACGGTTGCGGAAATAGACGATATTTCCAAGAATGATCAGATAGATAATCACAACATGAATGAGTGTTTGCGGTCCCATCCGAAGAAGCCCACTCATACTCACGTCTGCATATTTCGGATACTGCGATTTGAGCGCCGCTTCATATTCGGCCGCCCCTTTCACTCCACCCAACAAGCCGACCATCTGCTTTGGATAGTAGGGATAGAGCTGCGGTGCGCTCACCGCGGCTACTCCGGCACCGATTGGAACATTCGCAGGATCACCGACAAAAAGAACCCACTCTGCTGCGCCCGGTTTTCCACCGCCAAAGGAAATGATCAGATCGTAATCTCCGGCTGAAGTGATATCTTTGAGAATCGGAATTGAATCGAGTAAAGTCCCATTCAAGTCGGTCGGAAAACTCGAACGTAAATTCTTCGAAATAACTCGCAGCACCCCTTCGTTCCCTGTCTTGAATCCAATATTCGCCCAGGTCGTTCCGTACGGACGATCCGGGAATTCTGTCTTGATCACACGCTCGATGGTGCGATTAAGTTGCGACTGCCCCGTCGCCCAGAGTGTCATGAATGTCACTTTGTGCTCACGGCTGAAGCAGTGGCGCGTGAGAGCATCGGCCATCGGCTGCACCTCTGGCTCCATCGCCGGATCGAAATCGTAGGATAGAAGAATATTGGAACCCGGGGGAAGGGTTTCAATACTATTGAACAGGGCCTGAGTGACCGATGACGGCGACTCCGGAAATGAAAAGGGAAAAAGAATCGGCGTAGCAACCGCGAGAACAACCAACCCGTAAATCATCTGGCGTTCGATAGTCTTCCCCTGAAAAACACGAATTGCAAACCAGACCATGACTCCGAGCACGACCGACATGAGGGCGAGAGAGCCGAATGACATCTTAGTCTCTCCCCAGATGTGATCGCTCGACACCAAGCAGGATGCGCAGCGAGATTGAGATAACACCGAGTCCGGTACCGATCAGAATCGCACGTTGCCCTGCAAGATTCGGCCCGGTCATGAGCCAGAGAGCAAGGTTTGGAATTTCAAGTTGGGAGAGTGCCTCTGGGAACCAGTTGGTCAGAAGACCACCCAAAAATGTCCGTCCGAGCAAAATGACAATCGCAGCAAACAGGAGAATCGCCGCTTCACTGTTTTTCACCTGAAAGGCACGGAAACTGGCCGACGCGATAAAAAAGGCAAGCAGTGCGTAGATCGTTGAACTGATCGGCAGAAAGAGAGTCTCATACATCTGCTGGAAGAGCATGTTGGAGTCAGTGACAACAGAAGTGATATCTGCATTCGTGCCGATTTTGAAAAGCCCGGCGGAGAGCATGGTCAGAAATGCAACAAGTGCGACAAGTGAGAACCATCGATCAGGATGACTCGAGAAAAAACGGGTGCCGTGCATACGCAACAGTGCCGCTCCACCGAGGATATAGGCAAAGGCCGCAACGATATTGAAAAAGTTGGTGGCAAGATCGCCGAGGTTCTGCAAGGGAGGCATGAAGATCGAAACAATCAGGAGCCAACCGGAGAATGCGGTGATAAGAAAGCCGACAGTTCGTTTCATCGAGTTCTCATCCGGCAGTAAAGAGCGTTTTGAAGAAGATGAATGTCGACGATGTCGCCCCGCTTATCGTGGCAAGAGCAGCACCGGTGAGAATACTTAAAATTGCGATGACTTTCCCGACATCCTGACCACGCAGCGAGCCAAGTTGTTTTGGTTCACCACTCAGATACGCCGAGGCGGCGAAAAGCTCTTCACCGATCAAAGTGTAGTCACAGGCGACGACGAAAAATGGAATCTGTTGAGGACGAGCAGTCCCGCCGACCTGAATCGCGCCGACACTATTCCCCATTTCGGCAAGCACGAGTGCCTCGCCGAAAAATGCCCCCAGCAAAAAGTTTGCGGCCGGACGTTTTCTGTTCATGATTCCACCGACGGCACCGACATAGGCGAACTGTTCGTCTGTAATATAATTGATCGCATCCTCGCGATAGGAATCGGGACGACCGGCTTCGATAAAGGAATTCTTCACCGCATCCCGCGCGGCAGTCATCACGAGTGAACGAGAGACTGGTACCTCGAGTTGGCAGTCGAATTCTGCCGCCACTTTAGCCACGCGTCGAAGGATAGTCAGCGATGCCAGTGTCTCGACATCATCCATATCCTGAATACCGGGAATGTACAAAACTGGACGCCCCATTTCAGTGGCGCGACCGATGGCATCATCGATGGCATCAAGCCCTGCGACGCGGCGAATGAAGTGCGGTCGTTTTCGCGCAAGCTCGATCATCAGAATAATCGCCCCTCCGATGATCAGTGCCATGATCAGAAGTGAGCGTTTGCGAATATCAAACCACTGGACCTTCGGAGAGGTCGCCTGGGATAAAATTGACCTGGTTTCTCCGGCTACACTGAGCACAGAGACCGCGTAGCGATAGGGTTCATTTGAATTGAGACCATTATCAACAAATTCAGTTGTCCCGAGTGACAATGTCTCACGTAGCTCAATCGAGTCGTTACTGTTGAATCGAAGGAGTGCGTACCCGGTTACGAGATTGTTGCGCCCTTCATCCAGCGATGGCGTCCAGGTGATACGCAGAGCATTGCCGGCATCATAGTTGACATCTGAAACAAGCACACTTGTCGGAGCCGCCGGTAACGGTAAAGCCGAGTCAGCCAGCATTGGGAAATTCGTTGAATCAGATTGTGCAATGAGACTGGAAGAAAAGCTTACAAGAAAAACAAATGTCGCAATGCAAAGATAAATGAAACGTCTGCAATGGGGTGTTATCCCGATCATGCTGACGACTTAGTGGAGCAACCCGAGCCAGGTGCCGAAGAGGTAGTCCATGCGTCCGATCAGCAGCGACACACGACTCATGATCGTAAATCCGAAGGCACCGCCGAAAGTGAGCATCAAAAAGAAAATCCCCAGTCGAGCGACTCGTCCGATTGCTCCTTTGTGTTCCGCGGAGAAAAAGAAATACATCAGACCGGAAAGTACACCGACGAAGAGAATCCATGCGCTGATAGTCTGCGAGAGTATGAAACCGGTCTCAGGATTAGTAACCCAGAGGTCTTTGATCGTAGATGCCACCTGATTGAGACCATTGGAGACCAGAAAGGAGAGCATCATAAGTCCAGAGGTAGCACCGACAATAAATGCCAGCGGGGTGCGAGCCAGATAACCGAGTTTATTACTCAGTCGGAAGAGAATCATGACACCGAGAATCAATCCACCAAGAAGCCAGTAATCAGGGATGGCATCACCAACTGGAAAAATCCCCTCCCACATCTTTCGCTGCAGTGAGTCGAAGAAATAGACCACTGCCCAATAACCTGCGGAGCAGCCGATGAAAATCGACTCGGTGATGCGATAGAGCGGATTGTCTTTATAGAGGAAGGAGAGAATCCCTAAAGTGAGAAGAGCTCCGACCCAGACGCCTACTTCGGTACTCACTTCTTCCCTCCGGATTGGTCACGGCGACGATTCGCAAAATAGCCAAGATTACCAATAATGATCAGTGCCATGACGGTCGCATGGGCAAATGATTGTGACAAAAGAAAACTGGTCGCCTTGGCGGGAACATTGAGCTGCTTTTCAAACTCAGCCGCACCCGCCATTCCGCCGATGAGCCCTTTCATCTGTCCACCGCGCCAGTACGGATACATTTCGGGAGTTTGCACGGCGGTGTTGCCGGTGCCGAGAGTAACCCCAAAACGATCTGCCGCATACTGCACCCATTCGCGGGATCCGGGTCTGCCGGAGCTCAACACGAAGACATAGTCGACATTTGAGAAATTTACGACGTTTTGAAGGAGCGGGATCGAATCATACGGGGTGCGGCGAACATCCGTTGGGAATTTTTGCTTGAATGATTGTCCCATCGTCTGAATGACGAATTCATTCCCAGACTGGAAGCCGAGATTCACATAGTCGACACCATAAACAGGATTCTTCGCCTGAATTTCAGGAATCAAGAGAGCCGCTTCGATCGCCTGATTCCCCTGCTGCGGACCAGCCGGCCAGAGTCCCATCATGATGACATCGATATCATTCATGAAAGCGAACTTGAAGAATGCCACAGCCATCGGCTGCAACTCAGGCGCAGACTGCGGATCGAAATCGCACGAGAGCAATACTTTCGAGCCGGGAGTCAACTTCTTGAGTCCATCAACAAGTGAAGTGACCTCCTGTGTCTCTGCAAGCGGTGGCGGGATATTCATGAACAGCGGCAGAGCGACTGCCATGCCGATATACATAAAGATGATTCTGCGATTGAGCAATTTCCCCTGAATAGTCCGAATCAGTACCCATATAAGAGAAAGCCCACCGAGTATGAGAAGCCCCATGGCAATAGTCGCGAGCATCAGGCCTCCCCTCCAATATGTGACCGTTCAATTCCCAGAATCACACGCAACGAGCTCGACATAATACCGAGGGCGATACCTATTGCGATTGCTCGCTGACCTGCGGTCACCGGGTTTTGCATGATCCAGCCGGAAAGACTTGAGAAGAAATTGTCATTCCCAAACCATGCCTGTCCGAGGGGTTGAAAAATCCCGAGTGGCGAAAAAGCAAGATCAAGAAGTGGGACACGTCCTCCCATCACGAAAAATGCCGCAATAAGCAGAAGTGTCGCTTCTTTGTTTCTGGCGCGAAAGGCTCGATAGGCAGCGGATGCGACATAGAAAGCCAGAATGGCGAACATCGTTGCGCCCAGCGGACCGAACACATTTCGGAATATCCAGTCAAAACCAGTTCCGTTGTCATTGTATGCGTACGGGGGATTGGCATTGATCCCTGAGAATCCGCTGATGAATCCGACGACAAGTGTTGCAACAAGACTGATCAGGATGACGATCGAATAGGTCGACTCCGGTCCACCACGACTGATTTTCTTGGTAGAGACCATGACGAGATTCAGAAGTCCGAGCCAGATGGCAAAGGCCTGAACAATGGTGACCCAGTCGCTGAAAATTGTCTCGGCATTCGAAAATGGTGCGCGGGGTATAAAATAACTGAGGGCGAAGACAAGCCCTGCAATGGTCGTAATAATGAGAGGAATTTCTCGTTTCATCTGTCCTCTCAACTCACCTGGAAGATGACACTGAGGTCATACAGGCCGAATGTTAGTAGTAGGGAGCCAATCAGTATGGCGATCATGAAGATTGCTTTCCCGACATCTTGACCGCGCAATGAGCCAAGTTGGCGTGGTTCACGCGAGAGGTATGCTGATGCGGCAAAAAGTTCTTCACCGAGCAATGTATAGTCGCACGCGGCGACAAAGAACGGCAGCTGAGTCGGCTCGCCAGTTCCGGCGATCTGAATCGCGCCGTGGGCATTCCCTACTTCAGAGAGAATCAGAGATTCGGCGAAAAACGCACCCATATAGAAGATTGTCGCTGGCTCTTCACGAGAGATCATCCCATCGACCGCCGCAGCATAAGCAAACTGTTCATCGGTGATGAAATGTACCTGATTTTCTGAATATGTATCGCCCCGACCGACTTTGGTGTATGCCTCTTTCATTGTCTCACGCGCGGTAATCATGACGAGAGATTTCGAAACCGGCACTTCAAGATAGCTGCCGTACTCTGCCGCAACCTGCGCGACTCGACCAAGGACGGCGATTCCGGCGATAGTCTGGACATCATTCATATCCTGAATACCCGGTATAAAGAAGACCTTTTTCCCCATTTCAGTGGCACGTCCAATCGCTTCATCAACTGCAATGAGACCGGCGATTTTGCGGATATAGAAATTCGCTCCCGCTTTGGCCTGACGAATGAACATGACAATCGCACCGGCAATCAGAAGGAGAAAGAGCAACGCCCAGAAACGATTTGAATTAAACCATTGGGCTGAGGAACGAGCCGGACCGATCACTGGGGATGCAGATGAGGTCTCCTGGAAACTGCCATCGGAAAGCATCGCTCGCGCGAGGACATCGACTCGATAATAATAGTCGGTCCCGATTTTCACTCCGTTGTCGGTGACCGAAGTCCCCGCTGGCGGGGCCTCGCCGACTTTTTCAAATGGACCTGAAGGGCTTGTTGAGCGAAGAAGAGTGTAACCGGAAATCAGAGAATCAGAAGCATGTGTAACCCCAACCCAACTAACCAGCATCGCACCGCCGCCGTCATTTGGATTATCAACGGCAGTCAGACTGGCAACCGCCGGAGGGAATCCTTCAGGAAAGATGCTGGTGACTGATTGAAGAACCGTATCAGCGATCTGAGCTGAATCGGTCTGGGCATTGGAAGAGCAATGGAAAGCGAGGGAGAAGATTGTAAGCAATACAATGAAGGATGATGTAGATAGTCCAAGCCGGAAATGTTTTGAGATGATGCCGAGAGAATTCATCTTCATCAACCCACCACCGTTAGGTTGGGTCGAATAGAATTCGAGCTACGCGACAGAAAACAGACCGGACGGCTCATGCCGTGAGACACTCCATCACCCGTTCACTTCCCTTTCCTTCAGAACAACCTGATCAACAGTCTTCAGAATCATACCACAACAAGACGAGTGACCAGGTCATTCATCAAGAAGCAGTCATTCTGACGCAAACGCTGCGACACCGTTCGTGGCACCTGTCTGACGACAAGGTCAACCCAACCGTGTTGCGCTTGCAACCTACACTGTCACAATGGCTCAGGTCAAGCGGTTCTCTGACGGTCGCACTAATGAAGGGGACTTTACAGCCCGTCCCGACCTGTGTACACTGTCGGGCTTTGCTGGTTCGTTCCGGCAAAAATTGAAATAAGTTGATCTGCGGAAGAAGCAGAAAGAGAAGTAAAGGACTTCATGGCCAAGTTCCCTCGACCGGAAGATATCAAAGTCATTGTCGCGACCGACTGCGGCTCGACCACGACTAAAGCAATTCTTATCGAATATCATAATGGAGAGTACCGTCTGATGTCTCGCGGTGAAGCTCCGACTACGGTCGAAGCGCCGTTTGAAGATGTCACTATGGGGGTACTGAATGCAGTCGCCGAGCTCGAAGAGCTATCAGGTCGGAAGATCCTCGACCCGAACGGGAAATTCATTTCACCGGCAGACGGTCCAAACGGAACCGATGTATTTATTTCGACGTCAAGTGCTGGCGGCGGGCTTCAGATGATGGTCGCCGGTGTGGTTCGCTCCATGTCGGCTGAATCTGCTGAACGTGCTGCTTTGGGGGCTGGGGCTATTGTGATGGATGTCATCGCTTCAAATGATAAAAGAGCGAGCTATCAACAGATTGAACGTATTCGACGACTTCGCCCTGATATGATCCTTCTCTCTGGAGGTGTCGACGGTGGCGCGACCACCCACGTCGTCGAAATCGCCGAACTCGTTGCCGCCGCTGATCCAAAGCCACGACTCGGCTCCGGCTATAATCTGCCGGTGATCTTCGCCGGAAATAAAGATGCCGCCGCTGCAGTGAATGATACGCTCGCGAAAAAAGTCGATCTGCGTACTGTCGATAATCTTCGTCCGGTACTCGAAAGAGAAAATCTTGGACCAGCCCGTGAAGAGATTCACGAGCTGTTTATGGAACACGTGATGGCACAGGCACCGGGCTACCGAAAACTGATGGACTGGGCGGATGCCCCCATTATGCCGACTCCCGGAGCGGTTGGGCTGATTATTCAGACCATTGCTGATCAATACAAGATCACTGCTCTCGGTGTTGATATTGGCGGCGCAACAACGGACGTCTTCTCGGTTTTCCGTCCGGATGGTGTGACCGCTGTATTCAACCGTACGGTTTCTGCCAACCTTGGGATGTCTTATTCGATTTCGAATGTCTTCGCTGAAGCCGGACTTGAAAATGTCATGCGCTGGGTGCCGTTCCGTATGGATGAACGTGATTTGCGCAACCGTGTGAAGAATAAGATGATTCGCCCGACGACCATTCCACAATCATTGGAAGAACTGGTTTTTGAGCAGGCGATTTCTCGTGAAGCACTCCGCTTGGCGTTTATTCAGCATCGGAGTTTCGCAACCACTCTCAAAGGAGTACAGCAGCAGCGTACGATTTCAGAGGCATTCTCGCAGACCACTTCGGGTCAGAGTATTGTCAATCTGATGCAACTGGATATGCTGATCGGTTCTGGTGGGGTCCTTTCGCACGCACCTCGTCGCCAGCAATCAGCCCTGATGATGATTGATGCCTTCCTACCGGAAGGAATCACGAGATTGACCGTCGATTCTATTTTTATGATGCCACAGCTTGGTGTGCTGACGCAAGTGCAGCCCAAAGCAGCGACGGAAGTGTTTGAAAAAGACTGCCTCATTCACCTCGGTTCTTGTGTCGCACCGATTGGCACCACCAAAAAGGGTGGCCCGGTGATGAAATATACCATTCACCTCCCCACAGGAGATGTGAGCGGAACGCTGAATCATCTCGAAATGAAACTGATTCCGCTTGGGCTTCAGCCGAATGGCTTGCCGATTGCAGTACAGGCGACCTTTGAACCAGAAGGAAACTACGACCTCGGTGCTGGCCCCGGAAAGAAGTATGAAGGGACATTGTACGGTGGAGTCGTTGGTCTTATTCTCGACGGTCGCGGACGACCGTTTGATTTGTCCTCCTTCTCTGTTGAAGACCGAGTTTCGAATCTGCGCAAGTGGATTGCCGAATTGAATATCTATCCGGAGCTTCCGAAGTGATATCTCGTAAATCTCTGGTTTATGGAGTTTTCCTTGCGATGATTGTCGCCACTAGTTCCCTCACTTCGGTCATGGCTCAGTCAGATAGTCTTTCGCCAAAGCGGGACACGACCTTCATATCATTCAACGGAAAATTTTACATCCATTTCCCTTCCCGCTGGAGGCAGGTCGACTATCAGACAGTCGATTATTACCAGCAGCAATCGGGACAGGTACTTGAATATGAAGCGGTCTTTGCTCCTCCGGATGCGAGCCCGTTTTTTCAGCGAGACTATTTTGTGCTCCAGGCCGATACCGTCGGTCCACTGATCGGGGATGCCATCGAGCCATTTCTGAGCACGATCGAACGAAACTCGAGTGTGAAAATCGATCGTCAAGAATCTATCAATCTTTCCACCGAACTTGTTGTCGACGGTATTATCTATGACAAGTCGAATCAAGTCCTCTGGAGTCTCACACAAATACGCGACCGAGACAATGTGGTCAAGCGCACCCTCGTAGCTGAAAAATTCTACGAGCGCGGTATCGCCAGGTTCATTTTTTACACTCCGGAATCGGAGTATCTGTCACTCGTTCCGACGTTCACACAGGTCGTGAAATCCTTCGGGAGTGAAAACTATGAAGCGAAAATTCCGAAGACCGAGGTGGTGGTTGCCGATACCACCGCGATGAACAAGGGGAAAAACAGCAAGACTAGCTATGTACTTCCTATTGCTGTTGCTGCCGCAATTATTGTCTCCATCGTAGTTGCGCAAAGAAAGAAGAAGTCGAAAAACGTTGGGTAAGAACATGCCCTGCCGGTCAGCACGCGATGCTTCCGGAAGAGATGCTACAGATACAAAAGGATAAACGAACTATTTATGGCTCACGCCTATACGCCCGGACTCAAAGTTACTGATTCGCAGATCGTCAAGAAACAACGCCTCCTTCCATTGAAAGGGGATGTAATTGTTACCGTCGGACAGAAAGTCGGACCGGATGATGTCCTTGCGCGCACCCTTCTGCCGGGGCAGGTGGTCCCGCTCAACGTTGCCAACAAACTTGGCGTTGCTGAAAACGAAGTCCTTGAGTTGATGCTCAAGAAAGAGGGGGACACGGTCAAGAACGGCGAAGTGATCGCTGAGAATAAGCCGTTTCTCGGTCTGAAATTTTTGAAAGGCTCGACCTGCACGGCGACCATCGACGGGACCATCGAATCAATCTCCAAAGTAACAGGACAGGTTCTCCAGCGCGGCGCTCCAACGCCGGTTGAAGTGAAAGCATATATCTCAGGAACGGTCGTTGAAGTGTTACCAAGAGAGGGCGCAATCGTCGCCTGCTCGGCTGCTTACATTCAGGGGATTTTCGGCATTGGCGGAGAGACCAACGGTGAGATTGTTGTAGTCGTGCCGGATAACAAGACCGTCCTCTCAGATGACCTTATTTCCGACCGTCAGGCCGGAAAAATCGTTGTTGGTGGTTCCCTCGTTACTGCCGCGGCACTACGCAAGGCGATGACCTGCGGGGTGAGAGGGATTGTGGTCGGCGGTTTTGACGACAAAGACCTCCGCGATTTTCTTGGCAAAGATATCGGCGTCGCCATTACCGGAAACGAAGACATTCCAACAACACTCGTGGTCACCGAGGGTTTCGGCCAAATAGACATGGCGCGACGTACGTTCGATTTGTTAAAACGACTCGAAGGGAAAGCGGCCTCGATCAACGGCGCCACACAGATTCGCGCTGGGGTGATTCGTCCCGAAATCGTTGTTCCGCTGGAAACTTCCGTTGCCGCCGGCGCCGGTGAAACCAAACCGATTGAAGGGCTCAAACCGGGCTCACCGGTGCGAGTCATTCGTCATCCCTATTTCGGCATGCTCGGAAAGGTGATTGATCTCCCTGCACCGCTACAGAAACTCGGATCCGAATCAATGGCTCGTGTGCTCGAGGTCGAATTCGATGACGGCAAGCGTGCACTCGTTCCACGTGCCAATGTCGAAATGATCGAGTCGTAAAAAAGAAGAACTGCGAGTGTTACTGCGGGCCGGATTCGATGTTCGGCTCGTCAGTGACCGTTGAATCGACCTGCTGATCAGTCAAAATTTCAAACGTATCAACAGCCGCGACTGAATCATCGGACTGACCGGTATTCGGCGAGAGACTCGTGTCCTCTTTCGGGTCAAGACGAGTCGCTTCCATATACTCTTCCGGTTGCCCCGCCATCGAGGTCTTCTGTCTGCTTCCCGGTTCATTGACGGGGGTGGAATCACATCCAAAACATCCCTGCAATCCTACCAGCAACAGCCCGGCAGCAATGGGTTTCAGAAAACTCAGGATTCGTATTGATGATTGCATGAGTTGACTCTTGAGCATCATCCGGACAGTCTTGTCATAATCCCTTCTCAGGTCAACAAATGCTAGATCCAACCGATATTTTGCCCCGTCAGGTCTCGTAAAATCACCCGTCTTTAGTTGCTCTTTTTGTCACTCGCGGGTAGAATCATTGACAGGAATTTTTTGCCGGTTATCGCCGAAGACGGGATGCATGATCTGCTGTCAGAGAATCTACTGGCGCAGATCAGGAAGAAAACCGGGCTTTCCGGCGTAGAACTATGCCGACTGAACAGATGAACGCTATCACGCTGCAAAAAGGAACCCCGCATGATTGAACTTTCCCATCCCCCCATGATTGTCGCAGGTTCGATCTGGGATATTCTCCAGAGCAGCACCGCCTTCGGGCTTTTCATCATCATTTTGCTGGCGTTGCTCTCTGTCATCTCCTGGGCAGTAATTGCGGCAAAGTGGCGTGAGTTTGCGGCAGTCAAACGGGATAGTGATGCTTTCCTCCAGCTTTTTCGGACAAGTCGCCGACTTGATGAAATGGCCGGCCCGGCGCGCGCCGCACAGAAATCACCATATGCTGCAATTTTCTCTGCCGGATATCGTGAATGGTCCGAGCTGAGCGGCACACAGAAGAGTGGTCCGATTCCCGGGAATACCGCGCAGCTGACCGAAGTCGATGTCGAAGTCGTCGAGATGACCATGGAACGAGTCATGACCGAACAGCTCAGCAAACTCGAGCGTGGAGTGGTCGTACTTGCAACCGTCGCAACCGCTTCCCCATTTCTCGGTCTACTGGGAACCGTTGTTGGAATCATGGATTCCTTCTGGTCAATCGGGGAACGTGGCTCAGCATCTCTCGCTGTCGTTGCTCCGGGTATCGCCGAAGCCCTTCTTGCCACTATTGTTGGCCTCGGCGCAGCAATCCCGGCGGTAATTGCCTACAACTGGGCGAATAACCGATTGAAGCAATTGCATGACGGCGCCTACGGCTTCATTCTCGAAGTCCTCTCGCGTATCAGACGTGCGGAGCGAGGATAAGATGCGCCGTCGTCCGAGAAGCCGTCAGTATCACGCCAGCGCCGAGATCAACATTACGAATCTCGTCGATGTCGTGCTGGTGCTGCTGATCATCTTCATGATCTCTGCCCCGTTGCTGCAATCCGGTATTGAAATCAACATGCCGAAGACTCGTGCGGCGATCAAGACCGAGCCATCCGAAGGGGTGGTGCTGACGATCGATGCCAAAGGTGGAATTTTCGTAAATGATGAATTCGCAAACCCGGAGAATCTCGGCGATAAAGTCAAAGATGCTATGTCACGAAAGAACACCGAAAATGTCTATGTCCGCGCCGACTCGGCGATTGCCTACGGGAAAGCGATTGATGTAATCGCCCGTCTGCGTGAGGCCGGAGTCACCAGTATCGGTCTGGTGACTGCCCATGAACAACCGCGCAAAGGGCAGAAGTAACAGAGCGAGCCCGTGATTAATCTTCGCACATTGCTCTACTCCATCGGCATTCATGTCATCACTCTGGTGGTGCTGTTTGTGATGCCATCGATGAATCTGATGAGCAAACCGAAAGAGGATGTGATCAAGGTCACGCTTCTCCAGGGGGTTCCTACTGGTTCACTCAAGCCCAGCATGCCACCGCCAGAGCCGGAACTGGAAACGAAGGGAATCGAATCAGAAAAGCCGATTGAAACGAAAGATGATGCCAAACCAATTGAATTAGAGAAGCCCGACAAACCGGAAGTAAAGCCAGAAAAGAAACCCGAGAAAAAAGTCGATTCGCCGAAGAAGAAAACCGAGACCAAAAAACGCAATCAGAACACCTACAAGAAGCCGACAACGAATAAAAAGGTCAAAGAGCTGGATGCCGCAGCACTGGCGAATGCTCAGGATTCCGGTGACGGGGACGCACCAGTCGGCAGTCCGCTCGGCACCGCGACCGTCGACAACGCGAATTTTACCTACACCTGGTGGATGACGCAGAGCTTCAACAAGATTCAGGGGAACATGCGAAATACGGTGCAGACGGATGAACGTCTTGTCTGCGAAATCTATTTTCAGGTACTTAGATCCGGCCGTGTGGCCGAGATGAAAGTGGTGAACTCATCCGGTGATGAGTTGTTTGATCGGGACTGCCTCGACGCTATCGAGCGTTCGGTCCCCTTCCCGCCACTACCGCAGGAATACAAGGAGGAAATCATTGGAATCACGCTACCGTTTCTCAATTCGTATTAGATCGATAATTCGATTCACTCTCTCTGCTCTCTTGATCGTGGGTGGATTGTTGAGCATGCCGTCAGTGTCACACGCCCAGTTCAGCGATGTGCCGAATATCTTTTTCGATACCGTCCGCGCCGGGGATATTGTCGCCAAGCCAATCGGCGTTGACGATGTCAAATTCATCGGTACGACTGCAATTGGAAATTCTGAAAAGACAATCCTGCTCAATGTCGCGACGATTGTCCGCAATGATCTGGAATTCTGCTCTGATTTCGATATCGTCCCGATTGATAGTTTCTATCTGAAAACATACGAAATCAAAGAGCTCGATCTCGCTGGCTGGAAACGGCTCGGCGCAACCTATGCCGTCCGTCTTGAGGCAGAATTCCCAAACAACAACCTGCGAATCTATTGGCGACTCTTTGAAACACGCACCCAGACCCGCATTGCTGAAGGGAAAGTAGAAGACAATCAGTCATTCTTTCGTGAACTCTCCCACGATATCGCCAATCAGATTGTCCAGACACTCACCGGAGAACCGGGGATTTTCCGGACCAGTATCGTCTATGTCCGAAAGATGGCTCGTGGGAAAGAGCTTTTTCTCTCCGACTTCGACGGCTACAACGAACGTCAACTGACCCGCATGAACACCATCTGCCTCTCGCCGAACTTCGCCCCGAATATGGAAGAGGTCTATTTCGTCGCCTACACCAACAATGCCTGGGAGCTACACCGAGTCCATATCCAGACCGCCAAGGTCACACGACTGGCAGGTTTCGCTGGCCTGATCACCGCCCCGCGTGTCTCCCCCAAAGGGGACCAGATTGCTTGTGTGTTGACCAAGGACGGCAATGCAGAGATCTACCTGCTTGGACTCGACGGGAAGATTATCCGCCGCCTGACCAACAGCGCGGCTATCGAATCAGCCCCGACTTGGTCACCGGATGGGGGGCGTATCGCATTCACCTCCGACCGTACCGGGTCGCCGCAGGTCTATGTCATGAACAGTGACGGGACAAATGTCTCACGATTGACTTTTGAAGGAAAATACAACGACTCCCCGCTCTGGTCGCTGCGTGGTGAACGGGTGACGTTTGTGAGCCGTACGTCGCAGGGTCGTTTCGATCTTGCCTCGATAAACACTGACGGCAGCAACTACCGTGTACTCACCCAGCTTGGGCAAAATGAAAATCCGCATTTCTCACCGGATGGGAAGCAGATCATCTTTGCATCGACCCGCCTTGGCGGCAGCGATGTCTTTTCGATGGACCTGACTGGTCGAAATCAGCGAAAACTGACCAAGAGCGGGGATGCCTCCAACCCGACCTGGGGACCGATTCGTTAGGAATCGGAGTTGAATGGAACGCCCTCGCAACTGGCGGGTTAAATCTCCGTGAACCATGCATTTTCGAACGGAAAAAATAACCCGTTTTTGATTGACCCCGCTTTCGTGCGGGGCATACATTGCATGCAAGAAGTAGCAAGTCTCTCATGCGGACAGTTTGATGTCCGCCGGTACGATACATTTTGAAATGTTGAACATAGAAGCGGGAAGGACCCTCATAATGAAATTTTCCAGAATAGTACAAGCCACTGCAATCCTCGGCGTCGCGTTTCTCACGTGGGGATGCCCATCGAAACCAAAGCCAGCGGTAGAACCACCACCGACCACAAACAACGATACTAACAAGCCACCCGATACGAAGCCGCCGGATAATCCGCCAGTCGAAAAACCGGCACTCACTGAGTCACAGTTGATGACTGTCTACTATGACTTCGATCAGTTCAATCTTCGTTCGGATGCGCGCTCATCACTCGATGCGAATTTCCGTCTGCTACAGGAATATCCGGCTGCGATTGTAAAGATCGAAGGACACTGCGATGAACGTGGCACGGTCGAATACAACCTCGCCCTCGGTGAAAAACGTGCCCGCGCGGCAATGGACTATCTGGTCTCGCTCGGCATCGCCTCCAATCGTATTTCAATTGTCTCATTCGGGAAAGAACGACCGGCATCAATGGGAAGTAACGAAGAGGCCTGGGCACGAAATCGTCGGGCTGAGTTCCGTGTCATCTCGCAGTAACCAGCAAAGCGAGAATTAAAATGCATACACTTCAATCGTCTGTACAAAACGCCCCTGTAAAAGGGGCGTTTTTCGTCCTCATTCTCATATCTCTCATGCTCACTACCGGCTGCATGACAAAACGAGATGGTGAAGAGATCAAGGCACGTCTGCTCACTATTGAGCAGAACAACACCAAGACGGTGAATCTCGTCGCTCGAATGGACTCGTTGGTGACCAAAAACACCGAAGCGAGCAACATGCTGAATGTGAACAATCGAAACTCATTCGATGATCTCACGCGCCAGTTGCAGCAGTTGCAGCAGAATGTGAATGACATTACTGATCGTCTTGAGAAGATGAATCGCTCTCCCAAGGGGGGACTCAATTCATCTTCAGGCGCAACTGGGGCGACAAGCACGGTAGTCAGTCCGCAGTGTCAGGTTGCTTATGATGATGCCTTCGTGCTGGTCCGTAAGGGACAGTATCAGTCGGCCATAGATGGCTTCCGGAAATTCCTGACCGACTGTCCGTCACATGACAACAGTGCCAATGCGCACTACTGGATTGGTGAATGTTATTATTCGACTGAAAAATACGCCGATGCGATTACTGAGTTTCAGTATGTCATGGATAACTACAAGCAATTCGACAAGCTCTCGACGACCCTCTACAAGATTGGTCGCTCGAATCAGGAGCTGAATAAGAAAGATGAAGCGAAGAAGGCCTATCAGCAGGTCATGAACGACTTCAAGGGGACGCTTGAAGCCGAGCAGGCCAAAGAGCGGCTCAAAGATCTGAAATAGTCAGATCGTATCGTGCCACTACGGGTTCGCATCGATTCC
>CAZFGK010000034.1:0-21772 GCA_964518635.1 uncultured Ignavibacteriales bacterium
ACTGTAACGGATGTCCTGACACAACTTGTAACGGATGTCATGATACTGTACATGGCCTTGCTACCCGCCGTCTTCAAATTGTGAATGAAACAAGAAGGCGGGAACCAAAGCGATCCCGCCCTACAAAATTTGCTTCTTGGTGCCCCATCCTTCGGGTGGGTCTTTTTCTTGTCATGCTGAGCTTGTCGAAGCATGATGTCTACCTTGTAATGGAAATCAAGAGGTCCCCCTTCGAGAAGCTTAGGGTGACAAGAGGGCTCTTTTCTTGTAGGGACGGTCCGGCTTCCGAACCGGCCTCTTTGTTCTTGGCATATAGGAGAAGATGGCGGGAAGCCCGCCTTCGGCGGGACCTATCCCGCCCTACAAGACATTTCACTCAAGAATAACGAAGACCGGGAACCCACCGCTTTGCACGCGTTGCGTGCATACGCAGTGGGGCACCGAGAAGAAGACCCTTCAACAAGCTCAGGGTGAGTTGAATCGTTTATAGCCCTACAACCAGATTGCCAATCCAGTTCGTGCGCTGAACGTCACGAATGGACCCGTTCGGTAACTATTTGTTACCAACAGATAAACCGGCACATCCAGCGCAATCTCCCAGGAGAAACTCTTCGATATTCTCGGAAGAAATCCGGCCGAGAATTGATATGTCAGAAACTGATTGCTGAACCGTCCGCCAAGCTCGCCATAAATTGCAAGCCCCAGCCCGTTATAGACATAAAATTCATCGGCGTTGCGAGTCTGTGAAAAATCTCCGAATCGGCTACTGATTCCAAGAGTCACCAACAAATAATTCTTTCGAATTGTTACCGGCAACCGAAAGGCGGTATTGTTCGCGGTCATGAAGTCGAATGCGACATTCCCTGAAAATTCATTCTTTGTGCGATATTTGTCTGTCGATCCAAACTCATAAGAGTATCCCCCTGAAAAGCGCACCGCCTGACGTGTCCCCGACCCGTAGACCGATGGATTTTTCTTGAATCGCAGGGGTTCATCATCGGCGAAAAGAGAGAGTGGGCTGAAGATCAGCAAGATGATTACCGAGATTCCCGGAATGTGATGTCTGCTTCTTGAGATCTTCCTCCTCCTTCACGCCATGTGCAACGTTGAGAAGAGAGGATAGCCCGTCCTTCAAAAATCGTCAACTCCTGGGGAACCCCCTTACCCCGGAAGTTGACAGATTCACTCAATCGGTCGGCGGATCATTCCGCCTGCACGCCAGACTCCATCACTCCATGCCGCGACTCATGAGCTGACAGTTTTCTGCCAGGCGTACGAACTCATGACGGTATCCCTCCTCGTCACGACCGAGTGATGACTTCGCAAGCGAGATCACCTCCTCCCAGGATGCACTTCCACGATGTTCCGACCGACTGAGTAGCATTCCAAATTGCGCAACCGCTGCTGAGAATTGGAAATTGTCAGAGAGTCTCTGATTCATTCCGGTATGACCACGCAGATGCTTCACGATCAGAATGCTCGTTGTCCCCTTTGGTTGTTTGTAGCGAAACTTGACCGTGAGTATCTCGTCGTCATGTTCCTTTTTCATATCCGGATGCGGCGGCATCACCGACGACACATTCCGTACGGTCTGATAGCGCAATGGATCAACACCACTCGACCAGACACCACCTGTCGGCACAATCTCATACAGTGCAGTCACCGAGTGCCCAGCACCGAGTTCACCTGCATCCTTCTTGTCATTATTGAAATCTTCCGGTGCAAGAATTCTGTTTTCATAGCCAACGAGACGATACGCCTCCACTCGGGACGGATTGAATTCTATCTGAATTTTCACATCCTTCGCGATGGTGAGCAGTGTCCCGCTCATTTCGGTGACCAGTGCCTTCTTCCCCTCCAGCAGATTGTCGATGTAGGCGTAGTTACCGTTCCCTTTGTCAGCGAGGACTTCCATCCTTGAATCTTTGAGATTCCCTCTGCCGAAACCGAGAACCGTCAGAAAGACTCCAGTCTCCCGCTTCTCTTCAATCAGTTTTTGTAAGTCGGATTCTGATGATACCCCGACATTGAAATCACCATCGGTCGCAAGAATGACACGATTGTTTCCATTTGCCATGAAATGCTGCGATGCAATCTTGTAGGCGAGCTGGATTCCAGCTCCACCCGCAGTGCTGCCACCAGCGGAGAGACGATCAATCGCCTGCAGGATAACTTCTTTCTGATTGCCGGGTGTCGATTCAAGAACAAGGCCGGAACTCCCCGCATAGACAACAATCGCCACACGATCGATTGATCGAAGCTCTTTCACCAGCAGACGAAACGACTGCTGTACGAGTGGAAGTCTGTCGGGGGAACCCATCGAACCGGAGACATCAATCAGGAAGACGAGATTGTTTGCCGGAATCGAATGATTCTCCATACGACGCCCCTGAATCCCGACATGAACGAGTTGATGCGATGGCTCCCACGGACAGGGTCCAACCTCGGTGGTGATCGAAAAGGGGTGTTCCCCTGTCGGATTCGGATAATCGTAATCGAAGTAATTGATTAATTCTTCAGTACGAACTGCTTCCGATGGTGGAAGCGTTCCCTCAGTAATAAACCTGCGAACATTGCTGTAAGATGCCGCGTCGACATCAATGGAGAAGGTCGACAGAGGATCTTGCTTCGCGCGATGGAAATCATTCTCGGCGATACTCGAATAACTCTCGGTGCCGGGAATGGGAGTCTGTGAGTATCTGTTTGCACCACCGCCGAGACAATCCATGATAGGTGATCCGTCGAGGATATAGCCGACCTCACTTTTTTTCCCGCCACGAAGGTACACTTGCCCATTCGGATTGGTCTGGACACCTGCCTGACTTGAAAGGACATCGTTCACACTTGAAGCGGGCTTGTGTTTTATTCCCTTTGCGCTGCCAATGGCCTTTCCTTCGACATTCCCTTTTTCAATGACATCGTGCTCTTGATCAACGATTAAGGAGTCCAGCATACCAATCATTGACTCGGTCATTTTCTGACTGATTTCTGTCGTCCGGTCAGCTACGACTTCCACGTTTGTGACTGTCACGTCTGAATAACCTGAGCCAGTAATTTTCAATGAGTATGTTCCCGGTTTCAAATTACGAATCAGATAATCGCCGTTTGCGTCAGCGACAGCCCCAAGATTTGTTCCAATAACCTGAATCGTCGCTCCGATAAGTGGGGACTCGATTCTGTAACCAGTTGAGTCCGTTTCATACGTAAAGACCTTCCCCTTGATCTGTCCGGTCGATCCCGCAAATGAGATGTAGGCGACGACCGCGATCAACAGAAGTAACGAGAAGAATGAGAGGGTGAGCTGCGACAGACCATTCTTTGATCCTGGCTGTTGCATGACTCTTGAGCGTGATTGAGAATTTGTCTTCATGCGAGCACTCCTTTCCCCGGTGTGCATGATCCTGATCGCGCGGCCGAATTGCCGCCGATCACTAATCGTAACCTACCGGAGATCGCCCAATGGGCAATTCATTGATGTAACTCTGTCAAATTCTGCGCAGCCCTGACGAAACCGTTCGTAATCGCAATACTTGCGGATCATGACGAATCTTCCCGAAAATCTTGATATCTTGGGAACAATTCTCTGCCCGAATTGCGACAATTTCTGTCCCTCATCTCAAAGTTGATCTCAGCGACCGAACTCAATACTATTACATCTATGCAACTCGGCTCACGAATCTTTCATTTGTTCTCATCTGTTGCGGTGATTTTCGCGGGCGTAGTCCTTTTCATCATGACTGCTGCTTCATTGCACGCTGCCCCGCTTCGCTTTCAGATATCAGAGCAAGCGGCGATCTCGCTGCAACAATCGATCTATCCCGAGCTGTATGCCTCTCGTGATGCAAAAGAGGATATCGGTCGAGCGATTCGTATATGGAATGGAACACGTCTCTGGTTTGACTCTCTCGGCCCCCGATTCAATCAGACTCTGAGCACTCTTTCTGGATTTCCGGAGACCGATTCGCTGTTTTCGATTCTCCCTCTTTGGTATTACCCGTCACTTGGAAATGCCGATCCCTTGATTGTTCCGTTTGGTGGTTTTCAGGATGACGGCCGCATCGAAGCCCCGCTCTGGGGGGAAGAACAACGATTTCAGCTCTGCTATCTGCTGGCGATGAGGCATCTGCTACAGACTCGTCAGAGCATCTCGGCGTCAAACAGCATCCTGCTCACACATCCGATGACGCAGCCCGGTTCTGTCGGATTCTCTCTTTTGTCGCAGCAACTAGCATGGGAGCTTTCGAAATCATTCATCTCTGATTCGACTCGTCGTGTCATCACCGGATCATCATTCTGGCAGCATCAGCTGTCCGGTTTTCAGGTCTGGGAAGATCAGATGCAGGAGATCTGGAAGTTTTCTTCAGTCAAACCACTTGCGCTCTGGTTGCAGGATGCGGAAGCAACACGTCTGGTCGTGAAAGCATTGCAGACCACATCCGATGAACCGATTGCAATAACTGAAGAGAATATTCCGTCACAGGGGATTCTGGGGATGACATTTCGTGGTTCGAGCTTGGTGATCAATGCTCTCGATACTGCCCGAGCTGCATTTAAATGGGGACTGCGCTCAGGAGATCAGTTGAACGGCATCGATGCAGGCAAGCCACGAAATCAGAAAGAGGCAGTCGAACAACTGCTTGCTGGGTGGGATAAAAAATCTGGGCGAATTACTGTCACACGAAAAGGGAAGACTGAGATCGTCTATATTCGTGCGGTCGCGCTCAAGTCTGTGACAAAATAGTCGTTCATTGATTGTTTCATTCCGATAACTCAAACAAGACTGATTCAGCCGAAAAGCCGGGTCCAAGCGCGGCGGATATCCCCAATCCACTTTGATTTGCTGACTTCATCAATTCACTGAGTACAAACAGCGCGGTCACTGATGACATATTGCCGTACTTCCGCAATACGTTGCGCGAATGATCGAGCGCATGAGAAGCAAGCCCCAATGATTCCTCATATGCAAAGAGTACCTTTGTTCCTCCCGGATGAAGTGCATAATGGCAAATGTCATTTCGATTCACTTTCGCCTCTTTGCAAAACTCCTCGAGATCCTCTTTCGCATGCTGCAGCACCAGCTCCGGAATTCGCTCGGCAAAGATTACTTGTAATCCATGCCCTTTCACATGCCACCCCATCACATCAAGTGAATCAGGAAAGAGTCTCGATCGAGTTTCCAGTGTTCTGATTCTCTTGCTTGCAGTCGTGCACTCATCCCCTACCAGCAATGCCGCCGCGGCCCCATCGCCGAAAAGAGCGGTCGCCACGATATTACTCTTTGAAAAATCATCCGGTAGAAAAGTCAGAGAACAAAGTTCACAAGCAACGACTATCACCGCCTCTTTCGGGTGCCCCTGTAAATACTCATGCGCATGAGAAATTCCGGCGACTCCACCAGCGCAGCCAAGCCCCCAGATCGGCAGACGTTTCATGTTAGCGGGAAGATTCAGCCGCTGCATGATCCGTGCATCGATACTCGGCGTCGCAATACCGGTGCTATTTACATAGATGATCATGCCGATTCGCTCCGGATCAATCGCGGAATCTTTGAGGATATTCAGAATCGCATCAGATGACAGCCGGATCGCCGTTTCGATATACGCTTCATTTGTCGCCGCAAAGTCGCGCGGCTGTGCCAGCCACTCAAGAGGTCGTGAGATGTAACGTGACTCTATTCCGGTATTCAGAAAGACTTCCCGAAATCGCTCGACCCGACTTTGATGCCTCGCAAAATGTCGCAGTGCGAAATCGGCAGCTTCCTTCTGTTCAAGACGAAACTCCGGGACAATAGGTGAGATGTGAGTCAGATATGGCATACGTGTATATAGCAGAACAGTCGGGAGAATCCCTCGTTCCATTTTTAGCAGTCGCCTGCGGACAAAAAAAGAACGCCCGCGAAAAACGCGGGCGTTTGGTCAAGCGAGCTGATCTCTCATCCGTAAGAGATCAGAATGAGAGGGGGCTTAGCGGCTGCGACGACGCGCGGTACGGGTGGTACGGCGGGTGGTCGTCTGAGCAAACCAGCGGGTCTTGGCCGCGCGGGTGTTCTTGGCAGCAAACGCCGGCTTGGCGCTCTTACGCCAGACGGACGGGGCGGCCTTCTTGATGCTCAGGTCAGAAGCTTTGTAACGTACAGCGTAGACCGTACGGCCGAGCTGACGTGCACACCAAGTGGTGCTGTTGTTACGATAGTTTTTACGCAGGAAAGCGATTTCCTGGCTCGTCCACGGACGGCTCGCCTTGGCCCGACGGGTAGACGGACGGTTGGTACGACGGTTGGCAGTCCGGGCAATCACGGTACGGCGGGACGCTGTGCGACGATTGCTTGAACGATTTTTCTTGGCAGCCATTTGCAACTCCTTTGTTGCGGTGGAAATTTAGCGAACATCGACATGGCTTTTCGTCGCGCCCGCAGCAATTGTTCTACACAAGATCATCGGACGCTGTCTAAGATTCTTTAGCTCAAGACTTTACTCTTTTGCTCAAAAATGGGGCTAATGGACGGGATTTTTCCGGCGACAGGGTAAACTGCCCTTGAAGGGGCTTGGCTACGAAATGAGAATAGTCGTATGCGAGACCTGATTTTGGGTAGCCCGCTCCCTTTAGGGGCGGGTTCTTTTTTCTCTTAGGTGCCCCGCGGCTTGCCGTGGGTTTATCTTCATTCTCCATGAGGAAAGATGCTGGAACCCTGATCTGGTGATCATGGGCACCAACTAGAGAGCCGCTCATCCGACCGCCCCTGAAGGGGCTGGCTACCAAAAAAACCGCGATACAATTTCAAACAGCGAGACATTTACAAACAGCGAGACATTTACAAACAGGTGGGCCTGATGCCCACATCAGGGTCTTCTCTGTGTAACATTGAACGCAAGAAGAACCCTGAGCGAGTGCTCAGCGGGCACCAATCCTGTCACCCTGATCCGCCGCGGCGGACGAAGGGTGACATCCTCGGGTAGCCCGCTCCCTTTAGGGGCGGGTTCTTTTCTTTGAGGAAAAAGAAATCATTTGCGCCAACTCCCCCTTCTCACTACACTATTACCCTCAGGTAATTAACCTTCTTTGGTTTCTCCGCCCGCCGCTGAGCGGGAGTTTGTTGGAGTTATATTTTACAGTGAAAAAATCTCGGTGAATATCGCCAGGTCATGGAAAAATGTCGGCGACACAATTGCCACCTTCCCGCCCCCTACCCCAATCTCCCTCGCTTCGACAGAAACTGAAAGAGGGCTTTATCAAACGGTATCGAGGTATCGATCACATGATAATCAATCAGCGATTCACGGCAGGCACGTTTCAATTCATCCATGAAGGCGGACATCTCTTTTTTGAATCCTGATCGTATCTGATCCGGCACCGTCGAGATCTCCTCCCCGGTCTCCATATCTCGAAAAAGTGCCTCGCCACTAAATTGCAAATCACGCTCGCGCGGATCGAGAATCTGAAAGACAATCAACTCATGTCCATTGTGACGAAAATGCTTCAGCCCTGAAATTATCTTCGACGGATCATCCAAGAGATCAGACAAGACAATCACCAGCCCACGTCTGCTGATTCGCTCGGCCATCTGATGCAACGCCGCGCCGACATCAGTCTGTTCGCCCGGTTGCTGCTTATCCAGTTCACTTAACAATCGATGGAGATGCCCACCCGCTGATCGTGGCGGGATATAGGTTCTGATCTTCTGATCAAAAGAAACCAGCCCCGCTGCATCCCGCTGACGAATCATCAAATACGCAAGCGCACTGGCGAGCATCGAGGCATACATGAATTTCGAAATAGTCGCACCCGACTTGAATTCCATTGATTTCGAACAATCAAGGAGCAGATACCCTTTAAGATTGGTCTCTTCTTCGTACTGCTTGATATAGTAGCGGTCGGTTTTGGCGTAGACCTTCCAGTCGACGGTACGAAGATCATCCCCGGGCAAATACTGACGATGTTCAGCAAACTCAACTGAGAATCCATGATACGGCGACTTATGTAACCCGGCGATGAATCCCTCCACTACAAGTCGCGCGCGCAGCTCCATCGACTTGATCGCAGAGGCAATCTCCGGATCAAGAAAGCGACGAGCCGATTCACGCACAGGATCGAATGACTCAGCCACGGGTTTCCTTTGCAGTTTTCATCAGATCCATAAAGATCACGAGTGCCATATATAAAATAGAGAGGAGAATTATCACCCCGCTGATCGCGAGGATGTCATCGAAGAGTGATGAAAATCCCATTCCACTCAATCCGATGTTGTGAATCAGCACTGCCGCGGCAAAAAGAATCAGCACTAGTCGTTTCCGTGATTCAGCAATACTCGTCCCCAAAAAGATCAGCCCGAAGGCGAAAAAGAGAAGTGTCTGTCCATTGATATGAGTGTGTGCCAGTCCCAGATTGTAGCGCAACTGACTGACTTCGTCCGACCGGCGCATATCGAGCGATTCATCATTGCCGTAGATATTGTCCATCGCCGAGAAGATTGAATCGAAAACAGGAGCCAGCGAGTCATCTTCAAATCCATATCGCTCATGATTCAGAATGGCGGCAACTTCGGGATCGACTTCCCCCTTCGCGGTCATATACAACCAACTCGCCCAGAACACTACACAGAGCATCAGCGCAGTAAACAGAGCCACAAACAACTTCGATGTCTGCGACAAATTCCGAAGCTGCGAAATCAGTTCGTTGTTGTTCACTTTAGTTATTGGTTCTCGCTGTGATTCATCAACCGGCATATGTTATCGCGGCTTCACACTTTCTAGTACGCGTGCAATGATATCATTCACCTGCACCCCATCTGCCTCAGCACTAAACGAAGTTACGATACGATGACGCAGCACTGGATAGGCTGCGAACTGAATATCCTCCGGTCCCGGAGTCGGGCGACCATCTAATATTGCGCGAGTCTTTGCCGCCAGCACCAATGCCTGTGAGGCACGCGGTCCGGCTCCCCAACTGACCCAGTTCCGAATGAATTCCTGCGCGCCTGTCTCTTTCGGACGTGTCGCACGGACAATCGAAACAGCATAATCAATCAGCGCATCACTCACTGGAACTCGTCTCACTAGTTGCTGATAGCGAATAATCTCTTCGGCACTAATCGCACGATTTACTTTGGCTGTCTGAGCGACGGTCGTTGCTTTCACAATCGCCCGTTCATCTGTCTCATTCGGATAATCGACGAGAATATTAAACATGAACCGATCAAGCTGCGCTTCCGGAAGTGGATACGTTCCTTCCTGTTCAATCGGATTCTGTGTGGCGAGCACAAAGAATGGTTCCTGCAAGTGATAGGTCTTCCCGCTTGCGGTCACTTCATGCTCCTGCATCGCCTGCAAGAGTGCCGCCTGCGTTTTCGGAGGGGTACGATTGATTTCGTCGGCGAGGATCATGTTCGCAAAAATCGGCCCATGCACGAATCGAAACTGACGTCTCCCCGTACCGGCTTCCTCTTCGATCAATTCCGTGCCGGTAATGTCAGACGGCATCAGATCGGGTGTGAACTGAATACGATTGAAAGAAAGATCGAGGGTGCGGGCGATACTCGAAATCAGGAGTGTCTTGGCAAGTCCGGGGACACCGATCAAGAGGCAGTGACCATTAGACAGAAGCGCGATGATCAACTGCTCGACAACTGCCTCCTGCCCGATGATGACCTTGCCGAGTTCTTTTTTCAGGAGTGCGAAGGAGCGATG
Organism: uncultured Ignavibacteriales bacterium; assembly: GCA_964518635.1. Lineage (GTDB taxonomy): Bacteria > Zixibacteria > MSB-5A5 > GN15 > FEB-12 > CAZFGK01. Next base: position 9,684 of record CAZFGK010000034.1, read on the forward strand.
TAATTCCTCAACAGCTTGCATATCAGAGGCGGGAGCAGACGACGACATGAATCCTACTTTCGTGCGGGGTGACTGTCCGGGCGAGCACACAGCCCGGACTTTTCTATAATACCTCTTCTACCATACAGTTGTCCAATCGACGCAGTGCGATATCTGAATTGAAATGGATTCCTCCTGCTGACATCCTTGTCGACCATCGATCTGTCATGATGTACCGATCGATGTCTCTACTTATTAAAATGTCCCCTGTTCTGCCAACTCTGAGGGGGCTTGTCAGACGATTCGAGTTCACCCATAACTATTAGCATTCCATGAGCTTAGCAATTACTCTGTGGACAAGAAGGAGACAGCATGCCCGTACTTTCTTGTAAGTCACTATATTATATATGATTAGACCGTAATCCACACAAAAGCCGGATTGTCCACACTCAAGTGAACATCCGGCTTTCAGTATTTGAATCGCTTTTCAAAGAAAGAGGACTAGAAACCCTTTTTGTCGGCTCCGGCCAGCACCGTCTGCTGCATGCTGAGATTACTACCGGCTGGTTTCTCTTTGGATGGGGGGAGGAATCCGAGATTTGAGCTGGTCGTTCCACCCTTCATGTTGCAGGTGCCACAAAAAATCGCCCCCTGCTCAATCACCAGTGACTTCGTCTTGATGTCCCCTTCCAGTTCGCACTTCGCCTGAAGTTCGACCTTGTCGGTGGTCATGATGTTTCCATTGAGACGTCCGGCGATCACTGCGCTGGATGCCTCAATCTCTGCCTCAACCATCCCGGTCTGTCCGATGGTCACGCAATCGTTGCACAGGATCTTCCCCTTCACTGTGCCATCGACCTTGAGCGGCCCTTTCACATCCAGGGTTCCGGTAATTGTCGTGTCTTTGCCGATGAGGGTGTTCATATCTCCGTCCTGTTCACTTGAGGTGAGCTTCTTTAGCATACCATTCTTCCGTCGGGTCTATAAGTTGTTGGCCAACACGCACGGCGTAATACACTCGCGGTATTCCGACCCGTGGAGGATTCTCCTCGTGCAGAGGCACCGTATCAGAGTCGTAAGAAAAGGGGGCCGGGCGCAAGTTAGAACTTCCGGATCGACCAGATAAAGCAAGGCGAGTCCCCACTTTTATTGGCTGACCGGCCGCCACCAGCAGTTTTTCATTATACCCGTACCAGCTTGTCACGCTGTCATTGTGTCGAATAACCACCAAATATCCGAATACCTGGTCAAACTCCGCCCGTTCGACCATCCCACTCCCCGTTGCGACCACCGGTGTTCCATTCGAACAATCGATTTCAAATCCCGCCAGATGACCGAGAGAATCAAAAATGGGAACAAGTGAGTCACGTGCCGCTACCGGAAATCCTTCCGGAAGTGTCCCCACCAGCCCTACTTTGTGCGCATTCGCCGCTGCCACACTATCGAGACCGGCAAACAGAACCGAATCTGGAGGAAACTCCGGGAATTCATATTTGATTCCAGCGAGTGCCGCCAGTCGAGTGACAACCTGACGAGATTCCACTAATTGCTGCTCGAGCAGCTGAATTTTGTGGGAGTATCGTTTGAGTCGCTCATTCTCACGCACCAAATTCTCCGTTCGTGCGGCCCGTTCCACGACTGCGCCGTAGAAAACCACAACGATAAGTACCGTTGCAAACAACAGCGCCACCGCCACGAGCAATCCACGCGCAACCCAGCGACGCAGACGGAGTCCATACTTCCGGTCACTCTCTTCACTTACAATCAGAAGGGTGACATATTTCCCCGGTGTCATCGCTTAGTATTGCGACGGGCTTAGCCGCGCAAACAACTCCCACAAGCGACCGAGATCTTCGTCGCCGTAATATTCAATTTCAATTCGTCCTCGCTTCAGACCATGCACGATTTTGACATTGGTGCCAAGCGTCTGCTTCAGACGGCTTTCCATATCGGCAATCGCCGGAAGTTTTCGCTTCGGGATCAGTCGACGTTTCGGTGTCTGCTTCTCCACATGCCGCACCGATAATCCCTGCAACTTGATCTTTCGTGCCATGGCGCGACGTTCATCATCAGTAGAAAGTGACAACAACGCACGTGCGTGCCCTTCACTTATCTCACCAGAACGAATCATCCCCTGCACATCATCCGGAAGCGTCAGTAAGCGCATCGTGTTGGCAATTCCGGAGCGACTTTTTCCGAGTCGATCGGCGAGATTCTGTTGAGTGAGTCCCAAGCGTGACGACAACTGACGATAGGCATCCGCCAATTCGAGTGGATTGAGATCTTCACGATGAATATTTTCAACAAGAGCAAGTTCGAGCATCTCGGCATCAGTGATCCCGTCAATGATATGAACCGGAATTTCACTCAGTCCGGCGCGGGCAGCAGCGCGATAGCGACGTTCCCCGGCGATGATATGAAATCCTTCAGCCGCCGTTGTCACAACCACCGGTTGCATCAACCCATTCTCACGAATCGACGCCGCCAGCTCACTCAGCTTTTCATCATCAAATGTTTCACGCGGTTGCTGCGGATTGGGACGAAGTGCCTGCAGTGGCACGAGTCGAAATGGTGTCGTAGTCGAAGATGTGGCAGCAGTCGTTCCTGCATTCACCGGCTGCGATGCTGTTGTCATCGCATTACGATCAAATGCCGATGTTGATCCGCCTGATGTGATCGGTGCCTGTTGTTCGCTTGATGCAGATGGCGCATTCGGCAGCAATGCACCAAGTCCTTTGCCTAAGACAAGTTTATTCATCGGGCCATAACCTCCTTCGACAAGGCGAGATAATTTTCCGCGCCGACTGATGCGACATCATAGAGAATAATCGGCTTTCCAAATGAGGGCGCTTCAGAGAGTCGCACATTCCGTGCGATGACAGTCTCGTACACGCGTGAGTTAAAATGTTTGCGGACCTCTTCCGATACCTGACGGGATAAATTCAATCGTCCATCAAACATTGTCAGCAATACACCTTCAATGGAAAGTGACGGATTCAGATGTTGCTGCACGAGTGTAATCGTGTTCATCAGCTGGCCAAGCCCTTCCATTGCGTAGTACTCACATTGAATCGGAATCAGCACGGAATCAGCAGCGGTGAGAGTGTTGAGTGTCAACAATCCAAGTGATGGCGGACAATCGATGATGATATAACGATATCGTTCTCGCACACTTGCCAGCGCAGCACGCAGTCGTGTCTCACGCGAGATCACGCCGACGAGTTCAACTTCTGCTCCGACCAATGAGATCGTTGCCGGTGCAACATGCAGATGAGAGAGTGCAGTCGGCTGAATGACGTCGGCGATATCAATCTGCCCGATTAACGCATCATAGATTGAGGCGGTGAGTGATTGTTTGTCGATACCAACACCGCTGGTTGAATTCGCCTGCGGATCCATATCGACGAGTAACGTCGGCTGCTCCGCGGCAGCCAGACAGGAAGCGAGATTCACCGCCGTGGTGGTTTTCCCTACTCCCCCTTTTTGATTTGCAATGGCGATGATTCTCGCCTGTCCGGTGCTACTTCGGGTAATCTGATCGGCTGAAAAGGTCTCCATACCTCTGTCTTCCTCCGCGTAAATCCGCGATGATTCGCGATCTGATGAGAACGTAGTGGGAGTCACGTATCTTCACATCCTGCCACTACTTCGGTTCTATTTTCTCATCAGACAGTAGAGAATCTCTCAAAACAGCGCAAGTCTGTTTTTTATAGATTTATTGAAGGTATGTCGCTCCCCTACAGCATCATCCGGAATTGGATAGGAAAAACTACGAGCGACGAGAGAGAATCGTAAATCCGCGTGGTTCAGGAGCGGAACCACTGGGCTCAGAGCTTTCCGGAGCCGGAATGAGATAGCGGGTCAGCTTGAATCCCGGGACCGGCGGGAGAGTTTTCAATCCATAGTAAATGAATACGCCGCGCTGATCGAGAGCCAGGACAATCTGACGAATCAGCTTTGGCTCCGGCGTGACAAGTCGCATCGTAATCAGTGAGACCGGATCCCCCACCGGATGTTCTCCAAAATTCTCCGGCTTCACATGAGCAAATAGATCAAGCTCCTTGATGATCTGTGTGAGTGCTTCGGCCTTCTTCCCGATTCTTTCATAGAGATCACTCGGCTGACGAACCCGTCCGGTCATGAGCAATGGAATCGCAGGTAGCCCGCCGCCGGAACCAATATCGATATAGCCGGGGAAATTCTGATCAAGCACCGTTAATGGGAGAAGTGATTCATGGACCAGCCGTGTGAAGGTCGCGCGAGTCGTTTCACGTGAAACGAGGTTCACTTTCTTGTTCACTGAAGATATGACATCCCAATAGCTTGCAATCTTCTCGTCGGACAAGAGTGCGGCTGATTTTGCAATCTGATCAGAAGTCAGAGTAATGGTCGATGGGTGTGACATTGCTATGAAAGGGAGCCGGGTGAAGTGGTTGACCCTGCCGTGTGGCGTTTCAGATAGACAGCGAGAATAGCCACATCACCGGGAGTAATTCCTTCAATTCTCCCTGCCTGTCCAAGTGACCCGGGCTGGAATCTACGGAATTTTTCGAGTGCCTCTCGTTTGAGCCCGACCACTGACTGATAGTCGAAAGTCACCGGTATTGTCATCGACTCCTGCTTCCGAAACTTGGCGACTTCCCGCTCCTGTTTTTCGATGTATCCCTGATAACGTATCGTGATAAGTGCCCGCAGGACAGGGTCATTCGATGAATGTACGTCATCCTTTCGCTCCTCAAGGGCAGCACTCAACTCAGGAAGTGAAATAGTTGGCTGTCTGCTCAGATCGGCGATAGTCTCGACAGAAGAAGCCAGCGAAACAAGCTGTAATCGAGTACGGAGAGTTTCGTCGATCCGTTGACGAGAATAAAGCGCGACCAGACGTTCAGTCTCCTCTTGAATCTCGCGAAATGATCGAGTGACTTCCTTTGAGACAATTCCTAGCTGTGCGGCGAGATCAGCGAGACGATCCCTTGCGTTATCCTCACGCAGGAAGAGCCGATACTCCGCCCGCGAGGTGAACATTCGGTATGGCTCGGTGGTCGAACGAGTGGTGAGGTCATCGACCATTACGCCTAGATAGGAAGTCGTCCGATCAAATATAACTGCTTGTTCAGATTGAAGATATCGAGCTGCATTGATTCCCGCTATCAACCCCTGTCCGGCGGCCTCTTCGTAGCCAGAGGTACCGTTGATCTGACCGGCAAAGAAAAGCCCGCTGACCGCGCGAGTTTCAAGGGATGGGTAGATCTGATTCGTTGGACAGTAGTCGTACTCGACCGCATACCCCGGGCGAGTGAACTCGACTTTCTCGAGTCCTATCACCGTTCTCATAGCAGCAAGCTGGACATCCTCGGGGAGGGAGGTCGAGAATCCATTCGGATAGATCTCACTTGTCCCGTTCCCTTCCGGTTCGAGAAAGAGCTGATGGGCAGGTTTGTCGGCGAAGCGGAAGAACTTGTCCTCTATAGACGGACAATATCTTGGGCCAGTGCCACTTATCTGCCCACTGAACATTGGCGAGCGATGCACATTAGCAAGGACAATCTCTCTTGTCTGCTCGGTGGTGCGAGTCAGGTAGCAGGAGACCTGGGTACGATCGTGCGGAATCGTCCGTGTCGAAACAAAGGGGATCGGTTGCTCCCCGGGCTGCTCTTCGCAGACCGACCAGTCGATGGTTTCGCCGTCAAGTCGAGGTGGGGTTCCGGTTTTCAGTCTTCCCAGTTCGAATCCAAGTCGGGCAAATGTCTCGGAGAGCTTGTACGCAGCTTTCTCACCAAATCGACCTGCAGGGGTCTGTTTCTCTCCAATATGAATCAGCCCTCCCAGGAATGTCCCGGTCGCTACGACCACAGCGCCTGATGAGATTTCGGTCCCGTTTTCGAGTCGAATTCCGGCGATTATCGGACGACTGCTTAATCCAGATTCGAAAATGAGGTCTCCAGCAAGCCCTCCGATTACTGTGATAAGTGTCTGTTTGGCAACTGATTCTACGATATAATCATTGTAATGACGGCGGTCACACTGGACACGGGTCGACCAGACTGCTGGACCACGCGAGAGATTGAGACGGCGAAATTGTATCCCCGAAGCATCAGTCGCTTCCCCCATGATTCCACCGAGTGCATCGATTTCTTTCACTAACTGCGATTTTCCGATTCCGCCAATAGCTGGATTGCAGGACATGAGAGCGAGACGTTTCGGATCCATCGTGACCAGCCCGACCAGCATCCCCATTCGAGCAGAGGCAAGCGCTGCCTCGACACCGGCGTGCCCGCCGCCGATGACCACAATATCGAAATCTCGATCTGAGTGCTTACTAGTCATATTGGTTGTTTCACGTGAAACTTTTCCCTGCGACGCGTCAGGAGTGTAGTTCTCAGCTACTTCCCGATGCAGAACTTCCCGAAGATAGCACCGAGAACCTCTTCTGTATAGACTCTTCCGGTCAGTTCGTCGAATTCTCTCGCAGAGTTTCGAACGCTCGGGACAATCTCTTCAGGAGGTACTCCGTTTTTCAGTGATTCTCTGGCAGATTCAATTCCGGCGAGAGCGAGGTCGAGTTTCTCGGCATGCCGGGATGAAGTGACCACCAGATTCTCCTTCGAGTGAGAATCCGGCAGCCCGAGTGTCGAAATGAGCATTTCAGTGAGCTGATCGATCCCAGATTCTCTCGCGCAGGAGATGGGAGAAAAAGGGAGGTTTATCTTGCCATAGAAACCTGAGTCCCCAAGGTCGACTTTGTTCAGGGCAACGATGATCCTCTTTTCCTTCCATGAAGTGAGAACTGATTCCAGGGGAGGGGCTGGCTCTTTCTCTGATGCGTCGACTATCCAAAGGATCAGGTCGGCTGAGTGCAAAAGCTCCGTCGCCAACTGCTGTCCGGCAATCTCGACGGTGTCGATGCTGGTCCGAAGCCCGGCGGTGTCGATCAATTCGATTGGGTATCCTCCCAGATCGATCCATTCAGTCAGGTAATCACGTGTCGTACCGGGGATGGGACTGACAATAGCTCGTTTTCGTTTACATAAGATATTGAATAGGGATGATTTACCAGCATTTGGACGTCCGGCAATCACGACTCGTGCCCCCTGCTGAAGCAGTTTTCCTTCATTATAGGTGGCAATCAGGGAAGTGAGTCGTTCAGTCAGCTCATCGGCTCTTCTGATCAGACCATCACGAGTCTCGCCATACGATTCATTCTCAGTGAAATCAATCCCGGCTTCGAGTTCTGCCAGAAGAGAAATCGTGCTACCTCGAAGTGAATCAACATGCTCCCGATATGCTCCCGAAAGATGCTCCCGTGCTACGGTGGTCGCTCGGTCGGTTTGTGATGCGATCAACTCGGCGATTGCCTCTGCTTTAGTCAGGTCTATTCGTCCATTTTCGAATGCCAGGCGAGTGAATTCACCGGGCTCCGCTACGCGGCAGCCATACCCACTGATGACTTTCAAAATCTGACGCGCGATCAGATCAGATCCGTGGCAAAATATCTCGGCTTGGTCAAGACCCGTGTATGTCTGCGGAGCAGGGAGCCAGACGGCGGTGACTTCATCTATGAATTCGCCGGACAAAGTAAGGGCATGTCCGAATGTCAGAAAACGTGGCTCCCAGTTGATCGATGCATGACTGGAAGTTCGTACGAGTTTGCGAAGAATCTCATGTGAACGTGAACCAGCAATTCGTAATCCGGCGATTCCGCCCTGACCGGGGGGAGTGATGATTGCCGCGATGGTGTCATAAATTACGTTGGTTGAATTGTTGGCCACAGGGGAAGATGCTCATGACTTCGTAGTTCTGCAAGGAAGGGGGGAGGAACGATCTCTCTTGTAGGGCAGCACCCGTCTTCGGAAGCTGCCATCATCTTCTTCTAGCAAATCGAATAGGAGGCCGGTTCCGAAGCGGGACCGTCCCTACAAGATGTTGAACATGACACGAAAAATGTCGTGTCGTTCACGATGTGCAATGATAGATTCTGCATGTCATGCCCGATGAACGTTGTTATCCGATTCTTCTTTTTCGCATTCCCGGAGTGGAGACCTCGCGAGAGACCGTCGCGCGTCATGTTGCTTACATTCGATCACTTGATGACAAAGGGAAGCTCGTGTTGGCCGGACCATTCGATGATTTCCCCGGTGGAATGGTGATAGTGCGAGCAGATTCAATTGATGAAGCGCGCGCGATTGCGGAGAATGATCCCATTGTGATTGAAAAGGTGCGGACGTATGAACTTCGCACCTGGCTGATGGCGAATCGCGGGAATGGGTATCTGGGGTGAGGGGATGATCGCTCGTCTAATTCTCATCACACTCGTCAATCTCTCATCGGTGATGTTCGGTTCACAATCTTGCTTGAGTCAGGAGAACTCTGCACAGGATTCCGCGATCATCGCAGACTCCGCATTCTCGCTCTTGCTGCACGATGATACGCGGGGTCGAGGTATGGACCTCCTGGAATCTCTTTCTGATTCTACTGCTATATCTGTACTCAACCGAGTCTATCGCATACTTCGCGAAACCGACTCGACACATGTTCCATTGAACTGGTACCCACTTTTCTATGAACGTCATCCAGCGAAGACTGCCGAGGGACGAGAACTATTGCTTCGAATTGCATTTGAAACTCCATATTCAAGCCTTGCTCTGGGCTTGCTTAAGGAAACGCCCGACGATTTCAAACCAGACGTGGCAGCATATCTTTTTCGCCGATTTACAACGCACAGTATTTCAGTGGAGGTCAGAAAACATCTGCTCATGGCGATCGGTGCTTACGGAAGTCACGCGATTGCATTTGTTCCTGCACTGCTCCTTGTTATGAGGGATTCGACGCAGATTGCTGAAGAGAAATATGGTCCTGCCGTGTCATTCTATGCAATTCGCGGACTATCTGCCTACATGGAAGAACTCAATCGTTGTGAGGGACACCAATTTGAACCGATGATTCGGAATCTTGCATCTCGAGCAAATCAACTCTTCAACTCGGATACACTGACTCCTGTACAGAAGCGGGAACTCATCTCCAACCTTTTCTCATTCGTGAGATCGCCGGACTGTGTGAAAAGTTCAACGGTAATTTCTTCTGGAGCGGGAATCTTTGTGACCGCTGACCGCGCGCGAGAGCAGCTCGGTCTTGAAGACCATCAGATGCTTTTCGTCGATAGCGTGCTTCCGTTTATTGACTCAGTCGAGATGCGCTGCCAGAGCGATACCGTTGTAGTCCGGAAGATGAAGATGATTCGATCGATGTATATGATGGATGAATTTCGCCGGAAGAAGGAATAGAGTAACCAAGTCTGGCTGGGGCAGGCCGGGGAGGTCTGCCGCCCACATTTAGAGGAACCCACGGCAAGTCGATGGGGCACCGAAGAAGACCCTTCGATCCGCCGTGGCGGCTCAGGGTGAAAAGAGGAGGGTGACGTGAGCTGTCTAGCAAGCCGCAACGTTTCGTTAGTAAAGCCGCACTTTTCTGGGGTAGCGGAATTTGACGGATTCATTACATTCACCCCTTCAGTAGGTAATTCACACCTGTAACCGGAGGGATGCATGACATCTTCGCTCAAGAATTCGACTCTCAAAACGACAGCCCGTTTGTTTGTGCTGTCTCTCTCTTTCATCCTTTTGGCTACATCCACGCAGGCGCAGTCACCAACCTGGGACTGGGTCGCCAATGGGAGTCTACTTAAGACTCCAATCGCTGGCGGGATAACGACTTATGCGGTCGCTCCCGACAAGAACGGAAATGTCTATTTCGGCGGTCTGATCGCCGATAGCACCAGTATTGGTGGGACCGTTCTCGGTAGCGCGGGAGGGTCTGATATCATGCTCGGCAAGACCAACTCCCTCGGTGCGATTCAATGGGTCAAGAAGTACGGTACCGCCAATGCCGACCAGTTGATCGACATGGTCACCGATACCGCTGGCAACATGTATGCACAGATCTGGTTTGGATCACCGTCATTTACGATGGACGGGCAGACGGTCACGTCACTGATCTTCGGAGTCTGCATCGCCAAGTTCGATATCAATGGTATCTGCACTCGCGCACGCACGACTCAGAATATCGCGCTCAGCTATGGCGGGCTTGCCTACAGCCCGGCCGGTTTCATGGCGGCAGTGAACGGGAATGTAATCGCCAAAGTAAATATGAACTGCGATACAATCTGGACTCGGAATATACCGGGGGGATTGAATACGAATTTGTCCTACCGTGATGTCACCATCGATCACCTCGGGAATATTGTTGCGTGCGGACAATTTGGCGGCAATGTGCAGTTTGGAACATTCACTCTTACCACCCCAAGTACTGCTGACCTGGATAATTTCGTCGTGAAGTACGATCCGAACGGCACTGTCCTTTGGGCACGCCAGTCGGGAAGCCGTCTATTAACTTCTGAGTATGCCCAATCGGTGGCGGTTGATCAGTCGGGGTATGTCTTCATGGTAGGGGAATACACAACGAAGATTGGATTTGGAACTGATACACTCCGTACAACAAATCCGTTCTCGTCGATCTACATGGCGAAATATTCACCAACCGGTGCGTACCGGTGGGCACTCAACGGTATTTCTACCAATGCGAACTATTCACGGAAGATCGTATGTGACCCGCAGAACAATCTCTGGATCGCATTCAATCCGGGTGGGACATTCAACTTCGCCGGTGCCGATCATACGCCGAATGCTTTTAGTGCAACCATGATTGTTTCGGTCGATACTGCGGGTCAGTTTCGGTCTCGCTTGCGGACCGAAGGGCTTGGGCTGAGTGATCCGCGCGCACTGGCATTCAACAATGCAGGTACAGCATTCTATGTCGGCGGTTGGCATGTCGCTTCGAATCCTACAGTAGTGACATTCGGAACCACAACACTGAACACCTCCGGGAATTTCATCGCCAAAGCGACGCCGGGAGTGCCGACTGATGTGCGGGATGAAAATGCACTACCGACAACATTCACCCTCGATCAGAACTACCCGAATCCATTCAATCCGAAGACAACCATCGCGTATACATTGAAAGAACGATCAGAAGTGAAGATCGAGGTCTTCAATCTCACTGGACAGCTTGTCAATGTGCTGGTTGATCAGCCGCAGGGAGCGGGATCGTATCGATTAGAATGGGATGGACATGATCAGCAGGGGAATGAAATGGCCTCTGGATTGTATTTCTATCGCCTGAGCACGAATCTGGAACGCCAGACGAAGAAGATGCTGTTGGTGCGGTAGCAATCTCGGAAATTCTAACACCCATGCATTGACCTGTTTCATCAATGCATGGGATTTCGCCTATACATTTCAAACTCATTTCTTCTCGCGCCATTCCCCTGCAACGACTTCGCTATGGCAGGCGTTCTGCTACCATCTTCCTTCTAACCGCTACCGGAGGAGGATTCAGGGATGGGACGTGGATTGAAATGGGCACTCGGAGGAGTCGCAGTCGTGGGCATCGCCTTCGCGGCGGTCGCCTCCGAACCGTCACCGAAATCAGCATCGCAGACAAAACCGTCGGCAACGGTTCAGACCGCCATTCTTCCGGAAGGGACGACGGCGACGCAGACTCCCGCTCCGAATCCGGCGAGTCAGAAAGCTATCCAGTACATTCAGCAGTGCGAGTCACTTCGCGCCACCTGGTATGATGCCACCCTTGCGGGACAGTATGGCAAAGCGAACAAAGCGATGAAACGTCTTGAGAAGATGATCGCCAAGGCGGATGCCGAACTCGGACTGGTCAGTCCGAAACGTGACAAGGCCGGGAAAGAGATCATGGATACCCGCTCAGTCACGAATCGTTATCGTCTGATCTCGCAGTATCTGGATCTTGTCCGGAAAGATTTTGGTCTACCGAGCGGAGTCTACGCCGTACAGCACTAAAGATTAACCCAAGCCACGCGTTTGGTCAGCAGCACTCTGAGAGGTGCTCGAACGGGAGTCGTCATCGACTCCCGTTTGTTTTTTGCATTCCCGAGTAATTGTGTATCTTCTCAGAAGCGATAAACACTCAATCAAGAATGCGAGATCTTACATGGACGAACTTGGAAATGTGCGGATACGAATCAATGCTGCGCCGCCAGCGCGCGCACCGGCGACGGCAGCGGCTTGAGCCAGCGGCCGTAG
>CAZFGK010000035.1:0-20773 GCA_964518635.1 uncultured Ignavibacteriales bacterium
AGAACCTGTTTGTGCGACGCTGGGGAGAAATGGGGGCGAGTTGGGGAATCAGCCCACCAGAGCACCCGAGTCGGTTTTTTCAATGAACTTAACGGGAGGCGTGGCAGAGAGAAGCAACCGATCAACCCCTGGGGTTGATCGACGGTCGAGAGCTTCGCGATCTGCTTTGAAGGAAGCGGGCGTATCTGAGCCCCCAGTTTGGCGAAGGCGAGACGAATCTCGTGTTCACGCTCATCTAACCCCCCGGCGTCAACGAAAAGGGTGTCGGGGAATCTCTCATGGCGAAGTGCTTCTTCCAATACCCGAATCCCCTCTGCCAGAAACATTCCCTGCGCCGTCCTGCCGGAACGATCATGAAGTTTTGACAGAGATTTTTCTTCCGCATGAGTCAGCGGGACACTAGTCTCTGAGGGGAAACGTTTCATGATCACATCATTTGTCCAAGCCCGCTCAGATGCAAGTGAATTTCGGTTGAACCAGATGAATAAGCAGTCAAAAGCCTACGATATGATCAATCACCAGCCGAGAGAGAATTTTTGTGCACTATTTCTAAACTCATTGCTTCGAATTGCCATCATCTGTCTTGTTGGAACAGCGACTGCAATCGCGCAAACAGCATCAGACAGCATCCCCACCAGTCGAGTATTACAATTCGGCGGATGGCGCAATGCAAAGCCGAAAGTCGCGGACACACTCTCCCATGTCTATCTCGCCTTCTCTGGAGGCGGAGCCAGAGGGCTCTCTGCAATCGGCATACTCAAGGCGTTTGAAAAGCGGAAGATCAAGATTGTTGGAATCACCGGCGTTTCGATGGGGGCAATCATCGGCGGACTCGCCGCCTGCGGCTATAGCGCGAGGCAGCTCGAGAGTCTGGTTTTCGCGATAGACTTTTCTGAATTGCTTCTTACTTCGTCTGAGCGTCAGTCTGTGCTAGTCTCGAGGCGGGATGATCAGGAGCGGCATCTGGTTAATTTTCGCTTCGACGGTTTTGTCCCTCGTCTTCCGACCGGACTTCTCTCTGCTCCGCGGCTCACCACTGAATTTAATCTCCTCACCTTGGCACCGTCGCTCGCAGCAGACAACGATTTTTCGAAGCTGACAATCCCTTTCCGGGCAGTAGCAACCGATATCGTGTCCGGTACCGCGGTCCTCTTTGAGAAAGGGTCGTTGGCCGAAGCGATGCGCGCAAGTATGGCATTTCCACTCGCCTTTACAGGCATTCCGCGTGATTCGGGGCTCTTGATGGATGGCGGGATGCGGGTGCCGATTCCAGTGCTTGAAGCGCGCCGGATGCGAAGTGACAGCACGATTCCGGTGATCGCGATTGATATGACCTCACCGCTCATGCCGCGAAACCAATTGAAGGGGCTCTTTGAAATCGCCTCGCAGGTGACCGGCGTCATGACACAGGAGCTTCTCGCTCGGGAATTAGCTGCTGCGGATATTGTCATTCGGCCGAAACTCGATAGTCTCAAAGCAGTCGATTTCTCTCAGGCAAGTGAACTCATTGCTTCAGGATATGCTGCGGGATTACGGGTCGCTGATTCGCTGAATGCAATTCCCCGTGCTTCGATCAAACAGGTTCAGAAGATCAGAATCGCGGAAATTCGTGTTAACGGTCAGGAGCCCGATTCCAACCTACGCGCTGATCTCATGAAGATCAGAAGCGAAGTCGAATTAAGCGCCGTCGCGAGTGAACTCATCCGTGATGGAAAAGTCTGGTCATTGACTGCCTCGATACGAACAGATCTGCGGTCAGATGTAATTGAAATTGATTCGATTGCACTGCCAGTCACCATTGAGGTGACGACCCTTCCATCCCTGGGCTATCTGACTTTGAACTGCAAAGGAAATACAGCTTTTGCTTCTCATGAATTGGTAGATTCCCCGCTTATTCCCTATGAACGTCTGACCGCACCTCTGATCGACTCACTGATCACGCAGCTTCTTGAAAAGTACAAATCAGAAAAGCTGACACTCGCACGTGTCGACACCGTACTCTTTCACTCAGATACAATGACTATTGTCATCGACGAAGGGCTCATTGCACGGGTTGATGTCGAGGGGAGTGATCGCGCGAAAGACTGGCTGGTTCGTTCGTATTCAGAACTCAACCGAGGAGAACCATTTCGACAAGACCTCGTGCACCGTGGACTCGATCAGTTATTGGGAACTGGACTGTTTGAACAGGTTCGTCTGGAGCTAGTGCGTATCATACCGACGAGAGAATCTCATGGGACGATCGTCGCGAAACTCATTGTTCAGGAAGAGCCCCCTGCACAACTACGAATCGGCGCACACTGGAATAGTGAGTATGAAGGGGAGTTTATGTCCGAACTCCTCGATGACAATATCGCCGGAGTCGGACTTCAGGGGATGCTTCGTACTGTCTACGGTGAACGGCGATTCGAAATTGCAGCTCGAAGTAAACTGGAGCGTATTTTCGATACGTATCTGACTGCTCGTGCTGAACTTTTTTACAAGCGAATCAAACGGAATGTGTACGATGAAAATCTCAACCCTGATTTTGAACGGGTGATTCAACGAAGCGGATTTGAAGCCCAGCTTGGTCAGCAGTTTCGTGGACTTGGGCTGCTTGTTGCAGGCATCCGCTTTCAGGAAGTCTCAGAACAGGCGACGACTGAACCGAAGTTGCGCTTCGGTCTTCGTTCACTGTTCTTTGGCTCACGCGTTGACACCTATGACCGACGATATTTTCAGACCAGAGGAATACGGCAGTCATTCACTCTCGATCTGACCGGTAAAGTCTTTGGCGGGAAGATCGAGTACTCCCGCTTTCATGCCTCGATCGAGCACACTCGTTCTTTCGGAAAACGATTCGCCGCAGTGATTGGTGGGGAGCTTGGCTTCTCACGTAAAGGGCTCCCCTTCAGCGAGCAATTCACTCTTGGCGGACCAACGCAATTACCGGGCTACCGTATCGATCAACTCAGCGGAGAGAAGATGCTCAATGTCGTCTCGTCGCTCCGCTACAAGCTCCCTGTTGGAGCGTACGGATCAGTTCGAATGGCAGTTGGAGCGGTCGCCTCACGTACTGAACAGATCAAACTGGATAATTTGCGAAGCTCGATCGGACTTTTTCTGAGTCTTGATCTTCCGATCGGTCCGGTTGAACTGGGCTATGCCGTGTCAGAAGAACGACCACGCTGGCATTTCTCTGCCGGATTTTCCTTCTAGCGTTTCACCGTTTTTCGACGAACTACTCGTTTCTTCGAGGTCTTTTTCAAGGGGCGGGATGGTTCGGTCTGCTTGCGTGGATGCCCGAATCGATCAACATCCAGTGCCATGTCATGCAGCTTCTTGTCAGCGAGCCCGTAGAGTGAGTCGGCTGGAAATTTTCCGGATCGATCACGTTCTCCGGCAGGTTTCCCCATCAACAGCTGAATTCCCTCGGTGACTTTTGTAATCGGATAGATCGAAAATTTCTTTTCACGGACGGCCTCGAGAATATCCGGTCGCAACAGGACATCAGTCACATTCTGCACCGGTATCAGCACCCCCTGTGTGCCAGAAAGACCACGCGCCTTGCAGACTTCAAACCATCCTTCGATTTTTTCTGTCACCCCTCCGACCGGCTGCACATTTCCATACTGATCAACCGAGCCGGTGACTGCCAGATCCTGACGAATCGGCACGCCGGTTATGGAAGACAACAGCACGTAGATTTCTGTGGAGGAAGCAGAATCTCCATCGACTCCCCCATACGATTGTTCAAAGGAGATAGAAGCAGACAGGACGAGTGGTTTATCCTGCGCAAACAACTGCCGAAGAAAACCGGTCAGAATGAGTACCCCTTTGCTGTGAATAGGGCCAGAGAGATTCACCTCTCGCTCGATATTGACGATCCCCGATTTTCCGAGTGAGGTGGTGGCTGTTATTCTGCTTGGTCTTCCAAAGGTGTAATCCCCCAGTTGATAGACTGAAAGAGCATTGATCTGTCCGACCGCGTCCCCGGTCGTTTTAATCAGCAAGATTTCTCGGTCGTACATTTCCTGAATCTTGTCTTCAATCAGATTCACCCGCTGACGCATCTGAGCAATCGCCGAGCGAACATCCTCTGGCGCGACCTGCTTTCTCTTTGCCTGGGTAGCGAAATAGGCCGACTCTCGTACCAGATCAGCTATGGCGGTAAAGCGCAGGGATAACTTGTCCCGATTTCCGGCGATGCGGCGACCGTATGCGACTACGGTCTGCATCGCTGTCAATGAGAAATGCTGCAGCTTGTCGTCGTCGATGGTTTTGCGAATGAATCGGTAGTAGTGAGAGGCGCAGTCATCAGACAGCGGCATCTCAGTGTCGAACTCGGCCTTGATTTTGAATACAGTTTTGAATTCTTCGTCATGATTCCAGAGGAGTCGATACAAGTACGGCTCGCCAATCACCAGCACTTTGACAGAAATCGGAATCGGTTGCGGCTTGATCCCGGAACCGGCCATAAGGTAGAACGGATCGTAGGCAGTAATCTCCAGTTCACCGGAACGAAGGAACCGCTTCAAATGAGTCCATGATCCCGGTTCGGTCAGAAGATCGATGGCATTCATCACCAGAAATCCACCCGCTGCTTTCACCAGTGAGCCGGCATGAATACGGGTAAAATCAGTTTTCCAGATACCATGTTTGTCGACCACTCGTTCAAGAGAGCCAAAGAGATTCTTGTATGACGGAGACTTTTCAATCATGATCGGGACACTGCTCGTCTCCGCATTATCAAGAAGAAGATTGACCTGAAATTCTTCGAATGGTTGCGAACGGCGTGTGGTAGGGGATTCATCCTCCCCGCGACGACTCGGTGATTCACGATACCGATCAAGATTCGTTGAGAGCTCATCCTCTACTTCATGAAAGAAGAGCTGGCATTTTGCATCTGGATATCGTCGCCTGAGGAGATCGACCTTGTCAGAAACAAGCGGCGCGATAAGGGACTGATTCAGTTTTTCGAGCGCTTCTTCCTCTTTCGATGAGAGTTTCTTGGATTCAACGGTAGTGACATCAAATTCACGACGAAGCAGATCCCACTTGCGTCGCAATTCATCGAGTTGCGATTCTGAAAAACGCTGTTCTCCTGCAAGCAATTCGAGTTTCTCAAGTCCGACCGGTTCCCCCTCGACCAACGGCTGAATCTCATTGCGAGGTCCCATCCCGCTTTGCAGTTGGACCATCACGAATCCGGAGTCGCTGAGCTGCTGCTCGAATCCCTGAATTAGTTTTCGCTGACGGTTCTCAAATTCTCGTGTAATACGACTACGCCGATCTTTGTAATCTTCGGAGAGGAAAACTTTGGGAACCACTTTTCTCAGCGAGTCGATCAGATATTGCATGTCTTTTTTGAAACGACGCCCATCCCCGGCTTTGAACGTGAGGACACGCGGTTCATCGGGCTGTTTGAAATTATTCACATAGCAGATATCGATGAGCTCGGGCTTATCGAGATCAAGCTGTTTTAGTAGTTGTGAGATCGTGACCGAACGTCCTGTCCCGGGAAGCCCGGTGACAAAAATGTTGTAGCCAGTCGCCGGAACCTGCAGACCGAGACGAATCGCTGAAATTGCGCGATCCTGCCCGATGATATCCCCCAGCGGCTCGACATCGGCAGAGCTGGCGACCCCATTTGGCTTGAATGAGACCGAGTAGTCGAGGATCTCAGAAGTGAGGGGCTCAACCTTCAAACTGCCGTCTATTGGCTCTTTGAGATGGGTTTTAGCAGGTCTGGGGCTCGTTTTAGCGGACTTTGATGATTTTCTAGCACTCATGTCGAGATCATACCTGCCGGCGGCTTCTGATTCCACTAAATCATTGTCTCACAGCGATCAATCAGACAACTGGAGAAGATTTTTGGATGCTACTACAATGGTGCCTTGAATCTGTCACCATCTGCCACTTTGTCAGAAAGTTAGAATAGGTAGTGCTGTTATGAGGTGACCGGACCATTATTGGAGTGGATGAGTCTGATTCTGTTGGAAAGTTGTGAGAAGAAATTGAGAAATTTCTAACACATTGCAAATAAACAAGATACGAGACATTCGTATCTCTTCAGACTTCATCACTTCCTGATGCGTTTTCTTGACAGTCTTTGAAGAATCGAGCTATCATCGAGTGTTGCTCTTTTAGTATCACGCTTGTTGGCGGTATCGTCTAGTGGTTAGGACAGAAGGTTCTCAACTTTCCAACCGGGGTTCGATCCCCCGTACCGCTGAAGCACCCGTTGGGTAGTCTGGTCGGCCTCCTGTGTGTCGGTCCAGACTACCCAAACGTATTTTTACCACAACCTCTCCCGCCACTCTCGAACATTTCTTATCAAAAAAGAAACGACCGAAGATATTCTCTTCGGCCGCTCGAGTGATCTTTTAGAAATTGAAATCTAGAAATCGATCTTCATCGTCAGGAACTGATTGTCATCAAAGACATCAGTCTGATTCCAGGCATACTCGAGTGTTACTTTCGTATTCCCGAGTGGGTAGACAAGTCCGGCACCGAGTGAGGGGCCGTACAGGAAGTCCTTCTGTCCTGTTGCGGTGTAGCCACCACGCAGGAACCAGCGGTCATTGATAGCGTACTCAAGTCCGCCCTGCCAGAAATCCTCCTGGAAGTTGTTGGAGCGGAAGTTACCGGTGAACATGGCGACATTCTGATCGGTCTGAATAAATCTCCAGGCCATTCCGATATTGACCGAGCTTGGCAATTCGAATGGCGCAGAGTTGGCCGACACCCGGCGGCTGTCACTTCCAAACAGTGTCTGTCGTTCGAAGCCGACTCCGCTATACTCCAGTCGTGGTCCGATGTTCTTGATCACGAATGCAAAGGTGAGGCCGTACTTGTTCGGAGAGTAGGTCACTCCAAGGTCAAGGGCTGCACCGGAGGCAGTAACATCCAGCACGCTTTCATTCACGTACATGAGAGTCGCACCAAATGCCACCGCGGCAGTCACATTTGTCGCATAGGTGAATGACAGCACCGACATCGTCGGACTAAAGGTGGCACCAGTCCCTTCCGGAGATTCTTCGGTAGTGACTTCGATATCACCAATTGAAAGAATCTTTGCAGAAAAAGCGATGTGACCGAACGATTCCACATTCGTTCCGATGCCAAAGAAATTGACATCCATGTCGGCAAGATATGGCTGATGCGAGAACATCGCCTGGCTTCCCTCCATAGTCGCAAGACCGGATGGATTCCAGTAGATTCCTTCAAGCCCTTCCGCCGCGGCGATCATGGAACCACTCATGGCGGAGCCACGCGCTCCGACAGGGATGAGCAGTTCCGGTGCACCGGCGGTCCCTATTTTTCGAGCACTTCCGGCCTCAACCGGAGTCGTGCTACTGATTATTCCCAACGCCAGGATTACGAGACTGGCGCGCAGCTGTTTGATATTCATAGCGGTCTCCAAATCCTGTTTAGTAGTTCTTCAGTTGTTCAGCTTCTACGAAGACGGCGACTTTGCCGACCTTCTGACCAAGCGCGCCACCGTCTACCACATAGAGATAGACTCCCGAAGCGATTGGAATATTCTCAGATGTTTCAATATCCCAGACTGCGTACGACTCAGTCGAGTTCTTCTCGATGACATCGACCAGATCACCGGCAAGATTGTAGATCTTGATGGTGCAGACTTCCGGCAGATTCGAGAATTTCAGCTGACGATTAAAGACATCGCTGTCATACCGCTCACTATAGAGGTAGTACGGGTTCGGGACTGCACGGACATTCTTGAGTGGATCACCGGAAGATGACGCCACTTTGGAAGGTGCGGTCGTTGAGAATGTGAAGACATCGTCCTGAGTAATTGGCTTCTGTGTAACAATGCGGAAAACGGTTCCAACCTCTGGCAGTGCCTGGTTGAAAGCACTAGGGTAGAGACCTCCATTCCAGTTCACTAGTACCATTCGTGCAAACACCTCATGCTCACGAGCTCCATCGTAGGTACCACCAGTCAATTCAGCTGCCGCAGCATTGTACCCTGCCTGACCGGGACTCACATCATCGGGACGCATCCAGTAGATCCAGTCAGTATATGGGTCGTTCGATCCGCCTGAAGCTGAATGTTCAAATCCTCCTCCGCTTGAGTCGCAAGTTGAGCAGCCGTAGCTCTCCATAGAAAATTGTCCATCTTCAGCTACGTCATTCAAATATGGAACCATCCGATAATCGTCAGCAGGATTGTCGGGTGTCCCGATGCCGATATTCCAGAGCTCGAACGGCACGTTTACTGTTGCTTCGTCAGTAAAGGCATTCCATGCAAGCCCGCCAGTAGCGGTAAATCTGATTTCGTAGTCGTAAATGCCAATTTCTGCGTTATTGCCACCATCGCGGGTGCAACGAGAAAGGAATGCGGTATAAGAACCTCGCGTTCCACCATCGACGGTACCACCGTTATCACCAGTATGAATCAACCAGTGACCATCGCCGACTTGTTGATTGTCGTCAGGATCACCAGCTGAAGCGGGAAAACCCTGAAAGGTCGCGGCGGCAGAACCGGGAGGGGAGAGTGGACCTGCTCCGTTTGAGACAGTCTGGAAATCCTTAAACTGGCCTGATGTCCCTTGTACGGTAAAGAACATACCATCGACAGGGATGAATGTGCTGTCGCCAGAAGTATTGTACTGGCTGTCGAGGACTATCACATTGTCAGTCGTATTCCGTAGTTTCCAGAACAGCTGTCCAGTAGCGTTGGTATCGAACGTCACAGAATATGAATCTCCTGTGAGCAGCAACGGGTCATAGACGCTGACTCGAACTTGCCCGTCCGACACACCAATATGGGTGACGGCGATGGTATCGCCAATGACACTCTCCGGTTTTACATCAGCGCGGGGCTTCTGTGGAGTGACCGTTACTGTTGTCCCGCTGGAGAGCACTTTCGGTGTCTTGGCAGGATCATAAGAATAGGCCTCGACTCGATAGACGTAATCAGTCAAGTTATCGAGATCACTCCCTTCGATTTGATCGTTTTCAGATGAGATAATATACTGGAGTCTTGTGTCCTTGCCGAATCGAACTGGATCTACATCAACAAGGCACTGAGATTGGTCGAAGTTGTCGTCAAAGAGGGTCTGTAATCCATTGGCGAGATCGAAATTCCCGATTCGTCGGAAAGGACCATTAGCTGAAGCACCTTGAAGTATGGTGTAGCCCTCAAATGGATAATCACCCGGGTCGATTTCAGAAACATTATCCCAGGTTAGAGTAACTCTACCATCTTGCGATGATGCTGTTACTTGTGGTGCCGCTGGAGGTTCGGGCACATCGAAGTTGAAATTGTATGCTGTCTGCGCGAACTCGTCTGCGTACTTCAGAGATGCGACTGCACCAATTCTGTCGCCACATTGACCGACAATTACCGCAGCAAGGACTTCAGTAGAGTCGCCGGGGTTAAAGCTGAAAGGTCCTGTTGTAAGAAAGAGACGACGATCGGCTGCATTTGCGTCGAGATCGCCGCTACCCGCAACCGGATCACCGGATACTGCGTAGTTGAGAGTATCGCCATTGTAGACATACGCACCTCCTTGCTTGGTAAGCCCGGACATGTAGTAATATGTCTCATAGTTATGGGCAGGATCTGTTCCATTGATGTACTTATTGAAAGAGGACATCCCGAGATTTTTGTAACCCGGCCAGATTGTATCCCACATCCGTCCGGTGTCAGCTGCATTTCCGGTGAACTGCAGTGGCCCCTGAAAGAAGTCGAATCCGACTGCTGGTGGTGTCGCACCATAGGCATTGTCTGCATTGGTAGCGTTATAGCAGTAGCCAAGTGAGAGGAGCGTGTCGCATCCAACCAAGTCGTCTGAAGCACCTCCAAGGTCGGGATCAGACCAGAGCGAGACATACATGTTACGAAGATACTTCCCTCCCTTATTCAAAATCTTGAATTTCAGGAATACGATATCTCCCAACACGTCACTTCTCGTAAACGCAAACGTCGACTGCTGAACTTCAACACCTAATGGTGCTGTTGAACCGGCGTCGTTCGTATGCTTCGCAGGATTGGCATCATTGTAGACCGACCAGAGGAACTGATCACCTATAATAGCCGGACGTCCGTTGCTGTCAACCGGTGCGCCCTGAGCAACTGGCCAGTTCAGCCTTGCCAGAAATCCCGTAGAGTCAGCACCATACAGTGAGTCCCGCCACACTTTGTAAACCGTATAGTTAGGATTCGATTCTCCAGCAGGATCAAATGAGCCGGATACCATATTGCCGGGGTAATACTCTGATGAAAACTCAGCAAGCGTAATGAGTGTGTCGGAGGTGGCTGAATCGACCGCTCCCATCCAGATGCCGGCAGCAAAAATGACCGACTTGTCATTAACTCCGGAAAGAATGTCAGCGACCGAGCTGTACGGATAGTAGAGTCCGTCGGTCTTTCCCAGACTATTTGAAACGTCGGTCGCAAATTCACCGTCGTTCGTGACCAGCATCAGTATCCGGTTGGCATCAATGTACTTGTCAGTACTGAGGACCGCCGACTTTGACGGAGTCGCCGTGCGCTTTGTACCGGGGGCTGCAACCGCCACCGAACAGAGCACCACGAGACCTAGCAAGATTCGATCCAATGAATGTCGCATCAGGTGCTCCTTTCCTTAAAATCCGACTGACAGACCAAAGAGAATCTGTCGCGGGTTATTCCAGTTTGAGGGATCATTTTCTTTGAGTTCATACATCTGTGCAAATGAACGACCGTAAGAGGTTGTGCCGTTGAGATCAAACTGTTCGGCGGTATTCTTCCCTTCATCTGATTCAAGAAACGTAGTCGTCGATGCCTTTCCTGAAGACTCAAAAACAGACGACACGTTTTCACGATCAAAGAGATTTCTGACCTGCAGGTACGGAGTGATCGTGACCTGGCCGAGAACAAATTTTCTCTGCAATTTCATATCAACGTAGAACAGCCACGGACCGTACTTCGAATTTCGCGGACCATCTGGAGTCGGAGCCACATTTCCAAGTGTGACTTCGTTGTACACTTGCTGAGGTGCGTACGGCAATCCGCTTTGAAGACCCCATAGGATATTGGCATTGAAATCGTTGAGGAAGCTCTTCTCCGATATGTCCACGCCATTCGCTCTATTGAGCAATATGTCGAAGTTTCCGACAATGCTGTGTCGCTGATCGTAATCCAGTGGTGCCGTCTGAACTGGTGCTTCAGCCCCTGTCCATGCAGCGTTTCTCTGGGACGCCGGATATGATCCGGTACCGGTCGCATAGGACAGTGAGTATTTTAGGTCAAGGGCGAGACCTTTATTTCGTCGCATCACCAGCTTGACTTCGAGTCCTTTTACTGTTCCGTAATCTGAGTTTCGGTACGTCGCGTACTGACGCGGATTGGCGGCCTGACTATAGACCTGGACCTGGTCGATGATGTCGCGATAGAAGAGCGATGCATCAAAGTGCATGATATCGCTGAGCACTTGAGTCATTCCCACTTCATATGCCGTGGTCTTTTCCGGTTCTAGATTAGGATTCCCCAGTGGGAAATAATAACCACCCGATCCAACTTTGTATTCATAGTATTCAGTTCCGACATAGAGACGCTGGAGATCCGGCCGCTGATAAAATTTCCCGTAGTTTACTCGGACTTGCGTGCGTTCAGTTACCGGGAAAGCTATGCCGAGGCGAGGAGAGATTCTTGTGAATTTCTCGCTTGGTTCAAAGTCTGAATCATCTAGGATGCCGGTCGTGGCATCCGCTGGTTTTCCATCCGGATTGAACGGGCTCGTCAAGCTCTTCAACCGGCGAGTTTTATAGTCAAAAAAGTCTATACGAAGACCTGCGTTGACTACAAGGTCTTGCCACTCAAATCGATCCTGAAGATAGGCAGCAAAATTGACAGGGTGCTTTGCGTTGTCATTTCCGAGATTTTCGCTTTCATTTCCGAACACATCGTAGCCGTACCGGTCGATATCTTCGAGATTTGAATTGTTGGGATCGGAATCCAATTGGCCTGTGGAATCAAGTGCCAACGCCTTGGGAAAGAGATGCTGGTAATAGCGCAGGGTATGACGTTGGAATTCGAAACCGCCCCTGAGTGTGTGATACTCGTTTACTTCAGAATTGATCTGACCAGCAAATCCAACATAAGATGAATTGCGTTTCAGGTAGTCATCCCAGATTGAATTAGTGTCCCAAAACAGTGAGAATATCTCCTGTGTCGTGCTCTGATTGGCATAGCGATTTAAGTCCTTGCGGAAGACACCATCTCCACGGAAACGCTCTATGTTGTTCAGCGAGACAGAGACGTGGTAATAGGTCTTTGCAGAGGGGCTATGTGTCAGCTTGGCGTTAATGCCGAGTGTCTTGTCATCGAAATACGGTATGTGTGCCTGATTGAAGAAATACTGATGCTGGTAGCTTCTCCATTCGTCGCGGGAGCCGTTTCCGGTCAACTGGAGCTTCATGGTCGGGGTAATCCCGAAATCAAGCTTTCCGGTGATGGCATAACCAGATTCGGTATTATAGGGGAGTCTCCAACCGCTGAAATCACTGCCTCCGAGAGTCGAAAGATCGTTTTTCGTAATCCATGAAGGATTGCGATCACCGTGGTCACGGGTTTCAATCGCAGCGAAGAAATGGGACTTTTCAAGTCCAGGAATTGGACCGCCGACATCCATCGAATACCAGTTCTGTCCAAAGCTGTTCTCTTTAGAGTAATTGTCCGATTGGACATCAAAATTGACTTCGAGTTTGTCGCCGCCTGACCTGGTCACGGTATTGACAATTCCACTGGCGACATGCCCGTACTCAGCAGGGAAACCGCCGGCGATGATCTGTACTTCTTCGATGGCGTTGTTGCCAATTCGAGTAGTGGTCACCCCAGTCAGCGGATCATTGGTGGAGAAACCGTCGACCAGGTATGCCACCTCGCTGGGTCGTCCGCCGCGAAGATTTAACTCACTGCCGTTGACCTGTTCACGATCACCACGGGTGTTACGATTACTAAAGGAACGGACTCGTACGACACTATTCTGGATGGCGACAACCTGGTCGAAACCGCGGACTGGCATCGATTTGAGTGCATCCTTGCGGACCAGACTGATGGATGCTGTCTTGTCTTTCACAATAATCGGATTTTCAGCCCTGACCGTGATGGTCTTTCCCAGATCAGTTGTCTCGGAGGACATCGACTGATCATGGTAGCTGGCAAGGTCGGCGGAGACACTCACATTCGCGACTTCAACCGCGGCATAGCCAACAGTAGTGATGCGAAGGGTGTAGGTCCCGACCGGTACGTTGGAGATGGTGTATCTCCCTTTCTCATCGGTCACCGCGCCCATGCTGGTACCGACAAGTGAAACACTCGCTCCGATGAGCGGCTCTTTCGTGGCGGCGTCGGTGATGACGCCGGTCACTTTTCCGGTCACACCGGCAAAGAGCGTGGAGGTCAGACTCAGCAGTAATGCACAGCTGAGCCCGATCAGAGTTGAGGCTGATCGCTGCTTCATAGTGTATTCCTTCCCTGTTGAGGGTGCAGTTGAGTAATGTCTTTGGGAATAATTGAGAACCGCTTCAGCGATGCTGAAGTGCAAAAAGAGATCATAGATCCCGAAAGATCTGTCTGTCTGCCCATAGTAGTCTCTTCCAATCCTATTGTTAGCATCGTGCTAAATCTCCTGAAGTCAACCAAAAAGCACCGATTGCGCCGCATCTATGCGGACTTCACACTCCAAGTTCTGACGTCTATAAGTATCGGCACGAGTCACCTGATGCTTAATCGACGCAGACTGTGCGACCTGTTTTTGAACTGGCCACCCTTCTTTCTTTCGGAATTGAAAATCCAGACACATACTTCATCTGATGATCAAGTCATTCCTTGTAGAACTGACCACCTGGCCAAACCTCTTGAGTTTAAGCCGCATTCCGCTTGGCTTTTTGGGACTTCTGGCTCTTCGTCAGGAGGGTGACCCCAACGGTTTTTGGGCGATCATGGTCTGCCTTGCGGCAGCCCTGACCGACTGGTTGGACGGCGTTCTCGCCAGACGTGCGACTCAGGTTACTCCGTTCGGAGTGGCGGTTGATCCGATTGCTGATAAGATATTTGCTGCGATCATGGTGATTGGGCTGATTCTCTATCGCGACTTTCCGCTGTGGCTAGCTATGCTAGTCGTGGGTCGAGATATTTTGATTGTCGTCTCCGGTTCATGGCTGATGCAACGCTACAACGTGAGTCTGCCATCCAATCTATTCGGAAAGTATGCCTTCGCATCTTTGCTCATGCTCATACTAAGCGAAGTGATTCGATTCCCTTTCGGTATGCAGCTGTTCTTTCCCGTCACGATCATTCTCCTCGTGATTTCCTTCTTGTCGTATGCAACGATTGCTCTTCGACTGGTGCAAAATCGTGCCCTACAGATAGAGACCGATTCACCGGTCTGGCTGTTTGTTCGGGTGGCGGTATCGAGTGCCGTCATTACATGGTATGTCATTGAGTTGTGGCGATTTCTAAGGCCGGGGCTTTGATCAGAACTTGATCTTGAACCTGTCGCCATTCTGCACTACTTTCCATCCCTCCGGAACCATCTGACTAGCTCAGATGGAGTGCCGGTAGAACAAAATTTGAAGTAAAAATTTCGGAAGGAGCCGTGAGTGTCGTTTTCTCAATACTTTCTCATGTCACCCGGTGGTGGCGATCCTGCTGCTGGTGGTGGCGGAATTTTCATGATTGTCTGGTTCGGGCTGATCTTTGTGCTGATGTATTTCATGCTGATCAGACCGCAGCGAAAACGCCAAAAGGATCATGAAAAGCTGATCAGTGAACTCAAGAAGGGGGACAAGGTCGTCATGAACAGCGGTCTCTTTGGAACGATCTTCGCCATGGATGACCAGAATGCACGCATCATTCTCAAGACCGCCGATGATGTGAAACTCGAGTTTCTGAAATCTTCCATCGCATCAAAGGTCGAAAAGTAGTCGGTGCCGATTCGACCGATTATCATTTTTGGTGACCCCCGATTGAGGGAACGATCCACTGAGATAGGCACCATCTCGCCGGAGATCCTGCGCCTCTATGATGATATGGTCGCGACTCTGAAAGATGCCGAAGGGCTTGGATTGGCTGCGGTTCAGATTGGTGAACTTGTCAGGATGTTTATTCTCGATCTGGAAGCCCTGAAAGTCGGAACCGGAATCCAGGCCTTCATCAATCCGGCAGTCCAGACTGAAGGAAACGTTGTTGAATACGAAGAAGGTTGCCTCTCGATCCCGGAAATCTATCAACGTGTCGAACGTCCATCTGAAGTACATGCTACTGCGAGGGGTCTGGATGGAAAGCAGTTTGAAGTCCGGGCATCGGGAATGTATGCCCGGGCGATTCAGCACGAATATGATCATTTGGAGGGGAAAATGTTCATTGATCTCCTCTCTCCATTCTCTCGTTCACTACTCCGCGGGAAATTGAAACGTCTCGCTGAGGGACTCATCAGCAAAGAAAACGAATAGCCCATTGTGCGCATTGTCTACTTCGGCACCCCCGAATTTGCAGTCCCCCCGCTTCTCGCTCTTGCAAACAGCCGATACGATGTCGCGGCAGTTGTCACCGGGCCGAATAAGAAATCGGGGCGAGGTGGAAACTTACAGCAGACACCGGTCCGAACAGCGGCTGTTGAATGTGGGCTTGAAATTCTCACTGTCGATTCCCTGCGCGATCCTACACTCCCCGATCGATTGAAACAGTTCGAGGCCGACCTCTTTGTAGTCATCGCGTATCGTATCCTCCCGGCGACTATTTTCAGAATCCCTTCAAGAGGCTCACTCAATGTGCATGCCTCACTTCTCCCTAAATATCGGGGAGCCGCGCCGATCCAGTGGGCGATTCTCAACGGTGAGACCGAAACCGGACTCACCAGCTTCCTGCTCAACGAACAGGTCGATACCGGCGGTATGGTGCAGCAGATTCGAAGCGCGATAGAGCCGAATGAAACGTACGATGAACTTCATGATCGTCTTTCGAGTATGGCAGGGGAGTTTCTTCTGGCTTCGCTGGAGGAACTTGAATCCCCCGGCTTTTCTCCTCTCCTACAATCCGATCAGGAAGCGACCCGCGCGCCGAAACTACTCCCCTCAGATGCATTTATCGATTTTGGACTACCTGCCGCACGAGTCCATGACTTCGTGAGAGGATTGTCGAGTCGGCCGGGAAGCTGGACCACCTGGAGAGGGAAAAAACTCAAGATTTTCAGAACCGAACCAACCGAAATTCCAGCCTCCGGCGAAACCGGTTCGATCATTGTTCGCGGGGATGAGCTGTTTGTAACTTGTGCCGACCGGCTCCTCTCCCTCATGCTGGTAGTTCCGGAAGGTCGAAAGAGTATGAGCGGGCAGGAATTTCTACGCGGCTTTCGACTCACCTCCGGCGAAAGGCTCGGTCTGCCACCAGACCGTTAAGGAATCAGGTGAAAAAAGAGATCCTCATCAATGCGACCGAGTTTGAAACTCGTATCGCTATTCTCGAAGATGACTTACTAGTCGAGCTGATGGTCGAGCTTCCCGACACCCAGCGGCTGATCGGCGATATCTATAAAGGGAAGATCAAGAGCGTGCTTCCTGGCATGCAGGCAGCGTTCGTTGATATCGGTCTCGACAAGGCGGCCTATCTGCATGCCTCCGATATCGGTGCAACCGGTAGATATGAACCGGATGATGAAGAGGAAGATTCTGGTATTGATATCGTCCGGAAGCATCGGCGCGCCGGGATCGAGACAGTACTCAAGGTCAATCAGGAAATTCTCGTCCAGGTGATCAAAGAGCCGATTGCCACCAAAGGACCTCGAATCGCATCGGATATTTCCATCCCCGGTCGGTATCTCGTCATGATTCCTGATGACGACAAAGTCAGAGTATCCAAACGCATTGCTGACTGGAATGAGAAAAAACGGCTCCGCAAGCTCGTTACTCCTCTTCGGCCGGAAGGATTCGGCTTCATTGTTCGTACAGAAGCATCCGGCGCTGATGAAAAGGATATCGAGGATGATATCAAGCGTCTGCAAAAGCTCTGGGTGAAACTCAAGAAGAAGGCAGACTCATCAGCTGCACCGGCGTTGATTCACAAAGAAGGGGAGATGATTCTCGCGACGATTCGCGATCTCTTCAGCGATGAGGTCCAACAGCTCCTGATCGATGACCGCGAGACCTATAAGAAAGTCCATGCCTTCGTTCGCAGTGTCATGCCGCATCTTCGTGATCGTGTGAAAATGTACGTCGCGGATCTGCCGATCTTTGATAAGTACGGACTGGAGCCGGAGATCGACAAGATGCTCTCCCGCAAAGTCTGGATCAAAAAGGGTGCCTATCTGGTGATCGACCAGACCGAAGCGATGGTGACTATTGATGTCAACACCGGTCGCTTTGTCGGTACACGAGATGCCGAGGCAACACTTTTCCAGACCAATACCGAAGCTGCGAAAGAGATTGCCCGTCAGATTCGCCTTCGCGATATGGGGGGACTCATCGTCTGCGATTTTATCGACATGAAAAATAGGGAGAATCGAAGAAAACTCTCCGAAGAGTTTCATCGTGCCTTTCGTAATGATCGCGCCAAACGTGCCATGAATCCGGTCACGGAGTTTGGTTTGATTGAGCTGACTCGCGAACGAGTGCGCCCCTCTCATATGGCGCGTCTCTCCGAGCCTTGCCCCTGTTGTGATGGAATCGGGCGTATTGTATCGAAAGAGAATCTTGCCACCAAGATAGACCGATGGTTCATGCGCGCAAAAGCCGGGCGAAAATACAAAAGTTTCCATCTCGTCATTCATCCCGATCTGGCGACCATGATGATCGACGGTGATATCGACCGAGTCGAACGCTTGATGAAAAGTTACAAGTTCAAGATCAACGTCATCCGTGATACGACACAGTCCCAGGCAATCTTTCTCGTCTACAATGCGGAAGAGAATGTAGACATCACCAGTCAGTATCTTATCTAGTCGCAGGATTGATGGCTGAGAAATCGCGCGATCAATTTGAACGGGAGATCAAACTCTCTCTTGCGAATGAAGATGACTACCGACGGTTGATCGCACAGCTTCCCCAGCCACACATTCTTCTTCTGCAATCAAACTACTTTTTCGATACACCCGAGCGACTCCTTGGAAGCACCAAGCAGGCCCTGCGACTCCGCATGGAGCTTTATGCAGATGGAACCGAGAGTGCGTTCCTGGCTCTCAAAGGAGCTGCGAAGCAGATTGACGGAGTGACTATCCGTTCAGAGCAGGAAACCCTGATCGAAAAGGAATTGGCAGTTTCAATTCTACGTTCAAAAAATATTCGACTCGAACTGCTTGGCAAACTCAAGGACATCCTTGCCGAAACGCAGGTCGAGTCCTTTGGATTGATTGCCTCGTTCACCAATAGACGGGTTGCATCGACGGTTGAAACTGCGGGTGCAAAATTGATTTTTGAGATCGATGCAACCACCTACTCAGATAAGTCGACCGAGTACGAGCTTGAAATAGAACTCAGTGAAGATCAGGCAAGAAATCCAGAAATACTCAAGTCGATAGTTTCAATTCTCAAGGAATGGAATGTTTCGACCACTTCGCAATCTCGCAGCAAATTCGAAAGAGCACTCGCTCGTCAGGAGTAGACCGCCGCTCAACTAGTTGTCGTCATCTTTCTCGTTGATCTCTCCACGCATCAGTTGCAATTCCCGCCCAATAGTTGGACGGACAAAAAAATGCTTGAAGACAAAATCGAGTTCTGGATCACCATTCGTAAATTTCTTCTGAAACGCCGTCATGTCGATCTTCTGGTAGACCGAATCAAGGGTTCCTGTTCCATTTGGAGAGGCGACATGAATCTGATCAACCAAACTCCCCAGTGCGGAACGAAAAAGACGAAGGTAAGAGTCATCCCGCATCGGTTCACCATGCCCGGGGAGAATGACTCTCGGTTTCAATGCAATCAGCGTATCCAACACCGCAAGCCACTCGGTATGAAATGATCCAAAACAAAATGGAATTGGACTGACCAACAGATCGCCGGTGAAAAGAATTTGTTCTTTGGGAAGCCAAACAAAGGCATCCCCGGGAGTGTTTCCGCGCCCGGCCTGACGGATCTGTATCTCGGTGCCTCCGAGATGGAGCGTCATTGATTGATTGAAAGTTAAATTCGGAAGAGCCACTTCCGATCGTCGCGCATCCTGATCGACTCGGTGAATGAGATCAAGTGTGCGTTGGTACCGCTTTTGAAAAAATGGGGCGACTGCTTTTCCATCCGGTCCGATTCCGGTTCGAGCAATGGTATCGAAGTACGGAATGTAGGATGCAAACTCCCCTTCTCGAAACTTTCCGATCCATTCCGGCTGGCGACGTGAGAGAATTTCACGGGTGGCCTCATGCGCTATGATTTGAATGTCGGGGAAGGAATCACGATAGATGAAATTCGCAGAGTTATGATCACCGTGCCAGTGAGTATTCAGCAGATAGCGTATCGGCTGATTCGTTCGCTTCCGAATGTGAGCGATATTTGCTTCAGCGACACTGGGAAATTGGTGGGCATCAATGACAAAGAGACCGCCGCTGGTGACTATCGCATAAGAATTTCCGTCTACGATATCCAGAATAGGATCGGGAGTGATATAGGCGATGATGCTGTCAGTTATCGGCTCAACGCGAAAGTACTGATCAGTTGCAGTTGCTACTTGCGCTGAACAGCACAAAAGCACAAAAAATAAAACACTTCGCGCGGATCGTGAAATTTTCAATTCTCTCTCTCCATCGATGGCATGACGAAGAAAGAGGGCAGATTATCAAACGTATCTAGAAAAAAAAGAAGGCCGACTTCAGATTGAAGCCGGCCTCCGGTGATTCCTATGAAGTGTGAGATGTTACGATTTTGACGCCGGAGCAGGAGACTCTTCTTCCAAGCGGGCGTACTTGAAACCGGTCCAGATCGCAAGCCCATAGAAGAGCAGATCTATTGGGCTAAATGACGCACTGTAGATTTCACCAATTGCAGCCCCGTTGAGTGAGGAGAGGACATCGGAGAATGGGATTTCTGCACTCTGCGCGATAAACCAGCAGGAGGTCAGTAGATTTCCAGCCAGGCATCCGAGCAGTGCCAGCCCGGCACCTATTATTGCGAATGTCATGTCCGTCCCTTTGCCACCGTAACGGACACCCTGTCCGGCGAGCCAGCCGACACCGATCGCCATAAAGCCGATCTGCCAGCCACTGATTGCAGAGATCGTTGCCCATAGCGAGGCACCGATCATCGCTGCGGCTAATCCGAAGAGAAAACCCATAGGCAGATTCTGTTCTTCCGCCTGACGAGCCCGTCGGAACTGGGCGTGGGATGTCGTCGTCGCTCCGGGATGATCAGTATGATGCATCTGTCCGGGGAGAGTCGGCGTTTGAAGATGCGGCATGATAGGGGTCTCTGTTGAGGTTCCCGACGACGAATGCGCGTGGGTCGGGTTCTGTCCTTGCTGACGGTTGCCGACCTGAATCGGCGCGTTTTGATCGAACATCGGTCCCTCCGCCCTGCGAACTCTGGTGGCAGTGGCAAACGACCTCAAGGGACAGCATGCAGCTGTCGGTTGGTCGAGAGCCGAGAACGCAGGTCTTGCCAAAAGTATCGACTCTAGAAACAGAAAATCGACATG
Source organism: uncultured Ignavibacteriales bacterium (assembly GCA_964518635.1). Taxonomy (GTDB): domain Bacteria; phylum Zixibacteria; class MSB-5A5; order GN15; family FEB-12; genus CAZFGK01. The sequence continues at coordinate 20,612 of CAZFGK010000035.1, forward strand.
GAATTCATTAATAGCGGGAATCGTTCAGATTTTGAGCAGTGGGTGGGTACTTGAGGCGATGGTTCCATCGCTGGATGTCTTGCGATGCGAATTCCTGTACCTCTCAATAGTCTCTGCAATCGAACGAATCGAGATGCCCCGGCTAGCTAGCAAGAAATACGG
>CAZFGK010000036.1:0-20601 GCA_964518635.1 uncultured Ignavibacteriales bacterium
CGGATCGGCGAAGATCCGAAGTTCACGAAGACGCCCGGGCCGTGGTTGCGCGCGATGTCTTTTTAACTACGCTCTTCTTGACCGCGCTTTTGGAAACGGTTGATTTCTTTACGGCAGATTTTCGGGCGGGAGTGGTACGGGTGGTGACGGTTGCCTTCTTACGAACGGTCGTCTTTGCCGATTTCTTTTTGGCTACGGTCACTGCGTTGTCCCCTGCGCCAGCATCTTTTGTCGTTTCAGAAAGTCAGTCCCCAGTACCAGTGTGACGGAGACATCCTTGGTATTCACTTCAATAGGTTTGAACATCACTGCCGATTCATCCAGCTTTAGCCAATGACCGAGCACTTTTGCCGCTTCAAGTGGTTCATCCCGAGCGATCAAAAACGTATTCGCGTGAGTTTGACGAGGCATCTCCCGCTTTCCTACCACTGCAATCTCAAAGAGTGGTGATCTCTGGTGATCCAGATAATCAGCGACTTTGGTCAACAGAGAGCGATCCCCGGAGGCATTCACGATTTCAAGCCGAATGACATGATCAGGGAGTTCGGTCTCTTTTGCGACACCGCGGTTGAGTTCCATCCCCATAAAGGTAAAGTAGCCGACCACAAACAGTGATCCGCAAGCCACCAGTGCCTTACCGGCAAAGGGGGCGATACGAAGGGCACTCCTTCGAAAACGCAAGAAACGAGATTCATCCTGAAGTTCTATCTGTTGATCTGTCATCGGGGGGCAAAGAAGAGATGCCGTACTGGCACAAGGCGGGCAAACAAAAACTATCGAGAACTAGTAACCGAAGATACCTCGCTGGAAAAGGGAATGGTTGTCAAACGTATATGGGTTAAAGAGCGATTCTCGTCGCTCGTAACTGAGTGACATAAAGACATTCTTTGACGGCTGATAGTCAAGTCGAAAAGAGGGGAGAATGCGGGCATCGAAACTTTGCTTCTCACGATTCAACAAGGACAGCGGGTCATGCGCCACCGACAGACCGATTGCAAGAGACATATTCGGAGCCAGATCATAGAACATGGTGGTGTTCAACATCCCGAGTGAAGCCGAGCCGAATGAGCTGGAAAGATAGGACATCGAGTAGGAATGCTGGAATCGTACGCGTGAAAAATCGAGCAGCCCACGAGAGGATGTTGCCGGTTGCGATCCAAATGGTCGTGAAGTCGCAATCGCATTGATCCGGCTGACATCAGCAAACTGAGCTCGAGACGAGGGGGCATACATGATCAAGCATGCAATGAAAAGGGAGGCAATGATGGAGAACGTTCGTTGCATAGACATAATATCGGTACCTCAAACAAGAAATCCAAGCCGAATTCACGATTCGCTGTCAATGATTAAACGTGTTGCAGGATAAGAAGTTCCACGGTTTTTAGGACCAAGCTCGAACGCCGAAACTGCGTCGGTACCGGCTCCCAGACAATCACCAGCGGCGAGATGCCACTCAGACAACAAGATGGGAGAAGATTTCGGCCAACTCCTGAAGCTGTTCTGGGGAGTTGACCCCCAATACTTCATTCGGATTTTCTGCCTCAACGATGGCGACCCGATTCCCCTGCTTGTTGAGCAAAGCGACCGCATCAGTCAGGTAGTATTCCCCCTGCGAATTGGTGTTTCCGATCTTGTCGATGACCTCAAAGAGGCGACGATTGTCAAAGCAGAACGTCCCGGAATTGACTTCAGTGATCTTTTTCTGCTCGGGGCTGGCATCTTTCTCTTCGACAATTTCAGCAAGATACTCCCCGCTCTTGTCCCGAATGATTCGGCCGTAGCCAGTCGGATCATCGAATCTGGCTGATAAGCAGGTTGCGGCGGCATTGGCACTATGATGACCGCGCAGCAGTTCTCGAATCGAATTGATTGAAAGAAACGGCACATCTCCGGCGGCAATCATCGTGGTCCCATCGAAGTCGATAAGCATATCCCGCGCCTGTGCCACGGCATGGGCGGTCCCAAGTTGTTCACGTTGCCATGCAAATGAGACCGGATAGCTGGCGAGTGCCTGCTGAACCATCTCCCCCTGATGCCCGATCACCACCACGATCTGCTCAAAGCCAAGCGGTATCAGACGATCCAGCAAGATCCGAATGATCGGCTTGCTGCCGATAGGGTGGAGTACTTTGGGGAGGTCTGATTGCATCCGCTTCCCCTTGCCTGCCGCAAGAAGAATTGCCGCATTACGGCCGTTCATCGTGAAGAAACCATCTGGGGGGAAATCTCGACCGTCTGATTTCGTTCATTGACATGGACCACCGCCGGTGCGAAATCATCCGCCTCGTCGGGAGTCATATGTCCGTAGGCGATAATAATCACGAGATCACCAACCTGTCCTTTACGAGCGGTTGCTCCATTGAGTCCGATCATGCCGGAGCCCGGTTCCCCTTTGATGACATAGGTCTCAAATCGTTCACCGTTATTGATATTCACCACCTGCACCTGCTCGAACTCACGGAGATTCGCCCCCTTCATGAGTTCGGCATCAATGGTGATACTTCCGACATAATTCAGGTCGGCGTATGTAACCGTAGCGCGATGAATCTTGGACTTACACATTGCGATGAGCATGATTGCCTCAATATCGGCAGAGTTTCGCCATCAGACAAGCCGAGAAAATAGAGGAGATCAGGGCTATGCTGGGGCGTCAAGTCGCTGCCAGGTTTCGTCCGGAAAACGTGCGATCTCATCAAAGAGTTCCGGTAAAATTTGCTTCAAGGATTTCCAGCGGGATCGAGCGACCCCATCATCACATGAACACCAAGTGACCTCGGAGATTTCACCATTTGGACTAATTTGCTCGTTTTCGATGATCAGTACAAAGACCGGGGCATGCCAGATGCAATCTTTTTGGGGTTCGTAGAATGTCACCAGATGATTGGTTGACCAAAGGATTTTCGGTTCGACCGAAAGCTCTTCCCGAAGTTCACGAAATGCAGTTTCTGCAAGCGTCTCATCATCCTGACGAGTGCCGGTGATCAATCCCCAGGCGAGGGGATAAATCTCCGTTGCGGCACGCTGCACCATGAGTATCTGCCAGTGCTTCTGATGCTGGCGCATCAGCGCGATATTGACACCCTGCGGACGAATGGGAGCAGAGGACATGAATTCGCCGCTATGCAAGTCGGAGATTGTCGATCAAACGGGTTGTTCCGAAAAAGATCGCGCCTGAAAGGACGGTTCCCTTTTCGATTCGTTTCACCGGTTGCAGATCGACCATTCGATTGAATGAAAAGTAGTCGATCCGGGCAAGAGGTGCGGTCACGGCGATATGCTTTCGCATTTCGCGCTCGATTTTTGTCACACTCTTTTCACCCGATCGAACCATCTGTTTGGCGAGTTTCAGCGATTGGTAGAAAATCGGTGACTGCGCTCGATGAGTCGGATCGAGATAACGATTGCGAGATGACAGGGCGAGCCCATCCCGTTCCCGCACCGTCGGGGCGATAACAAATTTCATCGGGTAGCCAAGATCAGATGTCATCTGACGTAACACCATCGCCTGCTGAAAATCTTTCATCCCAAATACGACGAGATCAGGGTGGACGATATTGAACAGCTTGGCAACGATAGTAGTTACACCACGAAAATGAGTCGGGCGTTTCGCCCCTTCGAGTTGTTGTGTGAGTGAGTGTACTTCGACCCAGGTCTGGAAACGTATCGGATATACTTCTTCCGCTTTTGGTGCGAAAACAATCTCCGAGCCCGCATCTCCGGCGATTTTTCGGTCGGCGGCAAGTTGACGTGGATATTTTTTCAGATCTTCATGCGGGGCAAACTGTGTCGGATTCACGAAAATTGAAGTGACCACGAGGTCACTACTTTTGCGTGCGGTTCGAATAAGGGAGGCGTGCCCCTCATGCAACGCCCCCATCGTTGGAACGAATCCGATTCTCTTTCCTGCTCGCGTGAGTTCACGTGAGAGGGTTTGCATCCCTGCAATAGAACGAATGACCTGCGGCAGTTTACTCGGCATCGGTCGCAGGGGACTGAGTTGAACCAGCGGTCGTAATTCCGGCAAGGGGAGGATTGATGTGTTCATCACGCCCGAAGTAAGGGGCTTCCTGAGTCAGATCACGATTGTCCTTCGAACGACGAATCACCACCATCCCTCGAACGAGCGAGACCGTCACTACCGAAAGCCAATATCCGGCAATCGACAAGAGGAGAAAAAGAAGAATATTGGCAAGGAATCTGGTCCCTCCGTCACTTCCCCAGCTGCGCGAAACCGAATCGAGCGGGACTGATAGCCAGCGAGGAAATCCTGTGATCAGGATTTCAAATGCCGAGCTATCTAACGGCAATCGCTCCAGTGCGGTCTGACAGCTGCGCAGGAGTTGATCTCCGGCAAGCACCGAGCCGAGTTGAATAAGTCCCGTGCCAGCAACAAAGAGAAACCAGCCATAGAAGAGACTCACGAGCTTTCCTGAGACCAGGGCATACGCGAAGCTGCCGAACCATCGGTATGGCTGACGCATCACAGCTGAAAAAAGTTCGACGGTGAGCACAAAGCTGGTCGGAGATGACTCACAGGCGGCGATGGATGGAATAGCCAGTCGACCTATCAGCCAGACTACGATAACAAAGAGGAGCAGGACTGCTAGAATCAAGGCCGGTAAAAGCAGAATGCCATACAAAATTGATGGTAGAATCTCACCGGGGATGAGTGCAGGGAGTCCAGTAGACATGCACAGAAGAAACATCACCAATAGCACGCCCCAGACCAGCAGATCATGCACAATCACGACCCGAATACGATTCCATGCAGCACCCACCACCTGATCAATTCGTGCGAAGGGATTCCCTTTGAGTTTCTCAAGCTCTGAGATTGAGACCGCGGTCATGCCGGTCATCACAATCAGTGATCCAACCCACCAGCCAATAAACACAATAATTTTTGAAATGAGGGAGAGTGACGACAAGTGAATGGGGAGCCAACCGCTTGCATCGGCGACAGTCCCCCATGAGACATCCGAGATCGACGCCCCTAGTTGACCAAAGTAACTGACCAGACGTAGGGCGATGGCAAGTGAGAATGTCAGAATCGTGATGTAACGAAGAGACAAGCCACGGGTCGGCGCGATAAATATGTCAGTCCAGCCAAATCCGAATCGGTTTGTCATTGCGGTGAAAAGTCATTCCTTTCAAGCCGCTGGTCAAGCAGGACTCGCATGTGCCAGATCGGGAGATTCATTGGTCGATTGCTGCCAAAAGCTTCAGGCTTAGAAGGGACTCGATCAATTCCCGGACCACTCGATCGACATCGTACGCGGACATGAGCGGATACAATGGCAAGATCAGGACAGATTTTCCGATATCATCGGTCACGGGCAAACTCTTTGCATCTTTATGCCCACGAAACAGAGACATCGTGTGCAGTGGCCTATAATGAATGCCACACTCGATCCCCTTTTTTTTCATGACTGCAACGACTGCATCTCGCTGCGACTGACGTTTAACCATTCGCAGCCGAATCGGATACAAATGCCAGGTCGCTTCAATTTGACGTGGAATTTCAATCAATTGAATTGAGTCAGCGTAAGGGGAAAGAAGTTGAGTATATTTTTTCGCGAGTCGTGCTCGCTTCTTCTGATTGGCTGAAAAATGCGGCAACTCACCAAGCGCAATGGCACCGAGGACATCCGCGAGATTCCCTTTCAGTCCATCCGCGACGACGTCATACTCCACACTCCCCTTTGATCGCCGTTGCCATGCATTCCGAGTGATCCCATGACGGGTCAAGAGCCGGACGCGTTCGATATTCTCTTTTGAATGAGAGATCACCAATCCCCCTTCGGCTGAAGACAAGTTTTTCGTTACGTGCAGCGAGACAACGGAATAGTCGCAGTACGCACAGATCGGCCTGTTCTTGTAGGTTGCGCCGAGGGCATGTGAAGAATCACTGATGATGGTCAGATGATGCTTACGGGCGAGCTTTCGCATAGATGTATAGTCTGTTGGAATGCCTGCATAGTCGACTGGTATGATTGCTTTTGTACGCTTGTTTATTTTTCGAGTGACATCAAATGGATCGAGTGACCAGGTTTCCGTATCGATGTCAGCGAAACGAACGGTTGCGCCGACACTTTTTACTGCTTCAGCGGTGGCAATAAAGGTGAAAGAGGGGAGGATCACTTCATCCCCCTCTCCGATCCCGGCTGCTTTGAGTGAGGCAATCAATCCGGCTGTCGCGGAGCTCACTGCAGCAACAAAAGGGACGCCAAATCTCTTTTCAATTTCATTCTCAAGCTCAGCGCAGACCGCACCGGTTGAGAGCCAGCCAGATTCGAGGACGTCGCTGACTCTTCGTTTTGCCCTCTTTGAAAGGGTCAAGTCAAACAACGGGAGCATCCTCGATTTCTGACTCTGCTTTTTTTTCATGAGCGTACTCTCATTCGCATCTGTTCGTATTCGGCGGACATGAGGTCGAGTGATCGAGACCAGGTGTATCTTTCGCTCACAAACTGACGTGCTTTCGTACCGTACTGCTGAATGAGTGAGGGATTGTCATAGAAGACCCGAATACCACTTTCAAGCTCAGCCGCCGTAGCTCTCTCAATTAGGTACCCAGTCGACAGATGCTGAATTACCTCTGGCAGCCCCCCAACATTGGTGGCGATAGTCGGTCGACCGAGGGCGGCGGCTTCGAGAACAGCAACACCGAATGAGTCAGACGCAGAGGGACGAAGTAGCAGATGATGTTGCGCAAGAAACTCCGGAATCTTTTCATTCGGGAGTGGATCGACGCAGGTGACTGCGTCTAAGATGCCAAGAGACTTTGCTTCTGCTATGTAACGGGGCTTCATCTCCCCCGGATACAGGAGTGAAAGTGTGATGTAACGTCCGCTTTTTCGAAGTGCAGCAACCGCTGCGATTGCGGTACTTCCACCATACAATTCACGATAGCTGGTCATTATACAGAGCCGCAAGGGTGGAGATTCTGGAAGTGACGGAAGTGCCTGAGGGACTTCGACCCCAAACGGAATGATTGAAATTTCTTTCGTGAGTTCTGGCACCAGTTCTTTGGTCTTTCTTGCAAGAAACGCAGAGGTCGCAGTGATCCGATCCGCTTTTTTCAACGCGTTGCGAGTGAGATATTTTTCAATGACGCGATTTTGCCCAGCAAGTACATCCGAGCCCCAAACCGAGATCATTCGCGGGATCTTTCCAAGTAGCATCGACCAGAGAGAAAATCCACTGATCGAATGAATATGAACAAAGTCGGGTCGGATACGCTCAAGCTGCTGACGCACTGCGGTGAGAGTTTGCAAATAGACAAGCCGACCGGTGTAGGGGAAAATAGTCGTGGGAACATCCTTGATTTTATCACCACCGACCGAAAGGACTTCAATTTGATACCCTCTCTGTGTCATTCCGGTTGCCCAGCGGTGCGTGTGCGCTGAGTCAGCCCAGGCGAAGTACAATATGCGTAGTGGCTGACTCATTATGAAACGGTTCGGTCTTCGCGAGCCGACTCTTCTGCGAGCAAGCGAAATACTCGAATCTCAGTCCTTCGCGGCTTTGCAAATGACTTCGATTACTTCCTGCTGCTCTGCGAGGGTCAGTTCAGGATAGACCGGAATCGAAAAGACCTGCTCGGCCGCCTGCGCCGAATTTGGGAACTGCGCTTTGGTGTATCCAAGATTCGCGAAGCAATCCTGTTGATGAAACGGCACGGGATAATAGATCATCACCCCGATTTCAGCTGCCTGCATGGCGGCCATGATCTCTTTTCGACGCGGCGACATCAGCGTGTATTGATTGTAAATATGAAACGTCGAGTAGGATTTCCGCGCCGGGGTGCGAAGATTCGGCACATTGGCAAGTGCCGCATCATAGCGATCAGCATTCGCGATACGTGCCTCTGACCATTTGCGAAGATACGGCAGCTTCACCTGAAGAGTCGCCGCTTGTACCGTATCAAGTCGAGAATTATAACCGACCACGCGGTGATAATATTTCGGTTTCTCCCCGTGGGTGCGAAGCATACGGCAGGATTCATGCAATTCATCCGTATTGGTCACAATCATACCGGCATCCCCACCTGCTCCGAGATTTTTCGACGGAAAGAATGAGAAACAACCAATGTGACCAATCGACCCGCAGGGTTTCCCTTTGTATTCCGCGCCGATTGACTGCGCGCCGTCTTCTATGACAAACAAATTTCGCTTCTTTGCTATCGCCATGATAGGGTCAAGGTCGGCCATCTGACCGAAGAGATGCACGGGAACGATCGCTTTGGTGCGAGGGGTGATTGCCGCTTCCAGTTTGTTCGGATCCATATTGAAGCTGTCGAGTTCGATATCGACAAAGACCGGAGTCGCACCCAGTCGCGAGATCACTCCCGCAGATGCAAAAAATGAAAAGTCAGAGGTGATGACTTCATCTCCCGGACCGACACCAACTGCACGGAGTGCAATCAGGAGTGCATCGGTACCTGAAGCGACGCCGATCCCATGTTTGGCACCCGAGAGTTTCGCAATCTCTGCCTCGAAGGCCGTGACCTCAGGTCCGAGAATAAATTTGCCATGGGTATAGACATCAATGACCGCCTTATCGAGAGCGGGTTTGAGATATGCGTACTGGCGGGAAAGATCGAGCAAGGGAACAGCCACGGAAATTCTCCTGATTCTCCAGAAATTTATTCTTCAGTCCAGCCCTGATTGTCCAGGAGCTGAGCATCCGGGACTTCCCGGAATGGTTTTGCCGGCACACCGGCGATGATCGTCTTCGCAGGGGTTGCTTTGGTGACCAGTGCACCAGCAGCAACAAGGGAATCGGCACCAATTTCAACACCGGGAAGGATCGTCGCATGGACGCCGATTCGCGCGCCACGTCGGGCGATCACTCCCTTGAAATGTTTGAATCGCTCGGGAGTGCGACCAACAAAGTTGTCATTCGAGGTCGCCACACACGGAGCGACAAAGACCCGATCACCGATCTCTGAATAAGCGGTGATATAGCAATTCGTTTCGAGTTTCACATATCTCCCGATTGAACATTGATTCTCGATGGCGACTCCTCTGCCGACAATCGTGAAATCGCCAATGGTCACCTGTTCACGCACGGTCGACAGATCGGCAACCAGCACACGTCGCCCAAGTAGCGAGCCACGATAGAGGACCACATGCGTGCCAATGATGCAGTCATTCCCGATGGTCGCTGGCGGCAGCTGCTGCTCTTTGGTGACTGCGGAATTGGCGGCTCGCATGGGGAGTTTGCCGATCACGGCGTAATCATCAATACGCACATTGTTTCCAATTACCGAGTCATCATGAATCACGACTCCGTGTCCGATCCGGCAATCGCTGCCGATTTCTACGCGTTCCCCTATTCGACAAAAATGTCCATGCGTGGTTCCCGCTCCGAGTGTTGCTGATGACTCAATACTGGCTATTGGCATGATTGATTCTGCTTTGCTGATGATTCTTCGTTTCTAACCGGCATCTATTCCCTTTCTGAGACCGGGAATCCAGCCGAAATAGCCGACGACAAAAGAACGAGCACGGTCGAAATTGGCGGCATCCGATTTTCGCAGGACATGAAGGTAATTAATACTTCCCGCGAAAGAGATAGCAAGGATTGCTGCCAGAATCGCCGATCCAGCGACGATGAATGTTCGTTTCGGTCGTGTACGCAGGGTCGGGACATTAGCTGAATCGATCACCGCCACAGACGGGGTGCTCTCCAGTTCCTGTATTCGTGCCTGTTCAAGTTGACCCAATAAGATAACTTGTAAAGATTCTGCCAGCGCAACGCGGGTCGACATCTGCAAGAACTGATCCCGAACTCCGGGCATGGCGGTGAGAGGGACATTCAGGTATCCGGTATCGCGAGTCCCCCGCTCGATCTGTTGCATGCGGGCCGCCAACGTTTGGCGACGCTTGTACATATTTTTCAAGTCGGGGTGATCGGAAGCAAGTGTCCGTTCGGTCGTTTCAATATCCATATCCAGACGAGCAAGTTGACTTCGAATGTCACTCGCCTGAATAAGTGCCATCTCGGTCTGACGAGGGACATCGACCGTTCGTGAACTGAGTTGAAATCGCTGGAATGCTTGCCGTGCAGTGTCAACTTCCCGTTTGACATCGGCTAGTCGTTCTTCGATGAAAATTCTCTTCGAGCGAGCTTTAGCATTGAGAAGTTCACGAGCAATGCGATTCAATTCGACAGTGTAGGCATTGGTCATTGCCGCCGCTTTCACCGGGTCAGGATGCTCAACTGTTATCTCCAGCAAGCCAACTTCGGTAACGCGAAATTTGGCATGATCGGCAAGTGCTTCGTACAACTCGTGCTGCTTGAGACCGGGATATTCCTGTTTGAGTTCAAACTGCTTGATGATTCGATCAGAAATTGTCTGCCCTTCGAGAATTTTTGCGTGGACATCAGCCGCGGTCACCAGTGCCGGAAGATCCAGCCCGGAGGTGAGGGATGACATCTCGGATAACTCAGTATATTTCCCGACAGGAAGGGCATCCCCGCGTGATGGCAGCAGCACGGCTTTCGCTTTGTACCAAGGGGTGATGAGCATCGCGACCGCAATAGAGATTACCAATGCGACGACAATAAACGAGAGAATGAAAGTACGCCAACGGGTGAGCAGTTCGAGAAAGAGGAAGAGATTTCCGCCAGAAGAATTGTTCATGGTCTCTTCTCTTTCGGGAGAATAATCAGACGGTCGCCGTCAAAGATACGGATCGAAAGGGTCGCTGGCATTTCCAGTCCGGTCGCACCATCACGAATGATCAGATCATGTGTCATTTCGCTGATACTCTTTTTTCCGGCAAGTGAAAGAAGTTCGCGCACGGTCATGACTTTTTGATAGGGTATTGCCTGCGCCCTCTCCCCTTCGACCACTTCGACAAACTGACGGCGGACTGGCGCGACGACCGAGTCTCCGGCCATGAGTGATGTTATCGGATAAAACTCCCGCGCAAGCACGAGTGGGTATCGAAGTGCTGCAAGATCAGTTGCAGAGGTCATCCGTCTCCAGATGACAACGCGATTCGAATCGGCAGCAGAAGTAAACCCACCGGCAGTTGCGAGTACTTGCTGCAATGTCTGTTCGGCAAATGCACCCTTTTGAGCTCTTCGTACAGATCCATGTATGCTGACGGCGCGCCCTTCCTCTGTGTGCACAACAAAATGTTGTCCGGCTGATGTAGAGGTGAGTACGTGTGGAAGTCTGATACTTTGCTCGGCTTGAGTAATTGATGTCATCGAAATTCCAAGAAGACCACCTACTAACGGGAAAAGCGATTCAAGTGATTCATTGGCGGTAAACTCAAGGCTTCCCGGACGGAGAACATCCCCTTCGATATGTACTGTCGGCCCACTCTGCGGTACAATCACTCGGCGTATTCCGTAGAGATAGGGATTCTCACTCTTTTCAAGCAGGACTTTCGCCCGTAGCAGATCACAGCTCTGTGAATCGATTCCGATTACGGAGATCATTCGCTGGCTCCCACCCGGGAGAATACCGCCAGCCGAATCGATCAGGTCAGAAAGAGTCAGTGCATTGCTAAGTCGATAGCTTCCCGGAGATTTGACTTCGCCGATGACCTGGATGGTGGTCTCAAGCGGACGAGTGACGGTCACGTCGATCTCGTGCATTTTGAAAAAGGTCTTGAGATGATTCAGGAGTTTCGAGCGTAGTGCTGCGAGGGTGACCGCTTCCCCGACGACTTCAACCTTGCCGAAACTGGGATGAACGATTGCCCCTTCGGAATTTACTTCAAGCTGCAGTGGAGCCAGACTCGACTGCAAAAAGGTGACGGTCAGTTGTTGCCCGGGATTGACAAGATATCGAGCGGGATCAATCGGGGCCTGGAATCGAACATTTGCTCGGGAGGATGAATCTGATGGAGCTTGTGCGAAAGTTTCGCTTCCTCCGCCAACAATACCATACACAAGCATCAGGGAACGAATGAATCGAATCCCGATGACGTATCCCTGTTTCGTGTAGGTCTCTCTCGTTCTATTCACTACAGGAGAGCATACGAGAGAACAACAACTGAGTCAAACAACTCTCGTTGCAAAGTAGGAGGGATGTGGCTACAACAGGAGCGGGGCTTCAATCGACTTGATTGACTCCGGCTTCGACCGGTTGCCCTTTCCCCTGCTGACGGGAAGCTTTGTAACGAACCATCGCAGCGGCGAAATCTCGAAACAACGGATGTGCACGAAGGGGGCGTGATTTGAGTTCCGGATGAAACTGGACTCCGACAAACCAGGGGTGATTTGCAATTTCCACCATCTCAACAAGGCGTTCGTCAGGGGAAAGACCGGAAAGAACCAACCCTCGACTGGTGAGCAATTCCCGATAGGCATTGTTCACTTCGTAACGGTGTCGATGGCGTTCCTGTGCGACAGGAATTCCGTACGCCGCGGCAGATTTGGTCCCCGGCGTGAGATGGCAAGGGTAGGTCCCTAGACGCATCGTACCACCAAGTTCAGTAACCCCTTCCTGGTCGGCCATGAGATGAATCACCGGATGTTTCAGATCTCGATAAAATTCGTAAGAGTGGGCATCAGTCAGCCCACACATATGACGCGCAAATTCAATAACGGCACACTGCATCCCCAGGCAGATTCCAAAGAATGGGATGCCGTTTTCACGAACGTAACGTATCGACTCGATTTTCCCTTCAACTCCCCGTTCCCCAAACCCACCGGGGATGAGCAGCCCGTCCACATCATGCATAAACGGCTGTGCCCCTCGCTGCTTGATATCTTCGGAGGAAATCCAGCGCAGGCGGACCTCACAGTCATTCTCAACTCCGGCATGTATGAAAGACTCAATAATCGATTTGTAGGCATCTTTCAAATGTACATACTTGCCACAGATCGCAACGGTCACATGACGGGAGGGATTGGTCACCCGCTCAACCATCTGTGACCACTGGCTTAGTTCCGGCTTCGGAGTATCCCAGCCGAAATGATTGACGACGATATCATCCAGTTCCTGTGCATGAAACTTGAGCGGGACATCATAGATCGTGCTTACATCTTCCGCTGCGATGACATTTTTCGTCGGGACAGAACAAAAGAGCGAAATCTTCTGACGTAGCCCGTCACTGATCGGTCGCGCAACACGGCACAGAAGGACATCCGGCTGGATACCGATTTCGCGAAGCTCTTTTACTGAATGCTGGGTTGGCTTGGTTTTGAATTCACCGGCTGTTTCGATATAAGGAACGAGTGTGACATGAATGTACATGACATTCTGTCGCCCCTCTTCGAGTCCCATCTGACGAATCGCCTCAAGAAACGGAAGAGACTCGATATCGCCGACGGTGCCCCCGACTTCGGCAATGATTACATCCGGCGTCGGATTCGATCTGACTGGCTTGCGAATACGGCTCTTGATCTCTTCGGTGACATGAGGGATGACCTGTACGGTTGCGCCGAGGTAATCACCGCGACGTTCACGAGTCAGGATTGTGTAATAGACCTGACCGGTTGTAAAATTATTCCCTCTTTCAAGATTCTGATCGAGAAAACGCTCGTAATGCCCCAGATCAAGATCGGTTTCGGAACCGTCATCAAGAACAAAGACCTCACCGTGCTGAAACGGATTCATCGTCCCGGGGTCGACATTAATATAGGGATCGAGTTTGATGTTCTGGACATTGAGTCCGCGACGCTGGAGCAACAGCCCGATAGAGGCGGCGGCTATCCCCTTGCCAAGGGAGGAAACTACCCCGCCGGTGACGAAAATATACTTGGGCTTCGGTTCGGCTGCCATCATTCTCCCTTTATGTAAATCAGTTCTCGTACATGATCAAGCAATCTCATGTGGGGAGATCTTCCGGTCGGTCAATCGACCGGGGCCCTTTGGTCATCTTCACGGCATACATCGGACCGACCATCTCCAGAAAGCGAAGCTGTTCAAGCGATTCGGTCAATTCGGCGACAGTCTGTTTCTGGCTGCCAAACTTCAGAAGTGGATGACGGCGGTAGGCATAGACGCCAACATGACCGAAATATTCGCTCTTTCGACTGCGTGTTCCCTGATGTGGGAACGGAATCGGCGACCTCGAGAACCAGAGTGCCCGATTGTCGCCAGCAAGCACCACCTTGACGCGATCGGTCTGCGCTGCCAACTGGGCAGAGATCGGGTAGACCAATGTCGCCGCGAGGGCCGCTCGGTTCGACTTCAAGAATGCGACCAACCTGTTCAATGAAGCAGACGGCAAGTCGAACGTATCGGCCTGAACATTTACGACTATCGAAGCAGGGATCGACTTGCAGACCTCTGCCGATCGGTCGGAGCCGGTTTGGTGTTTTGCTGAAGTCCGATAGGTTTCGGCTCCAAACTCACGGGCGACATCGAGAATTTCCTTATCAGATGATGCAACAATGACCCGGTCGATCTGATTGGCAGATTTTACCGATTTCCAGACATGCCAAATAAGAGGTTTCCCCTGAATGGGATGAAGGACTTTTCGCGGGAATCTTGACGATGCGAGTCGTGCCGGAATCACCGCGAGGACCACGTCAACCGCCGATTACTTTCGGCACCATAAAATAGACGCCGTCATGGAGTGGTGCGCCACGAAGGACGGTGTCACGATCAAGTGACGGGGTAACGGTATCATCACGGAGGACATTTTCGGTCTGGAAGGACGCTGCAGCGGAATCAACAGTCGAGGTATCAACCGACGATAACTGAGCCACGTAGTCGAGAATGACATTCAGTTCGCGGGCATAGTGGCTGACTTCCTGTTCGTCGACATGAAGTCGCGCCAGACGGGCGATGTGTAAAACCTCTTCGGGTGTGAGCGGCATAGCTGATGGTAGGGGAGGAGCCGCAAACCGTCAAGACAGTTTTCAAAAACGGCTCCGATACCTGTTTCTCAATATTCGCAATCTGTTTCAAGTCGAAATGGAAACATGAAAAACTGTTCAAAAACGGCTCAAGCTTCCGCACAGATCGCCGATATCTGAAGGGTAACAGTTGCACCATGAAACAAAAGGACGTCAAGGAATGACGATGTTTCACACGGATGTTTCACCGACAATGCGAAGATCGCCCGTCGGTGCAAATCAGACGGTCAGCCCAAGCACGGACGCGACGCTGACACGGTCGGTGAAGTACCTTATCCACGCCCTTCGCAATCGATTGGTCGTTGTGACTGCTGCGGCTGAGATGCTCGATCCGGTTTCGACCGGCCCCGATTCTCCGTCCTGGACATGGGGAGGTACTCTGCGGGATGAAGTCATTTCGTTAAGTCACACCATCGATAGTCTCGAAGCCACCCTTCCAATTGAATCCGAACGCTCCTACCGAACTTTTCTTGCCGAAGAACTCACAGCAAGCACGATCCGCCTCTTCAAGAAGTTTGGGCTCGCCGGACGGAGTGCAAGTCTCCCTGCCGAGCAGGATATCGCAGTAGTAGTTCGTCGTCGTTTGATTGGCACACTCTTCGATATGATCTGGGTTGCTCAGGTCTCCAGTGTCGAAGCGGCAAAGAGACTGAAACTCTCAATCTCAAAAGATGCGAAAATTGCAACCGTCCGCATTGTCTCGCCGGTAGATAGTCAGATCGCCAGCGATCCTATTAACGGCGAAGCACTAAATTGCGTGCAGCTCATCGCCTCGAATCTGGGCGTTGATCTTGATATGACAATCGAAACAGATGACGAGACTGGTGAGCGGCAAATTGTTTCGAACGTCTCATTCTCCACGTCAGACATTGTATTCGTAGGAAAGAAATCATGAAGACTTTGACCAATGCGAAATCACTCCAGGGAACTGTTCTGATCATTGATGATGAACGAGTTATTCGGGAACATCTTGCACGGTTGCTACAGGCCGAGGGACTCAAGACAGAGACGGTGGCAACGCTTCATGAAGGAATCGCTGTTCTACAACATCAACAGGTAGAATTGGTTTTTACCGATCTTCGCCTCGGACATGAATCGGGACTGGATGTCATCCGTATGCTCCGTCAGAGTTTTCCGGGGACAGAATCAGTGGTCATGACCGCATTTGGCTCGATAGAGGGGGCTGTCGAGGCATTGCATCTTGGAGCCATAGATTATCTGACCAAACCACTGACAGAGGATGCAGTCAAGCTCGTTGTCCACAAAGTGATTGAACGGAAGCGACTGGTTGATGAAGTCAGTCGCCTGCGACAGCATGTCGCCATGAACTATGGATTTGACAATATCATCGGTATTTCAAAGCCGATGCTTCAGGTCAAAGACACCGCTCGTCGCATTGCACCGACTGATATCACGACTCTGATCACTGGTCCATCAGGGACGGGAAAAGAGCTCTTTGCACGGGCAATTCATCATCATTCACTCAGGCGAAGCGGTCCATTTGTAGCAATCGACTGCAGCTCGATTCCGGAAGCATTGCTCGAATCAGAATTGTTCGGGCATGTGCGCGGAAGCTTTACTTCTGCATGGAATAACAAGAAGGGATTGTTCGAAGAGGCCGAGGGAGGGACCATCTTTCTCGATGAACTCAGCAATTTGCCAATTTCAGTGCAGGTCAAACTGCTGCGTTTTCTGCAAGATGGCACCATCCGCCCGGTCGGCTCGAATGATCAGAAGAAAATCAATGCGCGCGTTATCGGTGCGAGTAATCGTGATCTGACAGAGATGGTCGCCCGTGGGACATTTCGCGAAGATCTCTACTATCGATTGAATGTTATCCCGCTCAATCTTCCTCCGCTTCGTGAACGCCGCGAAGATATCGAAATGCTCACCGACTATTTCCTCCGTCGTATCGCCGCTGAAATCGGCAAGGCACCACTGGCAATAACTCGTCGGGCAATCGAAAAGCTCCTCTCACACGAATGGCCGGGGAATGTGCGTGAACTCGAAAATACCCTCAAGCGTGGTGTCGCGCTCTGTCAGGCAGAACAGCTTGATTTCGACGACATCATGTTCATTCGAAACGAATCGACGATTGATGCCCCGTCATTCAGCATGGTCCCACGCGGACGACTCATGGACGCAACCCAACGTCAGACTATTCTCCGCGCGCTCTCTGATAACAACTGGAACTACACCCAGACTGCCCAGGCATTGGGAATTGGTCGGACGACTCTCTGGCGCAAAATGAAGAAGTATGAGCTGGGGAGCAAAGGGCTCGACGATGCCTTTGGTGCTGAAGAGATGAATGAGAGCATGGTTGAGGATCTCGACGAGGTGATGGCGTGATCTCCTATTCCCCTGAGGACTGGGACAGACGAAAAGAGAACCGCACACCGCGCTATCGAATCGATCTCTCCCGTCTCCAGCAGGAAAAATCTGATCCCGCAGCGTTGTTTTCGACAGTCACAAAGACACTTTGTCGCTACCTGTCGATTCATCGCGGACTACTCGCCCTTGATTCCGACAAGCGACTGACCTGTGTGTCGTCATTTAATCGCGGCGATGAATTTCGCCAATTGTCGCTGCCAATGCCTGAGCAATCATCACTCCTCAGAAAAGTCGCCGAGCATCGCTTTTTGTACACTGACGACTACTACGGACTCTTCGATGGCTCATCGCTCGAACGGCGGCTACTCATCGACGAAGACACCGTCTCGATTGCAGTATTGCCGCTGATGCATGAAGGGCTTTGCCTTGGTGTGGTGGCGTATGCATCCTCGCAGCCGCAGGCATTTGTCGGAGCGGAAGAGGAACTACTGCTGCCGATCTGTGAACAGTTTGCCAGAATACTTGCTGAGTCACGTCTGGCAGTTTCTCAGGAGTAAATTCTCTCTTAATGCCCTTGTCTCTGTTTCCGTTTGATTTCAGAGCGAGCGCGATTGTGCTCTTCGTTCGTGCGGCTAAATCGGTGCCGTCCTGTTCCGTCTGCTACAAAGAAAAGATATTCGGTCTTCTCCGGTCGCATGACCGCCTGAATGGCAGTCAATCCCGGTGAATTAATCGGCGTGGGTGTCAGCCCTGGCTTTCGATAGGTGTTGTAGGGAGTCACGCGATCAAGATCATTTCGTGTTAATGGCCGGTCGAGCCCACCAAGTCCGTAGATCACCGTCGGGTCTGCATCCAGTTTCATTCCGATCTTGTAGCGATTGAGATAGACAGATGCGATAGTCGGTTCCTCATCATCACGCAACGCTTCCGCTTCAACAATACTCGCCAGAATCATGACCTGATCGGGAGTGAGAGTCCCCTGCTCACGAACATAGCGCGCGAAAAGTGAATCGGTTCGTTCCCGATAGGTGCGAAGTAACAGATCAATGACATCTGTTGCCGGTGTTCCCCACGGTACGGTATACGTATCAGGATAGAGATACCCTTCAAGCGTCGGCAGCGAATGTTTTGCAAGCAGTGACTTGGTATTCGCCGGGTTGAGTAGCCAGACTGAATCGATGTCGACATCGGTATCAAGAATCGATGCCACTCTCCAGATAGTTGTTCCCTCGGGGATGGTGAAGGTGATGGTGACTATCTCCCCCTTTTTGAATTTTTCGAGTATTTCAAAAAGAGAGAGCTTGCCGGAGAAATCATATCGACCGGGGCGGATCGTTCGGTCGATCTTCTGCCACTTCCCGATCCAGACAAAGAGTGGGCGTGATTTGATCACCCCTTTTGCTTTCAGGGAATCGGCGATAAGCCCGTAGTTGTCCCCTGATTTTACTATGAGAGAATGGGTGGTCGAGCCGAGATCGACCGCTTCGAATTCGTACTTGAGCCAGAACCATCCGGCAAGTGCCGCAGCGGCAAGAAAGAGGACAAGCCAGAGAAGAGCGCGAAGCCAACCAGTGAAGAATCCGAATATCATGGTGCGAGCTTACGACCCGTCGCGTCGCTGATCAAGATAACGTTGCAGCAGAATCGCGGCGGCGAGACGGTCGATCTTCTCTTTGTTCCCTTTGATTCGTTTGCCGTGGGCATGCAATACGGCTTCGGCCTCTTGTGAGCTGACAAATTCATCGGAACGGGTGATCGGGATATCCCCCACACTGCCGAGTTGCTCGTGAAGCCGCTCAGCGAGTCGCTCGATAAAACGATCGACCGCGTCCGACATTTCGCTGGCGCGGCCGTCGGCATGAAGCGGGTACCCAACGACAATTTCAGTTGGTGATTCGCGCTCAATGATAACGAGAAGTTGATTGATTGCCTCCTTCATGGAGCTTGTCACAATCGTGGTCAACGCGGTCGCGATGAACGCATCGGGATCAGAGATCGCGACACCGATTCGTTTCCGTCCATAGTCTATTCCGAGCAGTGGGGCTGGCATGATGGGAAGGTAGGGGGGGAAATGTCGACAGGAAAGCAAGAGAAAGGGCAAGTCTGAAGGCCTGCCCTTTACAGGACGGGTGGCCCTGATCACCAGATCAGGGTTCCAGTTTCCGTGCGCGGCAGACGCCCTCGTCTGCCCTCTTTCATCAGCTACGACGACTCTACTTACACTCAGCCAATTGACCACCCAAGAATAAATGTTCTGTCAGAGCGATGAGGTCAGCCATATCAACCGAACCATCTGCTGAGCCATCGACATTTGCGGCCTCGACGCACGTAAGTGCTACGCCGGTACCAAAGAGATGATCGATCAGTAGCGTTTGATCTCCGATATCGACGCCATCTTCGCCATCGATGTTTCCCATAATGTTCACACAGCATGGCCGGTCGGGGTCGTGGATGACCACTCTCTTTCGCCACGCAGGAACATACCGGAACTTGCTGCCCCTTTCTCCAGGGTTCTTGCCCACAAGCACAAGTTGGGAACCACCACTGAATGTCATCGTATCAATGACAATTTCGTCAATTCGATCCCACCGCCCACACGAAAAGTAATAGGTCGCGAGGAGAATGGAATCGCCACCTGTCTGGAGACCAGAAGTAAGCAGGCGAACACCAAAAAAGAGGAACTGGCGATATGTATTTGTAGTGTCTATATCTTCTTTTCGTAATCCTCCGAGCTTGAAATCGAAGGCCGCGCGAGCTTTCTGAGAGAATACAACACTGTCAATTCTTACATTTTCATTTCCCCAATTAAAACCTGCAGAAAGTGAGGTAATATCCACACTATCGTGTTTGATCCAAAGATCAAGAGAGAATCTATTATTCCCCTCACTTCCAAGAGACTCCGAATGAGAAGATAGCCAGATTTCGTCTCGCACTCCCGGATCGATTGTATCAAGAACAGTTTGTCCTCTTGCTTCACTCCAACAAACTACAAGAACGACAGATAACAAGATGAACATGAATCGGCTCTTCATAAATCCTCCGTTAGCGGTATCAACTTTTGCACTAGTGGCATGAGTCTCATTCGCGATCAATCACAGCTTGGCAAAGCTGCAAATGTAATGAACAAGTGTTCGACGAGAAGAGTTAAGTCCCCAATATCGATACCGGGAATCCCTTCTAGATTCGCTTCGTTATAACAGCTTACCGTTTCAAATGAAGTAAACAGATAGTCGACCAGAATCGTCAAATCCCCAATGTCTGGAGTGTCATTTATCGATCCATCTACATTCCCTCTCATTCCAACACAGCAATCTCTGGCTAGAACAAATCCATCTTGACCACCCTTGGACAGGTGGCCCTGATCACCAGATCAGGGTTCCAGCTTCCGTGCGCGGCAGACGCCCTCGTCTGCCCTCTTTCATCAGCTACGACGACTCT
>CAZFGK010000037.1:0-20199 GCA_964518635.1 uncultured Ignavibacteriales bacterium
AAACTGTTACCCATGTCGCCGGTCTAAACTGTTACCTATGTCACCGGCTGTACATCACGGGAACCCGGGGCAAGCCCACGGGCCACCTAGAAGGAGAAGATGGCGGGAAGCCCACCTTCGGCGGGGCCTATCCCGCCCTACAGGATAATCAGGAAATTCCCAATGGTAGACCTGAGCGACCTGTCCTGAGCTTGCCGAAGGACCCGCTCAGGGTCTTTTTTCCGTGGGCGGCAGACGCCTTCGTCTGCCCTTTCTAACAGAAAGACGCGGGGCAGAAACTGACCAGCGCTACAAAATACAGACAGGGAACCCACCGCTCTGCACGCCTTGCGTCCATACGCAATGGGGCACCGAAGAAGACCCACTCCTCTATCGCTTCACATACCCTTCATACACGCTCATCAGAACTGAAATCACGAGCAGAATTGCGAGGGTGACATTGAATATCATTCGATGACGCTCCTGTGACAGATAACGTTGCATCGCTGCGCCAAATCCTGCCCAGACTGCAATACAGGGGAAATTCACCAACGCGGTAATTGCAGCAACCAAAAATAATCCGGAGGTGAAATTGTCATGCGGGACATATCCGGTGGTCACCCCAATCGCCATTACCCACGCTTTCGGATTCACCCACTGAAACGCCGCCGCCTGCAAGAATGTAAATGGCTTTCCGACTGAATCACTACTACTGCTACTTGATTTGGATGTCGCGATCATCCATGCCAGATACAGAAGATAGATCGCGGACAACACAAACAGGACATGATGCAGCGGTGGAAAGATTTCGAATATCCGACTGAGCCCAAGCCCAACGGCAATGATCATCACGCTGAAACCGATCGTAATGCCGAACATGTGCGGCAGCGAGCGAACGAATCCGAAATTTAGACCGGAGGCAAGCAGCATGGTATTATTCGGACCCGGGGTGATGGAAGCGACCGTCGCGAAGACTGCAACGGCGGTCATGATTTCAAATGACATGGAAGGGTCCTGTATTCATGCGTGAGAAGAGTATAGAGTCTGAATGTGTGAATTGAAAATGAGAACAAGGGATTCGACGAAGTGTCGCTTTGGATATTTCTTAAGAGCGAAGAGAGTTCGTAATCTGAGTGGGTCATCTATGAGATTTGCGAAGATTTGACGGGATAGACGGGAAGAATTTCATACCCCGCACCCGAAACGTGAGCGGGTCACTTAGACAAAGAAGATGCTTCTTCTCATCGGTGCCCCACTGCGCAGGAGCCGGAGGCTACCAGCGGTGGGTTCCAGGTCTATATTTATTCGGAACGTACATGAAAGAATTCAGCCCGGGAACCCACCGCTCTGCACGCGCGGCGTGCATACGCAGTGGGGCACCAAGAAATGATTACGGATTGAGTATTGAATTGGGAGGGACGGGTTTACAGCAGCTGATTCAGAATGCGTTCGATGTCGGACATCATCAGTGGCTTCCCGAGAAAACCATCCGCGCGTTGGATGCCATTTTCGAATTCAGTTCCTGCGGTGTAGCCGGAAATCAGCACGACCGGTAATCTGGGGAATTGATCTTTGACCGCATGCAGCAATTCGACACCACCCATGTTCGGCATGCGTACATCAGTGATCACCATCGAGATCCCACCCTTAGTCAATTCGCCGAGTGCCTGATGTCCATCCGAGGCGCGGACCGACTCATAATCAAACACCTCGAGCATCTCAGAGAGAAGGGAGGACATATTCGGGTTGTCATCGACGATCAAAATCTTCTTTGTCATTACAGTACAAGACCAACTTTCAGATGGTTTGCCAATTGCAATCAATATCGGACGGGAGGGAAATCTCTGCACAGAGAGCGGGGAAAAGAGTACAGGTGATTCTTTGCAGAAGTCGGTATTGGCAATTGGATCATCAAAGAAACTGTGCCGAAATGAAACGTGAGAAATTCAGAGATTCTACTAGAGGAGTTCGTTCCCGGTCTGAATTGAAGAGGAAGAGATATCAATCTGCTCGGGAAGAGCCGGCAAACCGCGGGATGCCCGGAATTTCTGAACTTCGCTGATGATCATCTCGCGGAGTGGTTCAAGCCCGATTCCGGTTGGTGCAGAAAGCTGAATATGCTGCTGTGCTGTCGGCAACGGTTGAAAATCAGGAGCAAGATCGAGTTTGTTATAGACCAGAATGGTCGGAATTTTTCCCGCGCCGATCTCTTCGAGAAGTGATTGCGTCTGTTCGATAGTATTCGGCAGCTCTTCATCCCCGCAGTCGACGACATGCAAAAGCAAATCAGCTACTGCTGCTTCTTCCAAAGTCGATTTGAAAGCTTCAATCAACTGGTGTGGGAGTTTGCGAATGAATCCGACGGTGTCGGTAAAAACAACTCGCGTCGGATAACCGACCGCCATCAATCGGGAAGTCGCATCAAGGGTCGTAAACAACTTATCCGCGGTTTCAACAGCGGATCGAGTAAGCCGATTAAACAGAGTCGACTTACCAGCATTGGTATAACCGACCAGTGCGACCTTGAAGACTTGCTGACGTGATGCGCGCTGTGTTTGCCGTTGACGTTCGACACGATCCAGTCGTTCACGCAAGGTTGTGATTCGATGACGAATCTGACGTCGGTCGATTTCGAGCTGCGTTTCACCCGGTCCCTTCGACCCGATGCCGCCGTACTGTTTTGAAAAGTGAACCCACGCACCAGTCAGACGCGGCAATGTATATTGCAACTGCGCCATCTCGACTTGCAAACGCGCTTCGGCTGATCGCGCTCCTTTGGCAAAGATATCGAGAATGAGAATCGGTCGATCAAGGACTTTACCCCCAATTGCCTGTTCCAGATTTCGCTGCTGTGCGGGGGAGAGTTGATCATCAAAGATAACACAATTTGCTTCGCCGTTTTTCACTCGTTCGGCGAGTTCCTGAACGACTCCGTGTCCGACATAGGTAGCGGGATCGATTGATGGGCGGGATTGTATGCGTCGATCGATCACTTTTGCACCGGCAGATGAAGCCAGCCGATGCAATTCATCAAGTGAGCGTTCCTCTTCCGATCGTGAACCGGCAGCGGTCACCAGACCGACGAGAATCGCTCGTTCTGGTGGGGCAAGCTGATGGGAGATCATCTCTTTACTCACCAGAGATGATCCGAAAAACAAATGTGCTGACTGTCGCCTGGGAGATTGTTACTTCCCTTTCTTCACATTGTCGCGCGAAAGCAGACTATAAAACTCGTTGAACACTACATCAGTAACAGCCGATTTGACTCCCTGCAACTGAAAACTATTGTCACCGGCCACGAGGGTCTGACGAATCACCTCACTGTCGGCTCCGCCTGAGAGGCGAATCACCACCGGTGCGCTGAAATCAGCGGGGACGTTGCTCACGGTCAGTTTCCATTGCATCGACTGACCACTTTCAGACGTGTTCATCTGATATGTTCCGGCTATCTGCGGCAGATCGCCGCCATAGACGAAAGTATTGAAAAAGGAGGTCATGTCGCGACCAGTATGTTTGCTCATGATCGCAGCAAGGTCGGCATTGGTAAAAGGGGCACTGCTGACTCTGGCGGTGAGTTCACGAAGAAGCTTCGCGTAGGATGCATCCCCTTTCCCACCACTCAAGTCATAGAGTTCGAATCTGAGTTGATTAAAGAGCATTCCGGCTTTCGCCATGCGATACATCTGGTTGGTCATGTTCACCAGTGATTCAACCTGTCCGGTGCTCTGTTCTTTTGGTTCACGCCAGTCGAGATGTCCCGCAAGAGGGCGATCGGCCTGACGATCAATACCAAGTACGACCTGACGCTCCAACCCTCCGATTTCAGAAAACATTTCAGCCGATGTCTTCACCTGCTGCACCGCCATCTGCGCGATCGATTGTTTCATTCCGTCGAGGACCCATTCCTCACGGCTTCCTGCTGGTTGAGCGGTAATCCCATACCACTGCTCGGCAAGGACGAGCGCCGCAGTTTTGACAAAACCTCCGGTCTGATCAAGATCGGTCGATTGCTGCGGAATCGATGCCACCCCCGGGGCCTGGCGAAAACCATAGGGGAGTACTGTCATTGCGAATGTTGCTGGTGGATTTCCAAGTATTGATGACATGGCATCGAATGTTTTGACCACCATAGACTGATACTTTGCATCAGGAAGTCCACCACGTGAATAAGCGCGAACTTTCAGAAAGGTAATCGGAAAACCGGATGCACTATTCACCGTGACGGTGTCATAGCCAGTGGCAATAGAAATCAGACGCTGGTCCCGCACGGAAAGATCGTATTGTGAGCTAAATTTCTGACGACCTCCGGCAATCTCAACTTTGCTCATGCCGGGGACGAAATACGTAAATCCTTTTGGTGCGTCGTACTCGACTTGCGTATAGACCGCGCTTCCATCATCCAACCACGGAAGCATGCGCATGTAGTCGTTGCCGTGATAAAGAATCCTGATAGTAAGCTCTTCCCCTTTGCTGACTGGCTTTGCAGGAAAGAGATAGACAATCGATTGATCATTCCGGCTCCAGAACTCCGTTTTGACATCGTTGATCCAGACAGTATCAACATTCTGGTGTCTATCAATATAGAACGGGATAAATCGGAGCTGTTCAGCTTGTGCCGTTACTTTCAAACTAACATCCGCCTTCTTAATGTGGGTGCCATCAACACCACCCAGCTCAATCGTCGCAGAACGATCAACGAGTTTCATCGGATAGGGGATGCGTGAAAGATCCCCGTCGCTCGATGGCCGCAACGCTGATGACTGGAATCTTGCAGACACGGTCAGATATTCATCGGCTGCTTCCCGCTCACAGAGGACTTCGACCTGCTCCGGACGATTCGGATCGTAGCTATAGGCGAAACGGCCGAAATCTGCCCAGAAGAATCCATCCGCTTTCCGATCCATAGCCGACCAGATCAGTTGCACAAAGGGATCTCGCTGGAGATAGATCGATGGTCCGAAATAATTCTCCCCCTGAGCTTTCATTACTTTGTTGTAGTCTGCCCATTCCAGCTTAGTTGCTGCGAATGTGAATTTCTCCCTCGCGATCCTATCGAAGTCATCGGCGAATCGGAAGACAGAGACATCAAATGACTGCTGAAGAAGACTATCTCCACCAATCTGACGAAGGTTTTCCCGTTCGGCATGATGCGGAATATCGATACTCACATCCCCCTGCCCGATAAACAGAGCGGTAGTCGGTCGCTCGTTCATATAGCGCAGGAAGTAGAGTTTCCCGTTTTGCAGATTGAATGTCGCCGCATCTTTGGTATAAGAGAAATTCTGCACCGTTGCCACTTCTGCCGGGTTATTCAGCAATTCGATACTCAGGAGTCCATAGTCACTCCGAAACTGCCGAAACTGTGCAGATTCAGCATGCGCATTATTTGGGAAAGAATACAGGAAGCCGAGTGTGATGCCGGTGACAGCAAGAAACAGACGAAATAGAATTCTCTGTTTGTTGGTGAGTAACGGGGAGATAGTTGAAACGGTCATTAGGATAAGTTCCTTCCTCATATCTGTCTTACCAGCTCATTCTCTGAGCAAAGCTGCGAGAGTTTAGTTGATACGGCGTCATATTTAGCATCGAATTCGGCAGAAGCGGGTATGCGGATCAAGTTGGGATGCCCGCCCCACGCACGCAGGAGTGCCTGTTCGATTGCGAGGGCATCGGATGCGGATTCGGTACGTATCTCATCGGTCTGATAGTACAACGAGCCGAGGTGGGCAGATGTTTCAAGCAGGAGGACATGAGTATAGCGACGGTACTCCGCTGCCAGCTCTGATCCAACTTTTTTCAGCCCTTCCGGATGAAAACCGAAGGCATCGACGGTCCCGCGGTCAGTCACGAATGGCCGGTTTTCAAGTGATGCTTCCCGTTGGCATTGTCTCTTGTACAGTTCAACATGAAATTCGTCCCATCGGCTGCGGTAGCTCGGATCAGATTTCAGAAGTTCGCGGGCCATTTCAGGAAGGAAAACCAGCCAATGATGAGCCGGGTCGGCTGCCAGACGGTTCAGGATAGAGCTCTTCCCTGACCCGGGGGCGCCGGTGAGAACCAGCCGAACAGGGGAGTCAAACATCGAAAAAGAAGCTACTGGCCCAATTTCATCATGTCAATAAATCTGCCAAGTTCGTATTCTTTGCGCTTGGACAAGTGCGGCTGCCCGTTTGGAGAATGATACCGATACATCGCTCGCTGCACTGAAAAAGAACCTAAGACACTAGCAGGAGCAGGACAGATATGCCCACACCGATACCAGTTATACAGGAACGACTCAGAAAAACAGGGCTCGATGGCTGGCTCATTGCCGACTTTCACGGCTATAACACCGTCGGAATAGGCACACTCGGGATTCAGGGGATGTTGACCCGTCGTTTCTTCTATTTCATCCCAGCTACTGGTGAACCGGTCGGATTCGTGCATGCTATCGAGCGTGAGAAATTCAAAAATCTCCCCGGACGAATTACGACCTTTTCATCCTATCAGATTCTCGAAGAGTTTCTTCGCCAGACACTCACCGGTGTGAAAAAGATCGCGATGGAATACTCTCCCATGGGGCGTTTGCCCTATATCGCAAAAGTGGATGCCGGTACTATTGAATTTGTGCGCAGCTGCGGCTGTGAGATTGTGTCATCAGCTGATCTGGTTGCCAGTATTCTCTCGGCATTATCTCCAACGCAGATGGACTATCATCGCAGTGCCGCGAAAGGGATGATCGATGTCAAAGACGCCACCTTTGCATTCATCGCCTCGGCGGTCGGCAGCAAGAGTGTGATTACTGAATATGATGTCGTTCAATTCGTTCTCAAGGAATTCGCTGACCGAAATCTGGTTCCTGACCACGAACCAAATTGTTCAGTGAATGCCAACGCCGGGAACCCGCACTATGATGTCCCGAAAACCGGAAGTGCGAAACTCACCACGGGATCGCTTGTGCTACTCGACATCTGGGGACGATCACCCGATCCTGATGGTGTGTTCGGTGATATCACCTGGATGGCATTTCTCGGATCACGAAACGAGGTTCCTGCTGAGTACAATCAGCAATTCTCTGTGCTCACATCGGCGCGCGATTCGGCAGTCGAATTTCTTCAGAAGGAATATCCAAAACGACCGATCGGCGGATATGAAGTCGATGATGTCTGCCGTGGAGTCATTCGAAAAGCCGGACTCGAATCACATTTCTGGCATCGAACCGGGCACTCCATTGATGGGAGCGTACACGGGAATGGGCCAAACATTGACAATATCGAAACAGAAGACCGCCGTATCTTGCAAACCGGTCATCTGTTCTCCATCGAGCCGGGGCTCTATTTCCAGACACACGGGTTCAGAACGGAGATCAATGTGCTGATATCCAATAACGGCCCAGAGGTGACAACTTTGCCGCTGCAATACGAAATCACCCCGCTGGTATAGCCCGAAGATGTATGTCACTGAATCGATGATTCACGAAATGGCGGTCAAGTACGGCACGCCACTTTCAATCGAATGCCGCTATCCGGTTGACGAAGCTGAGCGTCATTTCATCGCAACCGCGCATCGGGAGCCCTCACGAAATCATGATTTCACACTCTATGTCGAGCATCCTGATGATCGTCACCTTGATCTGAATGAGCGTCGATATCTGGTGATCGCCAAGACCGTCTATCCCCCCGACATGTATCGTTCAATGTCGGGCGGTCTAGTTCCTGATGAACCATTTGAAGTGGGGATCGCACGGGAAGCATCGGAAGAACTCGGCTGCGTGGTAAAGCTCACCAAGTTTCTCCTTCGTACCGACGCACACTTTCAGGGACCTGAAAAAGCTGCACCCTGGCGATCATTCGTCTTTCTCGCTGAATACGTCGACGGTGACTTTGCTTTTACCGATACCGAAGAGATTGCTGAAGTCCGCTGGGCAAAGTTAGATGAATTTGATTTCTTCGGGACACTTTTTCGCAATGGCCCCAAAGGTGCAATGCACTATCGGGCATCACTGCATGAGATCATTGCGCCGCTGCTGGCGACTTCACGTTCGAATTCGTAATCGTGCGGAAATCTATTCAGAATTCCAATTCAGCCTTAGGGATTCCTTGTGTCCAAATCTGATTCCTTGCTGAAAGCTTCGGCAATTACGCTCGTTGCGAATCTCGCCAATCGCGGGCTCGGTTTCGTAAGGGAGTCGTCCCTTGCGAGACTTTTCGGAACCGGCATTCTGCTCGACCGTTTTGTCGTCGCATTCGCCCTTCCCGAATATCTCGCCTTTGTAGTCTTCGCTTCACTACCGATTGCACTTTTACCGACTCGTCAGGAAGTAGGGAATGATCCCGGACGAGTCTCAGCATTTTTCTGGTCATCACTGGGATGGATCACCGCAGTCTACGCCCTGCTTGGTATCGGAATTCTAGTGTGGGCATCACCACTTCTCACTCTTTTCGGCATCAAAGCTGAACCAGAGACGGTACGCATTACTCAATTACTGAGTTGCTATCCGCTGATCAATGCGCTGGAGGCATACTTTCGCGGCTGGCTCTATGATGCGCGATCATTTACTACTCCGGCTTTGTCATCACTTGCCCTGAATCTTGTCTTTATCATCGGGCTTTGGTTCATGCCGGAGGGGAATCCGCTTCAGCTTGCACAATTGTATGTCGCAGCGTCGATGGTCTCAATGCTCTGGAATGGAGTCGGAGTTTTTCGTGTGCATTCATTTCCGGCATTTTCGCTCCGTTCGACATTTGCGAAAATTCTGATTGTTCGTCAATGGCAGATCGGCGTGGTCGAAGGGATCGCACTTTCGTATCCATTGATTGATCGATTTATCGCATCCCGATGGCTTGGGGATGGGGAAGTCGCGGCACTGCGCTATGCCTTTCTTCTTGTCATGCTCCCCTCGGCGATTCTCTCGTATACGGCTTCGACTTCCGCCTATCCCTGGGTGACTGCGAAGTCAACTCCCGAAAAAGTCGCTGAACTTCGCACACTCTACCACAATGGTGTTCGCATGATACTGCTGCTCGTTTCGTTGGTAGCTGCGGGTCTGTTTCTCTTCGCGGAGGATTGCGTTGCGATTGCATTTCAGCGCGGGTCGTTTGATGCCGTCTCACTCGCACTCACCACCCAGCCGGTGAAGTGGTTCGCGCTTGGACTCCCCTGTTACGCGGTAGTGCTCTACCAAATGAGATTTTTCTATGCCCGCACGGCAATCTGGCTGCTTGGTGGGTTGCTTTTGATCATGACACTTTTGAAAATTACCGGGAGTTATCTCCTGACATCTCCGACACTCACATATCAATTAGGGACCAGCGGACTTGCAATTGCGACAACGGTTGTATGGGTCGTGACATTTTTCGTGCTGGGCTCAAAAGTGAATCGCTGGACGGAAAGCAGCTGGCGGGAGTTGCTCTGGACGGAGGGGCTGAAAATTCTCGTGGTGACCGCCGTTGCCGCGGCAATCTGGCTTGTGGGGAAACAGCTCTGGCCGCTTTCCGATCCGACCCTGACTGACCTCGCTATCCGATTGGGAGTGTTGGGGTTAGGAGGAGTGTCAGCGTATCTTTTAGTTGGGAAGATCATAAATCTGAATGTTCAGCGGCAGCTTTTCGGGAAGCTTTTCAGGAAAGGTGGATAACCACGAGACCGGGCTCTTGTCAAAACCCCCTTCCCCCCCTATACTCCCCGACTCTGGTAGACGGGAGTAACTGTCTGGCCAGCTACGAGGATTTTTTGGAGCAATCATGAAGCGCACATTTCAACCGTCGAATCGCAAACTGATCAATGACCACGGCTTCCGTTCGCGGATGGCGACCAAGAATGGTCGTGCTGTGCTGTCGCGCCGTCGAGCCAAGGGTCGGAAGCGTCTGGCTGTCAGTATTGCCCGCAAGAAATAGTCTCCCCCGCGCACTCACCATCACGAGCCCGCACGAAATCACCGCCGTCCTCAAAACCGGAATGCTTTTGCACGGCTCGACTTGCCTGTTACGCGCCCTTCCCGGCGAACGATTCGGCTATGGAGTCTTTGTGGGGCGACGTCATGGGGGCGCAGTGACTCGAAACCGTCTCAAACGACTCTACCGTGAGGCAATTCGTCTGCACCGTCAATCCCTTCCACAAACCGTCCGAATCGGTATCATACCGCGAGTGAGCAAAACCGTCGGCGATTTCACCTTTGCGCAGATTGATACTGATGTGACCACGCTTTTTTTATCGCTGAACTCCAAAATGGGAAAACAGGCGTCAGCATGATGCTTGCAGTTTCCAAATCCCTTCGCCGTCTCGCTTCATTTCTGCTTCAGGGATATCGCGCGACCTTCGGTGTCTACTTTGGTGGCACCTGCCGTTTCTATCCGAGCTGTTCTCATTACATGGAAGAAGCAATTCAGACTCATGGTGTTCTGCGAGGCATCTGGCTCGGCATCAAACGAATCGGACGCTGTCATCCCTTTACAAACGGTGGATTTGATCCAGTACCGGAGCTTCACCCCACTCACCATCACACCAACTGCACCCACGCATCACATCCGCCACGAACGGAATCGCAGGTAGTTTCACATGGATAAGAAATCACTCTTTATCATCATCCCGATTGTGGTGGTGATTCTTTTTTATTGGCAGATTCTTGAATTCTTCGGGCTGTATGAACCGCCGAAACCGGTCACTCAATCGCAAAGCGATACGACACAAATTGTCGACACTAATCGTGCGGCGACGACGCCAACACCAAACGACCCGTCATCAGGGATTGCCAAACCGACTGAGTTGGTGGTCAAGCAATCAACTGTCGCTGATTCATCGCTGTTGTCGCTTGAACAGCCGACACTTGATACTGCTGTTGCGTCTATCACCATCGACACCATTCGCATCCAGACCAAACAGTACGACATCCTCTGCTCCAATCGTGGCGGTGGACCAATCTCGATCAAGCTTCGTCAGTACACCAAGAAGGATAGTTCAGTCATCGATATGCTTCCTACTGGTGAGCATGCACTCCCGGAATTGAGATTTGCAGGGAGTACTGTCTCGACTGATGCGCTATTTTTCACTCCGTCAATTCGCACGCGATCAATCGACGCGACTTCATCACCCGCGATACTCAGCTACACCTATACTCCGCCGACTGGTGGGGCACGAATCACCAAACGATACACCTTCCATCCTGAAAGCTATTCGATCGGATGTGTGATCGAATTTGAAAATGCTTCATCGCTCGGATTTGAACGTGACTATAGAGTAATGTGGCAGTCGGCATTACCGGTGACTGAACCGGAAATGAAAACCGACATGGAATCGGCCGAAGTCGTCGCCTGGCAGCAAGGGAATCGTGTTTCGATCAATGAGTTCAACGGCTCGACCATGAATCAGGTAATCACCGGCGATACTCGCTGGTGTGGGGTGCGTTCGAAATATTTCACCGGTGTTCTCATGGCGACCACCGAGAATGTCGGGACGGCAGCGATTGGGGAAGGAACGATTCGGACCGTCAACACTCCTTCCGGTTCAGTTGAAGAGAAACGACTTACTGCCGGACTTGAGTTTGAGCTGGCAAGTGGCGTTCGTCACAAAGATTCGCTTGAAATATTTGTGGGTCCGCTTGATTACACACTGCTTGATAAGTATCCGGATGATCTCGAAGGGCTCCTTGATATCGGAACTACCCCGTGGGTTGGTTGGATTGTAAAACCGTTCGCACTTGCAGTCATCTGGCTGCTTCCACTCATGTATGCGGTGATTCCGAATTACGGTGTCTGCATCATTCTCTTCGCCTTGCTAATCAAACTCCTCACCTTGCCACTGTCATTGAAGACATTCAAGTCGATGGCCGCCATGCGTGACATGGGTCCGAAACTCGAAAAGCTGAAACTCAAATACAAAGATAATCCGCAGGCACTCACTTCTGAGACGATGAAACTCTACAAAGATGCCGGCGTGAATCCGTTCTCGGGCTGTCTGCCGATGCTTGCGCAGATGCCGATCTTCTTTGCGCTCTTCTCGGTGTTTCGCTCGAGCATATTGCTGCGTCACGCACCATTTGTCGGCTTTGTGAATGATCTCTCGCATGGGGCGAGTAGTTTCACCGATCCTTATATCATTCTGGTGGTACTGATGATCGGTGCGCAGTTCCTCTCGTCATTTATCACCTCATCGAATCAACCGCAACAGAACAAGATGTTTCTCTATATTTTCCCGGTGATCATGGGTTTCATGTTCTATAGTTTTTCTGCGGGACTCGTGCTGTACTGGACTGCATTCTCACTCTTCTCGCTGATCGACTGGTATATTTTCCGTAGTCAACAGCCGAAGAACGCGCATATACAAGAGGCGTAGGGGAACCGAAGAAGGCGGCTTGGAGCCAAGACCGCCATACAGGATTTCTAGTTAATAAGTAGCCCTGAGCACCCGCTCAGGGTCTTTTTTTTCGTGGGCGGCAGACCACCTGGTCTACCTCTTCCAGATTTCACCCTGAGCTCTTCGAAGGGTCTTCATATAGACGGGCAGATCGGGAGGCCTGTCGTTCACAGAAATTGATGTAGAGAAACCCCTGATGTGGACATCAGGGGCTTTAGTGGATACTCAATCTCATGCAATCACGCCGGATAAGGACGCGGGTGAGCAAGAGTCAGAAATTATTGAATCATGTCCATCGATGGAAAAACCAATTTCTTTATCGTGTCAGTACGATTCGATAGCGTGCCTTGCCATCATGCAAATGCTGCATCGCCTTGTTGACATCCGCCATCGGGAAATATTCAGTCACCGGTTCGATGTTGTGACGACCGCAGAATTCCAGCATTTCTGCAACCGTAGCTGGACTCCCCAGTGGTGAACCTGAAATACTTCGCTGTCCAACGAGCAAACTAAAGGCAACTGCCGGAATCGGATCCGGCACGACACCGACCGTGTGCAGACGTCCTTTTGCGCGCAGCGCATTGATATAGGAAGGCCAGTCGAGATTAACATTGGTCGTGTTCAGAATGAAATCGAATGAGAAGGCAAGTTTGGCCATCGCCTCACTGTCGCGTGAATTGACCACTTCATGCGCTCCCATTCGTTTCGCTTCCGCCTCTTTGCCGGAGGTCGAAGTAAAGG
Organism: uncultured Ignavibacteriales bacterium; assembly: GCA_964518635.1. GTDB lineage: Bacteria > Zixibacteria > MSB-5A5 > GN15 > FEB-12 > CAZFGK01. The sequence continues at coordinate 13,051 of CAZFGK010000037.1, forward strand.
CCGTGACATGGCATCCCCATTTGTTCAGAAATTGCAGGGCAAGATGACCGAGCCCACCGATTCCGATGACACCAACTCGATGAGTGGGGCGAACGTCGAATTGCACGATCGGGTTAAACACCGTAATCCCGCCACAGAAAAGTGGGCCGGCGGATTTTGGATTCATATTCTCAGGAAGTGGGATCGCCCATTCAGAACTGCAGCGAACGATATCAGCAAAACCGCCGTGACGTTGGACAATAGTTGATTCGGATGCAGCACAGAGATTGTGATTCCCCGACATACAGGAATGGCAGGACATGCAGCTCCCCGCAACCCAGCCGAGCCCAACTCTCTGGCCGACTTTGACCCTTTTTACCTGTGAGCCGATCGCTTTGACTTTGCCGACGACTTCATGTCCCCCGACAAAGGGATAGGCTGTCATCCCCCAATGATTCATCTGCATGCTGTAATCGGAGTGACAGATACCACAGGTTTCGACATCGATATCCACCTGCTCAGGACCAAGATCAGGAAGTTGAAATTCAAATGGTACGAACGGAGCGCCGGGTTCCTTGGTGGCATATGCATGTACGGTTGTCATAGTGCTATTCCAGTGTTAGGTGTGATGCGGTTTCAAAGACATGTTGTAAGAAATATAACGGCTCGCGGCTCCCTGGCGCAATGTTCGATTGAGAGGAGAGCCCCAAGCAAGTTTCGGGGAGTCTATCGAACTGTTACCAGTCTCGCCAGTCTATTCTGTCTACCATGTCTCCGGTCTGTACCAAAAGCCAGACCCACCGCAAGCCGCGGGGGACCGAAGAGAAGGAAGACCCTTCGACAAGCTCAGGGTGAAGATGGTTGGTCATTAGGACTTTGTGCGGGATGGACCATCAAAGATTTTTTCAATTCTTGTACGCACAAAAAAAACGGGTGGGGCTTTCGCCACACCCGTTGTGTGTTCACTCAATGGGAGCAAGTATGCTCTGAAAGTCTTACGAGACCTTTTCCGGTTCCGGTAATACCGTATTCGGCAAGAACAAAAGTTGCTCACCATCAGCATCGATTGTCATATCACAGTCACCAGCGAACTGTCCGCGCAGAATTTCTTCTGCAAGCGGATCTTCAAGGAAACGCTGCAAGGCCCGTTTCAGAGGACGTGCACCATACTGCGGGTCGTACCCCTTATCGACAAGGAAGTCTTTCGCCTTATCGGTCAGATTGAACGAGATACCACGTTCGGCGAGTCGTTTCGCGACATCGACAATCAGAATGTCGATGATCTTCTTGATATGCGTACGTTCAAGTGAATGGAAGATGATGATCTCGTTTATACGGTTCAGCAATTCCGGATTGAAGAACTTCTTGAGTTCATCATTGATCCGCTTCTTGATCGTTTCGAAATCAAGCTCTCCGTTATTCGCGCCGAATCCGACGGTCTTCTCTTCGCGCAACTGACGTGTCCCGACATTGGATGTCATGATCACGACGGTGTTGCGGAAATCGACTTTGCGACCAAATGAATCAGTGAGCGATCCATCATCGAACATCTGCAGCAAAATGTTAAAGACATCCGGGTGTGCCTTTTCGATTTCATCAAGAAGCACAACAGAATATGGTTTGCGGCGGACTTTCTCCGTCAGCTGACCACCTTCTTCGTAGCCCACATATCCGGGAGGAGCACCGATCAGACGTGAGACTGCGAATTTCTCCATGTATTCCGACATGTCAACGCGAATGAGAGCGTCGGCATCATTAAACAGAAACTCCGCAAGTTCACGTGCAAGCTCAGTCTTTCCAACACCAGTCGGGCCGAGGAAGATGAATGTCCCAATCGGACGTCTCGGATCACCAAGTCCTGCGCGATTGCGGCGAATCGATTTAGCGAGAATTTTGATCGCATCATCCTGACCGACGATCTGTTTTTTTAGTTCATCTTCCATGCGCAAGAGTCGCTGCGATTCCCGTTCTTCGATTCTGAATAGGGGAATACCAGTCATTTTCGAAAGAACTGCGGCGACATCATCAGCACTCAGACTGATGCGGTCTTTTTCCCGCTGTTCTTCCCAGTTGCGCTGCATATCAGCGAGTTTGTCTTTTTCAGTCTTGATCTCGTCACGAAGCTGCGCGGCAGTTTCGAAGGCCTGGTTCTTGACCGCTTCTTCCTTGCGACGCTGCAACTCGGCGAGTTTCGTTTCAACCTCAGCGAACATCTCCGGCCGTGTATAGGTCGAGAGATGCGCGCGTGATCCGGCTTCATCAATCAGATCGATTGCCTTATCCGGCTGGAATTTGCCAGAGATATAACGATTCGAAAGTTTCACTGCTGCTTCGACTGCTTCATCGGAGATGCGCAGTTTGTGGTGCTCTTCGTATTTTGGACGAAGCCCTTTGAGAATACGAATTGTCGCTTCTTCCGCCGGTGGCTCAACCATCACGGTCTGGAAACGGCGTTCGAGGGCACCATCTTTTTCGATGTACTTGCGATATTCGTTCAGTGTCGTCGCGCCGATGCAGCGGAGTTCACCGCGAGCAAGGGAGGGTTTGAAAATATTCGAAGCATCAAGTGAACCTTCTGCGCCGCCAGCACCAACGATGGTGTGAATTTCATCAATGAAGATGATCACATCAGTCGAGTTGATGATTTCATTCATCACTGCTTTGAGGCGTTCTTCGAATTGACCTCGATATTTGGTTCCGGCAACAAGCGAGGCCATGTCGAGCGTAACGACTCGTTTGTTTTCAAGAGTCTGTGGGACATTCCCCTCGACAATGCGGGAGGCAAGCCCTTCGACGATGGCAGTCTTGCCTACGCCCGGCTCACCTATGAGAACCGGATTATTTTTCTTCCGGCGTGACAGGACCTGACAGACACGTTCGATTTCGTTGTCACGTCCGATAATCGGATCGAGTTTACCGCGACGGGCAAGTTCAGTCAGATCACGACCGAAATGATCAAGAGCCGGTGTCTTTGATTTTTTCCGTTTCTTCTTAAACGAAGACGGCTTGCCACTCTGAATATTCTTGAGCTCTTCGTACGCTTCCTTGTAGTCGATCTCGTAGGTCGACAACACCTGCGCCGCGACTCCTTCTTCATCTTTCAGAAGGGCGAGCAGGATATGTTCAGTATCAATATCTTTTGATTTCAGCGCACGCGCTTCCTGACCGGAGACTTCGAGAGTCTTCTTTGCGCGGGCAGTAAGAGGGAGCTGTCCCATCGTCATCGTGCCGCCGGATGGCTGCACGACCTCTTCGATGGAACTTTTCAGATCTTCGATTTCAAGACCGAGGTTGTTGATGACATCAACGGCACGACCTTCGCCGAGCTTGATGATGCCGAGCAACAGGTGCTCAGTACCGATGTAGTCATGGCGGAGGCGGGAGGCCTCATCGCGGGCATACTCGATCACCTTGCGAGCGGCTTCGGTAAACATCTCGTTCATGGTCGTCTCGTACTTCCTTTCACGGACGGTGCGTCACGTGGCTAATAGTATCGCATTCGTCGAACCGCAGAACCACCGGAAAGTTCCACTTCTGAGCTCTTCTATGCAAATCGCACGCCATTTCTGCCGTTTTGGCTGAGAAATGATTTCCGGTTTCTCTTTTTCGTTCTATTCACTTCGTTCTACACTCAATGATCGGCATTCTTCCCGTCAACTCGACAGCTTGCTCAGCCGATGTTCCGGAGTTTTTCCCTGAGAAGCTGGGCGCGCACGAAATCACGACGGGTGTCATCCAGCTCCTGTCCGTAGTATTTCTGCAAATGGGCCGGCTGCGACAGAAGCAACAGGTCGTTGATCAGCGGGGTAGTGAGAAAATCTATAATCTTCATCGCATGTCCAAGCCGAACTGCTGACAAGAGGTTCATTACTTCGTCGGCAGTGAGCATGCGGGCATGTTTCAAAATTCCAAATGCGCGCCATATCTTGTCTTCGATCATGTCGGCGGCTTCATCAAGAAGTCGCTGACGCGCCTGTGCCTCCACTTCGATGATCTCTGCGGTCACACTCTTGATTAGCTGCAAAATATCCGCTTCTGAAACTCCGAGCGTATTCTGATTCGATACCTGAAACAGATTCCCGAGGACATCTGATCCCTCGCCGTAGAATCCGCGCACAATCAATCCGGCGCGCGTGATTCGTGAAATCAGTTTGTCGATTTCACGAGTGAGAACGAGTCCGGGAAGATGAATCAGTACGGATGCCCGCATGCCGGTTCCGGCATTGGTGGGGCAGGCGGTGAGATAGCCGAAATCACGATCGAAATCATATTCCAGAAAACGGCCGAGTTCATTCTCGTAACTGGTCGCCAGTTCGAATGCCCCTTGCGGGTCGAATCCAGCGGAGAGGGCCTGAATGCGAAGGTGATCCTCTTCATTCACCATGATCGAAACTCGTTCTTCGCCGCCGATCCAGAATGATTTGATCATGTCGCCGGTTAGAAACATCGGCGAGATCAGATGACGTTCGACCAGAAAATCTCGGTCGAGATTGCTGATATCTGATGCGTTGCAGTAGATCCCGTTTCCGAGTATTTTTGAGCGGGTCACCGAAGAATCGACATAGTGGACAATACGGCGACGCATCTCGGAATCAGCCGACGGCGGGTAATGACATCCGGCGACATTGCGCGCCAGACGGACACGTGTCGAGAGCACCACCAGCGCTTCCTCCCCTTTTCCAGAGAGCCAGGCAGCAGGATGTTTCGCCATGTTGTCGAACAGGGTGCTCATTGCCTACTTCGATTCCTGCAGTGAAAGTTGTTCTTTGATCATACGGAGCTTGTCGCGCAATTCGACTGCTCGCTCGAAATCTTCCTGTTCAATCGCGCGGCGTAATTCCGATTCGAGTCGTTCCTCTTCCCGAACAGTCTGATTCACTTCCGGACCGGGGAGCGCAAGAGTCGTCGGGGCTTGTCCACGATGCAGTGATGCACCATGTATCTTCCGCATGATTCCTTCCAGTCGTGGGCGGAATGCCTGATAGCATGCGCCACAGCCGAATCGTCCCTGCTTGGTAAATTCTTCAAAGTTGAGATTGCACTGCGGACAGGTGAGAGCGGCATCCGCCTCATTCGCCATTCCCGGCCCCATACTCTTGGCGAGTCCGCTCAGAATTTCTGCGAGCGGGAAGGGGATATTTTCAAGCGGGGAATGAAATCCCCGATCAGAGGCACACTCTTTGCAAAGAGAGAGTGACAATTTCTCGTTATTGATAATCTGCGTCAGGTGAACCTGCGCTTCCCGTTTTTTGCAATCCTGACAGATCATCCCCAACCCCCTCGAACAGATTCCAGACGACCACCCACGACCTGCCATTCAGCATTACATCGCTGCGCGAGTTCACGATTGTGAGTGGCGATAATCATTCCGGTTTTCTGTGTCTGCGCGATTTCAAGTAGTAATTCATGAAGGCGACGACCGGTATCGGTGTCGAGATTGCCGGTCGGCTCGTCAGCGAGAATAAGCTCCGGCGAATTCGCCAAAGCTCGTGCGACTGCGACACGCTGTTGTTCACCACCGGAGAGTTGCATCGGTCGATGATTCTTTCTTTCTGTCAAACCAACTCGTGAGAGTAACTGTTCCGCCACTTTCGTTGCCTGCGCCCGATCGGCACCGGCAATCAGCTGCGGAATCATCACATTTTCCAGAGCCGTAAACTCCTCAAGAAGATAGTGATGCTGGAAGACAAAGCCAATCTTCTGCAGCCGAAATCGTGCGCGATCATTTTCGTTCCGTGCGGTGAGAGATTCCCCCGCCACACGCACTTCCCCGCGATTGGCACTGTCGAGTCCGCCGAGAATATGGAGCAGGGTTGACTTCCCGACACCAGAAACTCCGGTCACCGCCGCAACCACCCCGCGTGGCATCGAAAAACTGACCCCGCGTAGCACCGACAGGGGACCATCCGCGGTCTGGTAATCGCGGTAGAGGTCGCGGACTTCGAGCAAAGGGGTTTCGTGGGTCATTATCTCTGGTACAATCGTTCTTTCAATTTTCGTCGTATCTTCTGATTAATTTAGGACTTCCGACGATTAGAAGCATCATGAATTCGGTCACATTCTGAGCTTGTTTCGTTTCGGACAATACTCTCAGGTATGCGATTCTCACTGTTTCATTCACTGTTTCAATTTTCCGGTGACGTAGAAGAACTTGAATTGGTTTGCAGCATTTGGCGATGTCACTGACTGCTCTCATGAAATAGTTAAACCAATCAGTCAGGACTTCTATTCCCTTAACACATCCAGAACCGACACTCGCGCTGCCTGTGCAGCGGGATAGAGCCCGGCCATCAGACAGACCACCATCGCGATTGCTCCGGCGATCAGAAAATCGGGCAGTTGAATATCAATTGGGAGATAGCTGACAAAGTAGATTTCGCCGGGGAGACGGATAATCTCCCAGGTGTTCTGCACCCATCCGGCTACGAAAGCCAAAATCCAGCCGGATACCACACCAACCGCGCCGATTACCAGACTCTGCCAGACAAAGACCTTACGAATCGACCCCGGTGTCATTCCCATTGTTTTCAAAATACCGATCTCGGGGCGTTTCTGCATGGTGAGCATGACAAGTGTCGCGATGATCGAAAATGCCGCGACCACTACGATCAGGGTGAATCCGAGAAAGAGAACGAGCTTCTCCATCTCGATCCAGCCGAAAAGATTCCGGTGCATGACCTGCCACGGGATCACATTGTACTTCCGCTCTAGAGCCGAATCGATTGCTGAGGCAACCGGAATAGCGTCTTCGAGATTGTCGAGTTTCAGATGAATGGCGGTGACTGCATCTCCGGTCTTGAATAGTCGCTGCGCGGCAGCAAGTCCGATATAGGCAAGTTGACCGTCGAATTCATACATCCCGCTCTCGAATATTCCGGTCACCTGAAATTTCCCGATTCGCGGTCGCAGCGATCGTTTCAGATCTTCCCCACGCAGCGAATACAACACCACCGGATCACCGATCCCGACACCGAGGGCATTGGCGAGTTCGATACCGAGGAGCATTCCGCGCGCGGTGTCGATCAGGGTATTGCCGAGTGAGTCGATTTCTTCGATATAAATGTCACCAACACGATATTCTCCGGCGACTATCTGATCAGCGATGGATGCCGTCCGACGTTCGGCGGCGGTGTCGATACCGCGAATGACGATGCCGTCTCCGGTGGTTGC
>CAZFGK010000038.1:0-19706 GCA_964518635.1 uncultured Ignavibacteriales bacterium
AAAACTACGGCTGGAATGTCATGGAAGGACCGGACTGTTTCAATCCATCTCGTGGCTGCAATCAAAGCGGGCTGGAGCTACCGATTATCTCGTATCCTCATCCGATTGGCGCATCGGTCACCGGTGGCATGGTCTACACGGGGTCAGCGTGTCCATCACTCAAGGGGGGATATGTTTATGCCGACTTCATGACCGGGCGAATCTGGATTGCGTGGCTGGAAGATGGAAAAGCCGAAGTGCATGATCTGCTTGAAAGTGAAATGCAGATTTCATCGTTCGGAACTGATCAGCAGGGGGAATTGTATCTCTGTTCGTTCGACGGGTATATCTATCGAATCGCCGAGCGATAGATTGCATTCACACTAGCCGTTGTAGGCGCCGTCACTGTCGATCAGTCCATCTTTGATTCGAACGACACGCGGCGCATGTTTGGCCAGTTGCATGTCGTGGGTGATGATGATGATCGTCTTCCCCGCTTTCCAAAGCTCCTGAAACATCTCCACAATCGCCGTTCCTGATTTAGTGTCAAGATTTCCAGTCGGTTCATCAGCAAGGATAACATCAGGATCATTGGCAAGGGCGCGCGCAATCGCAACTCGTTGCATTTCTCCGCCGGACATCTCGGTCGGCTTGTTCTCCAGTTTATCAGCAAGCCCAACTCGAGTCAGCAGCGCAACAATTCGTTCATGGCGTTTCTTTGCACTTGTTCGCGCAAACAAGAGCGGCACTTCGACATTTTCGTAGGCAGTCGCATACGGCAGCAGATTGAAGGCCTGAAAAACAAATCCGATCTTTTTGTTACGGACATCAGCAAGTTGGTTGTTGGAGAATTTGTTCACCAGTTGCCCGTCGAGTCGATACTCACCGGAACTTGGCACATCCAGACAGCCGATCAGATTCATGAGGGTCGATTTGCCGGAACCAGAGGGACCTACAATAGCGAGAAACTCCCCCTGCTTCACTTTCAATTCAACCCCTTTGAGGGCCTCGAATGTCACCTTGCCAGTGACATAGCTTTTCCGAACCCCTTCAATATCTATCACCAACCCATTCGGATGGTGTCCGTTTGATCTCGAACCGTTAGATGCATTCATCGAAAACATGTCAATTGCATTCTCTCTTCACGTTTTTACTTACTCGTAGCGCAAGGCCTGTACCGGAGAAATCGAAGCCGCTTTCAGGGCAGGGAAAAATCCGGCGATAGTTCCCAGGGTGCCAAGGATGACGACGACGATCAGCCCGATTTCGACGGTGATGATCGGATTACCGAGAAACTCCATCGCGTCATTCTTGATATCAAGTGCGGTGAATCCTTTGATGAGTGCAAAGCTACAGACCATTCCCAACAACCCGCCACTGAAAGTGAGCAGCAGGGCTTCGAGAAAGAACTGCATCAAGATGACCGATTTGCGCGCACCAACGGCCATCTTCACGCCGATCTCGCGTGTTCGCTCGCGAACGGAGACATACATGATATTTGCGACACCGACCGATGCGATCACGAGAGTAAGCCCGCCGATGATCCCCAGAAAGATCTGCATCCCGCGCATCACACTGCTGAATTCTTTCTGTCCTTCGGCGACATCCCAGATCCAGAGTGCCTGCTCGTCGGTCGGGTCGAATTTGTGCACTCCGGCCATGACGATTTTCATCCGTTCTTTCACATAGTCGATATTATCAAGTGAGTTCGGTTCGACGATCAGATTGTCCAGATAGGGATCACCAAAAATCGCGACAAAGGTCGTGAGTGGAATCGAAATCTTCTCTTCATCTGATCCAGAATAGCTGTTCGACTGTCGTTTGTGCTGCATGACTCCAATCACGGTGAACGGAATCGACTGAAGCAGCATCTCTTTGCCAACCGGATCGACATCGCCGAATAGTTCCTTTGCGATGCCGTCACCAAGAAAGACCACGCGACGTTTCAGTTCGACATCCTTGTCGTTGATCATTCGCCCACCGGATTGTGGATAGTGCACTCGTGCCTCTTCAAAAAATGAAGGAATCCCATTCACGTGTGACGTGCGCACCTGATCACCAAATTTTGTAGAGACTCCCCAGCGATGATACTCACCCCCGACATTCCTGATCTCGGGAATATTCGCCCGAAGAATGTCGACATCCTCAGGTGTGAACATGATCTGACGCCCCTTCCCAAGTCCTTTGTACGGCTTGGTGGTTCCGCCCCCCCAAACAACCAGAATCCCCTCCCCCATTCCTTTTTGAGAACCAAGAAGACTTTGATACATCCCCTCACCGAAACCAAGCAGTAGCATGATGGAGATCGTCCCCCAACAGAGGGCAAAGACAGTGAGGATCAATCGATGGCGCTGGCGATGGGCATCTCGCAGAAACATCTTGACGAGAGGAGCGAATGATCTAAACATGAAATCTCACCTGCTCCATCTCAGAAGAGTTTCAGTGCCTGAACCGGTTGAAGTTTCGCCGCACGCCTGGCTGGAACCAATCCGGCAAGAAGTCCCACCAGACCGAGAAGCCCAACGAGCGGAAAAACAATCATTGGATCGATCATCGGCACACCTATGTCATCAAGTGGCAGGAACTTTGGAGCAAGAGATATGATGGTGCTGGCGAAGAGAAATCCCAGCAATCCACCGCAGGCCGTAATCATCAGTGTTTCTATCATGAATTGTGTGACGATATAGGAGCTGCGCGCCCCAAGTGCCATCTTGATACCAATTTCTTTGGTTCGTTCTTCGAGCACCACCTGCATGATATTGCTGACACCGATCGCACCGGTGATCAGCGTCGCGATACCCATGACGACCAGAAACATCTCGAATGCAAACATGAAGTTCTTGAAAAAAACCATGTTCTCAGAAACATCCCAGAGACTAAAGACCTCTTTGTCGGTCGGATCGAATCGATACTTTCCACTCATCAACTGAATGATCTCACTCTGGCACATCTTGACCGTCATCGTTGGCTTTGCCTGAACGACAAAATTATTCATCCGCTGTGCGCCGAACATCGACTGCCAGGTAGTAGCAGCGATAATTACTTTGTCCTGATCGCGCCCACTGTAAGAAGAATCCTGCTTCTTCTTTTTCATCACGCCAATGACGGTAAATGGCGTTCCGTTGATCTGAATCTGTTCACCAACCGCCGGTTTACCCGGAAAAAGCTCTCCGGCGAGTTTATCACCGATGAATGCGACCCGGCGACGATCATCCATGTCGGTCTGATTTAAGAACCGGCTTCCCGCATCCGGAATCAGATTGCGCATCTCGCCAAATTCTGGCCAGACCCCAATACACTGTTTGGTCAGAACATTCTTGCCAACTTTGACATTCGCATTCCAGCTCGAAAATTCTGGAGAGATTCGCTCCACCGTCTGGCACTGCTTTTTCAGATAGACAATATCAGCTTCCTGCAATCGAACTCGTCGACCCTTTGGAAGACCACGATATTCTTTCGAAGTCAGCCCCGGCCAGAAGATACCAATATTTTCGCCTAGCCCTTTGGAGGCCTGAATATTCTTTTCACGAATACCGTTGGAGAACGCAACGAGCAGGACTATCGAGCAGGTCCCCCAGAAAATGCCGAACATGGTCAGGGCGGCGCGAAGTTTCTGACGACGAAGGTCGGTGAAGAATTGTTTGAGAAGTTGTCCGTGCATGTTGCTTTACTTTTTCTCTTTCAATCTCTCACACGCTAGTTGGTCTGACCGCTGATCTGCCGGGGAGGACGCTCAACTACCTTTTCACCCAATGCGACCCCTTCGGTGATTTCGATATTGAGTCCATCGGAGAGTCCGGTTTTCACGGTGCGATTTGCAATCACACCGAGTGAATCCATGATTTCAACAGTCGAAAGCGTATCGGTGATGGTCACCAGACGTTCCGGCACGACAAAGACTGAGTCACGCTTGTTGATAATAATCGTCGCATTCGCGGAGTAACCGGCGCGCAGAAACTTTCCACCGGTATTGGTGACATCGATTTCAAGTTCAAAGAGGGTCGAGCCTTGTTCGGTGTGAGCACGAGGCGAAATTTTGGTGACTATCCCTTCGACTTTGTTTTCAGGAAGAGCACCGATTTCAATTTCTGCCGGCATACTCAGCCCAATCTTGCCGACATCAATTTCGTCGACATTACCCTTGAAAATGAGTTCATCCATCCGAGCGATGGTCATCAGTTCGGTGCCGGCCTGAAAAGTCGTGAGCGGCACCACCGGATCCCCCTGCTCGACAGCAATCGACAGGATGGTACCGGTTGCATTTGATCGGATGATGCTTTCGACTTTGATATTGGCAACTTCGGTGCGACCGGTTTCGATCAGGGAGAGACGTTCTTCAGCTGTTTTCAGGCGAAGCTTTGCTTCGTCGAAACGTTCTTTCGCAGTCTCATATTCCTGATTTGAAATCAACTGCTTTTCATTGAGGGTAATTTTTCGGTCGAAATCTTTCTTGGCATTGTCGAAAGTGACCTGTGCAAGCTCGACACCACGTTTGGCATCGGCAAATTCAAGCGGTGTCGGATCAGGGCCAATATCAAAAAGCGGGTCACCGATGCTGACGACATCCCCGACATTGACGTAGATCTTTTTTACCAGCCCGGAGATTTTGGACTTCACCTGCACCTGACGGCGTGGTTCGATCTTTCCGATCGCCAATGCCTTGTCGACGATGGTACCGCGGGTGACATCAACGGTCTTTGGCCTTTTATCTTTATTGGCAGAATCAGCAGAACGAACCCAGAAAAAGACTACACCAGCGGCGACGACTACGACGATGGAGAGCGCGATGATGACGCGCTTGGACATGAGGGCCTCCAAAGGGCTAGGGGGACAGGGATAACTACACTTCCGCTTTGAGTAGTACGTCCGAGTTGTCAGATTGTTGCATCGGGTCTGACTCTAAGACTGACGGTGAGACACCCCGAAAATTTGGAGCAAGAAAATGCTGCTGACGAAATGACACACGCCAGCGGCACTGAAATTGCAAATCTCCACTTCGCTACTTAGTCAGAGCTACAAACTCCGGTACCGAACCTAGGACTTCATCAATCGCCGACTGCCAGAAGGATTCATCCGAAAGGTCTGCTCCCAGATGCTTTTTGGCGACTGCCTCGGTCGTCATGCTGCCGGTATCGGAGAGGAGGGCATCATAGCGGGACTCGAAACTCTTCCCCTCTTTCTTCGCGCGGGCATAGACTCCTTGTGCGAAGAGGAATCCAACGACATAGGGGAAGTTGTAGAAGGGGGTGTCACTGATATAGAAATGGAGTTTCGAGCACCAGAAATAGGGGTGTCGACCCGACGGATCTAAGAGGGTTCCGTAGGCCTCTTCCTGAGCATTTGTCATCAGGGTACAGAGTTCGTCGGCAGTAAGAGTTCCCGCACGGCGGCGTTCGTAGAATGATCGTTCAAAGATATATCTCGCATGCAGATTGCAGAACATGACATGCGCCCCCTGCAGTTTCTGATCCAGCAAGAACAACCGCGCGCCCGGATCACAAGTTTCCGAAAGGGCGGCGTCATTGACCAGCGTTTCGGCAAAGATTGAAGCAGTCTCGGCGAGAGTCATGGGATATTGCGTCGCCAGCCAGGGCATATCCTTCACTACCCAGCCGTGATAGGCATGCCCAAGTTCATGGGCGAGAGTGAGCAAGTTATCAAACGTATCGGCGTAGGTCATGAACACACGGGTCTCTTTGCGTGGACCAAAATTGGTGCAGTAAGCTCCCCCAGCTTTACCGGAGCGATCCTCCCCTTCTACCCAGCGTTTTGCAAGGGCGTGATTGGCGAAGTCGGCCATCCCTTTTGACATCGTCCCAAACTGTCGGGCGATAAGATCACCTGCTTCCTGAAAACTGACTTTCGCAGAACCGGAACCAGCAGGTGCAAATTCATCCCACCAGGAGAACTTGTCGATACCGAGCATTCTCTTTTTCCCGTCGAGATAAGGAGCCAGACGATGCAGGTTCTTCTTGATCGTCCCCCACATCGCATCCACCGATGACTGTTCCATCTTTGCCAGAAAGAGTGACTCGGTCAGCGGTGATTCCCAGCCGCGTGCCTGATAGAGCGAAAGGCGGTAACCAGCCAGTGAATTGAGTGTCATCGCGGCAAGATCAGCCCGTGATTTCCAGCAGGTAGTCATTTTATCAAATGCCTGTTTCCGTGTGGCGCGATCATCAGAGCCCATCTTCGAGGCAAGCTGCCCGAGGGAGAGCTTCGTAGTCACTCCGTTCTCAACAAATTCGGCGGACAATTCTCCCGCCATTTTGTCGTAGAGCCGATTCCATGCGTGATAGCCATTCACACTCAGTGAGGCGGCGAGGATCTCCTTGTCCGTGCTCATTTTCATACGTGAGAAGCGACGACGTTCATTGAGCGTAAACTTCCCCATCACGAGTGAGGGCTGCTCCAGAAGTCTATCCCAGCTTTTCTGATCCTGTTCTCGCACCAGCCCGTCATAGGCGGCGAGGATTTCTGTAAACTCACCATTGAGGGCGTCTCCATCGGAGACCAGCACATGCCCGGGGGCATCCGCCACATTTTGGGAGATCAGACAATTCGAAAAGGACATGAAATATTCAAGCCGCTCACCAACTGATTGCAGCTTGAGAATACACTCTTCCCACTGCGGGATCGTAGCAGCCGAGAGTGAAGGCACTCCTGCGATCGACTGCTTCAGGGCTTTCAGATCAGCGCGCAATAGGTCACGATAGCTCTGGAGTTCTTTTGAGCCACTTCCACCGGGGAATGCAGAGTCGAGGTCCCAGCGAGGGGCTGCGGTGGATGCGGATGGTGGCATGGAGGGAGTTGCGGTGGTCATGGATACCTCTGTATGTATCGATTTAACAATTTTTCGGCTGTGGGATAGTCATAGCATGAGCATGATAGCCAAGCGGGTACGGTGCGGCAAGAGTGGGCGCGGTGTCCTTTTCCAGCTCTCGCTCAAAGAACATGCTATCTTGGACTGAATGGAACAGTGTCATGTCAGATGAAGAGACGAACGACTGGGTCGAAATGCCCATTGATGGAGTCCTTGATCTCCATCTCTTTCAGCCGCGAGAGATCAATGAGGTGGTCGAGGCGTATCTGGAGGCTTGTCTGGAGCGTCGGATCCGTCACGTGCGAATCATCCATGGCAAGGGGATTGGTCAACAGCGAGAACAGGTGCATGCGTTGTTAAAGCTCCACCCTGCAGTCAATCACTACCGCCTTGATACCGGTGCAAGCTCCTGGGGAGCGACACTTGTTGATCTGAAACTACCTGGTGAATAAATGTAAGCATTGATAGGATTGAAGTCGTTCGATGGTACGCCTGAACGCATTAGCAGAAACGACAGAATTTCTTCTGTCGTTTCTTATCGCAAATCGAGCCCAGCTTAATCGCGTATGCCGGAGAAGTCTGCGACTTCTTCCCGTAACGCCTTTCGAATGATTACTTAATCAATACCATCTTCTTCGTTTCAGTGAAGCGATCGGCCTGCAGGCGATAGAAGTAGACACCTGAGGCGTACGCACCACCATCCCATTCGATCTTGTGGAATCCGGCGTCAAACTTCATCGACTGTGATTCGACCGTCTGACCGAGGACGTTGAAGATCTCAAGGGTCACCTCACCCGCAACCGGAAGAGCGAATGAGATCGTCGTCTTCGGATTGAACGGATTCGGATAGTTCTGATCGAGTGCATAATCGGTCGGCAGCGCACTCAGACGAGATGCCATCACCTGACCTTCCGTAGTGGCGACTTCAATACTCCGAACAGAGGCTTCACCAATCAAGAGCACATCACCCGTCGACAAGGCACCGTTGCCGCGACTGTTATGAATCAGCACTCGAGTGTCGGTGCCGTCGAATTCGTAACGGAGTTCCATCTGCGCAGCAACTGCCGCTTCGGACAGAATTGGCTCAACTTTGCCGTTGAGCACCAGGTGGATTGCACCGATTTCACTGTTGGTCCTGGTGACGGTCAGGAATTCATTCACAACCGAGAGATCGGTCGTGAAGCTCGCATTCGGATCAAGTTTCGGCACAGCAGCGGCATCTCCGGTAACGACGCGAATCAGATAGACCAGATCAGCAACACTGAGCGGGATACCATCGGCATTCACATCCGACGCCGCAATCGAGCCGGGTGCATGAGTACCGAATGCTGAGAGCCCTTTAATGAAGTAGGCGGTGAACATGACGGCGTCTGCGATTTCGAAATCGTAACCGTTCAGGTTCACATCCCCGCGCCCGTCAATGGAGTCGGCGCAGACGATATCAACACCACCATTGGTGAAATCGACACAACGGATCGGCAAGCCCTTGTAGACGCCATGAGGAATCAGGCAGGAATTCGGGAAACCACCATACTGGGGCAGGGTGCCGCTGTAAGTGGTGATCAGATTATTCTCGAAGTCGAAGACATCACGAGAGACCCACAGTGTATCACCACCCTGCGAAGAGAGCCCGTTGTCGCCGCAATCGATCCAGTAGAATCGAATCGGAGCGTACTGACATTCGTACGTACGGTTGTTTGAAACGAGGAAATACATCGTCGCAAGAGTCCCGACCTGACCATCAAGGAAGCAGCTCGGGTGATAGGCACCGTTGTTGGTCTCAGCGAGCCCAACTATTCGCACCAGACCACTTGGGCAACCGGAACCGCAGTTCCCTGATGCTCCGAAGCGATAGGTGAAATACTCCCAATCGCAGCCGACTGGAAGAGAACCGAATTCGATGGTCGAAATGGTGAGAGCACTGTTGTCGTAGGCAATCAGGAAATCAAATCCACCGAGTGGTTTGCCTGATCCATTCAGATAGATACTGACCGGTACATACTGACCTTGTAGTGTGTTGTGCGTCTTTTCAATCTGGACATGAATGCACTCGTCGATCTGCACCGTGACACAAATCTGTTTGATCGTGGTGTCGTTGCAGGCATCGATCGCACGAATCGTCAGGCAGTAGGTTCCGGATGAATCAACATTGATGCAGACCTGGCCGGTACCACTGTTGTAGGTCCCAATTGGCGAGACGACAACGGTGGAAAGATTGTTATCCGGATCGGAGACGCCGACATCGAAGCAAAGCTCTCCGGCAGCATCAAGGAAGGCGGTGAAGCTCGGCGGGGCCGCGATCACCGGTGGGGCGTTGAAATTCAGATTGATTTGGACGGTATCCAGATCAGTCGCACCACAGGCATCAGTTGCCCGAAGAACAACCGTGTACGATTTATCTGTTCCATCACCCATGACCGCCGGCAGACAAATCTGACCACTTGAATATGTCACTCCCGGAGGGGAGAGGATTTCGCAATTGGTCAGGTTGCCGTCGACATCGCTGCAGGAACCAGCCCAGCAGACGGTGGCATCTCCGCAGAGGAAGAAGGTCGTATCTCGTCCCGCATTCGCAACCGGCGGGGTATTCAGATCGATACTCACCCGGAAGGAATCGATACAGGCGGCACCGCAGGAATCAAGGCACTGGATTTTCACAAAGAAGGTCTGATCGACAGTCGGGGTGAATGTCCAGTTACCACCGGAGAGTGATCCGGGGCCACTGAGAATTTCACAATGGCTGAAGTTCCCATTGATGTCACTCGCAGAAACCGGACGTGTGATCAGAGTAGGTGTGCACTGGAAGTAGGTAGTGTCATTCGGCAGATTGCAGACCGGCGCACTGTTGACCGTTATCGTGAAGACAATGGTATCACGATCAGTCGCACCGCAACTATCGGTACCCAGGAAGATCGCCGTAAATGTTCCTGAACCAGCGGGAGTAAAGCAGTAGTTATTACCGCTCAATGAACCGGGACCAGAGACCAAAGTCAGCGTTGCAAAGTTGTTATCAGGATCACTTGTAGTAATCGTGCGACAGACCTGAGTTGGGACACACTGGAAGGCTGTCAGATCTGAACCGGCATTGACCACCGGTGGATCATTGACATCAACCATCACCACGATAGTATCCGCATCAGTCAGACCGCAGGCATCAGTGACGGTCGCTATGAAAGTGAAACTCCCCATTCCCGGCGGAGTGAAGCAGAAGCGGTTCAGCACCGTATCAACGGTGACCGCGACTGATCCAGTGACAGTCTCTAGCGTGATATTGTTATTCGGATCAGCAACGGTGTAGTTCACACAGACCTGAGTCGCTGAACACTGTGCCACACTCAAATCGGCAGGCAAGCTGATCGTCGGCGGCGCATTGAGTGTAACATTGTAGGTCATCGTAACCGTATCAGCCGCACCACATGAGTCACTGACCGTTGCAACTACACTGTACGCACCAGCCGTGACCGGTGTGAAGCACCAGAGACCCGTAGCAGAGACCGTACCGGCTCCACTCAAACGTGTCCATGTGAGTGCTCCGCCGTTGACATCTGTCGCCGTAAACTGGCGGCAAATCTGCGCAGGTGCGCAGAGGAAAGTATCAACCGGGGTGGCAGGATCGACTGCGACCGGCTTGCTGTTGACTGTCACATTGGCGGTGAACGAACAAGTATCCGCGCCACAAGAGGTCGAGGCAATAACGGTGAAGTTGAAGGAGCCGGTCGTGGTTGCATTGAAGCAGACCGTTCCGGCGCTGTAGGTCGCTCCACCGGAGACCGTCACTGTCGCGCCAGCTCCCATGACGGTGACCGGTACACAAAGCTGCTCACCTGCGGCACAGGCAAAGAGATTGGTCGTGCCCGGGCAGGTGATACTCGGCGCACCACCAACGGTAACCTGGAAAACGATATCGCAGGTATCAACACCACAGGGGGTGGTTGCAATCACGCGGGCATTGTAAGTACCTGAGGAAGCTGCGTTGAAGCAGAGCTGACCAGCTGCATAGGTTCCGAGTGTCGTTGTTACAACCGCAGATGCCGGAGTAATTCCGAGCGCATAGCAGACTTGTCCCGGCGTACAGAGGGAGACCGGAATCGGACCACTTGGGCAACTGATAACTGGGAAGGCACCAAGGTTGACGGTCACGTTAATCGTGTCGGCATCGGCAGCACCACAGGAGTCGGAGACTGAGACAATAAACTGATAGCTGCCACTGGTCATCGGCGTGAAGCAGACCCGATTTAATACGGTGTCGATACTTCCCGTTCCGGATACCAGCACTTCAGTCAATCTTGCTGATCCATTCGGATCACTCACTGTGTACGGCAAGCAGATTTGAATCGGCGTGCATTGCGCAATAGTCGTGTCATTACCAAGAGCAATGACCGGCGGCTGATTGACCGTCACGTTGATCACAACGGTGTCGAGGTCATCAGCAAAGCAGCCATCCAGAGCGCGCAGCACGAAGGTGTAGCTGCCGGTGGAAGCCGGAGTGAAGCAGATGTCTGTGCCGTTGTATGTGCCCGGACCACTGAGAAGCGTACAGCTGGTGAGATTACCATCAACGTCCGTACAACTTGCTGGCCAGCAAATCTGACCTGAAACACACTGCGCGATAGTCTGATCCGGACCGGCATTCGCAACCGGTGGGGTATTGATAGTAACTGTCACACTGATAGTATCTCGGTCAGTCACCAGACAGGAGTCTGTAATTCCTATAATGAATGTATAGACACCACTGGTTGCCGGGGTGAAACAGACTCTGGAATTCGGCAGATCGAGTGTTCCCGAGCCGGAGATCAATGAAATCGTGTAGGCCTGCGGGGCATCCGGATCACTTGCAGAGTATGGAATGCAAATCTGCTGTGGTGAACAGAGGAACTGACTCCCGATCGACGCAAATGATATCGATGGCGCGCTGTTGATTTTGAAATCGATACTGAAGGTATCAACGGCGAAGGCACCACAGGAATCCAGCGCAAGAATACTGACCGTGACCACCTGACTGGCAACCGGAGTATAGCACCACTGGCCGTTCTCAATCGAGCCGGGGCCGGAGGTAATCTGAATGCTCGCAAGATTGTTATCTGCATCGCTGATACCAAGACTGACGCAGTACTTCGACGGCGTACACTGGTAGACAATCGCATCCTTGACCGGAATCTTCACCGGGGCGGAGTTGAGAGTGAAGTTGATCACTGCCGTGTCAAGATCAGTAGCACCGCAGGCATCAATCGCCTGAAGGACAAAAGTGTAGGTTCCACTAGCGACCGGCGTAAAGCAGATCTGACCAGAAGTAAATGTCCCCGGGCCGGAGAGCAGACTGACTGAGGTCAGATTTCCGTTCGCGTCAGTGGCACCAGCATTCCAGCAGATAGGGCCGATACTACACTTGAAGAGGGTTGAGTCACGACCGGCATCCGCGACCGGCGGCACATTCACGGTGTAGAACACCACTACTGTGTCAAAATCAGTCAGACCGCAGGCATCAGTTCCTTTGATCACAAATTCATAGTTGAGCGAACCGGATGGAGTAAAGCAGATCTGATTTGAGGCAAGCGTTCCGGGGCCGGTGATCAGTTCGAAAGTGGTCAGATTATTGTCCGGATCAGATGCGCTGACCGGCAGACAAATCTGCGCCGCCACACACTGGAAGATGGTCTGATCAACTCCGGCATTCACTACCGGTGGGGCGTTGAAGTCGATCGCAACTGCGATGGTATCTCGATCGGTCTCGCCGCAGGAATCGGTGACCGAAAGTACAAACGTATATGTTCCTTCTGTAGCGGGCGTAAAGCAGATACGCGAATTCGGAAGATCAAGCGTAGCGGTTCCGCTTACGAGTGAGATACTCTGGATATTGTTATTCGCGTCGATTGCTGCATACGGCAGACAAAGCTGCGCTGAAACACACTGAAAGATAGTAGTGTCGTTGCCGAAGGCGATTGATGGCGCTGCGTTGAGAGTGACCGTGTAGCTCATCGACACGGTGTCAGCCGCACCACAGGAATCTGCCACCACCGCGACCACTGAGTAGACACCCGAGGTCATCGGGGTGAAACACCAGAGACCGGACGCGCTCACCGTCCCCACACCACTCAGACGGGTCCAGGTCAGTGTGCCACCGTTTGCATCGGTGGCTGTGAATTGACGGCAGATGTTTGCTGGCGCACAAAGGAAGGTGTCGACGTTCGACGGTGGGTTGGTGGCAACAGGAGCCGAGTTGCGCGTAACAGTCAGATTAAACTGACAAGTATCTGCACCGCATGGGCCAGTCGCGATGATTCTCACCGGATACAGACCGGCGGTATCGACTGGAACACAGACCTGCCCTGAACCATAGGTTGAACCTGCTGGTGTCACACTAACAGTCACACCGGAACCCATCACCCCAACTGGCAGGCAGACATTCTGAGGACCACAGACAAAGACGGTCTGGTTTGCAGGACAGGAGATATCCGGTGGCTGACCAACGGTTACATTAAAGACGATATTGCAGGTATCGGCGCCGCAGCTATTGGTTGCGATCACTCGTGCGTTATACGTGCCCGAAGTTGGAGCATTGAAGCAGAGTTGACCGCCACTATAAGTTCCAAGATTTGTAGTAACTGTCGCGCCGGGAGGAATAATCGATAGTGTCTGACAGACTGTTCCGGCCGAACAGAGACTCACTGCAATCGGACCGCTCGGACAGGCAATATCTGGAATGGTTCCGGTTGTGACATTCACAACAATCGTGTCCCGATCACTCAGACCACATGAATCATTCACCTGAACGATCAACTGATATGAACCGGCTCCTGCCGGAGTAAAGCAGATGCGGTTGTTAAGGGTATCAATCGAGCCGGTTCCAGAAACATATGATTCAGTCAGTTTCGCTAACCCTTGAGGATCAGAAACGGTGTACGGAACACAGATTTGAGCGGGTGTGCACTGGAAGACCGAAGTATCGGCGCCAAAGGCAATAGTCGGTGCACTGTTTATTGTCACGTTATAGGTGAGCGTGGTTGTATCTGATCTGCCACAACTATCTGTGACGACAGTAACGATCGAGTATGCACCACTACCAGATGGAGTGAAACACCAGTTTCCGCCGGATGTAATCGTTCCCGAACCGGAGAGCTTTGTCCAGGTAAGCGGACCGCCATTTACATCAGTCGCGGTAAAGAGATTGCAAATTTGTGCTGCCGAACACTGGAAAACCGAGACTGGAGTGACCGGATTATTAGCAACCGGCGCGCTATTGAGAGTCACATTATAGGTAATACTGGTCGTGTCTTTCTTCCCGCACGAATCGGTCACGGTCACAACCGCGTTGTATGCACCGGAAATAGTCGGCGTGAAGCAGTAGAGTCCACCACTGGTAATGGTTCCCGATCCTGTCAGCAATGCCCAAGTAAGTGGGCCACCATTCGCATCAGTCGCAGTAAAGGTGTTGCAAAGCTGCGCCGCAGTACATTGAAACACCGTTACAGGAGATGGATTCGACGCCACTGGTGCGACGTTGAGCGATACTGTCACATTGACCGTATCCTGATCCATGACTCCGCATGAGTCTGTTACTTTGATAATGAAAGTCGATGTCCCGGCACCACTTGGCGTATAACAAATCTGATTTCCTGAGAGGGTTCCCGGACCTGAGAGCAACTGAGTTGTCTGGATATTGTTGTCGGGATCAGTGAAGGCAACTGAGAAGCAGATCGGCGCAAGCGAACAAAGGAAGAAGTTTCGATTCGGGCCGGCATCGGCAACCGGAGGACGATTCAATATAACTGTCACGAGGGTGGTATCCGCGCCCGTATTGCCGCAACGATCTGTGGCGGTCACGATAACGGTATAGACACCAGCAGTATCAGCGGTAAAGCAGATATCCTTCGTAGAGGAGGATGCTGAGATTCGTGCCGCGAATGCGTCCACTTCAATATTTCCGGCTGTACAGGTCATTGACACTTCATCAAAAGTAAATCCGTCTGGAAGATCGAAAGTCACGCCGCCGTTCCCGCTTCCGACCGTTCCACCGGGTACATTCCGGGACACACTCAAAACGGTAAGACCATTCCGTTTGAGCGTTATCGTAGCAGTTCCACCACCATCAGAATTCGTAAAGATAATGAGATCAACACTTGCCCCGTTGCAGGTGGTGATATCACTGGCAAAAGCCATTGAGGCGTAGTTCCCGGCATTGAAATCGCAGGAGCCGTCTCCATTTCCAACATCTGGACCACCAGCGCCGGGGGTGGTAAAGGTCAGATCTGTCGGCGCACCAATCAACTGATCGGCGGACTGGGCAGGTCCGATCCCGCTGGGGAATGAACCGTAGGCGGCAACTCCACTGGCGAAAACAAAGTTCGGCAGAGTGACAGTCACCCCTGAGAGAGTATTCACCGGAGCAACAAAATCAGATGCGACAGTCAGCACTTTGCCCGGCATACCGCCGCCGATTTGGACAACGGTTCCGCCGAGCTGATTGATCTTTGCAATCTGATCGTAGTTGGCAAGGGTGCCACTATACATTCCGATATTCGTGATGACCGTATCGATATCACAATCGGCATCATCGATATCAACCGGCAGACATATCTGCGTAGGTCCGCACAGGTAGCGGGTCGAGTTTGCTGGAAGGACCACGACTGGCGCGGAACCGTAATTATTAGAAATGACAAATGCTTCGCACTCATTCGAAGATGAGAGATTTACCTTACCATTGGCATCACAGGCAGAATTTGGCGGATCAGATGGTCCGGGCTGACTTTCGCCCTGAAATTTCACTCGAATCGTGTAATTCCCGGGGGTATTTGGCAAGGTGAGTGTGGCGCAGGCATTTCCGTTTGCATCAGTGAAGACGGTATCATCCGCGTTCACACCAACATTGTTTCCACAATTGCCGGAATTCAGGAAAAACAGAATCGGTCGACCAACAAGCGGCTGGTCATCATCCCCCGGGCAATTCTGACGGAGATTAGCGCAGACGGTAATTTCCCCGCCAGCGCAAAGAGTATCGGGAATGAGAGTGGAGAAATCTAGCTTCGTACTGGCGGCGTCAAACTCCGCATGAACCGTACATGGAAGGAGAGTGGCGAACAGTCCTGTACAGAGCAATAGCCCAATGAACGAAGACCGTGACGATTTGAACAAAGGTGCAAACATCATAAGACCCTATCCTGCAATTCCGGAGTGGAATGTGTATACGTGACTGGTCATTGAGATGTGACTTGAACAGTGTGCGATCAGCCGCTTGAGCAGATGCAAGACGAGATGCAGATCAGATAAAAAATGTCGGGGAAGCGGTACTGAGCGGTTATGCTATTCGAGTACTCTCCTTCTGTGATTCCTACCAAAATGAAAAACCACTAAGCAAGAAACGTTTCGTCCAAGTCACGCCTCTTACCTTTTCTATCAACTGCAAATCTAGACAGATTGCCAGCATCTGTCAAGGCAGCATGTACCGAAAATGGCTGTACGCCTTGATTTTCTGCTCATTCTGCTTACCCATTGAGCAAGTTACCGTCTGTTAACTTTGTCTAGAAATAATCCCTTTGATTTCGTCCAGCTTGATAATCAACTCAGCACGCTCACGAGCCGAAAGCCCGGATTCTGAGACTGAGTTATCGGAGAGATTTGCAAACGAAGCAGCCAGTGCCTTCAGCTCCGGAGCGGTGAAACTAACTGCTTGCAGGATATAATCTTCAAATGCTTCCCAGGCGAGAGGAACGACCTCTTTGGTGAGTTTCCCCATCACTTCGGCGTAGGCACGAATCTCATACTGGGCATGAGGATCGAGTCGAAGCCGAAGGAAATGGAAGAGGTTGTGTAGATCGATTTTCCAGTACCATTCGGTGTAGAGCGACAACGGAAGCGCAATTCTAGCCAATTCTCTGGCGACCCCCTGATCGATCAGTCGGAGATACTCGGCGTACTGAGCTGAAGAAGTGGTCCCTAGAAATTCCCGAAATGATTCAGCCACCGCCGGATCGATCGGTTCTTCCGCTCGTCCCTGACGATTGGTCTTCGATTGCGCCCGAATCATCTCGGTCTCTGGCAGATAGAATTCCTCTTTCATCACCGAATAGCGACCGGAGTATTCATTCACATTCGCCGTCCGATGCCGAATCCACTGCCGAGCGATGAAAATGGGGAGCTTGATATGAAACTTGAACTCGACCATCTCAAACGGGGTCGTATGCTTGTGGCGAAGCAGATAACGAATCAACCCCCGGTCTTCATGGACTTTCTTCGTCCCCGAGCCATAGCTGACTCTCGCTGCCTGCACAATCGCCGCATCGGAGCCCATCACATCGATAAGCCTAACAAAGCCATGATCCAAGACGGGAAACTCCTTCTCAAGGAGATGGGCATACGGTCGGGGGGTGTGTGAATCGGTCGTGGTCAATGTTTCGTCAGCCATACCGGATGGTATATCGCCACAAGAAAAGCCGCAAAGTGAATCATTTGGGATTAACTCCCACAATGCAGGATCGCGGGACTTCTGGACCACAAAGCAGCGGAGAGCAAGAGGTTCGGGAAGCAAAGCTGCCTTCTTGTCACCCTGAGCCTGTCGAAGGGCGACATCAAACCGAGAGATTGCCAGCAAACAGACCGGACTCTATATACGTCTTAGCAAAAATGAAAAAATAGCGGTTCAAACCGCGAAAACTCGAAGGAATCACTATGACACCGCAAAGTGCATATCAGGAACTGACCACCAAAGTCCGCGAAGTACAGACGCTCTATTCTGTTGCATCGCTACTGGAATGGGATCAACGAACCTACATGCCCCCCGCAGGCTCCAATTCCCGCGCCGCCGCTACCAGTATGCTGGGGGGGATGGCACACGAAAAGATGACCAGCCCGCGAATCGGCGAATTACTCTCAATGGTCGAATCAAGCGATCTGGTCAAGCAGACGGATCATGCGGAAGCGGTCAATGTCCGTGAGATTCGCCGTTCGTACGACCTCGCCACCAAACTCCCCAAAGATCTGGTCGAAGCCCTCATCAAGGAGACCTCTCTGTCGCAGGATGTCTGGCAGGGGGCCCGTAAGAAATCCGATTTCGCGATGTTCCTGCCGAACCTGACTAAAGTCATCGAGTTGACTCGTCAGCAGGCCGATGCCCTCGGCTGGCAGGGGGAACGATACAACGCCCTGCTCGATCAATACGAACCGGGTGCGACGGCCGAAGAGATCGCAAAAGTTTTTGAAGGGCTTCGTGGTGAACTGGTTCCGATGCTCGCTGCTATCAAATCGGCGAAGAAGCAGCCGGATGTGACCATAGTCGAACGGGCGTATGACGTTGAAAAGCAGAAGATCTTCAGCGAGATGGTCGCTGCCGCCTGTGGTTTTGATTTCAATGCAGGTCGTCTGGATATCACGACTCACCCTTTCTGCAGCGGGATGGCCACTGGCGATACCCGTATTACAACGCGCTACAATCCGAATCGACTGAATGATGCTCTCTTCGGCACCATGCACGAAACTGGTCATGCCCTCTATGAAATGGGTCTGCCGAAAGAGACTTCGTTTGGCTTGCCGATGGCCGAAGCGGTGTCGCTGGGCATTCATGAATCGCAGTCACGTATGTGGGAGAATCAGGTTGGCCGTTCGAAAGCTTTTTGGAGCTATTTCCTACCGCAAGCACAACGAATCTTCCGTGAGTCACTGGATGGTGTCTCTCTGGATGATTTCTACGGCGCAGTCAACATGGTCATGCCGTCGTACATCCGTGTAGAAGCGGATGAATGCACCTACAATCTGCATATTCTTCTTCGCTTCGAACTCGAGCGTGCCATTATCAAAGGGGAGATCAATCTGAAAGATATCCCCGGTGAATGGAACAGCCGCTTTGAAAAATATTTCGGTATCAAAGTACCAAATGATGCGAAGGGCTGTTTGCAGGATGTCCACTGGTCAGCGGGACTGCTCGGTTATTTCCCTACGTACACGCTTGGAAATTTATATTCGGCGCAGTTCTTTGCGACCGCGACGAAACAGATGCCAGATATGAATCAACAGTTCGCCGCTGGAAACTACGCCGGTCTGTTGACCTGGTTGCGTAAGAATATTCATGAGCATGGGAAACGATATCGTGCGAATGATCTGGTGAAAAAAGTCACCGGTGAACCGTTGTCTTCGAAGTATCTGCTCGATTATCTGAAGAAGAAATACGCCGAGATCTACGGGATTTGATTGCGGTGCCCCTGAGCACCCGCTCAGGGTCTTCACTTCGGTGCCCGAGGGCTTGCCCTGGGTTTATCTTTGCCTTGGCGGCCCGACCCCGTGGGGTTCTTGTATTGTCATGCTGAGCTTCTCTTGTCATGCTGAGCCTGTCGAAGCATGACTTCAGATGACATCTGCGGATGTCACCCTTCGATCCGCCGCAGCGGATCAGGGTGAAAGGAAATTGTCGGCACCGAAGACGGAGCCGACCTCCAGTGGAATTGCCCAAACAGAGAGTCTTCGTGCGCGGCAGGCCTCCCGGCCTGCTCGTCTTCAAACATTTTTTTCATTCTCTTCGGTGCCCCACTGTGTAGACTCCGGAGGAGGCAAGCGGTGGGTTCCCGGTCTTGATTGAATGAAAAGAAGGCAGGTCCTCAGAAGGACGCTGCCCTACAGATGAGAAAATGACGTTGTAGCACGACCCCACGGGTCGGGTTCTTGTATTGTCATGCTGAGCCTGTCGAAGCATGACTTCACGCAACATCCGCGAAAGTCACCCTTCGACAAGCTCTGGGTGACAAAGACGGCGGCTTGGAGACCAAGACCGCCCTACAAGATACTTGTGCGCGGCAGACGCCCTCGTCTGCCCGTTCAGTTTTAGTGCTCGGCAGGCCTCCCGCCCTGCCCGTTTTCAAACATCTTTTCATTCTCTTCGGTGCCCCACTGCGTAGACTCCGGAGGAGGCAAGCGGTGGGTT
>CAZFGK010000039.1:0-19334 GCA_964518635.1 uncultured Ignavibacteriales bacterium
GGCGCCATTGATAAATGTCAATTTCCTGACAATCAGATCCTGTGCACTGATCTCTGAATAGACCACATAGATATCACCATTCGGAGCCATCACGGCATCAAATGGCGTGGTTGCAAGGTCAGTGGCAATGGAAATCGCTGGCGTCCAGGTTCGATAGGGTGACGCAGCAGCAGAGTAGGAAAGGGAAGCATCTGTTTCCTGAAAGATGACAATCTGTCGTCCGGCGAACGGACCGCTCGGTACTTTGAAGAGGACCTGCGAACTACTGCTTCCCAGCGGTCGCGTGGCCGTACTTGTTGCAATCAGCGCGTTCACATCCCTCCCTTACTTTCGATGATACGTGAAAAATTTTTAGGGGAGGGGGGAGTGATCCCCCCATACCCCTCCCCCCAATCCGACTGTCCTAGAATACTGAATCGAGAATCACCGACGACTCACGAATGACTTTTGCATACGTTACAGATTCGGTGATGACCGCTTCTTCAAATCGTTGTTCGATGATTTTGTCATACTCAACCAGCAAGGGCTGAGTGATCACCTCTTCGATGGCGAAGCGACGATCAAGCCCGATCACATAGTCGGTCGGCACATCGTCAGAACGAACCAGTGTCGCACCCAATGGGCTGAACAGTTCTCCTGATTGCTGGAAGCGATACCCTGCTGCCGGATCCTTGAACTCGGCAAGAGTCAGAATCGTTTTCAGCGTGTTGGTATGTGCGATCATGGTGTTCATCTCAAACTTTCCAAATTGCGACCAGAGGGTGATCAGATCATTATAGGTGAGAGCCCCGGTCGCCGCGGTGTTGACCACCGTCGCGCCGTTGCTGTTGCCGTCACCGTTGATGATGCAATCGACCACCATCCCGATTTTGTCACTCTGCATCTTGAAACCGATATACCAGAGCAGGACCTGGAACTGTGCGGCAGTCCGATGACGAAGTGCCTTGTAGCTTGCTTTCAATGCAAGCCCGTAGTCACGCACGGTCACGGTGTGAGTCTGCTCAGTGACCAGAAGCTGCGGAATATCTGCTCCATCTCCAATCGGACGGAGTGCGAAATTCGTATCGCTCGATGTGTCAATGAAAAACGGCGTGTAGCGATTGGTTGCAACCACCGTTGAAGTCGAAATCAATTTTGACAATTCCGGACGCATCCCCTGACCGCGACGAATCTCTCGTCTGACAAACTCCGGCATCAATGTCGGTGCCTTCTGAAAGAACTGCTCGACCGTAGTCGGCGCATTTCCTGTAAGACGCACTCCTGCCAGTAACAACTGACGTTCGAACGCATCCAGTGAAGCCCCATGCGGTGAAGGATCAAATTCATCTCGCTCAAGAAGCTCGCTGAGAGTCATCCCCCCTGCACTTGCCTCCTGATAGAGATCACGATCAATCTCCAGACTCGCTGCGCGCGACAGATCGACTGGTCGTCGCGATTTTTCGAAAGGTGAAACTCCTCCGCTGGCGAGATTTCCAACCAGCGGATGAGACGCAAACTGTTCAAATGTCATCATGCTCTCCTTTGTTTCGCTGGTTACAGCAGAATTACGCAATCAACGCTCCCATTCACTGCCAACACCGTCCCGCGAGCGATATTGCCACCTGCCGGATCGTTCCCGGCAAGAACTGGTGCCTGTTTGACGGTATTACTCGCACCGCCGACCACTGCATTCCCGACCGCCGGCAGCGTCGCCGAGACCGGCAGACGACAAATACCGCCAACTTGTACTGTCGCGAGACGTTTCCCAGCATCTTTGTCACTCAGGGTGAGACTGATAAGTTTCCCCAGCAGCAGACCACCATTGGTGACTGGACCGACTTCATTACTGGCTGTGATCGTGACCGGTTTACCGATGAGTGCATCGGTCAGGTCATCTATTCCTCCGACTGTCTGCTTGATCTTGAATGTCGCAAGCACCGGAGCAACTGCGTCGAGATTCTGATCTCGGACCGCCATCTTCCCTCCTTTTCAAATTGTTCACTCACTATTTCTCTTAAGGGGTCGCATCTGAAACAGACACAACCCGAAATTTCAGATTCATCATGATCTTGCGCGAGTCCCCTGTTGATCGTAGCGTGGCATCAATACATTGGGGAACATCCCGCGAAAACGCGCGGCAACCCGATTCCCCTGTGACAGCAATTCGGCATCATCAAGCGTACCGAGACAGGCAACTTCCTGCTCTACCTCCCGCATTTCCCCTCGTGAGCGAGCCGCGACTGCCATCCCTTTGAGCATACCGGCGATTCGTGATTCGATATCAGTTCGCAACAGACGATAGTTTTCTTCGAGTCGACTTGACATTGTCAATGCGGCCGAGGCCTCCCGACAAATTGCAGCGCAGGCATCCAGATCAATTGTTTCAGAGGCTGGATCGGTAAGAGACTCAGCAATGTGGGTGAGTCGATGTTGCAGATCATCTGCGATCGGCACTCGGTCCTCCTTGGCTGATCGACAGTTCCCCTTCAATCCGCGTCAGTCGATCAGTGATCGCGGTCAGATGTTCATAGAAATATTCTTTCGATACAGTTCGCTCCTGCAGTAGCACTTCCATTCGGGCAAGTCGCTGATCCATCGTCTGCACCACATCCGCACTTGCCTTTGCTGACAACTCTACTCTGAGAGATTGAATTGTCAGGAAATAGGCGGCAACAAGACCGAACACAAAGGTCGACAGATTCAACAGGTCCCCATTGATCTGCAACCACCGACGACCAGAATCAACCGCAGTTTGCATCTTGTCTCTCCATCTGCGCGACATGACGCGTCGCGGTCATCACTCGTACCCCCCAACTGACCATACTCCGTCGTCGAATTTTCTGCCAGATCAGAGAAGTTGACTGAATTGAATCCCCCTCACTGCTGCGAAGCGTTGCAATCATTGGCGCGGATTCATCATGAAAATCGGTGACTAGCAATTCCCCGGCCTGCAATCGCGCTGACGGTATCGCGGAGAGTTGCAGAACGTGACGATCAGAAACATTTCTAAATGATGGAATCTGATCTCCTTTCCTCTTACTCAACTCGTCAGACGCAAACCCGTACACCTCGCCCCATCTATTCTCATTACCCCAGGGCCAGATTTCCACTCCCTGCCGACTCGCCAGCGATGCGATTCGTGATGCCAGTTGTGACTGATGCACCGATGCATGCGGCATCCGTCGAATTTCAAATTGTGGATGACTCGACAAAGGAATGTCGATTTTTTCTTTCTGTGGTAAGAGATAGAGAACCGTTCTGGTCACATCCGAATCTTCACCACGCACTGCGCGCAACAATTCCTGTCGTGCAACCCGACTCCGATTTCGATAGCCCACCAGCATTCCACTCGCTTGATGACAGAGCCGTTCACTCCTGCGAATCGGAAGAGTGATCTGATCCATTGAGTCCTGACGTGCGTGAAGTCTGATCTCCCCCTTTACAGAGTCGATCTCGGCATCAACTCGAATCCCCTCGTAACGCGGAGTCACCAAGAACCACTCCTGTTCGGGGAGTTCTTTCAGATCTGTAATGATTGACTCTTGAAGAGATGCAGTTGAAGAATCAGAGAGTGTCGCCGCAGTCACCAGTGTATTCGGAATCGCTCCGCGATAGACGAGTGAGCATTCCAGTACTTTACTGATTCCATCATAGCGAAAGTTGCAAACCTGTCGACGTCCATGCAGGCGATACTCACGATTCGGTTCATGTCCGCATTCACGTACATCCTGATGGCACAACAGACAGATCGGTTTTGTATAGAGAAAGGAGATCGAACACTCCTGATATATCCCACCGTCGATGTTCGCACGTAGCGTCTCTGCCCCATCCGCTTCTCGGAGCCAGTAGAAAAATGCCCGCACCCATGATCGTCCATCCCGCTCGGCGACCATCGCATGAAAAACACGAGCAATCGGAAGTGAATCGGTCTGATGCCCGACCAGAATCGGTGCGCCGAGCATCAACTCGGCAATCTGTTGATGAGATTCACTGGAGAGCACCCCGCCATACGAATTCACTTCATCCGATACAACCCACATCGAACGGATACAAACCTGACCGGCATCAATCCCATTGGAGTCTCGCAACACCTTTGCAAGCGATTGATCAAATTGACCGGATGGTTCATCCCTATACGTTTGCTCGAGTTCAGGAAGACCAGTCGACAAACTCTCCAGAGAGATCTGAGCACTCAGTTTTCCAATCGTGGTCAGTTTCTTTTCCATACCAACTCCCCCCTCGTCTCTGTCACCACTACAATTGCTACTTTTTCGCTCATGGATGCACATTTTTGCATACTAGGAACTAGACTGCGCCTTGCGTGATTTCTTTATAAGTAACTGTATGAAAATAAGTTATGAGATCAATAGTGAGTCGACCCCTTTCGGCACAGGGGATGCTCTATCAGCTTTCAGAATTGAAAGGCAGGACTAAAAAGATGCGCTACTCAGGAACCCCTCGCTCGACCAGCTTCTCCCGCTGGCTACTGGCCGCCATCATTTTCATCGCCATCATGACCTTTGCCGACAAAGAAGTCTTCGGAATCGGAACACCGATTACCGTCGTCGATACCACTAAATTGACACGAAATTACGATGCCGGTTCAGACGAATCGAATATCGATCCGCAGAATCCGTCGATTCAGCCCGAGAGTGGCACCCCCGGTGGCGTTCCGGAACCAGCGACCCTTTTCCTCATGGGAAGTGGGCTTGCTGCTGCTTGGGCACTGCGACGCAAGATGAACAAGTAATCTCTCTTTCCCCCCAACCCCTTCCTGTCAGACCTCCCGAACCTTCGCATTCGGGAGGTTCTTTTTTTTTCGTTTTGTCAGAATAGCAGATGATGAAGAGTAATTGAGATTCTACACATACCCAATCCTTGGCAATGGCGTGAACTGATCACGTCTTCGCATTGGCCAGACCGCAAGGGCGAGTGCCATGAGGGCATCGCAATCTGAATTGCTGTCCCATCGTGCTCGGCGAAGTTCATCCTCCAGCGACCAGCTCTTCCCTGCGCTATCCGGCAGTTCCCAGCGTTCGTAGGCGATCCGATCCTGCGCATGCAGCAATTCCAGATTGGTCAGCAGTTCGGCCTTTCGCTGCGGCGTAAAGATCACCGCCTCCGGCTGCAAATCCGCAAGCTCCTGCGTGATCACATCCCCCAAGCCCGTTGCATCTATCAAAAGCGTCCCACCATACTCTTCCTGACGTGCTCTGATTTTCGTGAGTACCACCGGCCAGTCGATTCCTTTGAATCGTTCGAGCATCACCACTTTCACGACATTCCCGGAGACTGCAACTGTAATCCCGACCGTCGCCGTTCGTTTGCGCGCGAGATCATAGCCGGTGATATACCGAACCGAATCGGTCAGCAATGAATCCGATCCACGGGACAATGCCCGATCGATATGCGCCCCCGGAATGACCTCTCCGCCAGAATCAACAAACTGTCCTCTGATATTCTGCTCCACGCGCGCATCACTGAGATACCGAACGCGGTCCTCGACATACTCCTGCGACAGATGCGTATTCTCACGTGTGTCACCATAGTGCAGATAACCCGGCAAAGCCCCTGTTGCAATCTGCATTGCCCGTTGATAGAGCCAGTTCTTTCCATTTGGTGTTGAAACTAAATCAAGTCGACCATTCCGATCAGCCAGACGCATCGACATCACCTCTTCCACCACATACTCCGCCGCCGGATCAAAGGCGACCTCGTCGAAGACAATCAGATCATAGTCTTGTCCGAGCAGATATTCCCCACGGTTCTGTGTCGAGCGGGCTTCAATCGTTGCGCCGTTTCCGAATGTTACTTTTGGATAGGGGGTCATCAGGATATCATCGACCAGCGATTCCACTAGTGACGACCGCTGAATCAGTCGCTGCACATTCGCAAAGACAATCCCTGCCTGTTCCTGCGTAATCGAGGCACACAACGCTCGATAACGACCGGATTGATCATACGATAATGGCCTCGGACGATAGAGAGCGTGGTGCAGCAGTTTCACCGCCGAGACCAGCGACTTCCCCCATCGATTTCCGGTCACCAGCAGATTCTCCCGTTTTGTCGACCGCTCCAACCAGGCAATTTGTCCCGGATGAAGCTCAAGTGAGAGAATCAACTTCGAAAACATCGGGATGTCTGCGTACCCCTCAGTCAGCGCATGACGCAATTGATCATCAGTGAACTGTTCATCATCGATAGCATTCACCCGGCTTATCGAAACAGCTCTTCGGCACGAATTTTCGCCTGCGACTCAGATAACAATCCGGCCTGCACCAGTTTGATAATGGTCTCCGCCTCCTGCGATTGCACATTCGACCGCTCCAGTGCCTGATACTGCAGATTGTTATCAAACTCCCAGCGACAACTTCCTGATTCCCCCTGTAGTGCAAGCTCCAGATCACCAAGCCAGGTCAGTACTCGTCCGATCTGTTCCTGAACCGACCGCACCTGACGCATGACCACATCAAATTTGAACGCCGCCCAGGTTGTCGTCGCCCCATAGGAATAGCCGAGAAGAAACGGAGCCAGATTCGTTCCGGCGCAGAGATCTTCAATCATCGCCCGATGCGACATGAACCAGCTACTCCCGACGGTCGATGACCGATTCGGTCCGACGTATGCAATTTCGACATTATTCCAGGTTACCGGATTTTCATCGACATCCGCCGAGCGAATCATCCGAACCGTCGCATCGAAGTATTCATTGATCCGATTCGTATAGGAGGACTCCGCCTCTCCGCTCTGACGTTCCGGCGGGGTGATTTTCACATGAAGCCGATGATAGCCGGCATTATGATTCGAGCGTCGCATATCATCGATCAACTGCTGCTCGATGAATGCCACAAACGGGACCGCATGCAGCAATGACCGACCCAGTGGCTGATGCGGACTCTCCTGAAAAGG
The DNA here is from genome assembly GCA_964518635.1 of uncultured Ignavibacteriales bacterium. Classification (GTDB taxonomy): domain Bacteria; phylum Zixibacteria; class MSB-5A5; order GN15; family FEB-12; genus CAZFGK01. The sequence continues at coordinate 6,889 of CAZFGK010000039.1, forward strand.
GAGCAAGAAGACATCCGGTCGGATTAGTGACACCGGACCCCGTTCGGTCTCAAACAGGATAGTATTCCCCCCATCTTCGGAGGAGATCGCCGCCGGATCAATTAGCTCGAAACAATCGACTTTCGAGCCATCCCGACTGAGATGCACCACTCCGCCGGCGATCCCATCCCGAAAGTAGCTGATCAACAACTGCGGCAGCAGATCACTGACCGAACTTCTCCCCCCAGTCGCCGACATACAGAGCCGTTTCGAGAGTGAATCAAGTAGCTCCTGCCCTCGGTTTGATCTCCCTGTCCCGACCAGATACCTCCCGGGCGCGGCCGCAAGCCGTACCCAGGTCCAGACACATGCCGAAACAATCGGCAGATTGTCGGTCAGATAGCGATAGAGCGGAATCCTGAATTGCCCACTCGACACCGACGACTGCGTGAGTGCCAGTTCCGGCATTCCGCGAAAACGATGCGAAGGGGTTTTCCCCAACTTTTCGACTCGCATGAGATGTTCTGTCATATTCTTCCCTCTCATTTCCTGAACGCATAGCCGCAGAAGCGGCGATTTCGATCGAAGAGCTTTTCAGCACTGAGAAAGCATCTGTTCCGTAGCAATTCCGCCCCCCTCCTGAATCCCGTGACATTTCTTTTTAGCTTTTGAGATTCCCCGCATCTTGCTACCTAAAGGCATGAAGAATCACACCGAAATCCGAATTGATGCAATGAACTCATACATGAGAAAGAGAGACGTACTCTCCTCCCTTTCCGGTCTCCGGATATTCGCCGCAATCGGCCTGCTTTCCCTGATTGGTTGTTCTGATCGACCAACTGTGCGAGCCAGGTATGAAGCGGAACGCGCACTGTTTGCCGCTGAAAAGAGATTCGAATCACTCAGAATCAGGCCTGAGCTGAATTCCCCTGAGGAGATTCAAGAGACACAGCGAATCTATCGGGAACTTGTCGGGCAGACGACGGCTGCACGAGCCGAACTGATTGCTGCCGGACAGGATCAGAGTGATTTCGATTTTCGTCAGCTCAGCGACATCTCCTACCGCGCTGCTACTCGACTTTCGCAGTTCTATTTCTCAGATCGAAAATATGATTCCGCGGCATTACTCCTGCGCCCCTTTGTGCAGGAGATCCCCATCGCTGATGCCGACCGTATTGTCGCTGCCTACAATGTCGGTCGTGCCTTTCAGTCGGCCGCAAGATGGGATGATGCCGCTCTTTCATTTCGTGCCATGTACGAGCTGATCGAAAAGTCATACGTACCGATTGATTCTGCTATGCGTCGTGGTGCACCACTTTTTGAAGCTGCCTATCGGGTCCTTGTGACCTTTGCGGAAGTCTCGAAGCAGTTCAATACTCCGAATCCGTTTACGCTGCAGGAATCGATTGAGTTTTATCAGCGGATGATCAGAACCAACCCGACCAGCCGTCTTGCGCTGATCGGCCGGGCTCATGTTGCGCAGCTCTATGAAGTCAACGAAGAATGGCAGTTTGCAATCATGGCTCTGGGTGAAGTCGTCGACACCAGTGGCGCACCAAGTCTCGCCGCACAACTGCGCATCGCCGACATCGAAGCAACCAGTCTGGGCAAACTGGATGATGCCCTCGCCCGTTACACCAGTCTCGAAACCGGGCTGGTTGGCACAGATACGCTTTTAATTCCAGACCTTCGCTATCGACGGGCTGCAGTGCTGATCAACAAGAAGGCGTACGATCAGGCCTCTGCTCAACTCGTCGACCTCGAACGTAATTATCCTGCCTTCTATCAGAACTACCCCGCCGCTCAACAGGCGAAGGCAAGAGTCTTTGAACTTCAGGGGAATCGAGATCGGGCTGAATCGGAGTATCGTTTCCTGATCGAGAATTTCCCCAATTCAGGGGAGGCGATGGCGACCTTTCTGCATATGGCTGAAATCTACAGGACGAGCGGAGACACCTCCACTGCTCGGGAATGGTATGACAAAGCCACCCGTCACTACGAACAGGCGGCCGCTCGTGGTTCCGGTACCGGACTCGAGGCCCTCGCCCTCAACTATCGCGCCGAACTCTATCGCCAGCTTGAAGACTGGCCCCGTACCGCCACCGCCTTGGAAGATATTTTCAGACGATTCCCCGATGAGCAGCTCGGCCGTGAGGCGATGGTCAAGGCAGCCGCGGTCTATGGGATGCGCTTGAACGATACCGTTAAGGCAAACCTCCTTTTAGACCAATTGCGACGTCAAATGTCTCCTGTTGACGCCAGCCGCTAGGAAGCGAATCTTTCCACCCGCTCACTGGTACAAGAGGGGACGGCAGCAATGTCGTCGCTAACCGCTTGGTTAGGGGAAACAGACGGCGGGAGATGCCAGAACAATATTGAAACTTCTGCTCATGCATTGACGATTGGAGAATGAATGAAACAACTGCTGATGAAACTCTCTTGTTACGCCGCGGCACTGATGACTGTTGCCTGCGCTTTTTCAGGCACCACCATGGCACAATCGGCTCAGCCAGCCCAACCAGTCAAAGGAACGATTGATCCATTTGGAGCGGTTGCGGATACTGTCTATGCCGAAATCAACCGGATCGACAAGAGTAACTGGTCGGTGACTATTACCGTCTTCAATGATGCCCCCCTTGCCGGACTCCAGATTCCGCTGCGCTATAAGGGTGGTAATATTCAACTCGTCGCTGATTCAGCAGTCTTCTCCGGAAGCAGAGTCTCTGACTGGGATATGAACGGCTTTCGCTGCGATACCGCTATTCAAGCCCTTCGCCTCATGATGATCGCCAACATTGGACCGACTCAGAAAAAACTGATCCCCGGTTCGGGACGAGTCGCGACGATTTTCATCTCCTCACTCGAAGATGAACCAGTTGAAAACCTGATCATTGACACCACTACAATTAGCGATCTGAATCTTCTCTTTGTCGCCGACATCAATCAGACAAAGAATGGAAAGCCAGTGACCGTCGATCCCGCAAAACGGGAAATCCGTCCGGCCTGGGTAGTACGCAAGCGAGATCACTAGCGCTCGTTACCAACTGAAAACTAAAAAGCGCGGAGCAATCCGCGCTTTTTTCTTTTTGCTAATTTGATCAGGCGACTATTTCAGGAGGACAACACTTCGTGAGTCCTGCTTCCCTGCGAACTCAATCACAACGAAATAGACTCCACTCGCAAATTGCACCTGATCAGCATCCTCCGCATTCCAGAGAATTTCATGCTCTCCTGCTTTCATCTGCCCCTCTTTCAACACCACCACTTCCTGACCAAGCAGATTTCGAATCGACAGACGAACCTCACCACTTGTCGGAAGTGTGAATGAAATAGTCGTCGAGGGATTAAACGGATTCGGATAGACCGAATGAATAGCGAACGAATTCGGTAAAGCGGGATTCTCTTCATCATCAGCATCGGTCGGATCGAATAGCGTGGTCGAGCCGTACATCCCCAATCCGGCTCCTCTCGGATCAGCCCAGACAATATGCGAACGACCAAACTGTGTACTCACCGCCGGAGATTTCATGAAGGACGGAGCCGCCATTGCGACCGCATACTCTGCAATAAGAGTTGTCAGATTTCCCTGTAATTGAGTCGCCATTGCTTGTGGCGAAAAAGTTCGGTCATCGATCCAACAGAGTGAAATTCGTCCGAACTCATCAGATGAGATCGCAAGATCACGTGGGCGATAGGACGCGGTTGAAACAACCGTGACAGGCCCTGATCGAACAACTCCTGAAGGATTCAAACCGACTACTTTCAAGAGGAGTCCACCACTTTGCGTTTCGGTCCATGTGATCACCGTCCCGCCATCCGGCTGAAATGCGAACGCCGCTTCCTGAGTGGCACTTCCACCAGGAAGTGCGTAGGAAAATCCTGTCTGAAACATCTGACCGGAAGAATAGCTGCGACCAAATACCGTCGCGCCCGATCCCGTTACCTGCAAATAACCAAAATGAAAACTCGCACCACTATCTGCCCCGACGCCGATGGCTAGAACCACTCCAGTGTTGATCGCATCGATCAGTTGCACCGGTGCAATCGGAGCACCTGAAGCATTACGCCAGCTGCCGTGCAATCGAGTGAGATTTCCAATCTGCTCAGCCCACATCGCAACCGAGACCAGATTGTCATTGATAGCGACGGTCTGCTGATTCTTACCGTTGACTGAAAGGGTGTCCGAAATCAGAAACTCCGAGCTTGTAAAAAGCCCCGCGGCATCAACCAACCGCCCGAAAATTCTCTGACCGGAAATCCCACTCACTGAGCGATCATCCCGCCACGTGATTATTCCGCCATTCGGTCGCGCGGCAATCGCCGGTAATGTCTGCGTCACACCAACGGCATCTTCAGTCACGCGACGATTCGCAAAGAGCAACTGACCGTCACTGGTGAATGCCTGCAGAAAGATATCGCCGCCGTCATTGCGGCGATCAGAGAAAACCGCCAGATGATTCCAGGTGGTAAAAGCCGCAACGGCAGGATCAGAGGCAATCGTTCCGTTCGCATCATCATTAAGTTGTTGTTCTGTCCATGCACGAGTACCTGTTGTTGAGATTCGCTGCGCACGGATATCTTCATCGATATCGACTTCAGTCCAGACCGAAGCCAGCGAACTATTGTCGATCGGAAGGAGATACACTCCCCAGCGTTGCCCATTTGATGCATTCTGAATCGGAAATTCAGTCTGTGGGGTGAATCCTGCGGTCATGGTGGTAAAGAGAATCTGATTTGTCGCTGCAAAACTTGCCCAGCCGCAGACGACTGTCCCGTTGGGGAGCGAAATAATCGACGGGTCATCCGTTGTTGCACTGCTCGATGCTGCATTGATCAGCGTATTGACACCGACAAGCCCGGTGATCGCATCGAATCGCTGCGCATACAATTGTTGCCCAGCGCGACCATCAATCCAGCCCACCACAAAATCATGCACGCTTGAGAATGCGATTTCGGGAACAATCTGCTCTGAGGCCGCCGGTCCACCGGGAACGAATGTCAGGTCTGATCCTACTGGAGAACCTACCGCGTCAAATTGACGACCATACAGATCCGGCTGTGCGTTTCGATAGTCTTCCCAGACGATCAGATACCCGCCTGACGGATCAACTGCAATCGAGGGTGCCCATTGCTGCGTTCCAGTACCAACGCTCGATACCTGTACAATCGTTCCGGGGACTCCCGCCGCGCTATAGCTGCGCGAACGAATCCAGTTTCCGCTCGGAGAATAATCTTCCCACGTAATCACCAGACGGCCATCAATGTATCCATCAACATCGAATAATCCCGCACTCGCGCCACCACTGCTGTCATTGACCAGATAGCTCGCCACTTCGACCGCGAGATTCGATGCAAGTCTGGCACCATAGATTAACCCATGCGACTGATCACGAACAAAGAGATGAATTTTTCCGGCACCATCTCGAAAGGCATGCGGCTCACCGAGGTCATCCCCATTGGTCAACGCACGAAAGAGCTGATTGCTGCCGGTCAGATTACCGGAAGCATCGAGCGTCTGCATATAGACAGCCGTGGCTCCGTCACGAGTATCCTCCCAGAAAGCGACATAGCCGGAGGCATACGGGATAATACATCCCTCATCCTGACGAAACCTCGCTGGTGAGACCGACTCACTTAGCTGGAGATCAATTGCCGAACTCGATATCTGGGACGAAAACATCTGAACGGGGGATTCGCAGGAAGTCTGAGATCGCTTCCCCTCCACCTGCTGCCAATGATTGCCTGTTCTGTCAGAAATGGACGTAGCACTCCCGCTGATTGCGGCGAGAAGAAAGAGCATGATGAGGATGATGCTTTTGGGTGTCATGGAAGAAAGATATAGAGGTCGACCGGTTCTGTCCTTCAGTTTTTTGAGTCTCACGGGAGGGATCGATCCAGAAACCAATCGAAACATCCCCCTTCTTTCTCAGGCGACTGCGACTCTTTCGACCAGCGGATGCTGATTCTCTACCGCATCAAAACGAGCGACATCCTGCCGCAACTCGTTCATCCCCTTCTGGATCGACTGCGCCCCCAAAGACATTGCGGTAAGCCCTTCTAACAGCTTCATCCCCTGCTCCGTCCCTTTCGCTGCCTGCAACTGGTGGGCGAGGGCATCGACACGGGAGGCAATCAACTCAGCCGCCATCGACGCTTTCTGAGCCTGTCTCGCCACTGCCTCTTTCAGATAAGAAACTTCCGCCGTATCCTGCTGCGACCGTCCCAGTGCGACCTGCATCTTCCGATTTTCAGCCAGCAAAGATTCAACCGCGATCATCTGCTCGAACAACAAACGATTCGCTTCCATCAGCAGTTCATCGATCGCGCCGATATCGATCTCCAGATATTTCGCCTCCTGAACAACCACCGGCACCAGCTGACGTTCGACTTCGGCGACACTCTGATCCGCAAGTCCGAGATTTTTCTCAAGGACCTGTCTGTTCGCCTGCTCGGAGATTGAAAGTGCATAGTTTCGGGCGCGGAGATTGAATCGTGAGAGTTTGTTCGCAAGCGAGACTACCTGCGCTTCACGAAGCTCTTCGATCTGCCCGCCATCCGGAAAGGTCAGGAGATGTTTCCCGACTGCAATGCAGATTTCGTCGGGCAGCCGCCACTGTTCAAAAAGAAACTGCGCCATGAGGGCATGATTCGTCCCCCACATCTCCTCTTCGAGTTCGATCAGATGATTGTCACTCTCTGCTTTTTGCCAGATGATCTGAAATTCCTTCGGATAAGAACCTTCCAGAATCAACAGACCAAGATCATGCAGCAGCCCTGCCACAAACAACTGCTCAGGGCGAGGATGCTTGATTCGCTCGGCAATCATGCGGCAGGCAATCGCAACTTCGAGTGAGTGACGCCAGAAACGGACCTTATCGATTCCGGTCGAGACTGTCGCAGTGAGCTGATAAACAGAACTGGAGAGAGCCAGGGCGACGATCTGACGAACGCCAATGACCATCACTGCCTGCGACATCGAACTGATCTTCTGCTTGAGTCCGTAATACGGGGAATTGACAATCCGAAGAACTTTGACCGTCATCCCCGGATCTTTGGCGATGACATTCGCGAATTGATTGGCGGAGGCCGATTCATCCCGAGCAAGACGTAAAATTTCTGCAAGAGTCTGGGGAAGTGAACGCAATTCCTTGCGTCCATCGAGCATTTTTAAGAGAAGCTCCTGATTCATCGCCACTCGTTGCTCCCTGCCTGTTGAGGATCGAAGTTGGGCGAGAGTCTCTCCCTATCCATTGGAAAATGACTCTACCTCTGAAGTATCGGGCTTTCGAGCAAACTATTGAGGGAATCGAGCCAATGATATGGCCCCGAATTCGAATAAAAGGGAGGGCTACTTCGTGCTCTTCAGAAGGAGCCGAGACCTGCGATTCTGCATCTCTTCCCGAAGAGAAGCACGGACAGTTCTGGAAGCAGAATCCAGCGACTCGGCGATTGCCAGGCCCCTTTCGACGTATCGGATTGCATCAAGAAAGTTTTTCCTATGTCGTTCTGCGTGGATGGCAAGCTGACGGTTCGCTTCAACGGCGAATAGGCAGTCTCCACGAGCGACCTCCTCCCAAAGCCCGACTGCCAGAGCCAGATCGCTCTGGCCGCGACTCTGTTTGAGACGACGAGCATAGGCAAGAGTCATCTCTGGTGAGAGTTCAGTCTTTGGTCTCTCACCATGAATGAGCTGGAGTGTTCGAAACTCGCCGGTGTCATTTCGGCGACGGCGAAAATGACGAGACAGGCCATAGATATCATCCGACCACTCCAGTGTCCCCCCCGAACTCCCTACCGCCTGCGCCAGACACTGAAACAGTGCCGCCAGTGAGATAATGTCGTCGGCGTTGTGATCCAGCACCCCAATAAGCGGAGCGGGGTTTTCACTGTTGAGCCACTGAAAATAGGTCGCCGGAATCAGATAGCCGGGGACATCATCAACTCGCTCATGTCCGAGTACCGTCGATTCGAGATTGCCCAATGAGCAGTCACGCAATCGACGTTTGAACACCCGACGAGAAAGATGCAGCAGATCCAGATGATGTTTCGGCTGATACTCACGTGCAATCCGGTGAATCACAAAACGATCACGCAAGAGCGGGATATCAAAGGCCGCGCCGTTGTAGGTAACCACCGCCTCAGCCCGATTCAAATCAGCAAGCACCTGCTCGAGCATTGCGGCTTCGTCGGCATAATCAGGCAGAAGATACTGCTCAACAGCGAAATGATCCTGCTGATACCAGCCGATCCCCACTACAAACGGGACCGCTCCAGAACCACCCAAGCCGGTGGTCTCGGTATCGACGAAAGCAATACGTGCGAGATCAACCTCCTGCGGCATTTCTGATTGATGCCTGACATGCAACAGGTCTATTCCACTGGTCATCTGACTTGATTGAAACAGAAATGCATCCCGTGATGATTTCGCGTCTGCATTCTCTCGACGAATCATTCGCGAACAGAATGAACCGGCATCATGAGTATGAACGCGACCCTGAACCGCAGTTGCTAATGCATGATAACGCGGTGGAGCGGTCCAGCTTTTGGTGGGAACTGTTTTCGGCAACTCAGCAGAGGTCAGCGCGCTTCCGACTCCAAGATGAGATTGCACTCGACTGAGTCGTTCGCGAAGTGAACTCATTCTGATCTATTTCCCCGTTGCAGTCGGGATCACCGAACGGACACGAATTCGCGCCAGTGAATCCGGCTCACTTGCCAGAAATGCAATCACTTCATTTTGCGCCGTGGTCGATCCGGAATTCCAAAGCGCAATCGCCGCCGCACTCCGAATCGAGGACTCAGCAGCTTTGAGCGCGCTGCTTAGCGCAGTGTTTGCTGACGGATGTTTCAACTGACCAAGCAGAAAGATGGCATGTTCACGGGCAAGCATACGCTCAGATTGCACTACCGGAATCAAAGACGCAATCACATCTGTTGTATCCAGTTGCAGCAGACTCCCGCGGGTCGCCATCCGCGCCCCATAAAACGGATCATCGAGTTGCGAAATCAGATTGGCAAGCAGCCCCTTGAGTTTCAACCGTCCGACCGCAACGGCCGCACTCTTGCGAACTTGTCCGACTGAATCTGCAAATGCCGACTGGATTGCATCAGAAACGGAAGTTGTTTTCATTTTCCCCAGTGCACCGACTGCCTCTTCCCGCACTTGCCAGCGAGTATGCGTGATCGATTCGATCAACACTTCCTTTGCGCTACTGTCGCCGATTTCACCGAGGGCGTTTGCCGCTCGTTCGGATGCCAGTCCGATTTTGCCACGAAGAACAACAGTCAGATCCGAAATCGCCGGAGAGCCGATTTTTTTGAGAATATTGATAACCGTCAGACGTTCACGCGCGGAACTGGTCCCTAGTTTCGGTGTCAAAAACGGAACCGCTGCACCGCCCATTGCCGCAATCGAATCAATCGCCGGCTGTACCATCGCCTGAAAACGAATCTCACCGGAAGATGCAATCGTGAACAGTGAATCGACCGTTTTCTGCAACGGCTTCAACGCTGCATGACTCACCGCATGTATTGCAAAGATGAAAAAAACGAGAGAAATAAAAGAACGAAGAAGCTTACTCACTTCGAATCTCCATTCTTCGTCATCGTCATCACCGGTTTTGGCACGAGTGAAGTATCCGGCAGATCCATTCCACCCCCCCATGACGAATTCGTTCGCCAGTAGCCATTATTCATCCCCAACCCCTGATACTGATCAGTCCCACCGAGATCAATCAAGAGTCCTATCGAACCAAAATCTCTGCGAGGATTGCCGTAGCCGTGCGTATTGTCCGGATTGATCACGAGATATCGATCGGCTCCCACTAAATCGACGAGTACGCCGAATCCATTCGCCGAACCTGCCCCCTGTGATAAATCAGCCGCGAGATAGGTATCATCCCCCGCTTCATCGATACAGAGTCCGGCGGAATAATCATGCCCCACTCCCTGCATTAAGCCCTTCCCGACGTAATAATCATTCCCGCGTTGATCGAGGAGATAGCCAAGAGTCATATGCGTGCCGGTTCCTTGTCCATACTGATGACAGCGATAGGTGTCATTTCCGCCTGAATCAATGAGAATACCGAGTGACCACCAATACGACGCCCCCTGACCAAAGATATCGGTGACATACTGATCAGTCCCGCCAAGATCGATCAACGCGCCGATTCCGCCAGAAGTATAGGGACGAATCCCAAAACCGAATCCCTGCGACATCGAGATATAGCGATCTTCATAGCGAAGCACATCCTGATATTTCCCACCTGCGAAATACTGATCAGAGCCGTTGGCATCAATGAGCACTCCCATCCCCTGCACATAGCCAAATCCCTGTGCATAGGCAGCCGCGCGATAAGTGTCATGACCTGCTTCATCGATCAGAATCCCAAGCCCTTCGGTTGCCGCCGCCATGATATGAGTATCCCCCTCGTAGATATCATCCCCGGCGGCATCGTAGAGCATCCCAAATCCGAAATAGCCGCTGCCAATTGAAAATGATTTCGCGCGGTAGACATCATTCCCGCCATAGTCGAGAAGTATCCCGGCAGAAAAATGTCCGGCTCCGATTACAAAATCTGTCCTCCCCTCGTAGAGATCATTTCCACTCAGATCAACAATCACGCAGGGTTGCCCGGAGTCTGCCGAGAGACGATAGATATCATCCCCGCCCAGATCGAGAATGAAACGATAGCTGCCGGTGTAGACATCATTCCCCGCGCCGCCAATTGCCCAGCCCTTATCACGTCCGAGAAAATTCGATTCTTTCTCCCCTGCCATTGTCACCGCACCGGAGCGCATGAGTTCGGCGGGAGTGACCTCCCCTTTAGCAAGCAGTCGTTGCATTTCTCCGACCTCTGCCCAGAGATCACGAAGCAGATCAAGGGAGGCATACAGAATCGGATCGGTAGAGACTTTGTAGCCGAATGACACAAATCGTTTGGCGGTCTCTTCGTCTAATTTTTCAATCGAATCAAGTGCCGCAACGCTGAGTGTTTCTTCACCCGGATCAATACGAATCGATTCGAGAAATTCCCGTTTCAGAAACCGCTTCTCTTTGTCATTGATCATCGCCAGCGATTTGTCGGTTGAGCGAGGGAGAATCAGCGAGAGATGACGCTCCATTTTGGTGAGAAACTGATTCAACTGCAAATTCGAGTAATACAGATTCGGCGCAGTGGCAAGCTCTTCACTGGTCGGCACGTACGCGCCAGTGATCGCAGATGGCCGCTCGTCACTGCGAACGGTTTTCAAATCAGCGACCATCGCCTGCGCCAGATAGAATGGCTGCTGCGGAATGTAGCTGGCGCGAAGTGTCCGGGCATACCCCTGCATCCCCATCGGACGAGTCATCAAATCGGCGACAAGCTGCAAGCGAAAGGAATCCGGGTCGGTGTAGTCAGGGCGAAAGATCAGATCTGTTGGGGACAACTGAAGATACCCCATCAGTTCAGCGACCGAATTGTTGATCAGGGTGCTGTCTCCCTTTGCCTGAAGGGGGAGCAGAATGAGGACAAGAGTCGAGACAACGAGAAACTGGAATGTTCGAGAACGTTTGAGTGACTGCATAGAGGGAGTATCGACCCGAATGGCATCAAAACTCAAGTATCAAGATTTGGTCGGATTTCGGGGTAAAAAAGAAACCGCGCCCGGTGAAGGGCGCGGTTTGGAGAGTCAAGCGTAAGCTTGGGATCAAGCAGTAGCGTCGTTGATTACTTCGACAAGTACACCAGTTTCGCTGATGGTCCAAGTATCGATCGTCGCGTCATCATCAAGATTAGCAGTAGCAGTGGCGGTAAATGTATTGGCACCCACTGCGGTCATGGTATACGCATACTTGGCATTGGAACCAATTTCGACTCCAATTTCTGTGAATGCGTAAGCCGCACCCGGAACAGAAGCTTCACCAGTAGTTTCACCGTATGTGTTGAGAGGGTTGCCCTGACGATACGTGTGCTGCATGGTGTAGATCTGTTTCAGCATCTGCTTGCATTCTGCCTGCTTCGAACGGGTGGACGCCGTCATGAAGCGCGGGATAGCAAGGGCAGCCAAGATACCGATGATGACCACCACGATCATCAACTCGATAAGGGTGAAGCCCTTTTTGTTCTTGAGAGTGTTCAAACGCATGTGTGCCTCCTTCAAGGGTTACATCTGTCTTAGTTTCAATTTCATTTCGTTCAACGCAGAACTGATATGTAATCCCCGTGCCATGATGCATGGCTGTTATTGCACAGACGGTAGCAAATGCTAACCCGATGTTCTGCATGTGCTTCTCTGGTGATTTCGATACTCAATATGCTGCTGTTCAAATGGTGACGATTGCACAGACGCTGGTTTCGCCGCCATTCGCATAGGAAGGATTGCAGATTGCAAGAGGAGGCTAGAGTTTGTCTGGGTGGCCCGACTGTCCCGGGTCTGTTGAATAACCCCTTCTTTCCGGATCAGGCGAATGAGGGTTCATCTTC
>CAZFGK010000040.1:0-17292 GCA_964518635.1 uncultured Ignavibacteriales bacterium
CCACATGAGATATGTGCATCGGGGCCACATGAGATATGTGCATCGGGGCCACATGAGATATGTGCATCGGGGCCACATGTCAGTTCGGGTCACATGATCCGAACGCCCCTGAAGGGGCTTGCTACCAAAAGAAAAAATTCCGCATGCATGTTTTGATTATCGGTAGCCCGCTCCCATTAGGGGCGGGTTCTTTTTTTCTCTTCGACAGGCTCAGCATGAAGATCAAGTTAGCATATAGAGAAAGCCAGCATGAAAATGATCGTGCGATCATCCCCCCCTCCCCCGCTTTTGTCTTGTCTCTCTTCCCTCTCTTTCGTACACATACCGCCGGAGGAAAGAGTGACCAAGATCGACCCATCTATATTCAAGGCCTACGACGTCCGCGGGACTGTCCCCGATCAGATGAACGAACCGACTGCCTATGCCGTAGGGCGTGCCATTGCCGGATATCTCACACCACGCGAACTCGCCATCGGGCGCGACATGCGGATCAGTTCCGATGCCATGTTCGGTGCGCTCACTGACGGACTCCGCGACAGTGGGGTCAATGTCATCGATCTCGGACTAGTTTCGACTGATGGACTCTACTACGCGGTTGGGACATATGATCTTGAAGGAGGAGTGATGATCACCGCCTCCCACAATCCGAAACAGTACAATGGCTTCAAGATCTGCCGCCGCGCGGCGGTGCCGTTATCTGGCAACGAAGGATTGTTCACGATGCGGGATGCAATCATGAATGACACCCTTCCGCCGAAATCGGCCACTCGCGGCACACTCAGATCACTCGACATCAGTCAGGGATATGCCGAATTCTGTCTAAAATTCATCGACATCTCGAAAGTCAGAAAATACAAAGTGGTGATCGATGCCGGTAATGGCATGGCTGGTGCGACCCTTCCGCCAGTGCTTAAGAAATTGCCGATTGAAGTCGTTCCACTCTATTTCGAACTTGATGGAAATTTCCCGAATCATCCGGCATCCCCATTGGAACCTGAAAACCTTGTCGATATTCAGAAAAAAATCGCCGAAGTGAATGCCGATTTCGGTGTGGCATTCGACGGGGATGCTGATCGAATGTTTCTCCTTGATGCCAACGGCAAACAGCTCGGCGGCGACATGACCACTGCTCTGGTTTCAAAATCTCTTCTTTCGAAATCGAAAGGGGAGACGATACTTTACAATCTGATCTGTTCACGTGCCGTGCCGGAGCTCGTCACTCGTCTTGGCGGCAAGCCAGTACGGACGAAAGTCGGTCATGCCCTCATCAAGCCGCAGATGAAAGAATTAAATGCGATCTTCGGCGGTGAACACTCCGGACATTTCTATTTTCGTGATTTCTGGTTCGCCGATTCCGGCATGATTGCATTTCTTGTGTGTCTTGAACTTATTTCTATAGAGAATCGACCGTTGCATGAATTGGTTCATGATATTGACCCGTATGTCCGCTCCGGCGAAATCAATAGCACGGTCAATTCGACATCTGAAAGAATCGCTGCGATCAAGAAGCATTTTGCAAATGAAACGCAGGACACTCTTGATGGACTGAGTATCAGCTTTCAGGATTACTGGTTCAATCTGCGTGGATCGAATACCGAACCGCTTTTGCGATTGAATGTGGAAGCGCGCGATGAGCGTGCGCTGAAAACAGGAACCGAAGAACTGCTGAAACTTATTCGATCATGAAACAATCAATTTTCATCTCACTGATGGACTCGTTGTCATTATGACTGAACCGCGTACGGTTCTTGTCGTCGATGACGACCCTATGCTGCGAGATCTGCTAGTGCAGACTCTCACCGCGATTGGTCATGAATCGGTCGCGGCGAGTGACGGTTTTGAAGCCCTCGAACAATTGAAGCAAAGAACATTCGATGTGGTTATTTCTGATATCAAAATGCCAAATATGGATGGCATTCAATTGCTCAAAGAGATTCGAGCAGCTCACGAATCTATGCCCGTTCTGTTTATCAGCGGTTTCGCGACATCGGAAATGATTCAGATAGCTCAGCCGGATGGATTCTTGACGAAGCCATTTCGCATACATCAGGTTGAAGATCTGATCGCAAGAGTCACTTCGCCGAATCGTTCTCGTTCCTGATTCTAAATCTCCCCACACACTGAAAAGATCACAAAAAAAAACGGGCCCCCCCGAAGGGGCCCGTTGTATGTCAACACAGCGTTGAACTGTGTTTACTTCAGAAGTACAGCCTTCTTCACATTGCTGTAGGTGCCTGAGACTACTTTGTAGAAGTAGACACCGGAAGCAAGATGAGAAGCATCCCATTCATACTGAATGAAACCAGCTTCAGAGGCAGAGCCCTCAACTGATTCAACTACCTGACCATTCACATTATAGAACGTGATGGAGTAGTCACCAGCAGACGGAATACCAAAGTTGATGGTCGTCTTCGGATTGAACGGATTCGGATAGTTCTGCTCGACGCTAAACGACTTCGGAACGAGCTTACCGGCGACCGGGGAACCTTCAACCGTGGCCATTTCATAGCTCACGATTTCTCCTTCGAACTGGAGGAAGTTTCCGGTGAATCCGGTAATCTGCGCGCTGGAATTCCCATCGAACGTCGGGTAGACCAGGATACGGGTGTTGATCCCGTCGAAGCGATAGTTCATCGACACATTGTCAGCAAGAAGGTTCGGCGTCACATCGCCAGCAACCACAACAAATGCGGCACCAAGTTCGGCATTTTCTACTGAGAGAACGCCATTTTCGTATGCATAGGTGAGGTTGACGACATCAAGCTTCGGTACGAAAATAGCATCACCGACGACGACACGGATCAAATAGACCAAGTCGGCAACGGAGAGCGGGATACCATCGGCATTGACGTCAGACGCGGCTGTCGCACCAGCGACACCGTTTCCTGACTGTGGGAACGCAGAGAGACCTTCGACGAAATAGTTCGTGAACATAACGGCATCGGCAATTTCAAATGCGATGTCGTTCAGGTTGATATCACCACGAGCGTCGATCGAGTCGGCGCAGACGATATCAATACCGCCGTTGTAGAAATCAACGCCACGAACCGGGAAGCCCTTAGCAGTGAATGTATTGCACTGTGCAGGAGCGCCATAGAGGGTCGGGAAGGTTGGGTTCGGAAGGGTATCCAAACGTCTAAAGTAGTACGGACCGTCGAGCGAGTCTCCGGATCCATTAATACCATCATAATCCCAGACCTGACGAGAAATGATCAGGGTGTCACCGCCCACGGAGGAGAGAGCGTTATCACCGCAGTCATACCAACAGAAACGGATACGAGCAAGCTGGCACTCAAGCGTCCGGTCGTTCGATACCAGGAAGCGTAAGACTGCCAGTTGATTGCTCACGCCGACGGTGTTGAAGCAATCGGGGTGATTTGCACCATTATTGGTTTCTGCAATCGCCACAATGCGCACCTTGCCGGATGGACAACCACTACCGCAGTTGCCATAGGGGCCAAAGCGGAAGGTGAAATATTCCCAGCCGCAGTCCAAAATGAACTGGCCAGGGAGAACAGTCTGGAGAACCATTGCAGACGGATCGTATTCGACCAGGAAGTCAAACCCACCGAATGGGTAGGTACCACCATCGTTTGCAGTGATGTCGACATCAGCCATCTGTCCCTGAATCTGGTTGTGAACCTTTTCAATAGAAATCCGGTCGCCGCGAACTTCAATGGTGAAGCAGCAGGTATCCGAATTGGACGGACTGCATGGCGAACAGACGTTCGCGCCGTCGGTCACTTTGACACAAATGTCAAAAGTACCGGTGGTATCTGCAGTCCACGTCACCGCACCCGTTGCCGGATTCACGGTCACGCCAATGCCTTCATCCGAAACCAGCTGGTACACCAGCGAGTTCGGGCCGCCATCTGGATCCGATCCACTTACTGACGCGTTCAACGCATCGCCAAGGAAGAGGAGGAGTCCTGGTCCCGGGGTCGGGCAGGAAGTGATGGACGGACCAACATTGGTCACACAAATGTCAAAGCTGACGGTATCAGCTGCGCCGCACGAATCGGAAACCGCAACGCGGACCGTATGAGTGCAGACATCAGCGCCGGTGGTCGTCCAGGTAATACGACCTGTGGTCGCATTCACTGTAAGAGCAGCCGGGCCAGCGATTTTTGAATAGCTCAGCTTTTCACAAGAAACCGCATCCGCGTCGGTCGCTGTCGCCGTATCGACGAACTGCATACCCCACGCAAGGGAGGCGTTTGGAATTGCTGCAAGGACCGGAATCGAGTTCACGATTGTCACGGTTCCATTGGTCACGGCTACTGGCAGAAGTGCTGCGTTCGCGGCATTCACAAACTGTGTGGTCACGACGCCCACCGGATTCGGGTAGGTGAAAACATCGTTCGCAATCACAAGTGAGCCGGCGCAGACATTGCCTGTGGTATAGCCGATACGAGCGATAACCTTACTTCCTACAGGAAGCACGGCACCGCCCGGTGTTGTCCTCAGGGCTGCAAAACGGATCGTGTCCGGAGAAACACCATCTGCCTGGCTCAAGTCAGTGACTCGAGTCGGGAGCTGGGTAAAGCCGGCATCGAATGTAACCGTCGGGACACCCGAAAAATCTCCAGTCAGTTCCAGCACGACTTCAACCGCGCTGATTGAGTCCGATGAAACAATGGCCGTCACATTGACGGAGCCACCGGTGCATCGGGTGGAGTTCTTCGACTGAACCGTTACCTGGTTCGCATTCGCCACGGAAACCGATAGGACAGCCAAAAAGGAGACCAGCAGCAAAGAATAGAGCGTTCTTTTTTGCATCATTAGAAATGCTCCTTTAAAGTCCCAGTCATTAGAGCCTGGTTATGCGATCACCAATTTCGATGATCACGCCAGCGCTTGCCATCCTTCGCCACGAAGGGCCGGGTTATAATGGCACCCGCTCTGTTTGGTTGATTCCTCAATGTACGATACCGCACAGTGAGAGAGTTCAACTACTGGAGTTCCTGAGATTCACACGGAGACAGCACGGCAGACATGACATTATATGGTCATGAGCCAAAAGCTTTTTGACGATCGAAACAAGAGCGTTTTATTGGCGCACAATGCGTTGCGTTGAATCAAGCACTATGCTCAAAGGTTCTGCGCGATCAAGAAATAGAAGCGTTATACAGACAACTATTTCCCTGGACAGACAAAGTATAGACAAAACCCCCGAAAAGGTCAAGGGGAGAGTCGAATAAAATGGCATCTCGCCGCCATTTTCTCCCCTTTTCCTCTCACCCTAATTTGTAAGAAAATGGTTAGAAACGATACTCCAGACCGCCAGAGAATAGACTAATTCGACTATTAGCAGAGCTCTCCTCATGCCACTCCCATTCTGAGGTCAGGAACAGAGTAGCTGTGAGATTCCCGACGATTCGGTAGTCCCCAATGAAATTCCCCCGAAGGACGACGAAGTCGGTCAGGTAATCTGAGTTGTAGCGGAGGTTGCGGTAGGCCAGAGTCATTTCCAGCCCGGCTGTCCCTCGATAGTCCCTAACCAGATCGGCTGCAATTGCGGCACCATATTCGAAATAGTCCTCCCGATATGCACTTGTATCGGGGACCTGAGTCAGCCAACCGATATACGGGCCGATCAGAAACTCGAATTTCCCGACTGCTGCTCCGATCAACTGACGAGTCTGCACTTGCCAGAAGTCAAGATTCAGCGAATCACTCTCACGGTACAGATACAGCTCAGACTCGGTCCTTGATGTCTGGAGCATGCTCCCGCCGAGGCGCAGGCGATGACGAAGGGATCCGTCGATGAGGGTAAAATCACCAAACTCTCCAACGCGATCATATTTTCGGTTTTCGAGCCGCAAGATGGCATCGAAGTCCAGACGCTCCTGAAGCACCAGGAGGTTTGATTCTAATCCAAAGCTCTGATAATTGAGCTCCGACGAATCCGGGACATTTCGGGATTGCAGAAACGGCGAGATAGAAAGAGAAGACAAAAAGCCAAAATGATGTGTGTAGCCGAGTCGTCCCCCAATTGTTTGTGACGACTGCACCGAGCCGCTGGTGCTGTCGAACTCTACAGATTCTAAGCTGGTCGATAACCAGAGATCACTCATCTCTGAAAGTCTGACCTCCGTTCGTGTCCGAAGATTCCCGACGAGATACTCATCTCCGGAGCGCAAGTCTCCATAATGACGACGACGCCGATCAAGATTCCCCTGTGCGCGAAGGGAGAGAACAGGGGTGCGAAGACGCAATTCACTCCGCAGACGATAACGCCAAAGCTCTGGGGTATGATCTAGCCCGGTCTCCAGAACCAGTCCGTGCCAGCTGAGTCCGATGGTCCCCTGTGTTCTCAGATCGTCAAGAGTACTGCTTTCGAGGGTCGCAATAGTCAGGGCATCGGCGGTATCAGCGGACAGAGTGTAGAATCCCTGTGAGACTGATTCGTAACCGATCCCGAATCGTGAATACAGACGAGGGATCGAATCAGATGCAAAAATAGGTTGAAAGGTGATGCCTGAGGTGACGAGAACGACGACGATGCATAGTATAATCGCTCGAACTGTCTGCACTCATCTCCTCAGCTGGCTGTTGCGATTGTCCGGTACTCATGAAAAAGGAAATATGAGATCGTGGCTATGGTCTGCCAAGCCGTCTTTCTGCCTGACGTAACGCCAATTGCGCAGCTTTCAGACTGATCGCGGTTCTCTCCCTGTTCTTCTGACTTAGTTCTGCTTTGGCATCTTCAAGTTGCGCCGTTGCCTGAGTCAGAAACTGCTTCGCCGCAGCTGCCGCCTGATCCTCTCGTGTCCCAAGCTTCTCGACAAGACGGTCTCGTTGCTGCTCCATTCGTGAGAGCAACTGCTCGATATCAAGTCCGGCATCACAATCACCTATCGCCTGCGTCGCGAGATCACGCGCAGTCTGCAAGGCCCGAAGGGCAAGGATCGGTTGACGCTCTTCATGATGCCTGTTGGCGCGACGAAACTGCTCATCGGCTTGAATTGCTTTTTCACGTGCCACCGACTGATTGCAGTCAGCGGTAATGGCAAGGGCGTCATCGATCAATCGACGTATCCCTTCAATTCGACGCATGACATGTTCCCGACCCCGGTCACGGAATCTCCCCTGCCCCATGATCTGATCAATTGCCCGCTCAACCTGTTCCAGCAGCTTGATCGCTGGGCGCAGTTCCCCTTTACGGAAAAATTCCCAGGCCCGATCAAGATTCCGGCGAGCATTGTCATAGAGCGATTCGAGTGAGCTGTCCCCACCTTCCAGAAAATCGGCCGCGTCATCGAGTAGATTCTCCGCACGATCCAACCGCCCCTGAAGTGAGCCATCTCGATTTTCAAGTGGCCTGATCTGCCCTACCAGTTGGCGAACGATATCACGGGCCTGTAACGTCAGACCACGAGCAATCAGGTACCTCTCAAGATTGAATGCATCCTCCGCCTGTTTCTGCAGATCACGGGCACGGTTGAGTCCGCCAATCAGACGCTCGTCCCCAGTCCCTTCGATTACATCCTCTGCGCGGTCGATAATCTCGCCGGTTCGACGAAGCTCGATCTGAACCTGATCGCGGAGAATCTGCGACTGAGCCGGAGCAGCAAACAGGACTGCGACTGCAATAAGGAAAAAGGAGAGTAGGACTGAAAGCCGGGCTACTGCCGGTCTATTGGAAGGAGAGGTTACAGCCTGGATGACATTGCAGTTCATGGTAGATGAGAGAGAATCAAATGGAGTACCAAGTGAGGTGTTGCAGAGATTGTGCCGCAACCCTCTGTCTGACAGCTCTTTTGACCGAGTCTGTTTCTCAGATCCCCACATGAGTTCTTCGCCCCTTGTACGAACGGGTACAAAAAATGCGAGCATGCTCTTCGTGGGGCAAAATTTGACATGGTTGGAAATCACGCCCGGCGAGATGTCTACCACGGAATACTATGTACCTTCATCCGACTGTAGAGCCGACGACGAGTGATTTTCAGGAGCTTTGCCGCTTCGGTCTTGTTCCCGCTTGCCTGTTCGATAGCCGAGAGAATCATCTGTTTTTCATGATCTTCCAGCCCAACTCCTTGTGCTCCCGACGTGCTCCCGCTCATGAAAGGTGATGCTCCCGTGCTCCCACTCGATTGTCTGTCAATCGGTTGACTCTCGAGATCAGCTAAGAGGTCGAAATCATCCCGCTCAAGCGGCTCTCCACCGGAGAGAATGAGTGCCCGTTCGATGACATTGCGCAGTTCACGGATATTCCCCGGCCAATGATAGGCGATGAGCAATCGGGTAATATCGGCAGGAAGAGGGAGGAAGGAGTACTTTACCCCCCGAAGCATCGAGTCTGCAATCAGGACGACATCCTCCCCGCGATCTGCAAGTGGTGGCAGATCGATCGGAAAGACATTTAGACGGAAATAGAGATCCTCGCGGAAACGTCCGGCGGCGACTTCACTTTTCAGATTTCGATTGGTCGCGGCAACGACCCGCACATTGATCCGAACGGTATCGACCCCGCCAACCCGAACAACCTGCCTCTCTTCGAGAACGCGAAGGAGTTTGGTCTGCATGGAGAGTGGCATCTCGCCAATCTCATCTAAGAAGATCGTCCCGCTGTCAGCGAGTTCGAATCGTCCTCGTTTTCGGGCCGCCGCACCGGTGAAGGCCCCTTTCTCATGCCCGAAGAGTTCTGATTCCAGCAATGTCTCGGTAATCGCCGCGCAGTTGATGGCAATGAATGGATGTGCACCACGCGCTGAGAGATCATGCACCATCCGTGCAGCGATCTCTTTGCCGGTGCCGGAACGACCAGTGAGGAGCACCGTTGCCTCTGAATTGGCGACCTGAGTGATCAGTTTCTTGACTCTTACTGCCGCAGGGGACTCACCGATAAATGACTCTGAACCTGATTGATTCCGGCCAAGCTTCGCAATACGGGTTTCAATCTCAAAGTGCTCTTTGAGCTGAGAAAGTTTCTGCTGTTTGGCCAGACGATTGACCAGCAGTACAAGCTCTTCAAGCGAGAAGGGCTTGAGCAGATAGTCGGCTGCCCCTTTGCGAAGGGCGGCAATCGCCGACTCGACTGAGCCGTAAGCAGTCATGATGATCACATCCGCCCCCCGGTCGATCCCTCTCTCCATGATACTCAGTCCGGAAACTTCGGGCATCGATAGATCAGTGATGATAATATCGAAATTCCGTGAATCGATCAGGGCGAGGGCTTCTGTCGCACGAATCGAAGTGGTGACCGAGTGACCGGCATCCTCTAGCTCGCCACAGACCAGGGCGGTCATTTTCGGTTCATCATCAACGACTAATATCTGTGCCATACCAACAATCTACGATGAAACTCCCGGAGAAACAGATTTGAATGGGAGAGTTAGTCGAACGGTGGTCCCCTGATCAAAGATCGACTCGATCTCAATACTTCCCCCCATTTCCTGAGCGATCTTTCGTGAAAGATAGAGGCCAAGACCAGAGCCGTTCTGTTTGGTGGTAGCAAATGGTTCGAAGAGCTGTTTTATCTGAGAAGCGGGGATTCCCGGTCCCTGATCTGAGAGAACGAGTGTCATGTCTGATCCCTGCGATTGAAGCGTGAGCGAGAGGAGAATCGATCTCTTGGCAATGAGTGAGGCCTCGACTGCATTTGTGATCAAATTGAGTAGAATCTGGCGCAGCGCCACGGGATATCCGGTCATCGGCATAGACTGTTCAGTCGGCCAGTGAGACCATTCTATCGTTGATTCAGGGAATCGTTCACGTGCGAGTTGCCTAATCTCTGCAAGAAGCGAAATCAGATCGAATGAAACCGGCGGTTGGGTCCCCAGAAGAGATCCCCCTGATTTTGCATAGCTGAGGTAGCCGGAGAGGATTCCATCCAGCCGATCGACCTCTTCGATCAGATAGCCAGCTTCGGGTAGTTCTGTTTTTCGGCGGAGTCTCTCGGCTGCCCCTCGCATGATCATCAGCGGGTTCTTGATCTCATGCGAAACCACCGCGACCATTTGGCCAAGTTGGGCATGAGTCCGCGCTCGACCAAGCTCCTCCTCAGTTTTGGAAAACCTCCGCTGAAGCAACGAAAAGATCAATCCAAGTGCGAATCCGGCGACCACCGAAATCACACTCGCCAGACTGAGCCGTTGACGGAGACGATCGAGATCATCGAAGTAATCAATCGAGGCATCGACAGCGATCACCGCCGCCGGGACACCCACCACATCAAAGACCGGCGCAAATGCCGAACGTAACCAGATGTTGCCGACTTTTCTGAGAGGGGTAAGGGTGACCGTCTGAATTGTGTCGAAAAAAAGAGAGTCGATGGTCGTCCGGTAGAGAAGGGCAATCGCTGACAGTGAATCTGATTCATTGGTAGTAGCAGCAAGGGTCTGATGTTTTTCGTCAATGAGATACAGATCAATGGTGCTGTCGATTTCAGTGATCTCAAGTAGCCGTTCGCGATGCCATTCACGATCAGCTAGAGTAATCAGGTCGGCATCGGCGATAACGATCTTCTGGGATACCAGCACTGCGACGGTCGAGAGGCGACGGGTAAGTTCCGACTCCAGCATCGCTTCAGTCTGACGGTACATTCCCCAAAATGCCAGATTCACGACCACCACAAAGATGGTCGTAAATATCAGAACGATTCCGATTCGCTGACGGGCGGCTGATTTCGACGATTGCATTCCTTGAGTATGTGGTACACAGGAGCCTCCCGTCAAACAGAGGTCGATTTGACAGGTGAGGCGTCGGTGAGCTATGTTTGAGAGCCATAGTGCTCCGTAACTTCGGTCATGTCTGATCAGGAGGTCTGATTGTGAATCGTTCAGGGTTGTCTTCGATCGTATGCTTCGTATTCGGAACTGTACTGCTTTGTTTCATGCTAGTTCCCGTTCAGTCGACATCTGCACAATGCTGTGTGGGAACGCGCGGGAACGTCGACAATGATTCCGGTGACAACATTGACATCGGTGATTTGATCACACTCGTCGATCATCTGTTTATTACGTTCACACCCGTTGCGTGCGAAGAGGAATCTGATGTTGATGGGCAGCCGGGGATTGATATCGGGGATGCGATTTTTCTGGTCGATCATCTCTTTATCACTTTCACGCCGATGTCCGACTGCCCCGGTGGCGGCGGTACCGGCCCGCAGCTTGGTGATCTTCTGATTACTGAGATCATGATGGATCCGAATGCCATCGCAGACAACGTCGGCGAATGGTTTGAAATCGCAAATCTTTCAGGAGACAGCATTGATATTCAGGGGCTCTTGTTTACCGGTGCGACGGCAGCAGACACCTTTCGCGTAAACTCTTCTATCATCCTCGGTCCGATTGATTTTTGTACTTTTGCTCGCAGCAATAACCCCGGCTTTACTCCCCGATATGTCTATTCAGGGATGAATCTCGACAATGGCCCCGATGAAATTTCGATGAGCTATGATGGGCTCCTTCTCGACAAAGTCACCTGGTCGGTAACTTCAACCGGAGTGAGCCGTTCGCTCAGGTTTCTTGGATACAACTATCTTCTGAATGATGCCGACAGCAACTGGTGTCCGAGTATTGTTCCGATGCTGAATGGTGACTTTGGTTCTCCCAATAACATCGGTGCGTCTACCTGTGATTTTAACTATTCTACCCTGACTGCCGGAGCGGTGATATTCAGCGAGTTTATGGCTGATCCAACCGATGTTGACGACGCCACCGGTGAGTGGTTTGAGATTCATAATCCTTCCGACACCGCTATCTATAATCTGGAGGGATGTGTCATCAAACGGTCATCAACCGACTCAATTGTCATTACTGGTCAGTTTCTAATCTTTCCCGGCGACTATCTAGTCTTCGGTAGATCAGTGAATGCAGCGGGAGGATTTCAAGACTATGTTTATTCCGGTTTGGCATTAGCAAATACCGGCTCAACCACTCTGACGTTGTCGAAAGCAGGTTTGGTTATTGATCAGGCATCGGTCTCTGCACCGACGACCGGGAAAAGTCGCGCACTTGATCCGAC
This sequence comes from uncultured Ignavibacteriales bacterium, assembly GCA_964518635.1. Classification (GTDB taxonomy): domain Bacteria; phylum Zixibacteria; class MSB-5A5; order GN15; family FEB-12; genus CAZFGK01. Next base: position 11,971 of record CAZFGK010000040.1, read on the forward strand.
GAAAATGGACGCGGTCTCGAACGACAATCTCTCAAACTGGTGTGACCAGACTATCCAGTATGATTTCAATGATATTGGATCACCCGGATTCCAAAACGATCCCTGTACGCCGTAGGAGGATTTCATTCGAACGGTGAATCTCGTCGCATTCCTGCGTGGTATCAATGTTGGCGGGAAGCATCTGGTGAAGATGGCCGACTTGAAGCGACAGTTTGAGTCAGCAGGAATGAGTAGAGTGAGGACGATTCAGACTTCCGGAAATGTACTCTTTGAGTCGACCATTTCTCAGGATGCCGCTGCGAAGAAGATCGCTCGCTTTTTGGAGCAGGAGTATGATTTCCCGATCCCGATGATCGTACGAAGTGGGGATGAAATTGCATCTCTGATCGATGTAAATCCATTTAGAAAGGTCAAAGTCGGAGAACAGACCCGCATGCTGGTCTCCTTTCTCGCGGAAAAGACTGAGGGAAAGATTGCAAGCTTTGCACCACCTCCGTTTCTCTCAATAGTGTATATTGACAAGCAGACCATCTGCATAACATTCGAACTATCAAAAGGAGCGGGAACCCCGGAAGTGATGGCTGTACTAGACAAACATTTTGGCAAGGGGATCACCACGCGTAGCTGGCAGACCGTACAGAAATGTAACGATATCTAGTTGCTTGAAACTGCGTACAGTTATGTTTTGATGAATCATCTGGCGCATAAAGTGCGACTATCAGAACCCCCTTGCCCCCGTCTTTCTTCTGAGCGATACTCCCCTCTTGACGATGAACTCTCAACCAATTTTCAAAATGTTCGTTTTTCAGGCGTAGCTCTTTCATGAAATGTTCACACTCTTTCGGAATTCTGCTTTTCACACTTCTGTACACTCTTACATCCACTTTCCCGGCCACAGCGGCAGAAAGGCGGACGATCAGCGGTACGATTCGTGATGCCAGCAATCGGGAAGCACTCATTGGCGCGACAGTCTATATCAAAGAGCTTAGAGCAGGTGCTCTGACCAATTCCTATGGCTTCTATTCACTGACCATCGACACCGGCACGCATACGGTTCGATTCAGCATGCTCGGATATCAGGAGCAGATTGTTTCTGTGAAGCTCGATTCGAATATTCGAATGGATATCAGTCTGAGTTCAAAGGAGACCACCGTCGATTCGGTTGTAGTCAGTGCTCGCAGTGATGAAGAGAATGTCACCACTGTCGAAATGGGAGCAGTTTCGCTGACTCCGTCTCAGGTTGCTGATATCCCCATTCTCTTTGGTGAGCAGGATGTTCTCAAAACCATCCAGCTCCTCCCCGGAGTTCAGGAAGCAGGGGAAGGGAATACTGGCTTCTATGTTCGCGGCGGGGGGACTGATCAGAATCTGGTGCTTCTCGATGAAGCGAATGTTTACAACGCTTCACATCTTCTTGGTTTCTTCTCGGTATTTAATTCGGATGCGATCAAAGATGTAAAGCTGTTCAAGGGGATTGCATCCTCGGAGTATGGTGGTCGGCTTTCATCAGTACTAGATGTGAAGATGAAAGAGGGGAATGGGAAGAATTTCCACGGACAGGGTGGAATCGGAATTATTGCTTCGCGCGGCTTGTACGAAGGACCGATCTGGAAAGATCGGAGCTCATTTATCGTCACCGGAAGACGAACCTATGCTGATCTTTTTCTGAAAGCATCGAAAGACTCATCCGTTCGCAAAACCATTCTCTATTTCTATGACTTGAATGCAAAAGGAAATTATCAAATCGGCAGAAATGATCGATTGTATGTCTCTGGCTATTTCGGACGGGATGTACTCGGCTATCGCGGACAGTTTGGCGTCGACTGGGGGAATGGAACCGGGACAATGCGCTGGAATCATCTCTTCAGCGACAAGCTCTTTCTGAATTCATCTTTGATCTTCACCCGCTACAGTTACAAAGTCGGTGTCCAGAATGGTGACGAGCTGGTCAACATCCGTTCGGCAATTGAAGATCTGACTTTGAAAGAGGACGCGCAGTTGTTCTTAAGTGCTTCGCAGTCACTCAAATTCGGTGGTCAGATAACATATCACACTTTTTTGCCGGGGGATATCGAAGCAACCGAGAGTTCGGTCAATGAACTGACTCTCAGAAACAAGTACGCGCTCGAATACGCTACCTATTTGAATCATGAATCGGTGCTCTCGAATCGACTTACTATTGACTACGGGATCCGTTTCTCCGGCTTTGCACAGTTCGGCCCGGGAGAAAGTTCCGAGTATGATGATCGCCGCAACCCGATCAATACTCAGAACTACGGTCGCGGTGATCTGATCTCATCATATAGTGGAATAGAACCACGGGCGACAATGCGCTATTCGCTGACGGATGAAAGTTCACTGAAAGCTGGCTATTCTCGTCAACGTCAGTATCTGCATCTGCTGTCCAATTCCACAACTGCATCTCCATTTGATCTTTGGTACCCCAGCACGAAAAATGTCAAACCCGGATATGCCGATCAGGGAGCGATCGGATATTTCCGTAATCTCAAGGAGAATACGTACGAGACTTCAGTCGAATTCTATTACAAGGATTTGCAAAATCAGGTCGATTATCGTAACGGGGCGGATGTCTTCTTCAACGAAAATGTCGAAGCAGAGTTAATCTTCGGCAAAGGGCGCGCCTATGGAGCGGAGTTTTTTGTTAAGAAACGGCGCGGACGTTTGAATGGCTGGGTCGGCTATACCCTTTCGAAAACAGAACGGCAGTTTGATCAGGTGAACAATGGCAACTGGTATCCGGCGCGGCAGGATCGTCGCCATGATTTCGAAATTGTCTCCATCTATCAACTCAGTAAGAAATGGACAATGGGGATCAACTGGGTCTATTACACGGGCAATGCAGTTACTTTTCCGAGTGGCAAATACGTCATCGATGGCTACGTGGTGAATCTCTACACTGAACGAAATGGCTACCGCATGCCACCGTATCATCGGCTTGACATTGGATTTACGCTCAAAAACTCCCGCTCAAGTTGGAATTTTTCTCTCTACAACGCCTACGGTCGCCGTAATGCCTATGCGATTGAGTTTCGACAAAGTGAGAATGATCCACATGTCACTGAAGCAGTCCGAATCTCACTGCTGACATTCTTTCCTTCGGTCACTTTCAACTTTGAGTTTTGATATGAGTATGAGAGAGATCGCTTCACGCCTCCGTCCCGCATCAATGCTCATCGTCTTAACTACTCTCGTGCTGCAATTCATAATCGTCGGCTGCGAGGATGTTATAGATCTTCCTCTTCGCAACGCAGAACCAAGAATTGTCATTGAGGGGCATCTCAGCGAGCGAATCGGCTGGTCATTCTTTCGTCTTTCACGCACGACTGATTTCTACAATCCATCAACGACTGAGCCTGTCACTGGCGCACAGATTATTGTAAGTGACTCATCCGGTCGAGCTGACACATTGAGAGAATCATCTGTAGAGGACGGACTCTATCTGTTTCGATCACTTGCGGTGCAGTCAGGACAACTTTACTCCGCGACGGTGTCCGTTGATGGCACGACATACTCCGCGACTTCCTCCTGCTCGCAATTCATCAGGATCGATTCACTTGATGCCATCTATCAACCCGGTGGCGGCGTGGGTCTGGATGCCGACGAGGGTTATCGCCTGCATGTCTATTTTCGTGACAGTGTGAATGTGCCCGATTATGCCCGTATTGTTCCTTATCGTAACAATCGCCGACTGGGGGATATTTATTTGTATGACGGTCGTTTCAGTGACGGCAACCCGGTGAACTATGAGTATTTCCTGAAAGTCTTTCAGCTCGGCGACACGGTGCTTGTCGATCTCTACTCCATGAATCGAGATCTGTATGACTACTACACCACGCTCTACGAAGTAATCGCGACCGAAGAGGGGGGGAATGGATTTGGTGATGTGACCCCAGCGAATCCGAATTCGAACTGGAGCAATGGTGCCCTCGGCTATTTTGGAGCGTTTCGCGTCAGCCGCGAGACATTGATCGTGGAGTAGACGAAGAGCAGTGCAAGGACGGAACGGGGTAGAAGAATACTCATGTACTCGTCTGGAGAGACAGCTCCGTCTTCGGTTCCGCCATTAGAAAACCCACCCGCAAGAGCGGAATGGGCCACCAGAATGGACAGTCGAAGGATTAGATTTACACTGAGAGCAAGATGGCAGGTTCCGAAGCGGGACACTGCCCTACAAGGGTAAGAACCCTGAGCGAGTGCTCAGGGCTACCAGTCCAAAAACTTCACACTCAATTTTTCTTAATCTTCACCCTGAGCTTGTCGAAGAGTCTTCTTCTCTTGGTGCCCCGCCCTCCGGGTGGGTCTTTTTCCTACCAATCACTAGACTGGATGACAATTCTATTTGAGAATCCCCCCATTTCGAGACACTTGCCATTTTACGGCGGGGGTGTACTTTAGCCCTTCCCGTAGCTGTTCTTTAGGAGAGATGGCCGAGTGGTTTAAGGCGCACGCCTGGAAAGCGTGTGTAGGTAACCCCTACCCAGGGTTCGAATCCCTGTCTCTCCGTTTTTTGGGCATCAGTCTCTAAAATACATCAATCACCTCACGTCATTCGTGCATTCTGAACGCTTCCGATTCTGGGTGGCCCGTGGGCTTGCCCCGGGTTCCCGTGAACTCTTCACATTTAGCCCGGGTGGCGCACCCGTTTTAGGGTGCGAAATCAGTGGCGAACATCTCAATCAATATGGCATCTTTCGATTGTAGAATACTCGCTTCGGAACTTGAAGAAAGTGTTCGAAGGAAAACGAGATGCACTGCTAGTGAGAGATGAATGTGAGGTTTCGAATCGTGAAACTAGCGTCACCGACTTCACACCCGTCAGAACGGGTGTGCCACCAAGCCACACGTACATTTTGAAAGAGTCGAAAGAACTCTATTTAAATGGAAACAAACATACATACATGTTCCGATAACGAATCCATAATCTGAGTTTGGAAAGGGTAGAGTGTAATGGGCTTGTTGGCATTTCCCGATAATAGAAGCGAACATGGAAGGTTACTTGGTATAGCCGTCTTAAAAGATTCACAGGACGGTTCGGCTCAGCTGTATGAGTTCTGGGAAAAAGTGTTTTTTGACGGCTGGTATGAAGATGATAAAGATGCGATGATCGTAGGTGAAGAACAATTCGGGATTAGAGAATGGGACTGGATAGATGTTCCAGAATTTGAAGATAGATTCTTCACATCGGAGAAAACAGACGAGGACAGAGAAGAAAAGAACAACAGAATAAGAGAATGGCTTGTTCAGCTCGTAAGCTCCCCCATTTGAAACACAGTTGATAAGTAGAGTTCAACTGGCATCTTT
>CAZFGK010000041.1:0-15501 GCA_964518635.1 uncultured Ignavibacteriales bacterium
GCCAGAGCAGATTGGGCGGCTGTCTCGGCCTCTTTTTCTTCGCCGAGACGCTTTTCGATGAAGCTTCTCGTCTGGGCTTCCACACGAGAGAGTGTTCGGTGCTTCACTCGTTTCGTGCGCATGGCGATGAACGACTGATCCTGCACCAAATAGTCGATGCTGTTCAGGACAAAGGTGACATTATCGAAAGATATATTCTCCAGCCCCTGAGTCCGCAGACTGAAAAACTGATCAGAGATCAGATCGATATCGGCGACCACGATAGTCTTCAGTTTTCTCGGTGGAAGTGAACCATCAGGCGGAGCAGGGGCATCACCGGAAATCTCGGCACTAATCACGTACGATTCTCCGGAGGGCTGACGTCTCGGATTCCGGTTGATCTGCATCCCAAAGAAACTTCGCTGGACGACATTCTGCCACTGATGCGCACCGGTCACATGACCAGTCTTGACCAGTGGAGTAAACTGGAAGGGGGATTCCATCCCTTTGTAGAGAGCACCGGAATAGAGAGCGACGACTTCCTGTAGGCCATTACTAACACTACTGGAGTCATTGAAAGATTCCCCACTCTGGTTTCCACGACCGACAAAGACAATTTCAGGTTGCATCTGTCCCAGATCAGGATGTGGATTGTAGTTATCCCAGATTACAAGTCCGGTGTTGAAGTTCAGTCCCATCGCGTCGTAGAGTGTGGCGATCTCCCCCTTTTCCTTTTGTGGCTGCTGACGCTGCTGAAACGGATTCGCTCCGGCTCCAGGAGGGAGAATCGGAGAAAGCCCCGGATTAAACACCGGAAGTGGATCTTCAAGAATAAGTGTCGGATTTCCAGAGAGTACATAGCTGCGCAGCGACTCGATCTCCGGCTGTGATAGACTTGACGGAAGAATGGCCACCAGACAGTCATATTTCTGAGTGGTCAGCTGATCGGGCTGAACTGAAATGACTTCGTATTGCTTGCGAAGCTCATTCACGAATTGCCACGGGGGCTGATTCTGAAATGTGGTCTGATCAAAGCCACCAAAGACTTTCGCTTCGGTCGCAAGCACGCCGATCTTTTTCTTCTGCGTGTTGGCGGCAGTCCGGATTGAACGAATCAGTTCGTATTCAATGGGGAGTCCGCGATCCATGAAAGGAATGATCTCTTCTCGCGCGCCGCTGGTGAAAGCTACACCGAGGAAGATATCTGCAGTACTGACTCTCGCCCCTTCACTGCTGACCACTTGCCTCGGCATGATATTGAACTTCTCACGCGCCTCGCGGGCATTTTTCGAGTACGGTTCGGTCTCGTAAATCACGACCTGCACTCTGTTTCGATCGATAGAGGAAAGACGCTTGAGGGCATTCACCAGATTCGTTTTTGTCTCGACATATTCGCGCGGAACATCTGGACTGATATACGCCTGCACAAAGACCGTCCTCTCTTCCGGAAGTGACTGAAGGAGTTCCTTCGTTCCATCGGTGAGGGAATGGATCTGCTCGGCAGTCATATCAAGTCGGGGAAAGAATCGATCAATCAGGACATTCGCAGCAATGAGAGAGACCGCTATCGCGGCGATCTGAATGCCCCTATGTGTCTTGAATACTCGTCCGTCCGCCTCTTGTGGCCAATGGCGTCGTCCAACGAGCGTGATATTGAGGAAGAGAAAAAAGAGGGTCACACTTAAGAAATAGAAGAGTGCCCCGACACTCAGTATCCCGCGTGAGAATTCGCCGAATGGGCCAAACAGGTCGATCCCGTTGGTCATTCCGCGAGCCCAGTTCCCAAGTACCAGATGCGCACTCCCCGCCAGGACCAGCAGCGCGCAGAAAACTGCACCCAGTACAAATGAGACCGTCGCATTCGATGTGAGTAGGGATGCGAACATCCCCACTGCAAGCAACGCAAGTCCGATGACAAAATAGCCGAGGTAGTTGCTGAGAATCAGCCCTAGATCGGGTGAACCAAGCCAAATCAGGACTAGGACATGGCTCAGAGAAAGCAGGAGTGCAAATCCAAAAATTCCAACGAGTGCCAGATACTTCCCCATGACGATTTCGATATCAGTAGCGGGAAGAGTCAGGAGCAATTCATCCGTTCCCTGCTTTCTTTCATCAGCCCAGACCGACATCGTCAGAGCAGGAATGAAAAAGAGGAGGAGATAGGGGAATATCTGATTGAGTTGATCAAGATTGGCGAGGTTGTTTGAGAAGAATCTCCCCTGCCAGAACGCTCCCGCTGCACTGAGCAGGATGAATAGCGTAATAAAAACATAGCCGGTCGGGCTGCTGAAGTAGAGCCGCAGATCACGACGGGCAATCGCATACATCGGAACCTTGTTGATCTTAGGCAGCATGCACCCCTCCAACCGTCAACTTGTGGAAGGTCTCATCCAGCGGCCCTCGATCTGAAAGCTCTCGCGAGCTTCCATCAAAGACCACGCGCCCTTCATTGATCATGATCACACGTGATGCGACAGCGTAGACTTCCTGCAGAATGTGAGTCGAGAGGAGGATTGTTTTGGTCTTCCCCAACTCCACGATGTTCGCTCTGAAATCACGAATCTGATTCGGATCGAGTCCGGCGGTCGGCTCATCCATGATGAGGACATCAGGATCATGAAGCAGTGCCTGAGCAAGTCCGACACGCTGACGATACCCTTTCGATAACTTTCCGATTGGTTTCTCGAGTACTTGGGAGAGTGAAGTCTGATGGACAACGGCATCGACTCGATTCTTACGCTGTGATGGATTCATCCCCCGTGCTTCAGCGAAGAAATTCAACAACTCAATCGGCGTCATGTCGAGATAGAGTGGACCATTCTCGGGAAGATAGCCGAGGCGACGGCTTGCCTCAATCCGGTCGGCGCGAATATCGAGACCGGCAATAAAGGCATCCCCTTCGCTGGGGGCGAGAAATCCGGTAAGGATTTTCATGGTCGTCGATTTACCCGCGCCATTCGGACCGAGAAAGGCGGCGATTTCACCTCTCGAGACCGAGAATGTGACATCCTTGGTCGCGACGAAATCACCATAGTACTTGCTGAGGCCACGTGCCTCAATCATGGTGGTATGCTTCGCTTGTTGACTAGACCCTGGTTCCGTAGACACGCAGTCGTCTCCTCCTTGGTACACAATGCATGTTCTGCGATTGGATGCCAAAAGACATCACAATTCGCATTCGACTTCAATTGGAAGCGGCAAACGTATAGGTGAGGTGGAGTTACGTCAAGCGGGAGGAAGTGGGAAACCGTTGAGACAGATCAGCCATATGCCGACAAAAGAAACAGCAGATGACAAAACCATATTTTACAATGGCGCGTCAGACAAGTTCCATCGACTCATCCTTGTCACGACAAGATCGCGGAGAGATCAGGTTGTCGAGGGGCGGACATCCTTCTGAATATCCTGGTACTCGTCAACACCTTCCCCTTGATACTTGGACGGACACTTCACGAGAATCTGATCAGCTACGAACTGGCCGTCTGAGCCAGTCTTCCCTTTGAGTACGACTGACTGTGCCTGATCAAAATTTCCGGGGACCGTGCCGTAATAGACTACGGGCATGAGGGAACCCGGTTCAGGGGTTTTCATTTCATTGTTGTAAATGGAAAATTCCAAACGAGATTCTGCAGAGGCGAACTTGACGGAAGCGACATCTATCTTCCCCATCACCTGAACTTTCTTGCTTGTCTTACGTGCCTGATCGATTGAAACGTATTGAACCGTAGTCTTGAAAAATGCTGAAGCCCCCCAGGCAAGAAAGGCAACGATGATCACTGAGCCGATAAGGTATTTTGCGTTCATATCAGACCTCCTCAGTCTGTAAAGAGAATATCGTCTATGTTTTAATATTATACAAGACGAACCACTCAAGCGGACAGAAAATTGTCGTCAATTTTTCTGCCAGACCAGGGATTCTTCACTCGGAGGTAAGCAATAAGGAACGGGAGAATCGCCACTTAGTCGGCGGCAAGTTCGGCAGACTTTACGCGAAGCTGGTACATCCAAAAATAAATCAGAAGAAAAAGGAGAACTGCCGGATAGAAAATCATCCGTACCTCCGGACTCATCCCCGGTTTCATCTCGGCATCAATGATTGTATCGGTCGGATGAAGCGATGGCATGATTCGTGGTGCCAGGAAGATCAGGAATAATCCCGGAGGGAATGCAAATATGGCATAAACCGCCGACAGCCGGGCTTTCCGCTCCGGCTCTTCAATCGAGCCACGCAACGCGAAATAGGCACCGTAAATGAGAAGAAGGAGGAAAATGGAAGTCTCTCTAGGATCCCAGTTCCAGAATGACCCCCAGGCCTCTTTCGCGAAGATCGAACCGGTGACTGTCGCCAAGATACAGGTCACAACGCCAATTTCACAGGCGACCATCGAACGACTGTCATGAATCAACTTCCTGGTCGAAAGATAACGCCAGCCGGAAAATGCTGCCGCCGCGAAGGCAACGAAACAGATCATTGCCTGCGGGACGTGGTAATAGAGAATTCGGGAAGATTCACCGATCTGTTGTTGTGGCGCCGGAGTAATAAATGAAGCGACAATCACGGAACCAAAACCGAGAAACAAAAGCCACTGCAGCCATGATTTCATATACTCAGACTAGCAGAGAATTGAGTTTCGTGCAAGTGTTGAGTCGATTGACGCTTCTTACTTTTTATCACTATACTTTGCACTGAAGTAGAAATTACGATAGGAATCAGAAAAGGTTGAAATCATGTCATTGAAGAATATCGGCATTATTACCAGCGGGGGGGATTGTGGCGGACTGAATGCGGTCATCAAAGGGGCATCCTATATGGCCCTGCAACATGGCATTCGTCCACTGATTATCCCTAATGGGTATGCCGGACTTTATAACCTCGTAGACATTCCTGCTCTCACCGAGATGACCGTCGCACGTCTTGAGCAGTTTCATGTCTACGATGCTGGAAGCGAAGCTGGACATTCACGCGTAAAGGTCTCTAAGATAAACGACGACAAAAAATGGGAACGTATCAAATCCGGTCTTAAGAAATTCTCCATTGATGCCCTTGTGATCAGCGGCGGAGATGACACCGGCTCAGTGATTGTCGATCTGACCGCGCAGGGAATTACCTGCGTGCATGCGCCGAAGACGATGGACCTTGATCTTGTTCCCTATTCGGTCGGTGGTGATTCGACGATCAACCGGATTGCTGGATTTCTCAAAGATATTCGAACCACCGGCGTCACACATAATCGCGTGATTGTGATGGAAGTGTTCGGACGCTACGCCGGACACACGGCCTTTCGTGGGGGGGTTGCAGGAGAGGCAGACGCGATTCTTATCCCTGAAGTGCCGGTCAGTTTCGATCTTCTGTACGCCCATTTTAAAATGACCTACTGTCGACGAATTGCGGCCAGTGATGTGAAGGCCGGGACCTACATGGTGGTGGTCGCTGAAGGACTCAAAGACGCCTCCGGTTCAGAATTATATGATGAGAGTGCCGGAATTGATTCGTTCGGTCATAAGAAGCTCGCTGGTTCCGGAAAGTATGTCACACAGGAGATTCAAAAACGGCTGAAAGCGGATGCTGACATGACTGCCTTCATGAAACGTGAGGGGTTGTTTGTGCAAGGTCTCAACGACCTTCCAGAGGTTCGAACGATCACTCCGAGCCATCTGGTTCGCTCTGGAAACTCAAGTGCGTACGATGTCAATTTCGGAATGCAGGCAGGAGCTGGCGCGGTTGAACTCCTCGTCAAAGGGATCGCGGGAGTGACAGTCGTCGATTACAAAGATGGAAAAATCAGCTATCTACCAACAAAAGAAGCAATCAAACAGCGTCATGTCTCTTTAGGCGATGTCGCTCTCTATGAGCAACTGGGAATTACCTTTGGTCGCACTCCAGTATCGGCTCGACCATCACTCTCGGAGTCAACTCCGACAGTTGACCGACTTTATTAGCAGCCAGACATCAAGAAAAGTGTGAGACCTCACACTTTCTTTACATTTAGCCGCATAAACTGCGCTAAACCGCTTGACGCAGAAGCTGCGGTTCGATATTCTAACAGAAGCTGAATCGCTTCGGTGACTCCCGATCGATAGTTAGGGGTCGAAAAGGACGAGAAGTGATAGTGGACTTCCGCGTGGGACCAGTAGGGTGCCATAGGGACACGGCGGAGTCGATGTTTTTGGGTCCGAGACTTGTCTCGGGCCCCTTTTTTTGCCCCCTCCAGACGATATTCAACCGCAGGCAACACTTTCCGTGGTCGCAATTGTGTACATTACGGTAGTTAACACACTCGACAACTCTATCAATTTCAGAATGGAGACTCCCATGTCCTCAGTCCTTGAAGCTCTCATGAGCAAGATCGACACCCCGACTTTGCAGCGTCTCGCCTCACAGGCCGGAATCCATGCCGGAAATGCGCCGGGCGCAGTTCAAAATTCAGTCGCGACAGTATTGGGTGCTCTTACACGCGGGGCATCAAATCCAAAGACCGCACAAAACTTGCACGGCTTGCTCAACAACGCACCGCAGGAAGATGACGGCATTCTCGATGATGTCATGGGCTTTGTAGGCAAGATCGCCGGTGGTCAGCAAGCCAATCCGCTCGCTTCCCTTTTTGGCGGTGGTGCTCAGAATGCCATGCAGCAGCAGCTCAGCCAAAACTCTGGAATCAGTGGTGATTCAGCCGGTAAACTGATCTCCATGGTCGCTCCGTTGGTTCTGGGTGCCCTGGGGCGTGAACAGCGTGGCAAGCAGATGGATCTGGGGATGTTTCAGCAGTTTCTGGGAAGTGAACGTCAGGCGCTGATGGCTGCCGCACCGGCAGTGATGCAGGGGCTGGGCGGGATGCTTGATCAGGATGGGGATGGAGATTTCGACCTCTCCGATATGGCCAAGCTCGGTTCGAAGTTTTTTGGTGGTTCGAAGGGCTGAGTAAGCGGAAGGAATCATCGGTAAACCAGTTTATCCGATACTAAGTTGAGTGAGTGCAGGCAGGAGAACGAGAGTTCTCCTGCCTCTTGTTTGACAATGACCGAGGGGAGGCGTATGCTCTGCCCTCTGCATTTGAGGTAAAATCTGTCGCCGCCGTAGCTCAGCTGGTAGAGCAGCTGATTCGTAATCAGCAGGTCAGCGGTTCAATCCCGCTCGGCGGCTTATCTGAATATGAAAGAATCAACTCTTCTTACAATTCATGTTGTGATATCAGCTCTTGCCTTGTTTGTCCTCGCGACTCATATCTGTTATGAGCCGCCTCCGCTTCCACCCCGTGTGTCTCTCCGACAAGCACATGTCGTTGCATTTAAACATTTGCAAAAAACTGACCAGAAGAACCCGCACTTCGGATTGAATCCAAGCACCTTAATCCCTTATGGTACTAAGTCTGATGAATACGGAAATTATATGTGTTATTTCCACTATATGGCGCAAAGACTGGAGTACCTAATTTGAGTGGACACTTTTGGCAACTGTGAGTTATTCGGTGGGGAGCACTATTGAACTGACAACTAGCAAAGATGATTGAAAAGCCAATTTGGTATTGCCGTAGCGAGCAATCCCTTACCCCATTCTCCGAATCAAACCAACGACCTTCCCTGCAATTCGTATATCCGCATTCGCGGGAACTACAATCGGATCAAATGCAGCGTTTTCAGGCAGAAGTGTGATCTTTCCGCCTTCTTTGACATACCGTTTGACCGTCGCTTCCCCTTCGACAATCGCGACCACAATCTCATGATTACGAGCGACATCCTGCTTCTGCACGATGACCGTATCGCCATCCAGGATGCCCGCGTCGATCATCGACTCTCCAACCACTTTCAGCGCAAAACAGTTTGCCCGAGGGAGTAATTGTTCATCAATGGAAAGCTCGGCATCGGTGTTCTCGATTGCATCGATGGGAAGCCCAGCCGGAACCTGTCCAACCAATGGAACTCGGCGGGGTCGACCAGCAGAGGTCGATAGTTCCAGACCTCGTGCAAGGGACTTGTTTTTTGACAGGAGACCACGGCGAATCAGGGCATCCAAATGTGATTTTGCGGCATTCGGAGAGCTGAAATTGAAGTGGGCGGCAATCTCCCGATGCGTAGGGGAACTTCCCCTCTGGGAAATCCGGTCCCGCACAAGATCGAGAATTTCTCTCTGCCGTTCGGTCAATTCCTGCTCTGACACTTCAAGACTCCACCTAAAGTTTTATTCCAAGTTCCAATTGCTGGCATCAAATGCATACCCCAGACTACTGTACATTTATACAGGAGACAATCACAAATTGAATTCTTGAAGGAATTTTGAGTTCGGACTCACAACTATGCAAGTGACTGGGCCGGAAAGGTAACCGCAGATATCACTGCGTCGGTGTATTCGTACCCTTGTTTTCGAAACGGGACATAAATGAGTGACCAGTCGGAAGTATCATCTTCTCTTTGCGGTGATTGGATGGAATTCGTCGAGAAGTACTCCAGAGATGCTTTTCGTTCGAGAGTGCTTCTCCCCTCCATCGCTGCTCGAAATGCAGGACAGGCAGCCAAAGGAAGATCTGCCGCAAACATTTGTGTCACGCCATCAAGTGACTCGATCGTACATGTGTCACTGACAATTTTCCGCATTTGACGAGCTACCCGATAGGCGACTTCAAAGTTGCGGAAGGAATATGCCGGGACAACGACTCTCCCCACCATCTCATCCGATTGCCAGAATGGGAACCAGATGAGACTGGTTGACTCGGACACGATTGCTTTCACAGCTCGAATCTTTGTGGCTCCAGAATTCACAAGAGTGAAATTACCACAATTGTCGCATCGGTAGACAAGTGAACGACAATCTGAGAGATCAGCTGAGCAGCGGCTGCAGCGATGCGCGATCATCCGGAGCTCTTTTGCAAACACCACAGGATTACCTGCGGATATCTCGGTACGATCTTCAGTCGAGGTACTATGCAATTCACCTGTGGACGCATCTATTGAGATGCACAGATTCGGATGACTTTCATCACGCCAACTATAAAACGGAACAAAGAGCAAGGAACTCTCATGGATGAACAACTGCGTCGGATTTCTGGCAGACCCGCCTTCGAATAGCTCTCCGTTGCGCGAGATTCTCTGACGACACACTTCCATCGCTGCTTCACGATTGCCACGCGGAGTGGCAATCTGCCAATTCGAATCCCCCCCCATCTTCATGAGAGGAAATCGCCTGACAATCTGTTGCCCGAGTGAGAGACTCGTCGGATAAGCAGCGGATTCATCCAACGCAATGCAGGACTCTGTGGTAAGAATGAGAGAGACGTTTGAAACAATACGTTCACGCTCCTGCAAAGAGGAAAGGGATTCGCCGGATTCGTAGTTTGATTCTGATACCGGCTCGATAGTTTCGCGACTAACCCGTCGTCTCAGGAGTTGCCCTTGAAACTGCCAATAGGGGATAAGCCAGCACTCCGGATCTGAAATCGACTCGCGATCGAGTTCTCCTCGCGATCGAAGGAGACGCTCGATTTTTGCGCGCGCCTCATGAAGTGGAATTCGATCTCGAAGAAAATAGGCAGGAAGATCGGGCCGATTTTCGACTCGCAACAGTGATGCACAGTGCGAGCATCGAGTAATATCGTATTCGTCCCGAAGCTCGATATCGGCGCCACAGCCGGGGCAGCGATTGACAATAACAGACTGACCCGTTCGAGTGCTCTTAGCTGTTGTCTTGACCTGGCTCATTCGCAGTTCCACAGTTTGAGCAGAATTTCGCATTTGGCGCAAGCGGTGACAGACACTTGCCGCACGCGCTCATAATCAGACTCTTACCACAGTGCGGACAGAATCGGGCGTCCTGCTGCATGAATTGACCGCTGCAGTTAGCGCATACGCTTACTCGATGTGCGGACTGCGTTCCCTGTCCGGGAAGTACGCCTGCACCGATCATTCCGACTCCTGCACCCATTCCCGCAGCGAGCCCGGCTCCGCCAGCAAAGGCACTGTTCGAACCAAGACCCCGCGCCATTTCGTACTGCATGTACTTGTTGAGATCACCTGCAGCTTCCATGCTGGTGCGACGATCAATTGCGTCAGCAACCTGATCGGACGGAGTTATTGCGGAAATGAAGAAATCTTTCAACTCCAGTCCGTACTGAGCAAAATCATTCCGAAGTCCGAGAGTTAACGCCTGCCCGATCTCCTGATACTGTCCGGGCAGCTCGGTAAGGGTGATCTGTTGCTCTCCCAGAAAATCATTCAGCCGTGAAACGCTCACGTCACGAAGAAAGTCGGTAATATCAGCAGACGTGAATCTCCCCATCCTCCCGACGAGTGTATTGAGCATCAAGACTGGATCGACAATTTTCAGCGTATATGTTCCATACCCCTTGAGCCGAATGATCCCGAGCTTTTTGTCATTGAATACCACTGGTTCACGGGTCCCCCATCTAAGATTCGTAAAGGTCTTGAGGTTGAAAAAATAGACTTCACAGCGAAAAGGGGAGGTGAATCCCCAGGGGAGAGAAAGTATCTGCGTCAGGATCGGGATATTCTTGCTGGTGAGGGTATAGCGACCGGGCGAGAATTTATCGGCGACTTTGCCGCTCTTGAAAAAGACCGCTTCCTGAGAGTCGCGAACAATCAACTGCGCTCCCGCTTTGATATCGGCAGAGCCAACCGGGGGGAGACGAAAGATCATCTCCTGATTTGTCGGATCCATCCATTCGAGAACTTCGAGTAGTATCGACATGCAAAAACCTCCTGATCGTGAATTGGGAGAATTCAAAGAATTCTTCCAGAGTATCGACAGATCATCAGAAGGACTTTCTGGCATAAAGAAGTGGCCGCCGGAAATTTCCGACGGCCACTGCAATTCAAATCGTGACTGTTCGTTAAATGAACAGCGGTGCAAGCACCAAAGTTATCGTCGACAGGAGCTTGATCAGCACGTGCAAGGACGGTCCGGCGGTATCCTTGAACGGATCGCCCACGGTGTCACCTACCACTGCTGCGCCATGAACCGGATTCTTCACACGTTCTCCCTTGGAGTCGGTGATATACTTTCCGCCATGAGCACCCGTTTCGATGTACTTCTTCGCATTATCCCATGCACCACCTGCGTTGTTCAGGAAGAGAGCCATGAGAATACCGCCGATGGTACCGACCATCAGGAAGGCCGCGACTGATTCTGCAGCTATATATTTATCATCTGGAGTGATGAATAGCTTGAAGATTAAGCCAACCGCGACTGGTGAGAGTACTACTAGCAAGCCCGGAAGGACCATTTCGCGAAGGGCGGCTTTGGTGACAATGTCAACGCATGCGCCATAGTCCGGCTTAAACGATTCCGGAAAGACAATCATGTCGTTCTTACGTTCGAGCTTGGCGTACTGACGGCGCACTTCTTCAATGATTGACTGCGCCGCACGTCCTACTGCGCGAATACAAAGTGACGAGAAGAGGAAGACGAGCATGCAACCGAGAAGTGCACCGACAAATACTACCGGCTTGCTCAAATTGACACTGAATTCAATGACCTTCCCTGCTGCATCCATCTTCCCATAGTCTCCTGCGTAATGCAGAATTTCATCCATGTAGGCCTGGAAAAGCAGGAAGGCGGCAAGACCAGCGGAGCCGACTGCATACCCTTTGGTCAATGCCTTGGTCGTGTTACCGACGGAATCAAGACGATCGGTACGTTCGCGAATATGTTCCGGTTGACGGGACATCTCGACAATACCACCGGCATTGTCGGTGATCGGACCGAAGGTATCCATCGCAAGAATGTAGGCAGCAGTCGCAAGCATACCCATGGTTGCAACGGCAGTACCAAAGAGACCGCCTGAGAATGGTTGCCCGGGGAAGGCACTCTTTCCAAGATAGTAGGAGATGAGCAAAGCAGATCCGGTCACAATCACCGGAAGAGCAGTACTTTCAAATCCAACGGCAACACCAGAGATGATATTGGTTGCCGGACCTGTCTTTGAGGCGTCAGCAATCTCTTTCACAGGGCGATACTTGTATTCAGTGTAGTACTGAGTGATAAACACGAAGAGAATCGAAGTCACGACTCCGACTATTCCACAGATGAAGAAATGCCACCAGGCATTTGGTGCCTGCGGTGTATTCAGCAACCAGTAGGCGGTAGCGCCGAAGCCGATCATGGCAAGAGCCGCGGAGACAAAATAGCCACGATTGAGTGCATCCATTGGGTCTTCCTGCTCATTCTTGAGCTTGACCGACATGATACCAATAATCGAAGCAAGAATACCAAAGGCACGAGCGACCAGCGGGAACATCATCACGCCGATGATGCCATTGGTGAAGTTCACACCGTTTTGTGCGGCAACATGGGCAAGTGTCGCACCGAGAATCATCGCGCCGATATTTTCAGCGGCGGTTGATTCGAAGAGGTCGGCACCACGACCGGCGCAGTCACCTACGTTATCACCGACAAGATCGGCGATGACCGCCGGATTGCGTGGATCATCTTCCGGAATACCGGCTTCAACTTTACCAACTAAGTCAGCACCGACGTCGGCTGCTTTGGTATAAATACCACCGCCGACCTGAGCGAACAGGGCAACGAATGATGCACCGAAGCCGTATCCGACAATCAGAAGCGGAATCTTGGTTGCATCGATATCGGTCGTGAACTGGACAAGAGCGTAGAGTCCGGCAACACCCAGCAGTGACATCGCCACCACCAGAAGACCGGAGACTGCGCCCCCACGAAGAGCAACCTGAAGGGCGTCATTGAGTGAATTCAATGCAGCCGAGGCAGTACGTATATTTGTTCTGATTGAGACCCACATCCCGACATAACCGGCGATGAGGGAGCAGATTGCTCCGAGGACAAATGATATCACCGTCCAGGTGGCTAGTGCCATCGCCGAATCGACCGGATCAAACTCTTTGTGTCCGCGCATGAGACCATAGCCAATAAAGAGCGCGGCGGCGACAAGAAGGGAGAGCATCGCAATTGTGCGATTCTGGCGGCGGAGGAATGCCTCTGCCCCGTCCTTGATCGCGTTCGAGATTGCCTGCATCGCAGGGGTGCCTGTTCCACGCTTCAGCACCCAGGTCGACAGCCACCATGCAAAAATCAGCCCGAGAAGACTGATTCCGATAATGAGAATTAACAGATTACTTTCGGTCACATCATACTCCTTTCAACCACATAGTCCGAACCAGCGTGTCGACTGGCACAGACCATCCTCTATGTTTCAGCTTACTTCTTTCAATTCGAGAGCAAAACAAATCCAAGTCTCACTTTTCGAATGCCACGAAGACACGATAAAGTGGACTTGAAAAGCAATGGTGGGGGAAGGATTCGAACCTTCGAAGGCGAAGCCGGCAGATTTACAGTCTGCTCCATTTGACCGCTCTGGAACCCCACCGGTCTTTCCGGCGCCTGACGCACATCTTATCGCATTAAGTAGGCACGTTGTCGGACAACGAGTTGAAAGGATTCTCCTCGAGGCGTGAACATGCCGCGAGAGGCGGCCAAGGGCGGTGAATATAGGCGGGGAGTTGAAAAAGGCAACGGAAAATGTCCGTCTTCTATTTAAGCTAACTATGGAGCGGGTGTGAACTTAGACGGGATACTCAGAGAAAAATTAGCCGACGAGTTCTCGCCAGCGATTCCGGTAGGAGCCGTTCATATCAGTCGGGAGCTGATCGTCTGAACTTTTCACAACAGGCAATACATCTTCGGGGACTTCTGTTACTGATTCAGCCAGAGGTCCTTTTCTTTGCCGATTATTGAATTCATTCCAGCTGTACTCCACAAATTCGCTGAACTCAGCGCGGAAACGTGCGGGGGAGAATTTTAGAGCATGATCTCTGATCGCTTCATGATCAAACGACTTCAATGAGAAGCGATTGATCCCGTCAACCAGCGACTCCACTGTCTGTTCAAGGAAATGAACTCCGGTGATTCCATCCAGAATAGTCTCCGATGCGCCTCCCCGTCCAAATGCGATGACTGGTGTGCCACAGGCCTGTGCCTCAACCGGAGCGATTCCGAAATCCTCTTCAGCGGCAAACAGGAATGCCTTTGCTCGTTGCAAGTGATCGACGAGGACTTCATGCGATTGAAAGCCAAGCAGAGTGACATTCTCCGGTTTCGTTGCAGCAATCTTTGCAAAGACCGGGCCATCTCCGATAACAATGAGACGCTTCTCGGGAAGTGCTCTGAATGCGTCAACTATCAGGTTGATTCTTTTGTAGGGAACAAAACGGGAAGCAGTCACAAAGAACTCATCACGACTCTTTCCGGGAGAGAATGCAGTCGTATCGACAGGCGGATAGATGACCGTTGATTCTCGACGATAGACCTTTTCAATCCGTCTAGCGATGTATTCAGAGATTGCAATAAATTTATCGACTCCGTTTGCCGCGCGAACATCCCAGTTTCGTAAATTGTGTAGTAGGAATTGGCTTACTACCCCTTTGATTCCTCGATCAATTCCCGATTCACGGCGATACTGATGCGTCAGATCCCAGGCATAGCGCATTGGAGAATAGCACATACACAGATGCAGTTGATTCGGTCCGGTGATGACCCCTTTGGCGACAGCGTGATTGCTGGATATGATCAGATCATATGAAGAAAGATCGAATGTTTCAACTGCGTACGGCATCAGGGGGAGATAGCTGCGGTACTTCTTGGTTCCAAAAGGTAAATTCTGGATGAAACTCGTCGTGACATCCTTGTAATTTAAGAAGCCCCTCTTGTTCGGAGGCAAGGAACAGACCTGAGCAAAAAGATCGGCCTGTGGAAAACAGGCGAGCATCTGCTCGACCACACGCTCCGAACCGGAATAATCGACAAACCATTCATGGACAATTGCGACTTTCAGAAACTCAAGAAACTTATTCTGACTGCTCATACGTGAGTTTCTTCCAAAATATCCTGTTCAATTGGATTCTTCATCACACCTGCATCATCTACCTGCTCACTTCCCCGTTTGAGAGTGAGGCGAGAAGGCATGGCTGTATTTTCTGTATTCCGCGCTGCAAAACCAAAATCTTCAGGAGCAACTTGAGACCAATGAGCGAGTGATTTTTCGAAACTGTATTGAAACGGAAAGCCACGTTTGAGAAGCTCCGCTGGGACAATATGTGTAGGGGTCGCGGCTTTCTTTACGCGAACCGGATGGATCGGATTTCGAGCACCAGCAATCGCCTGAATCAGGTGTGCGACAGGAAGCAGCAGCGAGATAGGGATGCTCGGTGTTGTCGCATTCACGCCGAAAAACTGCTTCACAGTATAAATGATCTCGCCGAGTGTCTCGGCCGGATCTTCAGCATAGTTATAGACAATTTCACGGTCGGTATCGGCCATTGTAAACTCGATACTATCAAGTAATCCCTCTATGTAGCCAAATGCCTTCACGATTTCGAGTGATCCCGGTACGGCAAAATACCCTTTACGAACCGCCCGAATCATCCGCAGAATATTCCCCGGATCACCAGCGCCGTAAAGGACACCCGGGCGAGAGATAATCAATCGTCGATTTTTCTCTTCCCGAACCCAACCACGATGAATCAATTCGGCCGGATATTTCGACC
>CAZFGK010000042.1:0-15352 GCA_964518635.1 uncultured Ignavibacteriales bacterium
TATGTGTAACGCATCTCCTGACACACCCTGTAACACATCTCTTGACACTGTACAAGCAAGGCCAACCCGCCCTACAAGACAAAGCCCGAAAAACAAAAACCTAGGGCAAGCCCATGAGGCACCGAAGAGAAGACCCCACCCGCAAGAGCGGGATGGGCCACCAAGGCGAAGAATCCCGGCGAGGAACCTGTGGTGAGCTTGTCGAACCATCGCCGAGCCACGGATTTATAAGACCCGCACCCGAAGCGGGAGCGGGCCACCAAAAGATATCATAGACTTTTCGGCAATTGAGAGCCCATCTCCAAAGAAAATGTTTTTGATCATCGACTTGTGATATCAATTTAAGTTGTTGTGAAACAATTAATTACGGAAACCCAGCCAGGAGTAATACTTTTCTGAAAAATGTCGACAATTCTCTTGACCTTGTGAAATAATTCACATAGTTCTCTGACGTAAAGGAGGTGATCTGTATGGTCGCAATCCTGGTTGTCGCGACCTTTCTCGTCTTCATTCTCATTGATGTTGTCTACAAACAACACCCTTCATTGAGCGGGAGTACTGCAGGTCGATCGAGTGGTTGGCGTCCAACTATTCGTCCCGGCTATTTTTATACTCCCAATCATCTCTGGCTCTCACTTGATCCATCCGGCATGCTCACCCTCGGGGCCGATGATCTGTTTCATCGGATATTCGGAATCCCCGATGGGATTCAGCTGAAAAAACCGGGGGATCGAGTTCATCGCGGCGAACGTCTGGCTCAATTCCTCAAAGGGGATCGAAGCCTTGCGGTCGCCTCGCCGATATCCGGAGTGATTCAATCTACGAACGATCAAGTTCAGCAACATCCGGAGCAGTTTGCTCGTGGCGCGTATGATGCCGCGTGGCTGTATCTGCTTCGCCCGACGGCATTCGCGAAAGAGATGCTGTCGTTCAAAGTTGCTGAAGAAGCTCGTCCGTGGATGGCGCAGGAGGCGAATCGTCTGACTGCATTTCTTCGCTCGCATCAAGGTGAAGCAATTTCGGCCCCATCCAATCACAATGGCATGCTCGCTGAAAATCTGCTCGCCAAGATGGATGCTCCATCGGTAGTCGAACTTGAGCAGGAGTTTCTGCTCAATGTGGAACCGAGGTAGCAGATGAGCGATCGTAATGCGCTCCTGGTTGATTTCAACCTCTGTGTCGGATGTATGGCATGTGTGGATGCATGCGAAGGGCTTGATCGACGTCTTGAGCTAGGGGAATCGTACAAGAAACCCGTGAACTATACGTCGATTCGAGAGGCCGAAGGGCTGTTTGTCCGTCGCCTGTGTATGCACTGCGAATATCCGACCTGTGTGAGTGTCTGTCCGGTCGGGGCATTCGAGAAAACAGCTGAAGGGCCGGTGATCTATCATTACCAGCGTTGTATCGGCTGTCGCTATTGTATGCAGGCCTGTCCGTTCAGTGTGCCGAAGTATGAGTGGGAGAAACTGAGTCCGCGAGTACGCAAGTGTGATATGTGTGTCGCACGGCAGCGTCAGGGACTCCAGCCCGCCTGTGCGGAAGCATGTCCGACTGGTGCGACGGTCTACGGCAAGCGGGATGATCTGCTTGCGCTCGCAACCCAACGCATTGATGATGATCCCGACACCTATGTGAATCATATCTTCGGCGCCAACGAAGTTGGTGGCACATCGGTGCTCTACTTGTCATCGGTTCCGTTTGCGAAACTCGGCTTTCCCTCCAATCTGCCAACATTGCCGCTGCCAAATCTCACCTGGGATGTTCTCTCGCAGATTCCGAAATTTTCGGTGGCTGCGGGGGTGCTCATGTATGGGGTCTGGTGGATCATTGATCGCCGAATGGAAAACGGAAAAGATGCGAGTCAGTTATCCACATCATCAGATCAGCAGAAAGGAGTTCATTCATGAAACTCCTTCCGTTTCGTCTGACATTCTGGACCGGCATGCTCCTGATCGCCTGGATCGGCGGACTGATCGCGACGATCGTTCGCTTCACCAGTGGTCTTGGTGAGTCGACAAATCTCAGTGATGCTTATCCATGGGGTTTGTGGATCGGTTTTGATGTGGTCACCGGAGTCGGACTAGCTGCTGGTGGATTCACCATAGCAGCAGCAGTTTATGTGTTGCATCTGAAGCACTTTTACCCGGTCCTGCGACCGGCAATACTTACTGCGTTTCTTGGCTATCTCCTCGTCATTGTGGCATTGCTATTTGATCTGGGGCATCCGCTTCGGATTTATCATCCGCTGCTGATGTCAAATCCACACTCAGTGATGTTTGAAGTCGCGATGTGTGTGATGTTGTATACCACTGTTTTGGCTCTTGAATTCAGCCCCGTTGTTTTTGAACGTCTCGGCTGGCAGACTCCACGTGCGTGGATCGCCAAGATCACTGTTCCCCTCGTGATTCTTGGTGTCATTCTCTCATTTCTGCATCAGTCATCACTCGGATCACTCTATCTGATCATGCCGTCGAAGCTCTACCCGCTCTGGTATTCTCCGATGCTGCCGCTGTTCTTTCTGGTCACGGCGATTGCTGCCGGATGTGCGATGGTGATAATCGAATCCCATCTCACGTACAAGGCATTCGGTCATCGACTGGAACTGAACATCCTGCAGGATATCGGAAGACTGCTGCTGGTGTTGCTTGCATTTTACGGCGTCCTCAAAGTGCAGGATCTGATATCGCGAGATCTCGGATCATTGCTGGTGATACCGCGGACAGAGACACTGGTCTTCTGGCTCGAGCTTCTGCTCGGAGTTGTTGCGCCAGTGATATTACTGTCAATCAAGCGGGTGAGACTTTCGTCAAGTGGGCTGTTTGCAGTGGCTGTGCTGGCGATCGCCGGTTTTCTGTTCAATCGCATGAATGTGGCAATCACCGGATTTGAAGCATCCGCCGGTGTGAGCTATACGCCGTCATGGATGGAAGTGATGATCACCTTTGCGATTGTCGCAACGATGATCTTCCTCTTTGCCGTAATCGTGCGCTATTTGCCGATCTTTCATGTCGATCAAGATGGAGATCCGACAGAGATCATGCCAACACTCGTCATGCGACAGGAACCGTCACAGATGCCACCATCGCAAGGTGTCTCGATACGCAGTCACTCCGAGGTTGGCAGATGAACAGGAGTTCAGTCAACGTTCGGAGTTTGTAATGCTAATCTCCCTGAATGGGAGAGTGAGGTGTCCAATGTGAAACCAAAAGTTGAAAATCCGTCATGACAGCAGCGGGAGGCCCCGGCGATGGGCCTCCCATTTTTTGTATTCCGAATGACAGAGCAACTTGTAGGACGGGACAAATCCAGAGCTCTTGTCACCCCGAGCTTGTCGAAGAGGGACATCTTGGTTTATATCGTGGATGTCATGCCTCGACACGCTCAGTATGACAGGAGAATGTCCGCCATCCTGCTCTTGTAAGAGGGTCTTGGCTTCCAAGCCACCGCTCTGAGTCAATCACCATCCTCCGTTAAAATGTCGACCATCCTTCCGCTTAAGGTGAAGGGGCGCAAACACTAACCACAACCTAGCACTGTCTTAACATAATCTTAACTTTATGCTTACATATTTTAGTGAATTCGGGTCGTGATTGTTGTGAACAGGCGGTCGCGTACTTAGTGAACATCAGTTGGAAGGAAGACAGATGAAGAGAGTGATGGTTGGGCTCATCGGAGTCCTGATTCTATCTGTGTTGCCCGCGCAACAGACCAGAGGGCAATCGGAGGGGGGAGAACTTTCTCCGGCCGATATCAATGATCGCCTTGCAGGCATAACCGAGAATCTCACGACACTGAACGGCGATGTGGCGATTCTAAAGTGGTTAAAAGTCGGCGGCTATGTACAGGCCCGCTACGAAATGAATGACACCTCACGAACAGGTGATTCACTCGTTCGGAATATTCCGACAAATCGAAATGGCGACAATCTCTACATTCGTCGGGGACGAATCAAATTCACATTCCAGCCCGCCCAATCAAGCAAGTATGTGTTGAACTTCGACGCATCTCGAAACAGTATCTCCATGAGAGAGGCATACCTCGAACTGTACAAGCAGGTGAAGAAACACTCATTCTCACTGACAGCCGGACAGTTCAATCTCCCATTCGGATATGAAATCGAATACTCATCATCAAGACGGGATTTTCCAGAACGCTCCCTCGCGGAAAATCGTCTCTTTCCGGGGGAACGTGACCGAGGACTAAACATCACCTACACCGCCCCTCGTACCTTTGCATTCAATGTTGGCGTGTTTCAAGGGGGGGGCATTGATGCCCCATGGAATTCACCTCTTCGCGCCAAAGACTTTGTCGCTCGAGCAAAGATGAAACTTGGCATGGTTGACTTTGGTCTGTCCGGTTATTGGGGAAACAGCTATGTAGCGAGTGTCCCAGCGGTGATTGGATCAAGTACCTGGTTCGATGGGAATGGAAATAGTCAGGTTGATTCCGGTGAAGTTACTACAACTCAACCAAAGGCGGCGGTTCCCGGAGCGAAATGGGACAGAGAGCGCCTCGGTGCTGACATGCAATTCTATTTCGATCTGATTCCCGTCGGTAGTACGGCACTTCGAGCTGAGTTCTTCAAGGCCCGTGATTACAATCGTGATGTAAAGACAGTTGTCGATGAGCGCGGCTGGTATCTCTGGCTTTCTCAGAGTCTAGGCAAAAATCTCGGTGCAGCCGCTCGGTATGATTTCTGGAGCCCAAATACTGCACTGGCAAACAATGCGACTGGCACGTGGTCATTTGCAGCCCATTATTTCTACGATGCCAATGTTCGAATCACGGCGGCGTACGATATCCCGCAGCTCCTGGCTGGGAAGTCGACTTTTTCGAAATCTCCGAACGACCGAGCTGACAATCGTTTTACGTTGCAGTTTCAGTTCGCAATCTGATAGAAACCATAGAGGATATACATAGAAATGAAAAACCTATTCACTCGACGCTCTGCCCTGACGATCATCTTCACGGCCTGCTCGGTCATCGGCATTACGCTCGGTATCAGAGCAGGTCAGACCATTACCATCAAGGGTTCCGACACCATGATACTGCTCGGTCAGCGATGGTCAGAAGCATATATGGCAAAGAATCCACAAGTTGCCATTCAGGTCACTGGTGGCGGATCAGGAGCGGGGCTTGCCTCATTAATCAACGGCACGACTGAAATATGCGAATCTTCACGATCGATCAAGCCCAGTGAGATAGAAAAACTCAAGGAGCGATTCAACACACCGGGCGTTGAAATTCCTGTCGCACGGGATGGATTGTCCATTTATGTGCATGAATCGAATGCATTGACAGAACTCACCATGAAGCAGATTCAGCAAATTTACACCGGTGAGATCACGAACTGGAAAGATTTGGGCGGACCGGATGCGAAGATTATCCTCTATGGTCGCGAAAACAATTCCGGAACCTATTCCTTTTTCAAAGAGCATGTCCTTCAGAATGAAGATTTCTCACCATTCGTACAGGGACTTCCCGGTACCGCATCGGTAGTAAATGCGGTTAGCAAAGATGAGAGTGGCATCGGTTACGGTGGAGCTGCATATGCAAAAGGGATCAAACTCTTGAGCGTTCGCATGAATGAAAAGAGTGAGGCATTCGCGCCGACAGAGGAGAATGTGAAAAGCGGCGCGTATCCGCTTTCTCGTAACCTCTTCTGGTATCTGCGCAATAAACCGACCGGCGAAATCAAGAAGCTCGTAGAGTTTGTGCTTTCTCCGGAGGGACAGGCAGTTGTCACCCAGGTCGGCTATTTTCCAGTCAAGTAGATCAGCAGAGTTATTCATTTACTCCGGCAAGGATCGATCCTTGTCGGGGATTTCATTTGTTAGAAGATAATCTCTTTACACCTGCGCAAAGCGGGCCTGAAAGAATCTGAGCATCTCCGGCTCGTAGGTAAATTTCAAGCCGCGGACACTCTCACGATCATCATAGACCTCCATCACCGACTCCGCGACGACATCCATATGTGCCTGCGTATACACACGACGTGGAATAGTCAATCTAACCAGTTCAAGTTTCGGCAATCGTGTCGTTCCGGTTTTTGGATCACGTCCTGCCGATACTGCGCCGCGCTCCATTGCACGCACACCAGCATCAACATAGAGTGCCGCGGCAAGTGCCTGTGCCGGGAACTGCTCCTGTGGGATATGCGGGAGGATTGCACGGGCATTCAGAAAGACCGCATGTCCTCCAACCGGCTGCACAATGGGAATCCCTCCCTCTTTCAATAATTTTCCGAGATAGAGCACCTGACCAACACGAGCATGAATATGATTGTAGCTAACTGATTCCCGAATGCCGATAGCGAGTGCTTCCATATCCCGTCCAGCCATGCCGCCGTAGGTGTGGAGCCCTTCGTAGACCACGCACAAATTACAGGCACGCTCGTACAACTTCGGATCATTCATTGCAAGAAAGCCACCGATATTGACCATCGCATCTTTCTTCGCAGACATCGTCGCGGCATCGGTAAGTGAGCAAATTTCATAGACAATTTCCTGAATTGTCTTCTCAGCGTATCCAGCTTCACGTTCCTTCACGAAATAGGCATTCTCTGAAACTCGTGTCATATCATGCACGATCAGGATGCCGTGGGAGTTACACCATGCACGAAGCTGGCGGAGATTCTCCATCGAGATCGGTTGTCCACCCGCCATGTTGACCGAGGTCGCAATGCAGACATACGGAATGTTCTTCGCTCCATGCTCGCGCACCAGTGCATCTAGTTTTGCAAAATCGACATTCCCTTTAAATGGATGTGGACTGAGCGGATCGTGTGCTTCATCGATGATCACATCGGCGAATGTTCCTCCCGCGAGCTCCTGATGCAGCCGGGTAGTGGTGAAATACATATTCCCCGGAACAATATCCCCCTTCTTGATCAGCAACTGCGAAAGAATATGCTCGGCACCGCGCCCCTGATGTGTCGGGACAGTATATTTGTAGCTGTAATATTCACTGATCGTCTCTTCAAGATGATAGAAATTTCGTGAACCGGCATAGGCCTCATCACCGAGCATCATCCCCGCCCATTGTTGATCGGACATCGCGGACGTACCGGAATCAGTTAGTAAGTCGATGTAGACATCCTCTGATCGCAGCAAAAACGTATTATAGCCGGCTTGCACGATTGCTTTTTCGCGAGCGGCGCGATCGGGCATGGCGAGCAACTCGACCATTTTGATTCTGTATGGTTCCGCCCATGAGCGAACCGTGCGGCGAGGTTTAGTGAGTGCAACAGTTGGTGTGGATACGGCGGACATGTTATGACTCCGGTCTGAATGTGACGATTGCGCGATGTTGTTTCTCGCATGAGACGAGATGAGAGATCATGATAGATGGAATATAGATCAGCAATGAAACCCGACAAGATCGAAGTCGATGCGGAATTGATTCAGTTCAGAATTTGCAATGAAAACATTACTGATGAGTAGAGTTGAATCTCTTACCGTCGAATGAGGATATTGCGTGAGAACTCGCGCATAACTCCCTGCTTTGAAAGAGATGAATCGATAATCAGTAGTGAGTCGGCTGATTGTAGCTCATAGACCGTGCGCCCCTGTCGTGATGTCGAATCCCCCCAATGAATCGAAAGCATATTCGCTGTCGAAGTGCCACGCAGCGGCAGCATACTCCCTTCACTATCACACCAGACTCCATCACAGGTGGAGTCAGTAAGTGTTCGGTAGTGTCCAGTTCCGGCAAATTGCTGAGTCGTAACTGAATCGGGATGCATGACGATCAGATATTCGAATCGGGTGAATTTCCCGCCAAGTATCGAGCCGCACTCGAGTGTGACTGTCGATTTCATGCCGAATGACTTCCCATTGTCAGTTTGCCAGTTGCCGGTGATTGTCTGAAAGAATGGAAGAGTGGCTGGGGCTGAATTCTGATTTTGCGCGTAGCAGATCGATACGAGCAACGCAATGAATAGGAAAGAATTGAGAATACGGGGGATGGTGGTTTTCATGTGCATAGTATGATGACGAAGATACAAGATCAGTATCGACAGTCGGAAATTGATTTTGTAGGGCTGGTCTTGTAGGGACGGTCCGGCTTCCGAACCGGCCATCCGATTCTCTAACCCTGATCTTGTCGAAAGGTCTGATTTCCATTCGAATAAAGATGGCAGGTTCCGAAGCGGGACGCTGCCCTACAAGAGGAAGATGATTCGCTTGATGAAACTGCCGATATCAAATGACCCCTACGAGAATCGAACTCGTATTACCGCCGTGAAAGGGCGATGTCCTAACCGTTAGACGAAGGGGTCAAACAGGCAGAAGATTCTCCCGAATGGACTCTCCTTGGAAAGTGCTCGGGAAGCCGCCAATAATACGGCAGCCCCCCTCTCCGGTCAATAATTCCCTCGCACGAACTTT
This sequence comes from uncultured Ignavibacteriales bacterium, assembly GCA_964518635.1. GTDB lineage: Bacteria > Zixibacteria > MSB-5A5 > GN15 > FEB-12 > CAZFGK01. Next base: position 8,391 of record CAZFGK010000042.1, read on the forward strand.
CTTCACCGAAAATCGACCGTAATCTGGAGGCAAACCGTCCGGATTCCCCGTTCCTCTGTACGCCGCACCTTGTCCAAACTCCCCAATCCCCCTATGATTTGGGATATGAAGTCCACTCACGCCAACCAGCCCCGGAGTTTTTGATATGTCTGCATTTCGTGTCCCTCGCCCGATCAATGAACCCGTCCAATCCTACGCCCCCGGCAGCCCCGAACGTGTCCGTCTTATTCAGGCCCTCGCCGATCTGAAAAATGAACCATTCGATATCCCGATGTACATCGGCGGCGAAGAGGTCCGTACTAAGAAGAAGCACAAAATCACCTCCCCGCATAATCATGACCTCACTCTCGGCTACTACTACGAAGGGGGAGAGAAAGAACTCAAAGACGCGATCAGCTCCGCCACCAAAGCGCAGCGTGAATGGTCCGAAATTCCCTGGGCGGAACGTGCCGCGATTTTTCTGCGCGCTGCCGAACTTCTCGCTGGGCCATATCGCGCTACGATGAATGCCGCCGCGATGCTCGGGCATTCCAAAAATATCTATCAGGCCGAAATTGATGCCGCCTGTGAGCTGATCGATTTCTGGCGTTACAATGTCTGGTTTACCGAGCAGATCTACTCCAACCAACCGGACAACGCGCCGGGAATCTGGAACCGGACTGATCATCGCCCGCTTGAAGGATTCATACTCTCGATCACGCCGTTCAATTTTATTTCGATTAACGGGAATCTTCCGACTGCACCGGCGATGCTCGGCAATGTCAGTGTCTGGAAACCGGCGACCACTGCGATATATACATCGCACGTAATTATGAAACTTCTGCGTGAAGCAGGTCTTCCGGATGGAGTCGCGAATCTGGTCTTTACTCCCGGCTCACTCACCGGACGAGTTGCGTTTGCACATCGTGATTTTGCGGGAGTGCATTTCACCGGATCGACTGGTGTCTTTCAGGGGATGTGGCGAACGATTGGTGAGAATATCGCCAACTATCGTTCCTATCCGCGTATTGTCGGCGAAACCGGCGGGAAAGATTTCGTTATCGCGCATACGAGTGCGGATGTTCGCGCACTTGCTGTTGCGCTGGTGCGAGGGGCGTATGAGTATCAAGGGCAAAAATGTTCGGCGGCATCCCGCGCCTATATTCCGAAATCACTCTGGGGACCATTGCAAAAAGAGATGCGCTCCATGATTGGTGAATTGAAAATGGGGGATCCGGAAGATTTCACGAATTTCGTGAATGCAGTGATCGACGAGGGTTCTTTCACATCGATCACGAACTATATCGAGTTCGCGCGGAAGGCGTCTGATGCGGAGATTGTAGCTGGCGGAGATTACAGCAAGAAGGACGGTTATTTCATTGCGCCGACATTGGTGAAGACTTCCAACCCAAAATTCAAACTCCTCGAAGAAGAAATCTTCGGCCCGGTGTTGACCACCTATGTCTATCCAGACAAGGACTTCGACAAAGCGCTTGAATTAGTCGATACAACTTCGCCGTATGCGCTCACTGGCGCGATCTTCTCGAATGATCGCCGTGCGGTGGAGCTGGCGCATCGGGCGTTGCGTCAGGCGGCGGGGAATTTCTATATCAATGATAAGCCGACCGGCGCGGTGGTTGGGCAGCAACCGTTTGGTGGCGCGCGTGCGTCGGGGACGAATGATAAAGCGGGCGGGATTCAAAATATGTTGCGCTGGACTTCGCCACGTTCAATCAAAGAGAATCTGAATCCACCGAAAGATTATCGGTATCCGTTTATGGGGTGAGGGGGGGGAGTGAAAACAAAAAAAGTCGACTCAGTTGGGATGTTCACTTGGGCGGACATGCTGAAGTTGCTCGTTCCTATCGTAGCAACTTTTGGGCTCTGGTACTTGAATAGTGAACTCGAGTTTTGGCGCACCCAGCAATTAAATAAGGAAAGAAACTATAGGGAGCTGGTTTCAACTGTGCGCGGTTTCAATGTTAACGGCAGCAGTTTTGAACAACGTGAAAAATTTGTTGATCAGATAAATCAGAGCTGGCTCTACGCACCAGATACTGTAATAAGGCTTGCATATAGATTTATTGGCAGATCATCTGTTGGAGCCAACTACACCAATTTTCAGAGGGATTCAGCTCTTGGAGATCTTTTTCTCGCCATGCGCCATGATATGCTCCAGACTGGCACGACTAAGCATACAAGTTTGTCGGCTTCAGATTACAAGAACTTAGCAGCAGCACCAATTCCATCAGATAGTATTTAAGGACAACTCCCTTTTTCACTCAGCTACTACGCTACCCCTGGAGGGCGGCTCCGTCTTCGGTGCCGCCTCTTTCAACTCAATCAAGCGATGAATACAACCAATTGCTTGGATCGCTTACGTACCCATGTTTCACGGCATTCCAACGGATGTATTCAATGCGATTTCTCAAGTCCGAATCTGTTCGGATTGCCTTGTCCCAGTATCCAACCTGCCAGAGTGGTCTATCTTCCGGCGATAATCTCGAAGTCATGGATAGTTTGAAAGCCCTCACCACATCAGAGAGTGGCACGTTCGATACTCGAACAATTGCATGAACATGGTCAGGCAGAACTACCCATTCAATCATTTCAATCCCCAGTCGACGAATCGTGCGGTGTGCCGCAGAGTAGAGAAGTCGGCGATATTTGATGAGACAGGGTCGCCGGTCACGGGTTACAATTGTGACAAACACTAGTTGACCAATTTCATATTCTACGCGTGATCGTCCCATGCCAATAAATATGAGGTGAAGGACTGACAGAACCTGTCAAAGGAAATGACGGCACCGAAGACGGAGCCGTCCTCCAGGGGATGGAGTAATCTGATTACCATAATTTCCATCTCACAGTACCTAAATCCTGAAACTTAGAACCCAGAAACCCGCCGCGCTTCTCCGCGATGCGGAGTCCGCGCCGTGGGGCATCAATTGCAAGAAGACCCTTCGATCCGCCGCGGCGGATCAGGGTGACAAGAAGCGGCACCGAAGACGGAGCCGCCCTCCAGTGATGAAACAAATCCATTCTTGTAGCGCGGTTCAGTTTCTGCCCCGCGTCTTTGATTCTCCGTAGGGTGGTGTCCTTCTGAGGACCCGCCTCTTCATCAAGATGACAAGAAGACCCTTCGACAAGCTCAGGGTGACAATTCTTGTAGGGCGGGATGGCCTTGCTTCCCGCCGTCTTCAAACTACACAACATGACCAGGATGGCGGGTACCAAAGCGAACCCGCCCTACAAGAGAAGACACAGAATTCGTCGGTGTCGTCTACCGATTCTTCTTGTAAAACTCCACCGTGCGGCGGAGGCCTTCGTCGAAATCGACCGCCAGTTTGAATCCGTGCGACTGTATCAATTCAATCGATGAATACGAATGACGAATATCACCAAGACGTGCCGGAGCATGATGCGGTGTGATATTGGTGCCGAGGATGTTATTCATTTTGGATGCGATCTGATTGAGAGTACAAACTGTCCCGCTGCCGACATTGAACACGCCGCCGTTCATCGCGTCAGTCGAGGCCGCCAGCAAATTTGCATTCGCCGCATTCTCGACAAAAATAAAATCACGCGACTGTTCGCCGTCCCCGTAGATTGTCGGCGTTTCGCCATTCAACAATTTGGTCAGAAAAATCGGAATCACCGGCGCGTAATCCCCTTTGGGATCCTGGCGTGGCCCGAAGATATTGAAATAGCGCAATGCGACCGTCGGTAGTTTGTAAAGATTCCAGAAGACATTGCAATAATGCTCACCAACCAGCTTAGTCACCGCATACGGTGACAACGGCTCCGGAGCGAGTGATTCTGTTTTCGGAAGGACCGGAGATTCGCCATAGACACTCGCCGAGGAGGCCATCACGAATTTCTTCGCCTTCAATTCAACCGCTGCCCACATGACATTGAGGGTGCCACCGATATTGACCTGATAGGAAGAAATCGGGTCGGCGATAGATTTCTGCACCGAAGCGAGCGCCGCCTGATGCAAAATGATATCTACTCCGGCGACTGCCTCCCGGACAGTTTTCATATCGCAGATATCGCCGTTGATCAATTCGATCTCTGATTTGATATCGGCGATGTTTTCATGTCGACCGGTTGAGAAATTATCAAGCACGCGAACCTGATCGCCGCGTTCCAATAATTTGCGCACGATAGTCGAGCCGATAAAACCGGCTCCGCCGGTGACGAGAAATCGTTGTGATGACATTACTTTATTACTCTCATGGATCGATGCATTTATCGTAGTACTATCGGCAAAAGGCGAATGTCACTTTATGGCGAGGTCAGACGATAGACTCGATAGTTGACCTGCTCATAGGCGAAATGCTCAACTTCATGATACATCTCACGGAAGGTCGAGTCGCTCGTAAAGGCGTTTCGCTCGTAGCCATCAGCAATAACCGCCCACTGCGGCCGAAGATCAAACAATAATCGTCCATGATCACCGGATTCATTGTAGCGGCGCGCGACGGGAGAAACGAGTCCATCACGATCCAGAATTCGTGCTCTACTCAGATAGCCCATATAGCCGATATCTTCAGCTGCAACGATTTCATCTTTGCCGACCTGAACCGAGAGATATTCACCGATTGCTCGGTGGACATGCTCAAAGACAATCTGATGTTCACGCCAGTAGTTCCATGACTTGTACAGCATCGGGAGTGACAAGAGTGCGCAGGCAATCACCACGAGTGCGGGACGGGCATACAAGGCGGTTCGAGAGATCGATAATGTTTGCACGAAGGACATCCCTCCGGCAACGAGCAAAAGAAAGAGCCACGGATATAACGGGGCGAGATACCAGAAGAATATCCTCGGCGTGAAAAAGAGATAGAGGGCGATAACTGCAATCAGCCAGACTGATTCCATTTCCCCTTTTCGTTGCGTGCGCCAGAGCCAACGATAGCCGATGAATGCGACAGCGATCAGTATGATCGCGCCGAGCATCGCGACCGGATGAACGCTGCCGATTAACTGTCCGATACGATCACGCATCGGAGTTTCGAGTTCACCGACATAGAGTGAGAGTTTCCCTGCGACGGAGTTCGGAAACGGTGAACCAAAGGTAAGAGTCGCATACGCAACCCAAAGGAAAACCGGAGTCGATGCAACGAGTGCGGCTTTCCATTTCTCTTCGTGGCCTCGAATGATGAGTGAGAGCAAGAGGATACCGAGAAGAAATCCACCTTCCGGGCGAGTCAGTGCGGCAAGTGCGGCGCAGCCGGAAGCATAGACCATTCGGTTTTTTGCAAACCAATAGGCACTCAGTACCAAGAAGAGAGTAAAGAGTGCAGTCTCCATTCCGGAGCTATCGGCGAGAATTGATCGTGGCCAGATACAATATAATGCCGCCGGAACAATCGCCCATTCGGCGAGGCGAAGTTGCAATGCGTAGCGATACAAGACGGCAGCGGTCAATCCACACGCTACTAATGCAATGCAAAATGACGTAATCGGAATCGACAGACCGACTGCTCGTGCAATCGAGAGAACGATGGTATAGAGTGGAGTCGTCGTACCGAGAACTGATTCACCGGCATTGTAGACGAAGCCGATTCCGCTTCCGAGATTTTCTGCGTAGCGATACGTAATAAACGCGTCATCGGCGATGAATTGAGTGAAAAGCATGAATCCCAACCGCATGACAATGGCAGTGAGAGCAAGAAGAAACGCGGTTCTTTCGGTCGAGGTCATGAGCGTGATACAGGAGTGCTCTTCACTCAGCCGATATCTTCCTGATAGCTGCTGATCTCCGCTCGTCCGGTGCGTGGATTGATTTTCACCGTGATCACATTTGGACGACAGCAGACCTCGCAGTCCTGAATGATCTCCTGTTCCTCCCCTTCCTGCGGATCGACTTGTAAGTCATTCGGTTCGAAACAGCAGGCACAACTGAAAGTGAGTCCGATCGGTTCACGAAAATTCATTTGAGGGAATGTAATGACAGGAGGGGGGTAAAGAAAACGGAGAGCATTGCTGCTCTCCGTTTGGCATTTCAAGAGGATTGGCTGGATTAGCCGCGGTTGCCACCGTAGTTGCCACCACCGCCGCCGCCACGGTTTCCACCGCCGCCGCCGTAGCCACCACCACCGCCGCGGTTTCCACCGCCGCCGCCGTAGCCACCACCGCCGCCGCGACGTTCACCGCCGCCGCCACCGCCACGCGGGCCATCGGTGCGCTGCATCGCTTCGTTCACACGAAGACGACGGCCACGCAATTCGGCACCGTTCAGTTCAGCCATCGCGGTCTTTCCGGCTTCGCCTTCCATCATTTCAACGAACGCAAACCCGCGTGATTCGCCAGTTTCGCGATCCTTGACGATCGAGACTTTTTTGACTTCGCCATACTGGCCGAAGGCATTCTTGAGTTCCTCTTCGGTGACCTGATAGGAAAGGTTGCCGACGTAGAGATTCATGAGACCTCCCAAAAAGGGATAGGGGATTGGTTAGCCAGCACCAATACCATCAGCGCATCGCGAGTTTCAGGCATACACTCTGTGGTGAATGGAATCACGGGAAGAGGGTCAGACAGCTGGAACGAACACTTGCAACATTATGGATCCGGACTGGAGTTTCGACATAGACAGTATACTTATCGGCAGCAGAGTTGTCAACATTTAGGGGAGCAATTTGGAGCAAGATCGGACAAGAGGAGTTCAATGTGTTCTCAGCTCTTTGAGCTACAAGTCCGACACAAGTCCGTCCCGTAGAGCTAACGTACTCACACAATGCGACTTATAGAGAGGATTGTGTCACAAATTAACGCTCTCCGTGCCCCAGCTTCCGGGTGGGTCTTTTTCGTGGAAAATGTCGGCACCGAAGACGGAGCCGACCTCCAGATGGGTGAACCACACTGTTATTGCGGGTGAGTTCTTTTCTTCGGTGCCCCAGGGCTTGCCCTGGGTTTAGTTCACGGTACAGACCGGCGACATGGTATACAGAATAGACCGGCGAGATAGGTAACAGGTA
>CAZFGK010000043.1:0-15024 GCA_964518635.1 uncultured Ignavibacteriales bacterium
AGGTGGCCGTACAGTCGGCGCCGGTGTCATCGCGGAAATCAACGAGTAACGGGAGTAAACCATGCCACGTGATCGCATTACATTAGCTTGCGGAGATTGCAAGCAGCGAAATTACGATACATACAAGAACAAGCGGTTGCACCCGGAGCGTGTGGAATACAAAAAATTCTGCCCGTTTTGCAATAAGCACACCGCACATAAAGAGACACGATAAGCTGGCATTGTAGGCCAGTAGCTCTAATGGTAGAGCGCCGGTCTCCAAAACCGGATGTTGGGGGTTCGAGTCCCTCCTGGCCTGCCAATTTAGGCGAGATAGGATAGAAATGGCTGAAGTTTCATTCCGTGAGCGCGTCGAGCGCTACGGTAAAGATACAACTGCAGAGCTTCGTAAGATGACTTGGCCGACCCGCGACGAAATTGTCGCGTCGACGATCGTGGTCATCATCGTCTCTCTGATATTCTCTGCGTTTATTGGAGTGATCGACCGCATCCTGGTTGCGGTGGTGAAGGCCATCTTCGGAGGCGCATGACGGATATGGGGATGCGATGGTACGTGGCGCATACCTATGCTGGTCACGAACAGAAAGCGAAGCTCTATCTCGAGTCGGCAATCGCCAACGAGGGGATGCAGCGACATTTTGGACAGATTATCGTTCCGACCGAACAGGTAACGGAGATGAAGCAGGGAAAACGGTCGACTTCGACCAAGAAGTTTCTCCCCAGCTATATCATCATTGAGATGGATCTGACCAAAGAGTCACAAAATCTGGTGATCAACACGACGGGGATTACCAATTTCGTTGGCGCTGGTGGAAAGCCAGCGGCTTTGAAAGAATCGGAAGTGCAGCGAATTGTCGGTCAGATCGACCGCAGCCGCACCGAAGAAGTAGCAGACATTCCATTTCAGGCAGGCGACCCGGTTAAGGTAATTGACGGGCCGTTTGCTGATTTCTCAGGTTCGATCAGTGAGGTCAACCTGGAACGTAGAAAAATTAAAGTCATGGTATCCATTTTTGGGCGTCCGACACCGGTGGAGCTGGACTTTTTGCAGGTAGAGATGGTCAAGCCGAAGGCATAGTGCCCGGCTGATCAGACGAATAGACGAAGCGAAGTAGAAAAAGAGAGTAGAACGTGGCGAAGAAGATCGCATCCTTTGTGAAGCTGCAAATACCGGCCGGACAGGCCACTCCCGCACCGCCGATCGGGCCAGCCCTTGGTCAGCGCGGTGTGAACATTATGGAGTTTTGCAAGGCATTCAATGCCAAGACGCAGTCGGCTGCTGGTATGGTCACTCCGGTGATTATCACCGTCTATACCGACAAGTCGTTCACGTTCATTACCAAGACTCCGCCAGCATCGGTGCTGCTCAAGCAGGCAGCGAAGATCAAATCCGGCTCAAAGATCCCGAACAAGGACAAGGTCGGAAAAGTGACCACCGAGCAGGTGAAGCAAATCGCAGAATTGAAAATGGCCGATCTGAATGCTGCATCTCTCGAAACCGCCATGAGTATGGTGGCCGGGACAGCACGTTCGATGGGTTTGGAAGTAACTAAGTAAACGATCACTCGTTCGTTACGACCTGGTCGCAGCTGCGTTCCGGGGAGAATGGAGGTTCATGAAACGATCTAAGAAACAGACCGCCTTTCAGGCACTGGTCGACCGGAACAAGAAGTATGACTTGCCGGCGGCTGTGAAAATTCTGAAGGAAAATTCGTACACCAAATTCGATCAGTCGGTCGAAGTGTCGATGCGCCTCGGAGTCAATCCGAAGCACGCCGATCAGATGGTGCGCGGAACTGTCGCATTACCGAACGGAACTGGTAAATCGGTTCGTGTTGCGGTGTTTGCAACTGCTGAAAAAGCATCAGAAGCTAAAGAGGCCGGTGCTGATATCGTAGGTGCGGAAGATCTGGCTGAAAAGATCAAAGGCGGATTTACCGATTTCGATGTCGCCGTCGCCACACCTGACATGATGCGTGTGGTGGGAACTCTCGGTAAAGTACTTGGTCCACGCGGACTGATGCCGAATCCGAAAACCGGAACCGTGACTACCGATTTGGCTCGCACGATCAAGGAGCTGAAGGGTGGTCGTATTGAGTTTCGTGTCGACAAGCAGTCGAATCTCGCTGCTGCGGTCGGCAAATTGTCGTTTGCCGAAAACCATATTGTAGAAAATGTCCACGCTTTCATCGATGCCGTCGTGAAAGCAAAGCCAGCGACCGCAAAAGGAACGTACGTTCTTTCCGTGACGGTCTCGTCCACGATGAGCCCCGGATTCAAACTTGATCCGACTCAGGTAGCTGGAAAGTAGAGAGCGAAGCACAATGCCAACGACTCAGAAAATAGAAAAAGTCGCCGAAATGACGGAATTATTCCGCACCTCCGGCGCGTTCTTTGTTACCGATTATCTTGGTCTGAATGTCGAAGATGTCACCAATCTTCGAAAGAAACTCCGCCAGAACGGCGTGAAGTTTATGGTCGCCAAGAATACGCTGTTCAAAATCGCCGCCCAGAATGCTGGTGCGCCGAATATGGACAAGCATCTGAAAGGGCCGACCGCGATTGCCTTTGTGACCAAAGACGCCGCAGTTGCTGCCAAGATGCTCGATGAACAGCAAAAAGAAAAAGAGCTGCCGCGAATCAAGGCGTTTGTCGTCGATTCGCATCTGTATGGCGCGAGCGAAATCAAACGCCTGGCTGATCTGCCGTCCCGCGAAGTGCTGTTGAGCATGGTCGTTGGCGCAGTGGAAGCTCCGTTGACCAGTTTGGTTGGATCCATTGACGGATTCTTCCATCCGCTGATCAATTCCATCAATGCCCTCGCTGACAAGCGAAAGAGTGAGGCGGCCTAAAGAAGATAGCTGAGACCTTTCGCCGTTATGCTCTCTCGCTTCTCGATGGGTTGGTCTCACCTGTCGGAGAGTAGCCGCGGCGGACATAGAACAAACGAACGAAAAAAAACAATTTTGAATCGAGGGTAGAAACCGTGTCGAATGCTGCTGTATCTGAAATCGTAGAGAAGATTGCCACACTGACGGCGATGGATCTTGCAGATCTGTCGAAGGCAATCCAGGAAAAATTCGGCGTCTCGGCTGCTGCGCCGATGGCGATGATGCCGGGAATGATGGCTGGCGGCGGTGCCGCTGCGGCCGCGCCGGTTGAAGAGCAGACCGAATTCTCGGTCATTATGACAAGTGCCGGTGAAAAGAAGATTCAGGTCATTAAAGTCATTCGCGAATTGACTAACCTGGGTCTGAAAGAAGCCAAGGATCTCGCCGAAGCAACCCCTGCCAAAATTAAGGAAGGGATTTCAAAGACCGAGGCAGATGCTGCCAAAGCTAAGCTCGAAGAGAATGGCGCGACCGTCGAAATCAAGTAACACCGGAGAATCTTGTTCTCGTTCAGGTCTGCTGGAAGCAGCAGATATAATGGCGGGAACACAGATGTGTTACATGATATGACGAGGAATGAAAACTGAACTGAGGAAGGACTACCCGATTCGCCGTATCAGGCGAGTCGGGTCCCCTGTTTCGAGATAGAAAAAAATTGCACGAACTACATGTCATTGCCGATCACGCACGACGGCTCGATTTACTGGTCATGATGAACCAGCCGAGCACTACGATCAGAACGCGGATCGGTTCGCATGTCACACCCGGCGATAGTCGCAAACGACGGTCTGAAATCCGTCTGTTTTCGGCTGTATGCCACTATGGAGGGTAGTTCATTGGCGAGCCCCGGAACCATTAACCGCACCACGTATGCATCCTTATCGGATGCGACTGCGATGCCCAATCTGCTTGATGTGCAGGTCTCATCCTATCAGGAATTCCTGCAGGTTGATGTCGCACCGCTCAAGCGAAGCAATCAGGGATTGCAGCAAATTTTCAAAGAGGTCTTTCCCGTTGCCGACGTGCACGAGAACTATTCTCTCGACTTTGTTTCCTACCATCTGAGCCCGCCACGCTATTCGATTGAAGAATGCCGTGAGCGGAATATGTCGTTTGCCGCTCCCTTGCGAGTAACGATGCGTTTGATCGCACGGCAGGGTGAAGGAGACAAGAAGGAAGTCAAGGACATCGTTGAACAGGATGTCTATCTTGGTGAGCTTCCGATTATTACTGAATGGGGAACATTCATCATCAACGGTGCTGAGCGTGTGATTGTCTCACAGCTGCATCGTAGCCCCGGTGTGTTCTTCGATGAGGAAACCCACCCGAACGGCAAACTGCTCTTTTCTGCCCGTGTGATTCCGTATCGCGGAAGCTGGATTGAGTTTTCGCTCGACATCAATGATGTCCTTTGGGTCTATGTCGACTCCAAGCGGAAGCTTCCGGTCACGATGCTGCTGCGCTCTATCGGTTTTTCAACCGACGAAGAGATTGTCGCGTTGTATCACACTGTAGAGAAGCTTGATCTTTCGAAGAAGAAATTCAAAGATTTCGAAAATTTCTTTGTCGCTGAGACAATTGTCGATTCAGAGACCGGGGAAGTCGTCCTCGCAGTCGGTGATCAGATTGATGAAAAAGCTGCCATCAAAATTGGCGAGCTTGGTCTGAAGACCCTCAAAGTGATTCCGACGCATCCGGACAAGCGCGAGACCTTTGTAATTCTCAATACGATTCGCAAGGATCCGACCAAGTCACGCGAAGAATCACTCCTGAAGCTCTACGCACTGATGCGTCCGGGTGAGAATCCGACCGTCGATATGGCCGCTGGCTTGCTCGAGAAGCTCTTCTTCTCATCGAAGAGATATGATCTGGGTGAAGTCGGTCGCTACATGATGAATCAGCGGCTCGGACTGAATATCCCGCTTGATAAGGTCGTATTCGACAATCAGGATATTCTGGCCATCACCCGCTATCTCGTGGGACTCGTCAACGGCAACGGTGCTACTGATGATATCGATCATCTTGGTTATCGTCGCGCAAGAACTGTAGGCGAATTACTCGCCAATCTCTTCTCGGTCGGTTTGACCCGTATTGCACGTACCATTCGTGAGCGTCTCTCGCTGAAAGATCAGGAGAATGTCACCCCACAGTTGCTGGTCAACGCCAGAACAGTGTCATCAGTCGTTGAATCGTTCTTCGGTTCATCGCAGCTTTCACAGTTCATGGATCAGACCAATCCATTGGCAGAATTGACACATAAGCGTCGTCTCTCTGCTCTTGGACCGGGTGGTCTTACTCGTGAGCGCGCCGGATTCGAAGTTCGTGACGTTCACCATACGCATTACGGTCGTATGTGTCCGATTGAAACGCCTGAAGGACCGAATATCGGTCTTATCTCCTCGCTCGCGACTTTCGCCCGAATTAACAAGTATGGCTTCCTCGAGACCCCTTACGTCAAAGTGGTCAACGGCAAAACGACTGACGAAATCGTCTATCTGACCGCAGAAGAAGAGGACCGTTGTCATATTGCGCGAGCGGATGAGCCGCTCACAGCGGACGGTCACTTCGTAAATGACGCAATTTCGGCGCGTAAGCGTTCCGATTATCCGGTCATCACGGCGAAGGAAGTCCAGTTCATGGATGTCTCGCCGCGACAGATCGTTTCGGTTGCGGCATCGTTGATTCCGTTCCTTGAGCATGATGACGCCAACCGCGCACTCATGGGCTCAAACATGCAACGTCAGGCAGTCCCGCTTCTTCGTACCGATGCCCCGGTGGTCGGCACCGGGATGGAGCGAAAGGTTGCTGTTGATGCAGGCGTGGTCGTTCGTGCTCGTCGTGGTGGTACCGTCGTTTCGGTCGATGCCGAACGAGTCATCATCCGCCCGACCGGGAAGGTCAAAAGCGGACATCTCGGATATTTCGAAGATGATGAATATAAGCTGGTCAAGTTCCAGCGGTCGAACCAGGATACCTGTGTGAATTATCGCCCGACGGTCAAGGTCGGCGATGATGTCAAAGATGGTGATACCATTGCTGACGGTCCGTCAGTTGATCGTGGTGAACTCGCTCTCGGACATAATACCCTCGTGGCATTCATGCCATGGAGAGGGTATAACTACGAAGACGCGATTATTCTATCAGAGCGACTGGTACAGGAAGATATTTTCACTTCAATTCATATTGAAGAATATGAACTGCAGGTTCGTGATACCAAGCGTGGTGCTGAAGAACTGACCCGCGAAATTCCGAATGTGTCGGAAGAGGCACTTCTCAATCTCGATGAGATGGGGATCGTGCGGGTCGGTGCGGAAGTCGAAGCGGGTGATATTCTCGTCGGCAAGGTCACGCCGAAAGGTGAGACCGAACTTTCGCCGGAAGAACGCCTTCTTCGTGCTATCTTCGGTGAAAAGGCCGGTGATGTCCGTGATGCTTCCCTCAAAGCCGCTCCCGGCATGAAGGGTGTCGTGATCAAGACCCGTGTCTTCTCACGCAAAGAGCGAACCGATGAAGCGAAGAAGCAGGAAAAGAATGATATCGCGAATCTGAAGAAGGTCTTCGGAAAGAAGATCGCCGATATCGAAGCTGCTCGCGCTGCTCGGATTGGTGAATTGCTCGATGGGCATACCTCCAAAACGATTCGTCACACCGATGCCAGCATTGTCATTCGCGGCGGACATAAGTTCAAAGCGGAAGCATTCGCCAATTTTGATTTTGAGAATACGACTGCACCGGACGGCTGGTGTGAGAGTGATTCCGTCAATAAGCACGTCGAATCAGTTCTTGCCGAAGCCGCCAAGTACCTGAATGAAAAGAAGGTGCTGCTCGATATCGAAATCGATAAAGTGCAGCGTGGTGCCGAGCTATCACCGGGTGTCAAGCAACTCGTCAAAGTGACTATCGCCATTCGCCGAAAGATCTCTGTCGGTGACAAGATGGCGGGACGTCACGGAAACAAAGGTGTTGTCTCTCGTATCGTGCCGGTCGAGGATATGCCGTTCATGGCGGATGGTTCGACTATCGACATGATTCTAAATCCGCTCGGTGTGCCGTCTCGTATGAACGTCGGGCAGATTCTTGAAACTCATCTTGGTTGGGCGATTCGACGTAGCGGGAGGCATATCGCGACTCCGGTCTTCGATGGTGCTACCATTCAGGAGATTCAGGACGAACTGAAAAAGAACGGACTGAATGAAGATGGGAAGATGCAGCTCTTTGACGGGCGCACCGGGGATACATTCCACCAGCGCGTGACCGTCGGCTATATCTATATGCTCAAATTGTCACACTTGGTTGATGACAAGATTCACGCTCGTTCGATTGGACCATACTCCCTTGTCACTCAGCAGCCGCTGGGTGGTAAGGCACAGTTTGGTGGTCAGCGATTTGGTGAAATGGAAGTCTGGGCACTCGAGGCCTATGGCGCTGCGTACACGCTTCAGGAGATGTTGACCGTGAAATCGGATGACGTCACCGGTCGCAGCCGTGTCTATGAAGCAATTGTCAAAGGTGAAAACTCTCCTGAACCGGGATACCCAGAGGCCTTTAATGTGCTCATAAAAGAGCTCCAGGCACTGGCTCTCGATGTGAAGTTGATTGAAAAGTAAGAATGGTCAGCATCGTGCAGGAGCGCAGATGCCGGCAAAAGGAAGGTAGCAGAACGTGGCCGAGATAATTCCTCGAAACCCGCAGCCGCAGAAAAAACCGTCTGATTTTCGGGCCATCCAGATTCAGATCGCTTCGCCAGAGGTGATTCTGTCCTGGTCGTATGGTGAAGTCACCAAGCCCGAAACGATCAACTATCGTTCCTTCAAACCGGAACGTGACGGGCTCTTCTGTGAGCGGATTTTCGGCCCGGTGAAAGACTGGGAGTGTAACTGCGGAAAGTACAAACGCATTCGCTTCCGTGGTATTGTCTGCGATCGTTGTGGCGTTGAAGTCACGCAGTCGAAAGTACGCCGTGAGCGTATGGGACATATCGAGCTGGCCGTACCGGTTTCGCATATCTGGTATTTCAAGTCGTTGCCGTCACGTATCGGGCATATGCTCGATCTGTCGATCAAAGAGCTTGAGAAGATTCTGTATTATGAATCGTATATCATGATCGATCCGGGGAACTCTTCGTATGAGCGCGGTGACGTACTCACCGAAGATGAATTCCTGGAGATTGAAGAGAACGGCAAGCAGTTCGATGCCCGTATGGGAGCCGAAGCGATCCGTGAATTGCTTCGCACCATCGACCTCGATGAAATGGTCGCCACTCTTCGTGCGCAGATCAAAGTAGAGACATCAGTCCAGCGCAAGAAAGACACGCTTAAGCGTCTTCGTATTGTCGAATCATTCCGCCAGTCGTCAAATCGACCGGAGTGGATGGTACTTAATGTGATTCCGGTTATTCCGCCGGATCTGCGTCCGCTGGTACCGCTTGAAGGGGGTCGATTTGCGACCTCTGACTTGAACGATCTCTATCGTCGAGTCATTAACCGGAACAATCGTCTCAAGAAGCTGATCGATATTCAGGCACCGGATGTCATTCTTCGTAATGAAAAGAGAATGCTTCAGGAATCGGTCGACGCCCTGTTTGATAATGGTCGTCGTACCCACTCAGTTCGTGGTGACTCGAAGCGTCCGCTCAAATCCCTTTCTGATTTGCTCAAAGGGAAGCAGGGACGATTCCGTCAAAATCTTCTCGGTAAGCGTGTCGACTATTCCGGTCGTTCGGTAATCGTCGTCGGTCCGGAATTGAAGCTGCATCAGTGCGGTCTTCCGAAGAACATGGCCCTCGAACTTTTCAAGCCGTTCATTATTTCGAAGCTTGAAGAAAAAGGGTATGTCCAGACGGTCAAGTCAGCCAAGAAGCTGGTAGAAAAAGAGCGTCCAGAGGTCTGGGATATTCTCGAAGAGATTATCTGCGATCACCCGGTGATGCTCAACCGCGCTCCTACGCTGCACCGTCTAGGTATTCAGGCCTTCTACCCAGTGTTGGTGGAAGGAAAGGCGATTCGTCTGCATCCGCTTGTCTGCGCGGCGTTCAACGCCGACTTCGACGGCGATCAGATGGCTGTCCACGTACCGCTTTCATTTGAAGCGCAGCTGGAAGCCCGTCTCCTGATGCTTTCGACCAATAATATTCTTGTCCCATCCTCTGGTCGCCCGATTGCGATTCCGTCGCAGGATATCGTGCTTGGTTGCTACTACCTTACCAAGCCGCGTAAAGGTGACAAGGGTGAGGGGATGCATTTCACGAGCATGGATGAGGTCATCTATGCCGTCGACAACGAATTGGTCACGCTTCACGCGTGGGTCTATCTGCGTCGTGACGGACAAATGCTTCACACCACACCCGGTCGATTGCTCTTCAATGAAATTCTTCCGAAGGGGGTGCCGTATTTTAATGACACCGCCAGCAAGAGCAAACTTGAAGAACTGATCTCAAAGTCCTATTGGATCGCCGGACAGAGTGAAACCGTCATTCTGCTCGACCGGATGAAAGAGACCGGATTCATGTACGCGACCCGTGCAGGAATCACTGTCTCGATTGCTGATCTTGTCGCCCCTGAAGAAAAGGGACGCATTATTGAAGCAGCCAAGAAGGAAGTCGGAAAAATTACGAAGCGTTATGAGCGTGGTGTCATCACCAACGGTGAGCGCTACAATCAGGTGATCGATACCTGGACACGTACCACCGCCGAAGTTGCAGAAGGGATGTTCAGCAACCTTGCTTCGCAGAATCAGGGTTTCAATCCGATCTTCATGATGGCCGACTCCGGTGCTCGTGGATCGAAAGAACAGATTCGTCAGCTTGCCGGAATGCGTGGTCTTATGGCCAAGCCGCAGAAGAAACTCTCCGGTGGCGTCGGTGAAATTATTGAAACCCCCGTTCTCTCGAACTTCCGAGAAGGGCTGACCGTGCAGGAATACTTTATTTCCACCCACGGTGCTCGTAAGGGGCTTGCCGATACCGCGTTGAAAACTGCGGACGCCGGGTATCTGACCCGTCGACTCGTCGATGTCGCGCAGGATGTCATCGTACGTGAGATCGACTGCGGAACGATTTTGGGTCTCGATGTATCCGCCCTCAAAGAGGGTGAAGAAGTCATCGAGTCATTGCGCGATCGTATTCTCGGCCGCGTAGCTCTTGAAGATGTCTATGATCCGGTCACTGAGAATTTGATTGTCTCAGCCGGTGATGAAGTCAAAGAAGCGCAGGCCCAGCAGATCGAAGAGTCCGGTATCGAAATGATGCGTATTCGTTCGGTTCTCACCTGCGAAGCCAAGCATGGTGTCTGCGCAAATTGCTACGGACGAAATCTTGCATCAATGAAACTCGTCGACATCGGCGAAGCGATCGGTGTTATCGCAGCTCAGTCGATTGGTGAACCGGGTACGCAGTTGACTCTTCGTACCTTCCACATCGGTGGTGTGGCGGCTCGTATTGCTGAGCAGTCGCAGGTGAAAATTAAATATGATGGTACTATCGCCGTACGTGAAGCCGATACGCTGACTCGTGAAGATGGAAACGTCATCGTGATGAGCCGTGACGGCATTGGCAAGATCATGGTGATCGACGCCAAGGGTCGTGAGCGGAGCGGTCCAAAGCTTCCGTATGGTGCACACCTGATGGTCAAGGATGGTCAGCAGGTCGCCAAGGGGGACATTGTTTTCGAATGGGATCCGTACTCAAGCATGATCCTCACTCGATACAACGGAACAGTTCAGTTCAAGGATATTATCCGTGACGTGACTTTCCGCGAAGAGATCGACGACCAGACCGGATTGATTCAGGCCAAGGTGACTGAGCATCGTGACAAGACCCTTTTCCCGACGATTCAGATCATCGGCGAAGGCGGAAAAATTCTCGAAGCGCATCGTATCTCGGTCGATTCGCAATTGCAGGTGACCGATGGTCAGATCGTAAAATCAGGTGACGCGCTGATCAAGAAGCCGCGCCTGATGGCCAAATCACGCGACATTACGGGTGGTTTGCCACGAGTGGCTGAACTTTTCGAAGCGCGTCGCCCGGGTGATCCGGCGGTCGTTGCCGAAATCGATGGTGAAGTTGAATTCGGACGTATCGTCCGCGGTCAGCAGTCGATCAAGGTCAAAGCCGATCAGGGAGAATCGAAAGAATATCTTGTCCCGCACGGGAAGCACTTGATGGTTCACAGCGGCGACTTTGTGCGCGCTGGTGAACGTCTGTGCGAAGGATCAATTGATCCGCACGATATTCTGCGTATCTCCGGTGTCTATGAAGTGCAGTCACATCTCGTGAATGAAATTCAGGAAGTCTATCGTCTGCAGGGTGTGAAGATCAATGATAAGCACATCGAAATCATTGTTCGCCAGATGCTGCAGAAAGTTCAGATCGAGAATCCGGGTGATACGTCGTTCCTCGAAGGAGAAAAGATTGACAAGATGAAATTCTCCGACGAAAATGCTCGTGTCATCGCCGAAGGGGGAGAACCGGCAACGGCAGTCTCACTCCTTTTGGGAATCACTCGCGCATCGTTGTCGACCGAGAGCTTTATCTCGGCCGCCAGCTTCCAGGAAACCACCCGCGTACTGACCGAAGCGGCAATTGCCGGTAAAGTCGACACGCTGATGGGGCTGAAAGAGAATGTCATCATTGGACATCTCATTCCCGCCGGAACTGGGATCGAATCCTACCGTTTCACCCACGTCGAGGATGACACCGTCCCCGAAGCGGAGTGGGTCGGGCAGGAGGTCGCTACCACCGGAACAGCCGGATTGGTGGATGCGTAAGTTGCCCAATCGCATACTTTTGAAGAAATCACTTGACGTAGTCCTCGGCGCAGTTAACTTCCCCCCCCTGCGCCGAAATTGGGTCCATCACGGATTCCAAAAGCGGGGCTGAGGTAAAAATATTCGTGCCAACGATTAGTCAGCTTATTCGCAAAGGCCGAGAGGCCGTACTCGACAAAACCAAGGCTCCGGCCATGGGATCTTGTCCGCAAAAACGCGGGGTATGTACCCGTGTGTACACGACCACACCTAAAAAGCCGAACTCGGCTCTGCGGAAAGTGGCTCGTGTTCGTCTGACCAATAAGATTGAAGTGACTGCGTATATTCCCGGTGAAGGGCATAATCTGCAGGAGCACTCAATTGTGATGATTCGCGGCGGTCGTGTGAAAGATTTGCCGGGAGTCCGTTACCATATCGTTCGCGGCTCGATGGATACATCGGGTGTCGTGAAACGGAAACGCAGCCGTTCAAAGTACGGTGCCAAGCGACCGAAGTAAGACGACCCTCCGGTCACTTACCTGAGCACCAGAACCAGAAGAAGAGAATATGTCACGCCGAGTAGAACATAACAGACGGAATACTGCGACCGACTACCGCTACAATGATCGGGTCATCACCGAATTTGTGGCCTGCTTACTGCAAAGCGGAAAGCGATCGACCGCTGAAGGGATTTTGTACGACGCGATTGATATCGCCGAGAAGAAATCCGGTCAGAGCGGGATTGATCTTTTCCATAAAGCGGTGAACAACTGCAAGCCATCGGTCGAGGTCAAATCTCGCCGTGTTGGTGGTGCAAACTATCAGGTTCCGGTGGAAGTCCGTCCGGATCGTCGCTCGGCACTTGCGATTCGATGGTTGATTACATACTCCGCCGGTCGGACTGAAAAGTCGATGGCCGAGCGTCTTGCTGCCGAGCTTCTCGCCGCAGCAAATAACGAAGGATCATCGATTAAGAAGAAGGAGGATACTCACCGTATGGCTGAGGCCAATAAGGCCTTTGCCCACTTCCGTTGGTAGATCTGCAGAGAATGGGTAATGGTAGGTGACGCGATCGTCCGAAACCACGAACAACCAGAGGTGATTCTTTTGGTGCCACTGCAACAGATAGTCTGATTTCCTGACCGATCGGTCATTCGCCCCCTCGTTGAGTGCGGCGCAATCCGGCGGAAGGAAGCCCTGACTTCGCAACAACCGGAATGTGAGTACCCAACAGGGATTTTTTATGTCCAACGAAGCAAACCTTAAGAAACTACGAAATATCGGCATCATGGCGCACATTGATGCTGGCAAAACTACGACCACCGAGCGCATTCTTTTCTATACCGGAAAGAGTCACAAGATCGGTGAAGTGCATGATGGCGCCGCCACCATGGACTGGATGGAACAGGAAAAAGAGCGAGGTATCACCATTACCTCCGCTGCTACCACCTGCTTCTGGCGTGGTCATACCATTAACATTATCGATACTCCCGGTCACGTTGATTTCACCGTTGAAGTCGAACGCTCCCTTCGTGTGCTTGATGGCGCGGTTGCGCTGTTCTGCGCAGTGGGTGGAGTCGAGCCGCAGTCTGAGACTGTCTGGCGTCAGGCCGATAAGTATGGCGTCCCGCGTATTGCGTACGTCAACAAGATGGATCGTACCGGCGCAAATTTCCGTAATACCCTTGCTCAGATGAACGAACGTCTCGGCTCGAACTGCGTGCCGATTATGGTTCCGGCAGGTGACGGGGAATTTTTCAGCGGCATTATCAATCTGATTTCGATGCAGTACCGCATATTCCATGACGATGCTCATGGTTCTACTTTTGAAGATCTTCCGGTACCAGATGATCTGACCACCTACGCTCTTGAGTATCGTGAAAAGTTGCTCGAGGCCGTGGCTGATTTTGATGATCATCTGCTCGAGCTTTTCCTTCAGGAAAAACCACTCGATCCAGACAAAGTGATGGCTGCCGTTCGTCAGGCCTGTGTAGCAGGGACGATGGTGCCGGTACTCTGCGGTTCGTCATTCAAGAACAAAGGCGTCCAGAATCTTCTTGATTCGATTATCGATTATCTCCCGTCGCCGCTTGATAAGCCGCCGACACGTGGACATGAGATCGACGACACCGAGAAGTTCATTGAACGTATGCCGTCTCCGGAACAGCCGGTTTCTGCGCTTGCATTCAAGATCATGACCGACCCGTTTGTTGGTCGTCTGACCTATGTTCGTGTCTATTCAGGCAAAATTGATGCAGGTTCTTATCTGCTCAATCCGAATACCGATACGAAAGAACGCGTCGCCCGTCTGCTTCGCATGCATGCCAACAAGCGTGAAGAAATCAAAGAAGCCACCGCAGGTGATATCGTCGCCATTATTGGTCTTCGTAAGACGACCACCGGCGACACTCTCTGCGATCCGAAGCATCCGATTATCCTTGAGCGTATGTCCTTCCCAGAGCCGGTGGTCATGGTTTCTATTGAGCCAAAATCAAAGGCAGATCAGGACAAGCTCACTGATGGCTTGATCAAGCTCGCTGAAGAAGATCCAACATTCGTGGTCAAGCAGGATGAAGCGACCGCACAGACCGTCATCTCCGGAATGGGTGAACTTCACCTTGAGATTCTGGTCGACCGTCTGAAACGTGAATTCAGCGTGCAGGCCGCAGTCGGTCGTCCCTCGGTTGCCTATAAAGAAACCATTACCAAAGCGGTTGAGTGCGAAGGAAAGTTCGTTCGTCAGTCAGGTGGTAAAGGGCAGTTCGGCCATGTCGTCATGCGTATGCGTCCGACTGAGGATGGTTCTGAATTCCATTTTGAGAATAAGGTCGTCGGCGGAACGATTCCGCGTGAATATATCGCCCCGATTGAAAAGGGGATCAAGGAAGCGATGCTTAACGGTATTCTTGCCGGTTACCCGATGACGGGTGTGCATTGCGAAGTGATCGACGGATCGTATCACGAAGTCGACTCAAGCGAAATGGCCTTTAAAATTGCTGGTTCGATGGCGTATCAGGATGGCGCGAAAAAAGCCGGGCCGCAGATTCTCGAACCGATTATGGATGTGGAAGTTGTCTCCCCTGAGGCCTATGTCGGTCCGGTGGTTGGCGATCTGAATTCACGTCGTGGAAAAATTAACGGTATGGTCCCCCGCGAAACGGTGACCGTGATCGCCTCGCAGGTACCACTCTCTGAAATGTTTGGCTATGCCAACACGCTGCGAAATATCTCGCAGGGTCGAGCGGTCTTCTCGATGCAGTTTGCGCGTTACCAGCCGGTACCGTCGGAAGTCTCGAAGAAAATGATCGAAAAAGTCGGTCAGTAGGAGTCCAGGGAGTCATGGCAAAGCAGAAATTTGATCGTACGAAGCCCCACGTGAATATCGGAACGA
>CAZFGK010000044.1:0-12023 GCA_964518635.1 uncultured Ignavibacteriales bacterium
CACACCTACCCTGGGGCGTAACGTGGGTGTGGACGTAGTGGCATCCGGAACAGGAGTTGGGTATGATGATTTCAAGGTCCAATCCCTCAATACCTCAAACCTAGCCTCCGGGAGGTGGGAACGGGTCAACTATGTAATCTATCTTCCCTCGGGAACCTCACGGACTTTCACCATCCGCGTTCGCACGACCCAGGGTCCCACGACGCCTATTATCAGGCTTGCGAATTTCCGCCTCTCCCCGGGAAAACACAACTCTGGCACCTCGGATGAATACCTTACCTCCCTGGGTGGGGGGTTGGTGCGCGCGACGGATGGGATCAGGTTTCGTGAAACCTCGGGGACTGGTGGTGAGTACGCTGGTGTGAAAGCTCCGGCGAACATCACCAGCAACTTCTCCCTTGTGCTGCCCACCGCGCTGCCAGGGTCCACTCTTTGTCTCTCGGTGGACACCTCGGGTAATATGGCTTACTCTGCTTGCTCGGGCGGAGGTAGCACCAGCAACGTTCGCCAAGCGATGAACGTCAAGGTTGACTATGCTTGTGTTGGGGATGGAGTTGCGAACGACACTGCTTGTCTATCCAACGCAATCACTGCCGCGAAAGCCGCTGGGAAGAAAATCGTCTACCTCCCCGGAGGCGCCTACTTGACTGATCCCATCACCCAGGATCTCCAGGGGGTAACATTCGAAGGGGATGGAGAACTATTCACCACAATCAAAGCTCGCACCCCGAACCAGCCTGTGTTTAACGTTACCGGGCCTGGGCAGACGCTTAACCTGACGATTCAGAATCTCACCATCGAGGGTCAGGGAAAAACCTCTGGCAGCTCGGGAACCTGTGCAATCCTGGGTTCCACCACCTCTGGCAACGAAGCCGCGTTCCTTACCATCCGCAATGTCACCATCAAGAACTGCGGCGGCAAGGGGCTGTACCTACCCGGGCAGTTCACCACCCTGCTCGAAGGCATAACCACGGACGAGATCGGCGACCATCATATTGACATCCAAGGCGGGAACTCCACCACCATCACCCGTAGCTACGTGCGCACAGTGGAAGCGAACAAAGTCGGGTTCCGCATCCGAGGGGGTTCGGTTACCCTGATCGGCAATAACGGAATCGACCCGGACTCCGCAGCCAGTGCTCAGTGGGGGATCTTCGGGCAGGAAACCGCCCTGGACGGTAGCGACTCCTACTTCCGTGGCACCTTGATCGGCAACAACATCGAGGACTTCGGCACCCAGGGGATGGAGTTCCGCACGGACAGCTTCGCCACGTTCGACGGGAACACTTTTATTACCTCGTCCAGTGGCTCGCATATCCTCGCCAAGTTCAACTACGTGGACCCGACCCATCAAGGGACCTGGTTGGGGAACAACCGGGTCACCCTTGCCGGAGGAAGCTGGAGCAACTCCCAACCCATCCACGCACGGAATGCGCCGTTCCTGCTCCAAGGCGACACGACGTTCACCAGCTTTTACAACTTCTTCGACACCACTACTTACACTCTCCCAAGGTCCAAAGCCACACTGGACCCTGGCACCACGAACTGGCTATACCAGTTCCAGCAGCTAAGCGCCGGGAACTACCTGCACTTCACAGGGGTTACCACCCCGGGGGTTAGCGGCACCGGGAACTGTCGTATCTACGGTGACTCTGGCACTAACACGCTCAAGTTCTCCTGCAACGGCGCGGCCTACGCAGACATCGGCGCGGCGGGCAGCGTGAGCCTTACCTCCACTCGGGTGGGGTTTGGCTCCGGCGCGAACCTTCTCACCGAAAGCTCGGATCTAACCTTCAACAACACCACCAAGGTACTCACGGTGAACAACAACTCCTCAGGCAAGGGAGTTGTGAATGTGTTCGGCACCGACAGCGCAACCGGCGTGGTAATCCGCAGTGCCAGTATCCCAGGGTCCCAAGGTGGACTGGTGATGCCGTTCGAAGGCGGGCAGAACTCATTCGGTCCCGGGATGTGGTGGTGCTCGGGGGCCAGCTACGCGACCTGTTCGGGGCTGAAGCTCAACCTGGGGTTGAATTGGCAAGCCCCTTCCAGCACACACTCGGCGATCAAGCTGCTAGCCAGCACGGGCACCAGCTCCGACGGAGCCTTGCGGATCGCCCTTCACCCGGACGACGGCTACGTCGGGGTACAACCTTTCGGAGCCAGCGCGGGGAACACCGGGGAATTCCGCACCTACGAACTACTCGCGAACGGCAGCAGTTATATTGGGATTAAGTCTCCAGACGCCCTCGCCGCCACGGTGGTGTTCACCCTGCCCAGCGCGGATGGTAGCTCTGGGCAGCTTCTCCAAACAAACGGCAGTGCGGTTACCAGCTTTGGGAATTGCTGCTCAGGTCAGAACTCCACCTCCACGGGGACTGGCGCACAGACAATTGACTGGACTACCGTGGGGACAACCGCAACGCGGCAGTTCACCGTCAGCTCGAACGCTTCGGTTACATTCACCTTCTCCGGAGCGCGAGCTGGCCAGATATGTAATCTGATCTTCATCCGGGATGCCACTGGAAGCGCGGCGGTGAACTGGCCCGCGAACGCGGATTGGCCAGCCGGGACACCAATCACCCCGACAGCGGGTGTGGCTAAGAAAGACTTGTATCAGTTTATCTTTGATGGTACTAACTATCTGTTGCTTGGCTACAGCGCGGATATTCAGTAGGTAGTAAGTAAAGGAACCAACTACATGAAAACACAAACGAACAAAT
Source organism: uncultured Ignavibacteriales bacterium (assembly GCA_964518635.1). Classification (GTDB taxonomy): domain Bacteria; phylum Zixibacteria; class MSB-5A5; order GN15; family FEB-12; genus CAZFGK01. The sequence goes on from CAZFGK010000044.1 coordinate 2,724, forward strand.
TCCTTGGATTTCTTTTTTCTTTCTTGATTCTCTTTGGGGTGGTGGCGAGTGGGCATATCCCGGGGATGGCCCAAATCTCCGGGGGGACAGCCTATCGCATCATCTCCGGGACGAGTCTCCCGGCTACCTGTGAGCCTGGACCAGGGGTGACGGATGTTTATGTGCTGACTTCGGGAACCCCGGGGGTTTACTGGTGTTCCGCGACGAATACCTGGACGGGGGTTGGGGGTGGTGGAGGGGGTGGTATCACCATCGGCACGACCACGATTACCTCGGGGACGAATACGCGCGTTCTCTACAACAACGCGGGCGTGGTCGGCGAGTACGCGGTCACGGGGACGGGGAACGCGGTGCTGAGCGCGAGCCCGACGCTGACGGGGACGGTAGGGGCGGCAGCGGCGACGTTCTCCGGGACGGTCACGCAGACCAGCGCGAGCGCGACAGCATTCGAGTCGGGGCCGAATGGCGGCACGAATCCGGTGCTTCGGTTGGTGAACAATGTGGCGAGCGCGGCGACTGGGCTGGAGATTACCAGCAACGCGGCGGGGAGCGGGGTTACGCTGACGGCGCTGAGCAGTGGGAGTAATGAGAATATCGCTATTAGGCCCAAGGGATCGGGTGCAACGATATTTGGTGGGAGCATTGGGCAGGTATATTTTGGCTCCACGTCTGGATCTTTTTTCTACACTAACGGCACAGACCTAAACCTAAGAACCAGCAGCGGAAACGTGTTCAATATTCAGGCGAATGGCGGTACGCAGTACGCGCAGTTTGACGGCGCAACGTCTGCTTTTAAACTGGGATCGTCGGCAGACGTGATACTACGCCGCGCCGCCGCCGCGAACATCGCCTTTGGCGCAGCCGACGCGGCCTCGCCGGTCGCGCAGACGCTGAGCGTGCAGAATGTGGTGGGCGGAACATCGAACACGGCGGGCAGTACGACGACCGTTCGCGGCTCACTCGGCACGTCGCAAGGAGCGCCGGGCCGCATCCATCTGGCGGGCGGCGCGATGATTGAGGCGTCAGGTACGACGCAGCAGACGGCGGTGGATCGGGCAATCTTTAACGCGACCAAGGTGCTGACCAATAACAGCGCCACGACGATTACCAACGTCACGGCGGCGTCTGGCAGTAACGCGGGCGGGCAACTCGGCTACATGGTTGAGGTGACGGACGGGACCGATTATCAATATGAGGTCGGCGTCGTCTCGTTTGGCGTCTCCAACAAAGGGGGCGTTTTCTCTGGCAATACCGCCACGAAATTCGGCAACCACCAGAACGCGACCAGCGGCACGCTGACGGTGGCGTTTGCGATCTCCGGCGCGAATCCGGCGCTGTTGAGCGTGAACGCCAACAGTTCATTGACGCCCTCGACCGGCTACCCCCGGATTACTTATTGGATGATGAATGGGGGCCATCAGGCAGTTGCGCCGCAGTAACTGGACACGATCTGCTCCCATAGCTTCCATAATTTCAACCATCTGAAAGGAACCAATATCATGTTCAACTTCGGGCCACGAACCAACTCCACTATCCTGACCATCCTGGCATTCTTCGGATTCTTCCTCTCGGGTTTCACCTGCGCCTACACGCTCTCCGCGCAGGCCCCAACGAAGCTCTTCGACATCCGCAACGGCGGCCCCACTTCCACCACCATCGAGTACAAGGACGCCGCTTCCAAATCCGCCGTTATCGACACCTTCGCCGATCTCTTCAACTACACTTCCAAGGTCCCGAACCCGGCCTTCGACTCGACCAAGCCCGAGAACCCGACCACGAACCCGTCCACCATCGACAACCCGCAGTCGAAGCAACAGTTCTTCAACCGCCACCTGACGACCTATCTCCGATCGCACATCCAGGAGGCACGCACCCGGGCGGAGCAACGCAAAGTCACTGTCCCTGTGGATGATCTACCGTAAGTTCTCCTCCCGAGAACTCGACACTCAGGTTAAAGTCAAGTATAATTCCCCCCGGGGTTTGGTACTTGACTTTAACTTTTTACCTAACCCAAAACTCTAACAACACTAACCAGGAGACAAACGAGATGTCCATTTTGAATTCCACGTCACGCCTCACGAACAAAACTTCCTTTCAGCTTCTCCTCGCGGGACTCCTGATCGCGGGTATCCTGGGGTTGCTGGTCGTCGTCGGGTGCGCGCAGACTCCAAGCAAGATCGTCCGTCCGATTGGAACTGGCGGTGGAGGCACACTCGGTCTGGCCATCAATGACTCCCCTTCCACCTCTACCTCCTCCCTCAAGCTCACCCCGGAGGAACTCGTCGCTCGCGACAACCTCTTCAAGGAATTCAACCCGCTTCAGCAAACCCTCGGAGAACTCTTCGGAAAGTTTCTCGAAGCCGAGGAAGACTCCGCTGCCCTGCTCACCTGGGCCAAGGCCAAACGCACCAACGACAAACTCCAGATCGTGCGTGGCAAGATCCTCGCCTGGATGAACGAGATCCGCAAATCCCACAACTGCCTGGACTGTGATCTCCAGGATGATAAGTTGGTACGACCAGCAGTCAAGCCGGACGCTAAGCCGGACGCTAAGCCCTAGGTCCCTGGCCTGGCTCGGCTAAACTTCTCTTCCCCCGGAGTTGGAGTTCCTTATGGTGCCCCCTAAGGATATGAATACTATGTATATCTCTTGGCAAATAATGGGTGTGATGGCGGGACTGATAAGTCTTGTGCTCACGGTGATTGGTCGGGTGCTGCAACTCAGCATTACCAATGCGATTGCGGCAATGGCTGTGAGCCTGGAGCAGAAGATCGAGGCGAAGTTCTCTTCCAAGGAATCCGTCGAAGGACAACTGAAACTCATGAATCTTCGAATGGAACACATGGAATCCCAGCTCCAGGAACTCAAAGCCCAAAGGAGTTAAATGCCGTACACTGTCATAACCCTGGGAGAGTTTCTGGATCAACTTGCTGTTCGCCTCAACGATCCAGACTCAACTTTCTTCTCAAGAGAGGAACTTCAATCCTACACCCTGGAGACGCTCCGTACCTGGGCGGCGCACACCGGGTACTGGGTTCGGCGCGCGGGATTCCTCACTTCTCCCGGGCAGAAGGATTACAACCTACCGAGCTTGGTAAAGTACCAAGACCTCTCCGCCGTGGACCACTATCCTTTGGCATTGGAAGTAACCGACCGGGATATGGTGAACATCCTGACACACGCCCTGCTTGAACCCCCAGTTGCCTCCTGGGGGATCGGGTGGGCGGGCACGGAGCAGTTCTCCCTTACCTTGGTAGTGGACGCTGTCCAATCTGCCGTGAATACTCTCCAGCAATCCTTGGGACTCGTAACCATTCTCGGTTCCCAGATAGCCTCCCCAACCCCGATCTCGCAGTACGATCTCCCAGCGGACATGGTGGGAATCCGCTCTCTCTACTGGCAAACACCAGAAGGAGAACAACTCCCCCTCTCCCGGCAGGATCAGTACATCCGAAGCCTCGTCGCCAACTCCGCTCCGCTCCCGGATAGCTACTCCATGGTAGCCACCTCTCCAAGGCGGATAGAACTTTCCCCTCCCCCAACGGACACGGGGACGCTAACTTATATCTACTCCCCCGGGCATTTATCCCTGCTCCCACAACTTGCCGCTTCCCCTTTGCATATCCCAACGAACTTCTCCTGGGCGGCGAAGTGGTATGCGCTATTCACCTTGCTCAACGCGGAAGGGGAACGTCGGGATAAATTCCGTGCGGACTACTGCACAATGCGGATCAAAGACGCTATGGCGCTTGCCAAGGTATTCCCGAGCATCCTGCGCGTCTACATCGACGGAGAGGAAGCGCAACCCACAACCACTTGGGATCAAGACGCGATCTCCCCGACTTGGCGCAACATCCTGGGGACTCCAAACTCCCCGATCCTGCACAGCTTTACCACCTTGGCGCTGTCCCCAGTTCCAACCACCACAACGGACAACCCGCTTGGGCAATTCTCCATCACATTTGACGTGGCGGAGAATCCCCAACTCCCCAGCTCCGAAGCATCCTACCTGGATCTTGGCCCGGATATCATCCAACCCCTGCTCGACTACGCGCATCACCTTGCGTGTTTCAAACTCGGGGGACAGGAATTCGCGGACTCCATACCCAGTTACGAACGCTTCCTGCGTCAAGCAATGGCGTTCAACCTGAAGCTCGCCGCCGAGAGCAATAACTTCCAGCTCTTGAAGCCCAAGCAGAACTTCCCATACCAACGCAAGCCGACAATGCTTGAGGAGAACTCCTGATGCCAACCACACAAGGTCGTCCGACTGGCGAGAACCAGGGAAGCATCTTTCAACGGGTAACTCGCAGGTTCACCTTTCGAGGGATCGACGTAGCCCATCCCCCGGATAAGCTCGCGGAGGGACGCTTTCCCAGTATTAAGAACTTCCGTGCCTATGTGGATGGGGAACTCCGCTCGCGTCCGGGACTACAACAACTATTCCTCCTCCCGGCGACGGACAGCATCCACTCGCTTCTGCGCTTGAACGATCCCAGCAGTGCTTCCCATGCATTCCTCGTAGGCGCGGGGACCAACATCTACATTGGGGACACCCAAGCCGAGATAACTCTTGGGTCCGTGGAGAGTGGGTTCTCCGCCTCCCCAAAGACCTGGGCGGTTGCTCGTCCGGATCGCTCCCCGGAGAACTGGGCTTACATCGGAGATCGGCTCAAGCTTCGCAAAGCAAACGCCGCGCGGGTTATGCGTAGTTGGGGAATCCCGGAAGTCCCAACCCCGCCCAGCATTGCTGTCACACCCCCGAAGGTACTCAACATAACCGACGCGACCTCCCTGACCCAGGATGGCAACACCTGGAACAACTCCGTCAACGCGGGCGTCCTCTCCGTAGGCACACGGGTAAACACCACCATCACCTACATCGTGTATGACGCGGGCACAACCGGGTACTGTGGTATCTCTCCCGCCGCTCTCGGGACGGAGATCCAACCCGGGATGCGAATCCGTATCAACTCCGGGGGTGGCACGGATGAATACGCGGTCGTGGAACAAGTCTTCGCGCTGATCGCGGACACTACCATCGAGAGCATCTCCTATGACTCTGGCGGCACTGGGCTGTGTTGGATACAACTTGCCAACGCAACCGCTGGGCTGGTTCCGAATTGCCTGCTCAGGTTCGCTGGAATCGAATCCGCCCGAGTGTTGGAAGTCGTCATCGACAAGGACAACAAAGCCGCGATTCGCTGCAACCTTGCCACCACGCGCACAGCCGGGGATACCGTTCAGGGTCTGCGCGCCTTCCGTTGTTACACGACCGCTACCCACAACCCAACGGAAACCCTGACCGCGAACTACATCCAATCCACGATCACCTTCCCTGGGGTAGCCCCAGCGGGGGTTGGCAACATTCGCCTGAACGCCGCCAGGGACCTCTCGAAGTTCTCCACACGACATGTCACCGATGATGATGAAGTAGTAGTCTCAATCTACCTGTCCGACCCCAGCAAGCTCGTCGAAGGCCGCATCTGGTTTGACATCGACCCGAACACAACCGCTGTCTACGCCGCTGCGGATCTCTCCCGGAATTATCTCTTCTACGCATTCCGCCCGGAGGATCTCCAAACCTTCGCGGGGTTTGACTTGACTCAAACCCAAGTCTCGGCGACCGCGCAGAACATCCAAAAATACCAATTCGATCTCTTCAACACATCCCTGGATCAGGCGAACCGAGAACTCGCTCAGCGTCGGGAAACCTTCCGGCAACTCTTGCAAGATCCAAACCGAGGGGGGATCTTCCGAGGCCAGCGGCGGCAGCTGCTCGCGATGCTCAACCCCGGAGACGCGGGCGGGGGTGGACTCTCCGCCGCAGGCGCCACAACCCCCGGCCCATTTCAAGCTGGGTCCGGTAAAGAACAGTGGTTCACACTCCGTTTCAAGGTCGGTCAGCTCAACCGCATCGGCCAGGACACCTCGCGCACGCTCAAGGATGTCACCTCCGTGATGGCGAACTTCAAGATGTCCGCGAACTCCCAAGTAGTCCGGCTGGGGAGTTGGTATATCTCCGGGGGTGGCAACCCGGATATGCAAGCCTCGGATGATCTCAAAGCCAACGCTTACTATTACATCATCCAGGGTAGGGATGATCGCACCGGAGCAAGGAGTCTTCCAAGTCCGCCAACTCGGGCAGGTGTGGTTGCGCGCCGCCAGAACACCACCATCACCTCAGCTCTCCACCCTAACCCGCAAGTGAACAAACTCGATATCTATCGCTGGGGAGGGACGCGGTTTGAATTCCTCTACCTTGGCTCTGTGGCGAACTCTGGCACACCGACCTTTACCGACAACTTCACGGACGACCAGCTCAGCAACTCACCACCGTTGAACTTCAACACCTTCCCGCCATTCGCTACCACGGTACTCCCGTACTCCGGGCAGGTGTCCACGGTAGGTCCCAAGGTAACCTGGGTGAGCGGTACCCAGTTCAATACTTCCTGGTCTCCAGGGACGCTCATTGAGATCAACTCGAAAACCTACATCCTCTATGGTTCTCCAACCTCGGCAACGGAACTTCACCTGACTGAATCAGCGGGAACCCAAACCAACGTCGCGGCAACCATCAACTCCCCGGTGGTGATCGGCACCCCGCTCCCGAGTGTCTTCGGTCCTTACGCTCTCGCTGGTGGGTTGTTCATCTTCGGCGTGGGAGACATGCTCAATCCCTACTCGCTGTACTGGACGAACGGCAACGATCCAGACACAACCTCGGACAAGAACTATGTTGAAGTTCCCAGCAACGGCAGTGAACTAATCGGTGGCACTATCTACGACGGGCGCCCTTTCCTGTTCTCCGCTGATGGAATGTTCGAAGTCGCCTTGGATGGTTCAGGTTCCCCCGGGTCCTCAACCTTCCGGGCCAACCCAATCGCCAACTCCCGAGGCGCTATCTCCGCAACCGCCATCTGCGCGGATGTCTTCATTTACTTCGTGGGCAAAGACGGGATCTACAAATCCGAAGGCGGACAACCACGTTCCATCACAAACGACTCTCTCTACACTCTCTTCCCCCATGATGGAATCATAGGCACCAGCACGAATGGAATCATAGCTCCGGACTACACCCGGACATCGGAATTCTCCCTGACCACCTATGGCCCCCTTGTGTATTTCGACTACCCCGGGGTTGACAACAAGTTCCACACCCTGATCTGGGACGACAACCTCCAGGGTTGGCTATACGACGACTACGCTTTGGTCGGGGATGGCGCTCGCGTCCACTACGGCGAGCGTGGCCAGGGTAACTTTCGCATGCTTGTGGGTGGCACGAACGGAATCCTCTGCACCGCGAATGGCTTGAATGATCTTGGGGTTCCCATCCAGGCGGAAGTCTGGCTACCGTGCTTTGACGCTGGGGATGAGCGATCCGAGAAAGTCCTGGGAGATATGATCCTGGACCTGGACACAGGTGGGATTCCAATCCAAGTAGAAACCTGGCTGAATAACTACGCTACTCGTGCGCAAGGTCCGGATCTGGTAACCGCCCCATCACGCACCATCGCGCTGCTTGATATGAACGGAGGGTTGGAGTACGAAGCTCGGAACTTCGCAATTAAAATCTTCTACTCCGGCAGCGCAAGCCTGCTCAAGCTTTTCTCCTGGCAACCCAGTTTCTACACTCAGCCAGAGAACATAACCCTGCGCGCTCCAGACTGGGACTATGGTTCCAAGATCGGTGCGGAGTGGTTCCAAGGAGTTCTCATAACCGCTGACACGGATGGCCAGGATGTCAGCCTCCGAGCGGAGTTCGACCAGAACACCACCACCAGGGACATAATCATCAACCACCCTGGGCTGGTGGAGAAATACTATCCCTTCCCAGGAACTCCTGTAATCGCCCACCACGTCCGGCTTCGACAAGTCGGCACTTCGGTGAGCTTCAAGAACTTCAACATCTTCTGGGTTACGGAATCCTATCCAGAGTCCTCGGTTGTTTGGAACGCCCAACCCCAAGGCTCGGAACTCCCAGGCTGGAAACACCTCCGGGAAGCCTGGATTACCTACGTCTCCAGTTCCGATGCAACGCTCAACTTGACCCTGGATTCCACAACTTATTCCTTCCAAATCCCCTCCTCCGGGGGAGTGAAACGGCAATTCTACTTACCTTTAGCCGGAAGAAAGTGTAGAATATGGACGCCAGAGATTGTGTGCCCAACACCACTGACGTTGTTCGAAAAGGACACGGTGTTCAACTTGGGCCTCTGGGGAAGAGGAGAACAATACCGCCCAATGCGCCCATTCGGTGGGCCAAACTCGGACAATCTCTCACCCGCGTATGTGTAGAGTAGAAGGTAGAAAGGAAACTAAATGACAAACTCCGCGCTTATCACCATCGGCACCACTCCAGCGAATCTACTCGGGCTTCTGCGAGGCACCGCCGCCCCTGCGGGCGCGTCCACTTCCAAGACGTTTTCCTCTCAGCTCAACGATCAGTGCCGGGCGCTTCAGGTGAAATGCGACGCTGGCACCGTCTACATCGGGCAGGACTCCAGTGTGTCAACCACAAACTACGGAACGAAACTCCTGACTGGCGAGAGCAAGCTCACCCATGACGCCGAGGCGAACACAATCAACCTGAGCGACTTCTGGATTGTCGGTGCGGCGGCGAACGCCAAGCTCTCGGTGGAGTGGACGACTATCTAATATCCCCTTATGGAACAATCCCAAGGACAACTGAATTTCCCCTCCCGGCAAGTCCTGGATAACCCCGATCAGCACCTCCGCTACATGCGACAGGTGGTCGAGGTTATCCAGCAAGTGGCAAGCGCGGTGCCTCAGCTTGCCGCCGGGATAGCATCGGTTCCAACCGCCCAGGACCCTGGGGAGTGGTTAGCCCGAAATGGACAATCAGCGTTGGCTTCCTTGAATGTGGATCTTGCGGCGACCGCAAAAACCAACGTAGCTGCTGGTGCACCCGGGGCAAGCGACGACTCCACCCAGGGATACAACTACTTCTCCAGATGGATCGACACCTCGGGACCAACGCTGTATACGTGCATTGATCCATCCCCAGGGGCGGCGGTTTGGATTTAACTCAGTAGAAAGGATACTTACGTTATGCCATCAATAAGCGGAGCACTTGGAGGCGCGGGGGCTGGCGCCAGCATTGGCAGCTTCGGCGGACCTATCGGCACTCTGGTTGGCGCGGGAGTCGGGGGCTTGATCGGGCTGTTCACGGGCGGCAAGTCCAAGTTCGAAAAGAACCTTGAAGGTTCCTGGGGTCCGGCCAAGGATAACCTTCTCAACTGGTCCGGCGAGAACATGGATATGAACCGGTTGTTCCG
>CAZFGK010000045.1:0-8815 GCA_964518635.1 uncultured Ignavibacteriales bacterium
GAGCTACATTAAGCCCTGAGGAGGGGTTGAATGTTACTGCTACCCTTCCGGTTGGAGCAGTTGCAGATCCACCAACAACTGCGCTAACTCCATCCCCTGGCCCGGATCAAGACGCTGCGGCGATCCGCCCCGTCGAAGCCCAAGACTCCCTGGTGAAGTTTGCCCAGCGTATCAAGAGTAAGTATCCGACCGTTTACGATGACATCCCAGACCTGGACTTGGCAAAGCGTGTCCTCCGCAAGTACCCCGAGTACGAGGACATGGTGGACCTCTCCGACCTAACCACCAGCATCTCGGAGGAAATCTCCCCCTCCAAGATCAAGATGTCCACGTTCGATCGCCAGATGCAGGAGAGTCTCCAACCCACCTCGGGGAAGGTTACCATCGGCACATCGGATCTCAGCCGCCCCTCCCAGGATGTGATGATCCCACTCACCGCATTCAAAGGCCTGGACCCGAAGAAAACCTCGAACCTGGAATACGCGGACGCTGTGACTCGCGCCACCTGGGGGCTTTCCCTGGGGGAGGTTCAGGAACTCTACTACAACGCTGGGTTGGAGATAGCCGGTGGGGATTTCGAGGAACAGGTCGGGCGCATCGCCAAAGCCAATCACGAATGGGCAATCAAGAACAAACAACAAGGAGTTACAGTAGCTCAGCAAGCTTCCACGGTGAAGCTACGACGTGCTCTCTCCGAAGCTGGCATCCCAGGGTTCAACGCCATGGCGAAGCAACTCCTGGATCAGGACAAGCAGGTAATGGCCTCCCTGCATGACATCACTCCGAAGGAACGGGACAAGGTGATGGCAGCACGGAGAGCGGTGAGTTTCAAACTCGGCGTGGGTGAGGCACTCTCCGCGAATAATGAATTCTGGGCGAACACGCTGAGCATGCTGACCCCCGGGATCTTCAGCCCTACGACTTCCGCGCCCTCCGCGTCGATGTTGGGAATTCCCCAGAAACCCTCGAACCTGCTCCCGGGTTCAGCGGGCTTCAACTCAGCTATGGCGCGCAACCAGCCTTTCATGAAGGAGTTCTACTCTAATCAATCTCTGGGTCAGGCTGGGATTGAAGTTGTCCCTGGTGTGTTGACCAACACAGCCCGGATGTTGATGATGGCTGAGCTGGGCGCGGTTTCAGCAGGCGCCACCACAGTCGGCCCAGTGGTGGGATCACTTCTAGGAATCCAAGCTGACACGGCTATTCAGAACTTCAACAAACCTTTAACCGAACAAGCAGAGCATCAACTCATCACCCTGGCGATGACTGGTGCTGGGGTTGGGTCCGCCATAGCCCGGGAAGTACTTATCGCCCGAGGGATTAACGTTCCTACTGTAGCTTATCTCTCCGCTGAGGGAAGCATGATGGGGTTGGCCAGCTACGGTGCTATGGAGTTGATGACTCCGGAGGCCACGTTTAATCAGAAACTCGCCAACTCCCTGTCTGGGGCGTTGTTGCCTTTCGGGTTTGCGGCTGGACGGGCAGTCGGGAAGAAGTTTCAGCAATCCCCAGCCCCAACTGCCACACAACCTTTAGCTGAACCAGCTCCAGAACCCCCAGCTCAACTCCAACTCTCCGGACGCACCACGCCCCTCCCAGGGATCGGAGAAACCTTTCCCATCCAAGAAAGCCGCTACGCGGACAAGTACACTATCAACCTCTCCCGGCCTGGGGAAGAATCCCTGGGGCTCCCCTACTCTCCGGGGGAACAAATCCCCCTCTTCGACGCCATCATCGGAGGCCAGCGTGCCCGTGCGGAAATCTCCCGGGGGCTTGCGGATCTTACCGAGGCACAACTCCAGGAAGCCTACATCGCGGCGGGTGGAACCGAGAGCGGGCTTGGACTCACTCCAACTGAGCTGCGTGCCGCTACTCTGGATCTCTGGTCCAGCAAATATCCCCTACTCGAAGCCACCACGGAGAACGAACTTAGCGTCAAATGGGAAACCTGGGCAGGGGTGGAACGTCTCGAAACCCATCTTGAAACCCCGTTCAAGTTCGGTGAAACCTACCAAGTTCTCTCCGAAACTCCGCAGTATTACAAAGTCCGAGACTTGGATAACCCGAATTGGATATTCAGAATCAACAAGTTCTCCCCGGCTGGACTCACCGCTAAAACCGAAGTCGTCCTTACCAACGGCTTGGTGAAGGAACATCGAGTCCAGTTCCCAGAGTTCAACTGGGAAACCCAGCAATCCCGCTGGGGGCAGATGGAGACCCAGCCGCTGATCTTCCCGGAAGCGCAAGCTACACCTCCAGTTGGCACTCCAGGTCCTCGCACGGCGGAAGTCGGACGCTCGGGAGCTATTGCCCGGATGAAGCTTCTCCAGGATTTCAAATCCTCCACGGAATTCGCCAAGCTTCCCAAGAGCCAACGAGCTGCGGTGCGGGAGGAAATCTCCGGGCTGGCCAAACAGATTGCCACACCTACCGCGCGTGAGGCTACCTTTGTCCCGCGCGCCCAGGCTGAGCAACACCTCCGCAATCTGGAGAATTACTCCAAGCGAGCGGAGTTCAAGGACATCCCTGAGGATGTTCAGCAAATGGTCCTGGCGGAGATCGGGGATCTCAAGTTCCTTCTGGATCGAGATGCCGCCGCCGCGAATCCCTTACGACAGGAAGCTCTCTACACCTCGCGTCTCTCGGGGAATTCCCCCGAGAACCTTCGCCAGGATGTGGATGTCGCCAGTCAAGCCTTGGGCAGACGAACCCGAGGAGGTAGGCTTCCTGAAGATCCAGAATCAGGGACAGGTGTTCCTCCCACCCCAGGAGAACCCGCCCGACGAGTCACCCCACTGGGACCCGTGCCTGTGGCCGAACTCCCTGTTGTTGACTCACCGACTGGTGCTGAGCCCTTCCCAGGCACCTCCACTCGCTACGGCAAACCCGTGGGCAAAGACGGCGGGGTGTACTACCTCCCAGAAAGCGAGAACCCTGCTCAACCACCTCTCCCTGGCGGTGGACCTCAGCATGGCGGAACCGAATCCAGATATTACCTCGACCCCCGCAACCGTAGCCAGGAACGCTCACCATACGCACCCGAACTCCCTGTTGTTGACTCACCTACGGGGGCTAGGGAAACCACCCCAGGGGGTAGTCGCTTTGGGGAAGCTCTCGAATCCACCAAGGTCAAGAAAGCTCGGAAGGTTATTCAAACCAAGTATCGCAAGGGTAGCTTCGAGTCGAACCTCGCCGAGTATCGCAAGACAAAGGAATACCAATCCCTCTCTCCTGAGGAGAAAGCCCAGCTTGATCCCGCCGCTGAGGGGGGAAGCATCTACCCCATCTCCCCTGAGCGTCCAAGTGAGTTCCCGGTTACGGATAAAATCCGCGCGGACAAGGCGGCGGAGTGGGAAGTCAACGACCCAGCGCGGAACATCCTCCCCTCGGGGAAACCAATCCCACGCAATATTCCTCCTGGGGAAATCCCCATCACGCCCGGGACAAATCTATTCTCCACCCGGGCGTTGATTCGTGAGATTGTCTCTCGTAGACAAACCCGCGCCGAGGCCAAGCGGCTAGGGAAACTTCCCAGCTTGCAGATTCCAGACCCAGAGAACAACCCGCTGTGGAATATGATCCGAGGGTTGAGCAAGGAAGAACTCACGACTGAGCTGGCTGAAGCCGGTGTGGATACCTCCCTTCTGCGTACCAAGGTTCTCATGCAGAAAGCCCTATATTCGCATCTCTCGCCGGAAGCGGAGAACAGGGTAGGGGTGCTGACTCCAGAGCAGCTTGCCAAGCAGAAAGCGGAGTTCGGAGGTAAGGAAGCTGAGTTCAACCGCACCCCGGAGGAGGTGGAAGCAACCGCCCTGGTCAAGTTACAGAAGGAATTCGGTCAAGCCATTACGTTGGATTGGGTAAAGGAGAACAAAGCCAGATTCGAAACCTCCCTGATGGACGCGAACCTCTCCCCTCGGGAACAAGAGGTTATTGGTTGGAAAGACACCCGCGACCCGGCGCAGATCGCGGCGACTGAGAAGGGGTTACTGGGGATGACCGAGGCTACCCCGGATGAGCCAGCGTGGATTACCGCTGCGAGGAATGAACTCAAGTCCACCACTCTGGAAGCCATGGGAGGCCAAACCCTCTACAACATGGCACTCGTGCACGCATACGATCATATCTACAAACCTGGGATGAGGTTCGCGGAGTTCGCCAGGCGAGTCGTGGAGGACCTGGGTGAGGAAGCCGGGCATTACGTGAACGGACTCTGGGAGCACTTCACTTACCAAGCCCCAGCTCGGGTAGCCTCCCTGGGTGATGCGCTCAAGGGAGTGAAAGCTCGAATGGCGGCCCGGGATAAATCCGTTGCGGATCTCGCCGCTCTCCCACCAAGCTCGCTTCGTGCAATCTATGAAGGCTTGGGAGTAAAACCCAAAGACACACTCCCCGTCCAGGGGACGCTTACGCCTAAGCTTGAATCCCAGCAGCTTGCAACAGACCTGCATGCGCTGCTCTCCGGGATGAAGAAGCTTGGCACCACGGACCCTGCCGAGGCCCAAGCCAAGCTGGCTGAGCTGTCCCCGGATGCACAAACCCCAAGGACTATCTCGCTCACCCCGGAGGAGATGCTTACTATCAAGCAGGCTGAGGTTACCAAGCCTCCTGTGGTTGAGTTGACCGGGGAGTACACCCGGCGAGAAGGGGAAGTTCCCAGGGTGGAAGTGGAGAAGTTGGTTGGGGCTGTGGATAGGTTGCTTGTGAACAAGCGGGCGAGTGCGAAGTTGGTTGATGCTAGGCTTGAAGCAGCTCGGGCAAGGGAAGCTAAGCTTAATTCTGAACCGCTCTCCAGTGAGATGCGTAACCCAGAGGACTGGCTCCGTGGTATTGACATCACCCCTGAACAGCTCGCGGATCGCGTCGAACGCATAACCCGTGCTTCCAGGTTAATCTCGAATGAAACCTATGCCGCTGCTAAGAAGGAAATTCGAGACTCGCTCAAACAAATGAACGCTGGCGTCTCTCCCCAGCAGCTCCGAGCAATGGCTGTCGTCATGGCCAAGCATATGGAAGACGGGTACTTGAGCTTCGGTGCATTCGCCAAGCAAGCCATCGCAGAATTCGGGGACGTGGCCAAGGCTAACCTATATGATCTCTACACCGACACCCAACGCTATCGAGGACTCTATGTCAACTCGCCGATCCTCCAACGGCTTTCAACTCTCCCTGGAGTTGGGCCTACGCTGGGTAAGGTAATGGCGAACGCCGCAGCGGTCAAGTTCTCCGCAGTGGATGCGTTCCGGCGTAAGTTCTCCCTGGCAGGGCGCTCCCCGGAAGCTCGGGAGTTCGGAGACTTCCTCTCCAAACAGGAATCCCTGATCTCTCGTAATGTGGATGTGGTAAAAGCGCAGTTCGATGCAGTCCATCGTTGGGCTGATGGAGGAATCTACTGGACCGGCAAGGGCTCCAGGCTCAACCCGGGGAACTATCGGATGTCGGAACTGGATGCGAAGAAACTCCGGCTTGAGTTGAACTTCGCCCTGGACGAGGGAGTGGAAACCGCGCTGCTTAACAAGCTCAACGTCCCGGATGACATCAAAGTTCTCATCAATGAAATGCGCACCTCGCTTGCGGATATGCGAGCGCGTATTCAAGCTATATCTCCGAAGGCTCTTCAGGTGGTGAACGAGAACTACTTCCCCCGACTCTACAAGTACGGACCAAAGACCGTGGGTGGGGAAGCATCCCGTAAGATGGGCACTCCTCTGGAAACCGCGAAGTCCTTTCTCAAGGAACGCAACCTGGACTCGATGCGCCAAGCCGTAGAGGAACTCGGATTCGAACTCCACTCCGAGAACTTCGTGGATAATTTCATCTACAAGTACACCGAGATGGAGAAGTTCATCCAGATGCGAACGGCGATAAAGCATCTTGAACAACAGGGGATGGCGAAGATCGTCAACCGAGCGAGAATCCCAACCGGCTACGCAGAGGTAACAGACCCGGTATCCGCAGTCTACGGCAAGCACACCACGCGCTCGGGTGAGGTAGTCTACCAGGACGTGGGCAATGTGCGGGTATTCCCAAAGACAATCGCGGACTTGCTCAACGCACACCTAACCCCGAGCCTGCACTCCGAACCCGCGTTCCGTGCGTGGAATGCGTTCTCCAACTTCGCGAACCAGTTCCAACTTATCGGACTGTTCCACCTCACCTTGGTAACCAACGACGCCGTTACGACGCTCCCAAGTATCGGCATCAAATCCCTGGTGGATGCGCCTCAACACCTCTACCACGGAGAGCGTAAAGCCGCTCTGGGAGCTTTCCGCGAGGGAGCTAAAGCCGCCGCTACCTCACTGATCGCACCGATCGCCATCATGAAACACGGGTCCAGGATGCTCAAGGAATGGGACCACCCAGGATCTCAACCTCCCGAGTATGCACGCAGGATTCGCTTCCTCCAGGAAGGTGGCGCGCACGCGAGAATGGAAGGACACTTCGAAACCAAGGCAATCGAAAGCATCGGCAAGGGATTTCAAAACATCGCCGAGGTAATGCGCCTCCAGGACCCCGAGGTGAACAAGGCTATGACGGTTCTGGAAGAGAGTTTTGGGATTGCCAAGAACACTCTCCCAGCAGCGATCGAACTCATCATGCGCCCGGTGATGCAGGAGTTCGTCCCTCGGGCGAAACTTGGCGTCAACTACCATCTCGCGGGGTATGAACTGGCCCGACTCCCTGCCCAGGCCCGCACGAAAGATGTCCGGCGCACAATGCGCAAGGTTGTGGACGTGGTGGATGATCGCCTGGGCCAGCTTCACTATGGGAATCTCCATATGAACAAGGGCTACAAGGAGATCCTGATGAGTATGTTCCGAGCATTGGGATTCCAGATCGGTTCCGAGCGCGTCCACTACGGAGCGATTGCCGACACAGCCGCGTTTGCCCGCGATGTGGTAACTCCTGGGGCACGAGCGGATTTCTCCCATCGTATGGCTTACATGCTGGCTATGCCGTTGGGCACCGCAGCCGCGAACATGATCGCGCAAACTCTCCTCTCCTTGTACAACACCGGAGAGGCGCTTGACGTCCAACCCAAGGACGCGGTTGCGTTCCGCTCGGGGAAGAAAGACCAGAATGGAGATGACGAGAGATACTACTTGGCGAACTACTTCACCAAGGAAATTTGGCCGGTCGAGTCACGCCTCTTCGAAGGTCGCCCGGGTGCGGCTGTCGCCGCCCAGGTGAACATGCTCTCGCATAAGTTCAACCCGGGGTTGAATATGGCTTATGAGTTGTTCACCAACAAGGACTTCTACGGACGCTACATCATAGATCCGAACTCGCCTGCCTCTCGTACCTCCCAATATGGAGACTTCGCGTTGGAGCAGCTCAAACCATTCTTTTTGAAGAACAAAGAACTAGCCGAGCAGCGCGGCGCGACAGACAACTTCTCCAAGTACTCCAGCTTCTTTGGCATAACCCCCGCGCCTCAGTACATCAACGCCTCCACAGCGGAAGATGTGATGATGGGAATCCTGAAGGAGCACTACCCCAAGGCGGGGAAATCCAAAGAACAACACGAACGTGGAGTACTCAAGCGGAAGTTTATGAACCAATGGAAGTCCGCGATAGAGCTGGGTGATGAGCAAGTCCAGGAACAAATCGACTTGGAAATGGACGCGGCCATCGAGGCGGGAAAGATAACGCTTCGTGATCGGAAAGCTGTATACGAGGGGGTAGACACAACCCGTACCCAGGAGATGTTCGCACGCCTCGCGCAACAAAACCTCCGAGACGCGATCCGGATCTACGAACAGTGGATGTCTCCAAGGGAGAAAGCACTGGTACTACAAGAACTCACCCGCTCGCGCAAGCGCATCAAGGGATTGGCTTTAAGTTCTGAGGAAAAAGAGTTACTATATCAGGAGTTGGACACGATCCTGGATCGGGATCAGTCCCTGGAGAAACTTCTGGAAATGGATGAGGATGAGAACCCAACTTCCCCATCTACAGTTCAAGAACCTTAAAGGAGAAAGTAAAATGGATACGACGAACATTCCCGTCTGGGCAAAGGCTCTGGCCACGGCTTTCATTGGCGGGTTCGCAGGCGCCGCTTACGACGTGCTGGTGCTCCAACAGGGAGCGGCGGTGATCGACTATCGCAAGGCGCTGCATGTGGGGTTGCTCGGTGGGATTATCGCAGTGGTGGCTTATCTGAAGCCCGCCCCGAAGCAGGTGGTTCCCGTACTGCTCGCCGGGTTTCTGCTGTTCAGCACGGTGCTGGTGGTGGGATGCGGCCCGGACAAACCCAGAAAGCTTGCCAAGCTGGGGTTTGACATCAACCTGGGAATCAACACCGCTGCTCGCACCATTATCGACCTCAAGAACCAGAACACCATCTACAAGGACGATGCGAGCGGGTACAAGGATCTGCTCAAACTCATCGACACCGTTCAGACCGACGCGGACACGCTGAACAAATCCTTGGATGAGATCGTCCTCCTGGATGCCACCAACAAGGACGCGGTGCTCGCGCATATCGACAAGCTTGCCACGCGGCTGGTGGAGGCCAAGGCGGTCGGCGCCCACAAGCTTCCTCCGCATGTGCTTGCTTATATCACTACCGGACAGGCCCTTTTGAATGGCGCAAGGTTGGTGGTCGCGAGCATCAAGCCAGGGAAACCCAAGGAGTTGCGCAGGCTCAAGTACAAACCGGAGCTGGTGTTGAACTAAGCCAAGCCAAGCCCAGTCAAGCTGAGGACAGATCATGTGGAATAACTTGATTCGCCGATTCAAAGGAAGGAAATCAACCAGTATGAACATCAACGATCTCATCAATCTCATCAATACGATCACGGCGGGCGCGGCA
>CAZFGK010000046.1:0-8659 GCA_964518635.1 uncultured Ignavibacteriales bacterium
AGCCCCCCCCCAGCACAGAGGCAAGCGTGATGCAGGAGATCGAATCTCTACTCTGTGTATTCTCTGACAGTAGTAGTAGGCGTTACAGGTTTTTGAAAGTTTTGGCTAAGTGCTAGATTCTAAAGGGAAAATAGCACTTGACAAGGTGGCGGTAGTAGTAGTACCCTCTGCTACATTGTTATTTGAAAGTTTCGCTGCTCCCAAGTCGCCTTCGCGGGCGCGCAGGCTATAGGTGTATCTAGTGATAGATACGTCAGATAGCGGGGAGAAGTGTGACTTGTAGTCGTATCCTCTGGGACGCGGCGGCAGTCGGTAGTTTTTTGATAATTATCTAGCTAGCTTGTACACATCTGTGATGCGTGCGGGCGAATACGTCTAGCCTAGGGTAAAGCTTCCATAGTGGGAGAGCATACGTACGGGCGAGAACGGGGATTAGTAGCTGTGCTATGAAACTTGTCACGTAGGTTAGTGTAGATTTCGTGTAGGTTAGGTCAGGCTAGTTACGTTGAATTGTACTTTCAGTTAGCTGGCCATTCCACCTTGCGCGATTGAATCGAGCAACAACTCATTTTCAATCAATCAATCTGGAAAGGATGCAACTATGAAAAACAACAATATCAATGGCAACAATGGCAACAATGGCAACAATGGTAACGAAACGGTCAACACACCCGCGCAGAATAAGGATGAAGTGGTTATGTTGAACTTCAGCATTCCCGCTTTGCCTGTTCTCCCGGGAAGCGATTCCCCGGATGCGTCATCTTCTCTGCTCTATGCACAGGCGAAGATGTACACCGAAGCGTCGGGGATGTTGATGGCTGGTGTCAAGGAATTCACCAAGTCGCTGGCGATGGCGTTCGTCACGTTCGGCGAGAAAGCCGGTAAGCTTGTCGGCGAGAGTGATGATGCGTATCTGGCGCGAACGGTCGAATTCACGCACACGAACGGCACCAAGGTGAGTATTCCCGTGTATGCCGCGTTCGGCGCGACGGTCGCGGGAATGGTGAGGGAAATGCTCTCCGGGAGTGTGGGCTTGGCGAAGTTTTCCGAATTCACTCTGGGGGCGAAACTCGTTCGCCACGTCGAGAGTATGGAGAATGACGAGGCGATTACCACGACAAATGGCGAAAAGTTCTTCGTGAATGTTCGCGCGGTCGGCGTGGATGGCAACGGGCGGATTAAGCAGTTCTATGAGTTGCTCGTTAAGGCCGCGAAAGCCATCATCGAAGACAGAGACGAGAATCGTGCTCTGGCCATCTGTGAGTCGGTCGCGAAACTCACGGGAGTCGAGAAAGAGACTGTTCGCAAGGTGGTACAGTTGTTCGTCAACGCGAACACGGCGAAGCATATGCGAAAGCTTGCCGGTAAGTGTGAGGAGCGAGCGAAACAGATCACACAGGCGGAGATCGCCACGCGGAACGATGCGGAACGGTTGGAAAATATCCGTCGTGCGAATACTCGGGAAGCGAGAGCGGGAGCGGTTGAACGCGGTCAGTAGTGGTAAGTATCATCGCGCAAGGTGGAATGGTTGGCTAGGTGAGAGTACAATTGAGCGCAACTAGCAAGTAGTAATACCTAACCGGAAATGATTAAGCTTAGCAAGGAATGAGAGTTCCTTGGTAAGCTTTTTCGTGTTTGTGCTGGCTTGGGTTAGGCTGGCTTGGGTTAGGCTGGCTTGGGTTAGGCTGGCTGTGCTCTGGTCGAAGAAACAACTAATATAGAATATAGAATAGAGAAGAGAGGCTAAGCATACTTGCCTCAGGGGAAACTTTACACATTAGGGAATGCGGTAATCCCGAAATTCGGACAAGTTTCCCCTGAGGATTTTTTTTTTGCCTACTCTCTTTCTCCCTTCGTAAGAAAGGATGGCAACTATGGCAAAGTTACGAAAGATTCCAACCCGCCGCGAGATACGAACTGTGCTTATGCTACCGGATGAATTCCGTGAAACCAAAGCACGAGTTATGCGGCATCGGGGCAGGAGTTTGAAACGTTGGAAAGGGCTTCCCAAACCCAAGTCAAAGGTGCCGTTTCATCCCCTGGATGTTGTGACAAATGGGATTATGGGGAAGTTGGGAGCGGAAGTCGCTCCCAGGGTGAAGGAGTTGGAAAGGGAGAGAGTGAGAGCGGTAAGGGAAGAAATGTTGGAATATCTCAGAAAGGAAGGATTGGCAAAATGAAAGTCGTGCGTGCTTGTTGTACCTGTGTTTTTCTTGTCGAAGATGACTGGATTCAGAAGAGTGGGAGTGGGTGGGAGTGGAATCCGGTGAAGTTGACGGAGAACGGCGACGGTGGGCCTCCGAAGCGAGTGTTGGTGCTGAAGGATCACGGTAGCCCGGATTTGAGATTGACGACAATTCCGTTTCTCTCCCCGACTGTACCTCATATGATCGCTAATGTCAGCGACCTGGAGGGGGCTGAGGCGTATGATCTGCTGCGAAAGTTGCGGGAGAACGCGAAGAAGCAGTAGCAGTAGATGGATCGGATCGGATCGGAGAGTGTGTTCCCTACCCTTGTAGCTTAAATGGATAAAGCAACAGTTTCCTAAACTGTGGAGTGCAGGTTCGAGTCCTGTCAAGGGTATCGGTTCGAGATGGTGGATGGAAGATTGGGGAAGTGTCCCCAGTTGGAGTTTACCAAGGTAAGTGATGGTTGGAGAAAGTAGGTAAATATGGCTCAAACGAAGAAGGAAAAGAGACTTGGCGCGGCGAAGCGGAGGATGCGGGATTGGAGGCGGTATTGCACTTTCAAAGAGGAACACACCCGCCATGACATGAACACCATTCAGGCGGAGCTTCATGGAATTCACAAGAATCTCGGTGGGAACAACTACGCCACCCAGGATCTGGACAAGGTTGCGCGAGAGTTGGGACTGGGATACTGGGGACCTATGGGAGGGCTGTATGTGTTGCCGCCGAGTGCGGGAGAGGAGGGGAGGAAGTAATGAACAAGAGAAATTTCTTGAAGCTCGGACTCGGAGCTGGGGCCGCAACCCTTCTCCCCACCCAGGGGGAAGCTTCCCCGGCCAAGCCACTGTCCACCGCTGCGGTTACCAAGTCCGTTCTCTCACTTGCGGAGAAGTGCGCGAAAGCGGGACTCGGACAGGAAGCCGCAATCCTGTGGGAAACCCATAGGAAGTTGGTGGCGCTTCCGCTCAGCGTCGAGAAACCCTATCCCCATACCCGCGCCCAGGATGAGGATGAGCCCGGCCTGATGACAAGCAGAAGGAGTCATCTGAAGATCCAGCGCAGGGTGCAATAGTCAGAGTCAGAGTCAGAGTCAGAGTCAGTTTCACGGAAGTTGCCGCCTTTCATACTTCGCCGTCATCCGGGGATATCCCGGGTGACGGTTTTTTTTTTTGTTTTATTGCCCCTTCACCTAAAATAGGAGGTAGTAAGTTATGGAAAATGAATTGGGACCATTGACTATTTTCATCGTCCTGCTTGGAGCGGTGGGGGTGATGTTGTTGGCGTGGTGGTGGTTTGGGGATTCGGATGAGGATTCGGACACGGACTCCAACGAAGGTGGTAACTCAGGGTGTATCATCGCATGGTGTTTCAAGTGTCAGAAAGAGACAACCTGGAACCCTCGGGGGGATAGGAGCCGTGTGCTTGGTACGCAGTTGTACCGGTGTGGTGGGTGTGGGGTTGGGGGACGGTTCAACGGATAGGATAGGATAGGATAGAATAGAATAGAATATCAACCAGGACTACTAAGAAAGGAATCATATATGAGTACTGAGAAATATTTGTATTGTTCCCCGGATGTTGCTGCGAGATATCATGTCTGGATTCAGAACCGTGGAGGTATTGCGGTTTGGAAATCGGTGGATCTCTCGAATCCTGTGGGTAGCTGGTGTACCCCTGCGCTGACTGAGCAGGGGGAGCCAACCCCCCAGCCTACGTGGCAAGCGGAGGCCAGCCCGAGCGGAATTGTCACCACCCCGGAGCAGGTTATGGTGGACATCCCCAGGGAGGTAAAGAGATTCCGAGTGGGAGTTCGGAAAGGTGGCTCAAGGTGGATGTTGAAGGTTACGGAAGGTGGGTCCCGGAGGATTTGGCGTGAAGTTGCCAAAGCGGGCGAGGGCGCGTGGTATGAGTTTGCTTACGAGACTCAGGAAGCGGTGATTTTCGTTCCCCAGGAGCAGATTCCGTTGTTGGAGTATCTTGCGAGAGTCGCGAAGGAACAGGAGGAGAATGCGCATGGGCAAGTACATTGTTAATAATCACCTTATCTCGGAGCGGTGGTATGACACCGGGAACTCAGGATTTCTTTCCGAAGACCCCACTCCACCCGCGCTTACTCTCATGCCCACGTTCTCCGGGGCTGAGTTTCGCTCTCTTGTCAACTACGGCGTTGTGGTGGAAGTGGTATATGGCAAGGGACTCGGAGGGAGCACATTGAAGGAGTTCACCCAGAGTGAGAGAAAGTTGTTGGCTAAGTGGACAAGCAAGTTTTATGTCTGGGAGATGCGCACGGGGATGCCGCAGCGGGTGCGACTCAGGTTGAGTACACTGGAGTTGTTGCAGCGGGCTGTGGGGTTTTTTGCCAGTGTTTGACAGAGGAAAGGAGCAGAGTTATGACTACAATTTTTTACAAAGGATATAATATCCTTATCGAGCAAGACTCAGATGTCAGCAATCCTTATCAAGACTTCGACCAGCTCAGTGATCTGCTCATCTGGAAGTGGAACTGGGATCTGGACTCCCGAGGGAAGGGGGCGAGAGAATTCAACTCCGCCTTGGAAGTAGTGAACGCATTCAACATCGGAGATATTGTATGGTTCGCCTGGGTGGAGGTGGTGGATGGAAGCTACCCCAAGGTGAAGGTGAGTGAGTCCATGAATTTCAAGGACTGGGATAACCATCGCTGGGATGGTGTGGTGTATGTAACCAAGGAGAAGGCGGGGGAGGAATATTCCACTCCTCAGGGTAAGTATGGATTGTGCAAGATTCGCAAGATTCGCAAACAACTCGAACGCGCCGTGCTGGCGGAGATCGCCACTCTCAACCAATATCTCGAAGGCGATGTATGGGGGTACTCTGTGGGGAAGGTTGGAGAGGCCAACACTTGGAAGGAGAGCTGCTGGGGGTTCTATGGGGAAGAGTACTGCTTGCGGGAAGCTCGGGAGGTTGTGGACAGGTTGGTTGCGGAGGAGGAAGTTCGACTTGCCGCGTCAATGGACGAGTACTGGGGCTGGTCGGGTGCGCTGATGTTCGGAGGGAGGGAAGTAGCATGAACATGAGCAATGAGGAACTAGTTGTGGCTTTTGTGCTATGGCTGAAGACGGAGAAGGATATTCGTTTGCATATCCTCTCTCAGTATGGGAATGAGTGTCGGTGTGCTTATGACGAACCGGAGGAACTCGCGAGTGAGTTTATGGAGTTTCTCGAAACCAACTCTGAATAGGAAAGGGAAAGGGAACGGTAACACTATGTCAACGCTAATCAAATATAAACTCACCACCCAAGCCCTGACCACGCATAGGGGGTTTCAGTGGGAGATAGGCAAGAAGTACACCACCTCCGGAGAGGGTAGGTTGTGTGGCCCCGGGTGGTTGCATTACTATCATGATCCGTTGCTTGCCGTGGTGTTTAATCCGATACATGCGAGGATTGTAAATCCCCGGCTGTTCGAGGTGGAAGCTGGGGGGAAGCATCTGGATGACCTGGGGAGAAAGGGTGGGTGTACGGAGATGAGGTTGGTGAAGGAGTTGGAATTGCCCAAGATCAGTCCAGTGCAACTCCAGGCATTTGCAGTGCTGTGTGCAAAAGCTGTTTACAGCGACAATGGGGGTGTGTGGGATAGTTGGGCTGAGAAGTGGTTGAGTGGAGAGGACAGGACGAGAGAAAGTGCGGCTAGGGCTGTTGCTGATGCTGTTGCTGATGCTGTTGCTTATACTGGCGCTGTTGCTGTTGCTTATACTGGCGCTGTTGCTGTTGCTGCTGCTGATGCTGTTGCTGTTGCTGTTGCTAAGGTTACTTATGGAAAACCTCTGAACCTCATCTCCCTCGTCAACCTTGCCATAACCTATAACTAACTCAGAAAGGATATGAAAATCTCATGGACACAACTAACAACTTACTGTGGAAACACATCATCACCCCGGGGAGAGTCGCGTGGTATCCACACCAAACTCCTCTCGTGCATTGCCGGATCGAGGTGACAACCAAGCCTCTTGGGGAGGGGGTCCCCCCGGGAAAGGTGCTCAGCATCACCGGGGTGATCGGCGCCAAGCCTAACGGAGACTGTGTGGGAAGCACGGGGCAGATTCAGTCCGATCTCCGTGCCGCGCTGAAAGGGAGTGAGTTTGAATTCCACCCTGAGTGGAATGAGGAGAAAGTGCGCAAGTTCCTGGATATCTGGGACAAGTGGCATTTGAACGATAAGCGCGCTGGGTGTGAGCATCAGCGAGCGCAGGCCGGGACAGGGGAGGCGTGGGATACGAGCAAGCTCGTGGAGTTGGTGGACTTTACCTATGGCCCGAAGTGGAAGAATCTCAAACGTGCGGTGGAGGAGGGAAAAGCATCCACGGAGGAATATCTGGAATTCGTGGAAATGCTGCCCAAGATCCACAACGCGGTTATTGCGTACACCCGCCCGCAATACTTCTCCCCGGAGAATCGGTCACTCTGCGCGGCGGGTTGGATCGAGCCCAGCCCTGCTATGGACGGAACCAGCAAAGCTGCTGGCTGGGTTCGCTATGAGTCCCACCCGGAGGGATTGTTATGCAAGCCTTGCGAGGTGTGCGGATACAAATATGGAACCCAGTGGCTGTTCGAGGAGATTCCGGAAGAGGTTCTGGAGTGGCTGCGGACATTGCCTGCGGCGACGCATTCGTGTCCCTGGAATGGTTACAAGAACTTCTGAGAACTTCTGAGAACTTCTGAGAACTTCTGAGCAAAGCAAGAAGAGGTAGTAGAAAGGAAAAAGAAAGGATACCAGCACATATGCCGATGTATGATAACGAAAACACCAGCAAACACTGCATCAAAGAACTCCCGGGGAAGGAACTCCGCCCCCGGTGGGTGGTGCTGGTGTTTGAGATTCACCCGAGTTTCTGGGGCGGACAGGACAAGAACAATCCACCTGTGGCGAAGCTGATGGGGGAGTACGAGGATAAGGAATCCGCGCAAGATCAGGCGGATAAGTTGTATCCCGCGTGGCAGGCTCAGGTGGTTCAGATCCTGGTTTATGTGGATACTCCGGGCAAGTTGAGACTCGGGGAGGCGGGGTAATAACACCTTCCCAGTCCTCACACTAACCAAAGGAAAGGATGAACACAAAATGGCGAATAAGGACCAAGTTTACAATGCGTTCAAACGGCAAACTGGCTTTCACACCAAGGGCAGCATCGGACGCGAGGGGGATCTCAACCTGTTCTACGAAGGTCAAGTACTGTTCTCGTTCGGGAGGCATTTCCCGATGGTGGTGAGATGTAGCTCCGCAGCTGAAATCTCCAAGGACACTCCCGGGTTTGGTTGTGGAATCCCCTACATCATCAACGGGGACAAGTACAGTGTGACTACCACCCGGCATCAGAATGAAGCGATTCGAACCTTCAAGCCGAATGTGCAAATTCCCTTCTCCGCCCTCCAGGAGGCGTGGAACTGGACACTGACGCGCGAGCTGGAGTTGGATAAGCTGGAAGCGAAGCGAGAGGAACTCTACGCAAGGACTTGGGGGATCGAGATCACGCTGACCAGGGACGAGTTGCGGCAGTGGGAGGAGACCAGTGGATATAATACCGCTGGGTGGAAATATAGTCTCGGGATGGTGAATAGCTCGTTCGGTGTTGCTCAGGCGTTGAGTGGAAGGGGCAATTCCGAAGAGATGTGTAATCTGGAGTTCGCCCTCGTGGACTACTGCCAGGATACCTGGGAATACAAGCTCGGCAAGGACGCCCCGTGGAAATCCGCCGGTGAGATGACTCCCGAGGATTGGCAGCTTTGGGAACGGCGGGGGCGTGAGGACACGGAACGTCCCGCCAGTGATCCCCCCAAGGAAGAACTCCAGCAACGCCACTTCCTTGGTAGTGTGTTGTTCCGGCTTGGGAATACGTGCTTTCTCTCCAGTTTCGATGAGATCGACAAGGGGAATTACTTCCTGTGCCATATCCCGGGGAGTCCAGGGACGGTGAGCGCGGCGTATGAGAATCTCAAGCCGAAGGAAGTCCAGCTGGGGCTGGGGATGGGGATGAATATTCTCCGCCAGGGGGATTGGTTCTTTATCCCCTGGAGGGGAGAGCGTCCGAACAAGTCCACCGAGGTGAAGGCTCATCGTCTGGGCGGGAAGTATGGAACCCATGTAGTGAGTCGTGCGAGGAAGGTTAGGCTGGATGAGGGTGATGAAGTGCTGCTTGCTCAAGGGTGTGTGACGCACGAGCCTACGGACGGGCGGAGGGCTGAGCACCGTCGGTTGAAGCTCGGAGACGGGAAGACTTGGTGGACGCCGGTGAAGAATCTCAGCGAGAAGGGTTGGAGTGCGCAGGGGAGAGTGGATTAGGAGGAGGAGAGAAGGGGTTGTGGTAAATATCCACTTTCCCTTTGTTGCCTTGACTTCCCCAACCCCAGGTTGGTATACTTCCCCGGTTGAATTGGTAAATGGTGCCATAACATACATTGTGCCCCGAGAAAGGAGATCCCCCAGATGCACAAGT
>CAZFGK010000047.1:0-8494 GCA_964518635.1 uncultured Ignavibacteriales bacterium
GATATCGCAACCGGTGGGGAAGGGGCCCCGATCACGGTTGCGGCAGTCAGACTGTTGTTTGGAAGCAGCCGTGAATCTCGACTGATTGTCAACATCGGAGGGATCTCGAATTATTTCTGGATTCCCTCCGGGGATTCATGGGATGGAATTGAAGCGGCTGATTGTGGTCCGGGGAATGTCCTGATAGATCAGCTTGCCCTTCGGCTCTTCGGGCATCTCTATGACCGAAACGGCGCACTTGCACGGCGTGGCACCGTTTCAGACGAGCTTCTCAGATGGTCTCTCGCTCGCACGAAGAAATCGAGTCGTTCGACCGGGCGTGAGGCATACGGCCCGAAATTGATAGATGAGTTTCTCGCCAAAGGGCGTTCACTTTCACTCGGCAAACATGACCTCATTGCCACTGCCACCGCCCTGACCGCCGAAGTGATCGCTCCGCATGTCGCCAGATGTGCTCGTCTATCGAAGGGGAAACTCAGATTGAGTTTGACCGGAGGGGGGGCAAAGAACAACTTTCTGGTCGGTCGGATTATGGCACTCTGTGAGTCCGAAAACTTGAAAAAATCAGGGAGTGTCAGAACGAAGATTTCGATTGAAACTATCGATGAACTCGGCATTCCGTCACAGATGGTCGAATCGGCATCGTATGCAGTGATGGGTGGAGCGGTTTTGGCTGGCTATCCCTTGCCGACGAGATGGGATGCGAATGGCCGAGTTACCGCGCTCGGCTATCCGGGAAGAATCGTGCAGCCGAGCAGGCGTGTAAGTGCTCGTCACCAACGCTCATGAAAACGAACAAGAGAAGCATAGTAGTTAGAAAAATGATTCCGAATCAGACTAGAAATATTCAACACTCGTTCACTTCTCCGTTCATCAGGTTGCAGTCTGCTTTCCTGATCACGCTGCTGTTGCTCATGACTGGTTGCGCGAATATGCGCCCCTTGGAAGAGCCATCTCTTTCGAGTGCGCTTCGAGTTCCATTTGTCAGGGTGTTGGTCGCATCAGATTCGACGAGCATCACCGCCGGAGCAGACAATGGCTTTGCGATTGAATGTATCATCGCCGGCGAACAGCGAGTCTATCATGCCAATCAGCCGCTAACTATCACTCGTCTTGGGCGGACTCTCGAACTGTATGCGCCGGATCGTACGCTCATTCAAAACGGAATCAGCATTGCAACGCTCATACCACGCAATAACGGGCTCCCACTTTCTATCGGAAAGAAGGCGTACCGCGGGCTTATTCAACTCCTGCCAACTGATACGAGTCTGCTCGCGATTAATCTTGTCTATCTTGAAGATTATCTCAAAGGGGTAGTCCCTCCTGAGATCGGGAATCGCCCCGCCGAAGAGATCGAATCAGTCAAAGCGCAGGCCGTAGCGGCTCGAACCTACGCACTTGGACATCTGCAACAATATCCGGGGATTCCCTATGATATGGAATCAAGTGTTCTCGATCAGGTCTATGAAGGGATGTCCGTCGAAGATCAGATTGCCAGTACTGCTATCGCGCAGACCACCGGCATGGTGTTGCTCTACGAAGATGAATTCATCACTGCCTATTATCATTCGACCTGCGGCGGAAATACCGACGACATCGAAGATGTCTGGGAGAAACCAGCCGCTCCGTACTTGACCGCTGTCGGCAACGACGACGCCTGTAGTTGGTCGAAGTTCTACACCTGGACTGAAGTCTTCAGTGAAGACACGCTGCGAAAACGCATTGAGACCTTCCTGACAGTCGATCCGAAATATCCTGCATCGCTGAAGCCGATTACTGCCGTGAATATCGAAAAGAGAACTCCCGGCGGAAGAATCAGCCGATTGATTGTGACGACAACCGACAATCGCTATGAATTCGAAAAAGATAAAATCCGCTGGGTCTTCAGGCGCGCCAATGACCGAAAGATGATTCTCCCTTCATCCCGATTTGATGTCGAGACCGTCTCCGCCAGTGACGGAAACCTAAAAACGATCACCGTTCGCGGAACTGGCTATGGGCATGGAGTCGGCATGTGTCAGTGCGGTGCGATCGGACGGTCGCGTCAGGGATGGACCTTCGATCAGATTCTCCGCCACTACTATCGTGGTGTCACCGTGCGAAGAGTATTCTAGCATGAGAAAACGAAGTGTGCGAACTACACCTCTGTCCCTCGCTATCAGCGTTGCTGTATCGCTTTTGATTCCCTCGCTCTCATCCATCTCATCTGACGCTTCGATAATCGCTCCTTCACCATCTGGCACTCCTCACGTATTCGCACAAAACACTGAGACTCCCGCAAAAGCAAAAAAAGGGAAGAAGCAGAAGGATGCCGATGCCGATGGTATCCCCGATATCGCTGATCGCTGCCCGAATACTAGTAAGGGAACAACTGTCGATCAGTTTGGCTGCGAAATCTTCGACATTGACGCCGACGGTGTGGTCGATTCACTTGATCATTGTCCGGGAAGCGCAAATGAAGATCAAGGGAGAGTCGATATCTTTGGCTGTCCGCTTGATCAGGACTCAGACGGGGTTCCCGATATTCGGGACAGTTGTCCGAATGGGATGATCGGCGGCATTGTCGATCAGTTCGGATGTGCAATAGATAGTGACGAAGATGGAATCCCCGACGGGCTTGATCTTTGTCCGGAAACGCTTCCGGGGATCGAAGTCGATGACCGCGGCTGCGTGAATCTCGACATCTTCAATCGCCCGATGATACTGCATCCTGATTATCTCCCCGGTTCGTTTGAGCTTGATCCTCGCACCAAAGAGCGACTCAAGCGACTCTCCGGCTTGCTGGTCATGGCACCATCGATCCGCGTTGATGTGTACAGCTATACTGATGACATTGGGCAGGATGAAGCCAACCGTCAACTTTCTGATCGTCGCGCACGTCGCGCGCATGACTATCTCGTCTCGCTTGGGATCGCAACGGCACGGATTCGGACCTTCGGTCGAGGGGAATCGAATTTTGTGGCATCGAATGAAACTGCTGAGGGGCGCGCACAAAATCGCCGCCTTGAACTCATTTTCCTGAAGTAGGCAAGAGAGCAGATTATGTCACGCACCCTGCGCTATTGTCTTTTCAATCCAGACGTTGATCCCTCACAAAAGCAACCTATCTCAGAAGAAAAAGACTATGCGGTTGTGATCTTCCCGCCGAATGAGGTGATCGAATCAATCAAGGATATTCGTTATCGTCTTGATCCCGACAGTCAGTTGATCGTGCCGCACATTGTCGTGACCTTTCCGTTTCGCACTCATCTTGAGCCGGGGGAGATCGCGCATGTCCTTCGTGAAGAGGTCGATGCGGTTGGGGGCGGATTTCGAATCACCATGACCTATATCGCCGATTTCTATCCCTCCTACCCGATTATCTACTGGCAACTGCGTCAGAATGATGATCTGCATGAATTTTGCCTGCGAATCCATGTCCGACTCGATCTCCCGCTCCCTTTCAAGGGCTTCTTTCCGCATCTTCCGCTGGCGAGAGAGATCTCTCCGAATCGGGTGATGTTTATCAAAGAAGACCTGATGGGACTGGTCAGCGAGATGCAGTTTACTGCCGAAGCCGTCGAGCTGATCTCCCCTCGTTTGGATGGTACCTGGGCCCCGACACGAACGATTACCCTTACCAAAGACTAGCCAGTCGTCTAAGCTCCTGAAACGGCCCAACTTCTGCGTTTTGGGCGGTTTTGACCTCTCGGTTAATCTCTTTTCTCTCAATAACCTATGCGATCTCGTCGATACTTTGAAGGGGTGTCATCGCTCTGGTGGTAAATTGCTTGCACCAGATTTCTGAATGTAGTAGCCTCACTAGGAAATATGCACATTCTCATTGTGGCCCAACATTTTCCGCCGGAAAAAGGGGCGGTCAGACGACTGTTTGAATTTGCCCGCATCTTCGTGCAAGAGGGGCACAAAGTGTCGGTACTGACTGCTATTCCGAACTACCCTGATGGTATTGTACCGGAAAAATACCGCGGCCATTTTTCATTCTATGAACAAATCGACGGAGTCGATGTCTATCGCTCCTGGGTGTTACCGGCATCCAATCGCTATCCGATCAAACGGATGATCGGGTTCATTCTATTTCTCTTCACGGCACTTATCAATGCGCGAAAGATCCCAGGGAAAGTGGATGTCGTTCTCGCATCTACTCCGCCTCCGACTATTCCGCTCATTGGCTGGATCCTGAGTCGCTGGAAACGTGCGACCTATGTGATTGAGATTCGTGATTTGCAGCCGGAATCAAGTGAATCATTTGGTAATCTTCGTCCTTCTCTGTTTACTCGCTCACTCAAGGGGATGATGCACTGGTTCTATCGTCAGGCGGACTGGGTGGTTGCGGTGACTGACGGCATCGCGAGTACACTTCAGAAAACACCTCGCCCGCCGAAAAACATTCTGACTATCAAATCCGGTTTTTCGAGTGAATTTTTCGATGCCGACATGAATGGCATTCGCAAAACATACGGTTGGGAAGAGAAGTTTATCGTCTGTCGCGCCGGGACACTCGGATGGGCACATCATCTCGAACCGATTATCGAAGCGGCCCGCCGCATGGTTCGCTATCCTGACATTCAATTTGTCTTCGTCGGTGACGGTGAGAAAACCAAGCTGCTCGAAGAAATGGTACGAGACTACGGTCTGAAAAATGTCACCTTCACCGGACCGCAGCCGCTTGAATCGATCCCGCATTTTCTCAAAGCATCGGATGTCCTGATCGAATCACTCCGTGAAGTCCCCCTCACCGAGGGGACATTTCCGGCGAAGCTGTTTGAATATATGGCCGTCGGGCGACCGATTGTCTTCGGTTCTCGAAGCGGGGAAGCGATCAATGAACTGAATGTCGCAGGTGGGGCACTCTCCTTCGCCGTCGATGATATCGATAAGCTTTGCGAGTTGATCTTGAAACTTCGCAACGGCGAGATCGACGGAAACGCCTTGGGCGAAAAATATCGCGCCCATGCCGACCGTCACCATCACCGCCACATTTGGGCCGAACGCTATCTTGATCTGTTCGACAACCTGAGCGGCACACGCCGGGTGCGTCAGCCACGCCCGGAAACGAAGCAAGAGCCAGCTCGCGAGACTGTCGGCAGCAGTAACTAGTTTTTCGCCGAAACTGGCGTTCGGTTTCCCCCTAGATTCTACAAAAGTAGCTCTCCAATTTGAATTCGCAGGAGATTCGCCGACTGGTGCAATCAGCTCTTTTTGGCTATAATAAAGCATGAAAACGGAAACCATATCCCCCGCCCCATTTACGAACTGTTCGCCGATGTCATCCATCCAAATGGCCGATCTTTCGCGCCTGATGCTCGGCAATGAAACCATTGTCCCGACCCGTCATGGGCAGGCACGGTATATCAATTTCGACAACGCTGCTTCCACGCCGACTTTTCAACCGATTGCTGAACGGGTGATGGCATTCCTGCGTTGGTATTCAAATGTTCACCGTGGAACCGGTTTCAAGTCGCAGTTATCAAGCTGGGCATTTGAACATGCGCGCGATATGGTCGCGCAATTTGTGGGTGCCGATCTCGACAAACAGGTCGTGATCTTTTGCAAAAACAGCACCGAAGCGATCAATAAACTCTCGCACCGTCTCGGTCTTTCTCAGGACGACATCGTGCTGACTTCACTGATGGAACATCACTCGAATGAACTCCCCTGGCGACGAGTCGCAAAAGTGGAACATATTCAGGTCGATTCCGACGGACGACTTTCACTGGATGATTACCAAAAGAAATTGAAAGAGTTTGGATCGCGCGTCAAACTCGTCGCCGTGACTGGTGCTTCCAATGTCTCCGGCTACATCAATGATCTCACTACCATCACTCGCGCTGCGCATGCAGTCGGCGCACGGGTGCTGATCGATGGCGCGCAACTGGTGCCGCATCGGCCGATTCGACTCGCGACTGATGATCCGACCACCGCGATTGATTTCATGGTCTTCTCGGCGCACAAGATGTACGCGCCATTTGGTGTTGGGGTCCTCGTTGGTGATCGAAAAGTGTTTGAATCAGGGGAACCGGATGCCGTCGGCGGTGGTGTTGTCGATATCGTCAATCTCGAAGAGGCATACTGGACTGATCTCCCTGACAAAGAAGAAGCCGGCACGCCTGATATCGTTGGTGTTGTAGCGCTCGGTGCGGCGATTGCGCTGTTCAATCAGCTTGGCTGGGAGCAGATCATTCATCATGAAGAGGTGCTCACTCGCTATGCACTTGAACAGATGAAAACAGTCGATAAGATGTTCTTCTATGGTGATCCGAATCCGGCACGCGCTCGTGAACGACTTGGCGTGATTTCATTTAATATCAGCGGCTTGCCGCATACGCTCACATCCGCGATTCTGAGTCATGAATATGGAATCGGTGTACGCTCGGGTTGTTTCTGCGCGCATCTGTATGTGCGTGAACTGATGAAGTGTAGTGATGAACGCGCCAAGAAAATGGAAGATGATATCAAGAAACGTGACCGCTCCGATATTCCCGGGGCGGTTCGTATTTCATTCGGGCTCTACAATACCAAAGAAGAGATCGATCACTTGATTGTCGCGCTGCGAAAAATCGCAGCTGGGGAATATGAGCAGGATTATCAGGTTGATATGGAGAGTGGAGAATATCTCCCGCCGAATTTTTCCCCGCGCTTTGAGCAGTTTTTTAGTTTTGAGTGAGGGAATTCAAACGTCGCACTCTGAACTGAAATCATGTGATTTGGAGTTACCAGTGAAAACAAAGACGGAGGGAATATGCGATTGATAAGGCTATTGATCACATTGACAATAAGCAGTCTGTTCATGACAGCTACTCCATACTGTCAAACGAGAAGCTTTCAATCAGCTGACGAACTCTCCGAATGGACGACTTACTACTATATCCACAATGATTACTCACGAATTCCAGAGTATCTCACCTGGCATCAAACTTCAAAAATACTCGATGATAAGAAACATGCATTACAGCCTATGAGTGCACTTCTTGCAGTCATATTTTCCGATCATCCAGAGTTGGTAGAAAATTGGCTGAAAGGGGTTGAAGCCTCCGGCAATCTGAAAGAAGCAATCAAGATTGCTCTCCAGATGTCTGGGCAAAAAACTCTAATCAACGAAATCTACGGCGAAACCCAAAGTAACCAGCTTTTCAAGGACACGAGCTTGCTAACCATGCCTGTTCTCCGTGGGGGAGACCTCGATATGATGTGGGGGGCGTTTATGGCGTCAGGAGATACCAAGTATGTAAGCAGGATTATTGATATCCTGGATTACTCAGTAGCTCTCACCGGGGATCAAACACTCGACGCAGCTACCAGACAAAGCGCTATCTGGTCTCTTGCAAGTAATATGAGGCAGCATGAATTGGTACACCGATGCATCATGAGTGAAATTGCAAACAGAAAAGGTGAGCTTCAGAAACTCCTAATCACAATCGAAAATGAGAAAATGAAGTATGCTAATGCTTTTCCTAGTAAGGATGGAGAGTTCTCTGGCATGCTCATGATTACGGATGAGAGTGAACTCTCAGAGTATCAGAAGCCATCAAACAAGGGAATGTATTTCAACGAAAAAGAAACCGCCAAACGAGGGGACGTGATTGCCGTCAAAGTCATCTTCGGTGGCATGCAGCTGAGGGAAGACTTGTCTTGTGATGTGACGTATGACCTCAAAGTGCTCGACCCCAAAGGGAAAGTGTATGACAATACAGATCTGAAAGACCTTGTTGTAATGCAAATGAAGCAACCGACACGGTTAGCAGTGTTTGACAGCAGAGATTACATCACCATTCGATTCGAGCCTGAGGACAAGCTCGGAACGTACAAGTTCATCGCCAAGATCAAGGATAATGTCGGGGGGAGAACACTATCCATAACCGAAGAGATAAAGCTAATCAAATAGATTAGCTCTTACTGGACTGGTGGCCCTGATCACCAGATCAGGGTTCCTGCTTCTTTGCCTGGGTGGCGCATCCCTTTAGGGGCCGTTGAAAAAGTCCTTCTTTCTTCGCGTTGTGGTTGTTTGAATAGGGTATGCAGACAAAACGACCGGTGGCCCTGATCACCAGATCAGGGTTCCCGCATCTTCAAGCTCCACTTGATCAATTTCGATCCCTGTTTCTCTCAACCCCACATACCTTCTCGCGCTCGACCATTTCCAATCTGTGGCGTTTAAAACCAATCCCGCATCAGCAAGAATTGTCCTAGTCGTGACCGACTTGAAAGATTTGATTAAATTCATGAGGGTCAAGTGAATCGGTCGCACGAGCACAAGATGGACATGCGTGAGCATGATGACATAGCGAAGAATTGTGACTGCGAAGTGCTTGCGCATGCCGTCGATCCCCCATTGGACGATGCACTTTGCTGCTGCATGGTCTAAATGCGGTTGGCGACGATACGTGGAGAAAGTGACGAAACTGGCATGCCCGAGATGATCATAGTGACGAGGGTTTGACATGGAAGAAACATATGGCGATGCACTGTCAGGATCTGTCAGTGAAAATGCATG
>CAZFGK010000048.1:0-8225 GCA_964518635.1 uncultured Ignavibacteriales bacterium
CTATGTGTAACGCATCTCCTGACACACCCTGTAACACATCTCTTGACACTGTACATTGGTTTCCAAGCCGCCGTCTTGTTTGTAGCGCGGGTCAGTTTCGGCCCGCGTCTTCGATTCTCCGTAGGGTGGTGTCCTTCTGAGGACCTGCCTCCTATTCTTCTTACGTCGATGGAAAAGAGCAGGTCCCAAGAGGGACGCTGCCCTACGGAAAAATTCAAAGAGGCCGGTTCGGAAGCCGGACCGTCCCTACAAGAAAACAACCCCTCTTGTCACCCTGAGCCTGTCGAAGGGGGGCATCTTGATTTCCATTACAAGGTAGACGTCTAGATTCGATCCGCCTCGGTGGATCAGCATGACAAGTGGTGGCCCACCCTTATGGTGGGCCACCAGACATTTTCTTCATCCTTCCTGCCCCCATCATCCCCTCTGTTGACTCCCCTCCGGTTTGGACGCATCTTCGCCCCCTTCGAGGTCTTCCCCGAGATGGGGGTGTAGCTCAGTGGTAGAGCATCTGACTTTTAATCAGGTGGTCGAGGGTTCGACCCCCTCCACCCTCATAGACTTTGTCTGCCCGGTCATCAGCAGAATTTCTGCGTTCCCGAATCGGAGATTCCCCTTAGAAGGGGCGCACAAGGCAGTTCAGGGGGATTTCTCGAATTTGCTGTCGCGGGCTTGGCAGATGCACAGGCGCGACATATACTCCCCCCCTCGTAACTTCCTCTTCCGATACCAGCGGCGAAGGCCACGGAAGAAAGCGGTTTTTTCAAACTGCGCCATTAGCTCAGCTGGTAGAGCAGCTGACTCTTAATCAGTAGGTCCGGGGTTCGAATCCCTGATGGCGCATGTTTTTTCACTTTGTTCGGGTTGCAGCGGCGCAAGAGGACAGATCGGCAAGATGACCTCCGAAAAATGGAAACGCTTCTTCAGGCAAAAGGGATGGCTGGACGGAAACAGATTTCGTCAGCCGGATGGAGTCCTTTTGTTTGCCCGTTTTCGCTCGGATGGAAATGACCTCTGCGAATTCGCAGTCACTGATCTTGAGATTGTCAGCGAGGATGTCGTCAAAGTCGATCTGACGCCGTACGGATTCCCGGCATCATCTGATAAGCGATATTACCTCTGGGATGATCTTCTCTATGTCCGGAATTACCGCTCCGGAAGTGAATAGTCCTCTCAGAATCTCGTTCGCTTCACTCTGACAATTTCGCCCAAAACCGCTCAAAACTCCGGCTCAGTATTCGATTCTCTGCCGCCGATATTACCGAATACCCATGGTCTATCGAATTCGTGTCCCCGGCGGGCTTCTTGTCTTCAGTTGGAATAACGGTCGCCTCTTTGTTGAGGCAAGGACCGCTGATGAGGCATTGTCCCGTGCGCGGGAGCTTTTTGAGCCGATGCGGGAGGTCACCCTCGCGCAACTCTCCCGTGATCAGTTTCTGATCGAGTTCAAAGTCGAGCATGATTATCGCCCGTCGCTTCTCAAGAACATCGACCGAACCGTCCGGACTATTGTCAATTTTGGATTCTATAAAAACGCCCGATTCATCGACCGCTACTCCCTCGCCTGCATTCGCCGCCTTAGCGGGAAACCGCAATGGCTGGAGATTGCGGATATTCGGGAGGAGGCCCACGAGCTTCGCAAAGCGGCCATCGCCGCTGGGGAAGTGGTCGGGATTGAATCGTTCCGCGACTGGGACTGCTGCATCGCCAACTGGGTCGAGATGAATCTGAAAGAGGGGCACCGAAGTCGGAGTATTCGGATTCCGAAGCAGACTGTCGGGTGAGGGAGTGAGACTGAAACGAGCCAATCGAATGACTTGCAAAGAATGGTCGTTACTATTCGTGGACAAATCCCTTGTTGAGGTTATCTTTGGAAATCGTGAATAGACGCTGCTGTCGAATCATCAATCTCTTTGCGTTGATTTCCATTCTCTCTTTTGCACCTATTCACTCCGCTTCAGCTTCTGACTCTGAGCCAACACGCACCAACATCATCCAGCAATCATCCAGTCAGGCGAATGAGATTTCCATCACTCCGGATGTTGCGCGAAGTGCGGGAACGGATCGAAACAGCTCGATCATCTGCTCCGGTAAATGGCAGGGGCCAAATGCTGGTTGGCTCACCAACTGGTACACTGGCAATGAACGATACGCAGTCTTCCAGGATCCACTCGCCACTGGCTGCGCCGGTGCCTAT
This sequence comes from uncultured Ignavibacteriales bacterium, assembly GCA_964518635.1. Taxonomy (GTDB): domain Bacteria; phylum Zixibacteria; class MSB-5A5; order GN15; family FEB-12; genus CAZFGK01. Next base: position 2,198 of record CAZFGK010000048.1, read on the forward strand.
CCCTTCACCGTAACGGACATCATCTGGCGAGTTACCAATCAGACCGCGGCATCGCTCACTGTGCAAGTGCGTCCAACAGTCTACGCCGCCGCCGGAACGGTCGCATGTCCATTCCCGGGGAATGTAATCGAGAGTGGGCCGACGTATGGCGTGATTCTCCCACCATTCGTGACTGCATTAGTGACACTTCCGCTTGATACGCCAGTCTGTGTGACTGGCGCGTACTTCGCAGGAGTGGAATGCCCACAGTTTATCGGCTTGGGGAAACTGGGAATCAATGTCGATAGCTCGCAGGTCGTCCCGAAACGGAATTGCGCCTCGTACAATGATTTTCGTGGTGGCTGGGAAGATCTGATCGTCGCGAATAATTTCCCCGGCAATCTTTTCATCTGGTCACTTGGGCTCGACGCTGCATCCGGCAATTGCACGATTGTCGGGCCCTGTTGCAGCGGAATCACCGGCAATGTCGATTGCGATCTGAATGAATCAGTCGATATCGCTGATTTGACCGTGTTGGTCGATCATCTCTTTATCTCATTTGGAAATCTCTGTTGTCCGGATGAAGGGAATGTTGATACCGCACCCGGTGTCGATATCGCCGATCTGACCTTGCTCGTCGATCATCTTTTTATTTCCTTCACGCCGCTGCCATCATGCCCGTAAGAGTTCGCTGAAAGCCGAGATTTCTGATTGACCCCAAATGCAAATGAAACCGCCTCTCATTTAGGGGCGGTTTTTCATTCCCCCTTGCAGAATCTCACTCAATCCATCAATTTGACCCCCGTTCAGAGGAACCGGCAATTCGTGCCGATGTTCAAAGGCATAATGAAAGTGCATTCACTACAAAGGAGTAGTTCATGATTTCCGATAAGATGACCGACCGGCTGAATCAGCAGGTCAATAATGAATTCTACAATGCATGGTCCTACCTCGCCATGGCGTACTGGTTTGAATCGCAGGGACTCAAAGTCTTCGCAAAGTATTTCTTCAAGCAGTCAGATGAAGAGCGCGGTCATGGAATGAAAATCGCCCAATACATTCTCGATCAGGGGAAGGAAGTAAAACTCACCGCTACCCCTGCCCCGGAGACTGAATTCAAAAGCGCGAAGGATGCGATCAAGGGGTTTGTGCATCACGAAGAACGCACCACCAAGCAGGTGCATGAGATTGTCGCGATGGCAATGGCAGAAAATGATTACGCGACCCGCAATTTTATCGACTGGAAAGTCGGCGAACAGGTGGAAGAGGTTGCATCAGCAAACGAAGTGCTGTCGATGGTCAAGATGGCCGACACACCGGGGCAGCTGTTCATGCTCGAGAATCGTTTGTGGATCATGATGGAGAACAAGAAGGACTGATCGAGTCCTCGTTCTTTTCTTGAAAATAATGGAAGTGCCCTGTTGAATCGACAGGGCATTTTTTTTTGTCTCCGTGGTCTTGTCTGCGAGGTCTTGTATTCGGTGACCCAGGGCTCGAGACGGATTGCCCTTGGTTTTGGTCTTGTAGGGGCGGTCCGGCTTCCGAACCGACCTCTAAAAAACTTTCCTGGAATAGGATGGCAGGTTCCGAAGCGGGACCTGCCCTACAAGAATTGGAGCATGTTGATTCTTAGAATCACACCACCTCCCACCCGCAAGAGCGGATGGGCCACCAAATACAATCCATGAGAAGGCAATTACACCGTCACACCGGCGATCTTCGCGAGTTCTGTAACCTGCTGATCGAATCGCCGAATGGTAGCATCAACTGCCGCCGACGTAGTCATATCAACCCCACATTCTTTGAGCAAATCGATCGGATGAGTGCGACCACCGGATGAGAGCAGTTTCAGATAGCGCGGGATGATCGTCGTATCACCGCCTGTGATCATCTCGGCAATCGCCTGCGACGCCGCATACGAAGTCGCGTATTGATAGACATAGAATGCATTGTAGAAATGCGGAATCCGTGCCCATTTGTAGCCAGCAGCTTTATCGGAGGTATCAAGTGCCGGGCCATAATATTGTGAAGACAATTCGAGCCATTTTTCGGTCATCGAATCGGCGGTGAGTGCTCCCCCCTTTTCAATCGTCTCATGCGTGAACAATTCGAATCGCGCATACATCGTCTGATTGAAAAAAGTCCCAAAGGTGTTGTCGATACTCCGATTGAGCAGATAGGCACGACGATTCGCATGCGCGGGGTCTTTGAGCATCATATCAAGCAGCAAGGCTTCATTCAAGGTTGACGCGACTTCCGCAACGAATATCGAATAGTGGGATTTCGGATAGGGCTGCGTCTTATTGGAGAAGAAACTGTGCATCGCGTGCCCCATCTCATGGGCAAGGGTGAACATCGCATCGACGGTGTCATTGTAGTTCATGAGCACAAAGGGATGAACGCTGTAATTCCCCCAGTTGTACGCACCGCCTGATTTTCCTTCAGTTTCAAAGACATCAATCCAACGTGATTTGAAAGCATGCTCAAGGGCAGCGGCATATTCTGAACCGAGTCGTGAAGCAGAACGCAAAACATTCTCGATTGCTTCATCCCAGCTCACTTTGAAATCCTGTTCAGGAAACAGCGGGCAACTACAATCAAAGACCCGGAGAGTGTCGACTTTGAGAATTGCTTTGCGGACTTTCAGGTATCGATGCAACACCTGCGCATTTTTTTCAGCCGCTTCGATGAGTGCATGATAGACGGAGAGTGGAATATTGTCGCCATCAAGTGATCGTTCGAGGCAGGAACCAAAACGACGGGCCTCCGCGTAGAACTTATCCTGATTCACCGATGCGGTCAGCGTTGCCGCCAGCGTATTGCGATGCGCGATATACGGCTCGTAGAAGGCAACCTGGGCACGTTCGCGCATCGTGCGATTGGGGGACTCCATCAAGAGGGAGTATCGTTCTTTCGAGAGCTTGTACGGACGCCCTTTCTCATCTTCGATCTCTGGATAGTCAATATCGGCATCATCGAACATGCCGAAGACTGAATCAGGACCGCGAGCAATCACCGCAGACTGTGCGAGAAGCTCTTCAACTTCTATCGAACGAACATGCGACTTACTGCGAATGAGTTCTTCGATGAAAAAATCATAAACATCAGTTTTGGGAAATTGCTTCGCATAACTCCGGAGAGTTTCATCGGAGAGGGTGAGCAATTCCGGTTCAACAAATGAAAAAGCCGCCTGCGCCTGTGAACCAAGCAACGCCGCCTGCTGAACCATCACCTGCGGTTCATTCACCCGCGAATCGGAATCACGTGAGAGATGCGCAAATTGATAGAGTGAGAATACGCGACGAGAGATATCACTGCGAAGTTCAAGGCATTGCCAGACTGTCGCAGGGCTTTCCGACAATTTCCCCTGAAAGTGAGCGGCCTTGGAGAGATCAGTGCTGATCGCCGCGCGTTCTGTTTCCCACGCGGCAGCAGATGGAAAGATGTCATCGAGTTTCCAGGTCTTCTCAATCGGAATGTCGCTGCGCTGCGGAAGGCGATCACTCTTTTGCGCATCTGGTTCGGCGACGACGGAGAACTGTTTTTGCATGATGCTGTCTTTCCAATTATTCATCTGGCGACTCTCTCTCCCACATCTTCAGTCAATGTTTCGTAACTCTCGATAGAACGCGCAGTCAACGCATTGTGTGCAGCGAGAAATTAGAATTTCATCCGTTCAACACAACCCGCAATCAGATCCCGCAGCTTCGGCTCAGTCCGCGTTGCGGTGCCGATCACATCCTGTAGCGAGCAGGGATGCATGTTATCTGCGAAACCCATATCGGTCACAATCGAGAAGCCGAGAATTTTTGAACGCTGATGATGTGCGGCGAGGACCTCCGGTACCGTCGACATGCCGACCGCATCCGCGCCAAAACCACGAAGCATCCGATATTCCGCAGCGGTTTCGAGTGTCGGACCGGTAAGACCGACATAGGTACCTTCCTGTACTCGCAGTTTCTGATCAGCGGCGACATCCTTGGCGAGCTGGACATATTCTTTTGAATAGACTTCATACATATCAGGGAAACGATCCCCCCATTTGTCATCATTCGGACCGATCAGCGGATTGCCGGGGAAGAAATTGATATGATCCTTGATGATCATGATATCACCGGCGACAAAATTCGGATTCATTCCACCGGCGGCATTCGAGACGATCAATGTCTTCATGCCGAGCATCTTCATGACACGCACTGGAAATGCGATCTGCTTCATGGTGTAGCCTTCGTAGAAATGAAAGCGTCCCTGCATGCAGACGACCGGCTTGCCGCGAAGTTTTCCGAAGAGGAGCCGTCCGGCATGCGACTCGACCGTCGAGACCGGGAAATGCGGAATCTTGTCGTAGCTGACGGTACCGACCATTTCGATACCATCCACGAGTGATCCCAGACCAGTACCGAGAATGATGCCGATAACCGGTTCAAGAGCGACCTGACTCTTGATATAGTCGGTGGCCTCCTTGAGGGCGGTGTGAATTTCAGACCAGGGGGTGGTGATGTCCATGCGCATGTGATAAATCCTTTTCTCTATCTAATCTTTTCAATTTTTCATGTTTGTATTCATCTCGGCTGACGCTGAAAGCGGTATTGCCAGAGACGAGGTGATCGGAAGCGGGGAATATATGCCAGTGCAATCCGTTCGTCAGCTTTGGGATTGGTTTCTGGGCAAAAAAAAGCCCCGCCGATGGCGGGGCGTACTGCTGTCCCTGGAGATAGCCCTCCGGTCACTTGAAAATAGATTCTACGATTTTTGTGCCTTGTCGAGTTCCTCTTCGAACTTGGCGACCACTTCATCCAGCTCACGAGCCAGATTCATGGTCGGGTCTTTGACGATTTTGTTCCCTGCCGGGGAGTCGAAGATCGGGACATCGACATTCACTTCCTGATTCATCCGCTGGGGGCCGGTGTCGGAATTCTCGACATGAACGGAGGTACGACCGATCATGGTCTGATCTTCGATCGGCTGCTCATTCACCTTTGTTTTGGAGTAGCGAGCGAGGGCTTCCGCAAGTTCCGGATCGGTCGGCTGATCAACTTGCTGCGGTGCACGCGGGGTGTCATTCGCTTTCAATGCACGAGCAAGAGCTTCCATTTCGCTGACATCGCCGGTCATTGCTTTTGCAACCGGAATGACGGGGGCATTCGCCTCTTCGAATCGAACCGGCTCCTGTTTACTCGGCGGAGTCGCAAAATTTTCGCGGCGTTCGGCATTCATTTCGGATGCACCGGTGATCTCGAGCTTTTCAACTGGCTTGACCGGGGCTTTTGCTTGCGCCTGGCTTTGTGCGGCGAACTGTTTTTTCACCGCCTCTTGTTTGTCGGCATCGACCGTCAGCTCATCGACAATTTCAAGATGTGAAGTGATCAGCGATCGAAGCTTGGCGACATATGATTTCTTGATCAGTTCGAGCTTGGTGATCGTTGATTCGAGTTCTTTCGCTTTTTCGGCGCGACCACTCAGTGCCTGCTCTGCTTCCGCTTTCGCCTTGGCGATGAGCATCTGCCCTTCCTGCTTGGCGGCTGCGATAGTCATGTCGGCGTTGCGTCGGGCATCTATGGCGGCGTTCTTGATGGTGTCTTCGAATGCCTTCATGCCGCCGAGTTGCGCACGAAGTGATTCGGCTTCCATCTGCATCCGCATCGTATCCTGACGGGACTGATCGAGAGCAGCGGCGACTGATTCAATAAAGGCGTCGACCTGATCCTTGTTATAGCCGGAGAGGGTCGTCGGGAACTTCATGTTGCGAACATCATTGGGGCTCAGAGTCATGATCATCTCACCTTGCGGCTTCAGGGTTCACGCTACAGGTCGAAACGCAGCTCATACGTTCATTTCTGGAGCTGCACATAAGCCATCTATTCGGCTTGTGTTCAGTATCGGAACAGGCGGGAAAAAGATTAGGGGGTGGGGGAAGGGGGAGAATCAGGGAATTCTACGGTGCCCCATCCCGATTAGTGGCCCATCCGCTCTTGCGGGCGGGTCTTACTCTTTGTGGCCCGACTGTCCCGGGCTTGTTGAAAAAGTCCTTCATTTTGGTCGTTGTGCG
>CAZFGK010000049.1:0-8156 GCA_964518635.1 uncultured Ignavibacteriales bacterium
AAGGTTGGATGATCTCCAATGCTTCCCAGAGCAACTACGGCGATGTGCAAAAGGCCGTGCTGCAACTTCTCTCCAGGTTCTATTCCCTGCCTGTGGACAAGATCATCTACACAGCACTGGAATCCCGGGGTGAGGATATCGTGGACAAAACCGTGCTGCTGGGTCCGATGACTGAGGGTAAGGCACTGACGGCAGTGCTGCCCTCTCGGGTGAACCAGTTATTCCACCTTGAGGTGGTGTGGGATGGACCGGTGCGCAAGCACAGGATTTATTTCCGTCATCACTTGGACCCCGTGCTGCGCCGTCCGTGGCCCGCAACCCTGCGGATGGCGCCAGCCTTGGATCTCCAGGTCAAGGCCCATCCCGTGTATGGGAAGGGCTATATTGATTTCGAAACCGGTGAGGAACTGTTGGCGTTGCTGGATTACTGTCAGGCGTTGGTGGATGGGAAGGAAGGGGAGCTGGCGGTTGGGGCTACTCCTGCTCCTGCTCCAGCCACTCCGGCGCCGCCCAAGGCAACTCCAACTGGGATCTCTCTGGGGAATAAATAAACAATCGCTAACTACACGGCTAACAACCTAGCTAACTACTAACTGCTAACTCAACAACATTAAGGAGAACAAAATGGAATTCGCTGAAAACGAGACGATGAATCTGAACACCGCTCCGGAGGGCGTCATCAGCATGGACTTCCTGGAAACCGAGATCGGGTCCGATGGGTACGATCATACCTCCGAGCCGGGCAGCGCGGGAGCGATTCCCCCCGAGGGGCCGTACTGGTTTCGGTTCGAATGGCCGAGCAAGGAAGGCGCTGGGGATATCAATCCCACGACGAACCTGCCGAATCGCTGGAAGCCCGGCGTGTCCAAGCCCAAGAAGGCCGGAGACACCCCCAAGCGTTTCATAGGCACCAGCATCAAGGGTCGGATGCTGCGTCCGGCGATGGGCAGCACGCTCACCTTGGAGGAATTCGACAACCTGGGACTGGCGAACCGTCAGTATTCCAAGTACGTCTCCACCATGGTGATGTTCGGACGGACCAGCCTGACGGACTTCCTCAACTCGGTGCTTCAGGAGCGCGTGCCGGAGAACACCCGGATCGTGGATCTGATCGGTCTGGCCGAGGAGGTCATGCAGCAAGTCCCTGAGGGGGTGGGTACGATCCGCCACGTTGCGTACTTCAAGGACGAGACGGACGAGAAGAACCCCCTGGAAGCGCCTGACGGATATCAATCCCGCGATGAAGGCCAAGTTCAAGCGGGGCAGCAAGGCGTTTCCCAAGGACGAAGAAACGGGTGAGGTGCTCCGGAGCTGGAAACAGGATCTCGGGGACGATGAGTCCGTGGACGTGGTGGTGTTCGCGGAACTCGACAACCTCCTGCCGTGGAAGGCGGAAGAGGTCTAGCCCCCCGCGAGAGAAGGGGGAGCTTTCAAGATCCCACCCAGGGCAGGATGGAAGATGACAATTCGTTGTGGTCATCCTGCCCTGGGTGGTGTAGTAGGAAAGGTTAGACTTGGGAGATCCCCGGGGCTTTTCCTGCACCCATACCCGGGAGGTTGGACACTGCGAGTTTCAAGGGTTGGCAGTGGGCGAGCGACCTCCTGGGTTTTTTATTGTTGGATAGTTTGGAAAGGAGAGTCGGTTATGAAAGATGACGAGAACAAGAATGAAGTGGTGCCTGTGCAGTGGGGGGAGGGTGATACGTTTAAGCAGTTGCTGTTTGAACAGCAACAGCAAGAACTTGCCCGGGAGAAAGCCGAGCTTCTGGAAAGCATCCGGCTTGCTGACCAAGCCCGAGAGGAGCAACGCCGCGAGGGCATTCGGCAGGACAATCGCAATCTCGCCCATGAGTTGTTCAAACTCCGCTACACCATTGGGTTGATATTGAGCGAGTTCGAGACACGCCATGGACGGATCGTGAGTTCGATCTACCTGGACCGGAGTTCCTGGCCACTCGAAGGCTATGTGGATAAGGACACCAAGGGGGCGATTGGCTTGCATTGCCGATTGGAGGGCGTGGATATCAGACTCTACTCCGTGGCCGAAATGCTCGAACAGGAAAAGGGGGCACCGATTGCACAAGCTTGAACCTGTAGACCGAGAGCTGGATCTCCAGCTCGAAGCGGACGAGATCGGATTCGATCGAGAAGCTGCGGCGGATGCAGGGCTGGAGGCAGGGATCGTGGAGGTCCCTGCCGCCGATGCTCCCACGGCAGAGTTGATCGTTCTCGAACTGCCCGATCATAAAGATGAATCCTTCAGTGGGGAAAGCCCGGCGTTGTTCCTCACAGGCGAGGCTGGCACTGGAAAAACCTACTTGGTTCGCCAGCATATCCAGCGGGACCCGAGATTTGGTTGCCTCGCAGCGACCACTGGGGTGGCGGCTGTGAATCTTGGCCCGGGGGTGCCGACCATCCACTCCCTGCTTGGGTTCGGCAACACCCAGGGTGCGGAGGATGCGTACAACTCCGGGAACATGCTGCGCAAGATCAAAATGGTCGCGGATCAGGGGTTCCGTTGGATCATCATCGACGAGGCTAGCATGCTGCACTATAAGGTGCTTGACTATATCATGCTTGCACTTGATGACTACAACGGGTCCTTCCCCTCCCAGGATTACCCGTTGGGGTTGATGCTCACCGGGGATCTGATGCAGCTTGCGCCGGTTCCGGATAAGCTGATCGCTCCCGGGGGTAAGTACATCACCAGCAAATCCGGGAAGGAAGTGAACGAACCTACCCCGTGGTTGTTCAAGGCGGAATGCTGGGAGAGATTCGCCAAGAACACCATCAAGCTTACGGAGATTCGCAGACAGTCAGATGCGACGTTCATCTCCGCGTTGAATGCCGCCCGGCGAGGAGATGGGAAGCAGTGTGTGGAGCAGCTAAAGCTTGCTGGGGCCAAGTTCCGTCACCTCCTGGATGGGAAGTTCGACGGCACCACTATCATGGCGACGAACGAGGAAGTGGACAGGTTCAACCAGAGTTCTTTGCTCAAGGTGGACGGGGAAGCTTTTGAGGTGCGTAGCTCCAGGTGGTGTGCGAAACAGTACCCTCCAGGGGAGTGGAAGAACATCCCCGACAAGGCGAAGTTCAAGGTCGGGGCGTTGGTGATGATCTTGCAGAATGATCCGACTCGGGACAAGCAGTATGTGAACGGGGATCTGGGGCATGTTGTTGGGGTGATCCGCGCGCCGGAAGCGGTGGACTCTGACGACCCGTTCGGGTTTGAAGATGATATACCTTCTTCACCCGTTGCTCCGGGTGAGATTCTTGCGGTGGAGATCGAACTCCTCCGCACGAACCGTCGAGTGTTCATCAACCAGACCGTCCGTCCCACGTACCAGCTCAACGAACCGGACATGGACTACCTCCCTGCTGGTCCTCACAAGGACAAGGTTCGCAAGGATCGAGTCCCTGGGATGACTCGTCAAGTCTGGATCATGGGAGAGATGACGTACTTCCCACTCAGGCTGGCTTATGCGACCACCACGTACAAGTCTCAGGGACTCAGCCTGGACCGAGTGCAGATCAATCCCAAGGCGCATTTCTTCGGCAGTCCTCAGCAGGCTTACGTTGCGTTGAGCCGGTGCAGAACCGCCGAAGGGCTGGTGATCGTGGGTGGGGAGGAGCTGCTGGCCAAACAGATCAACACTGATCCGATCCTTGCTTCTTGGAAGTAGCTGATGGCGGCTGAACCGATTGTCTATCTCTGCAAGAAATGTGGTAAACCCGCCGACCCCGGGTTTACCAACCTTTGCCTGGATTGCTGGAGTCAGGTAATGACAGATCGTTATGGGTATGATGGGGAGGATTTGTCTGTTCCACAGAGGAGGGAGAGATTCAATCCAATCCCAATCCTCACCCCCACCGAATCCGATAAGGAGAACTAGCCAATGCCAGTATGGAAGTTCTTTCTTATCCTAGCTCTCCTGTCACTGCTCGGAAAGATATCTCATTTCTGGGCAGTGGCATTGGAGAACAAACTATTCAATTCCTCCCATAGCCCCAAGGAGAAATAGGAAAGTAGGTAACCAAGTATGGAAACCATAATCGACACGAAAATCATGGAAGAAACCGGGCATGTTAATATGTATGCCCGGGTGAAAGCCGCCCAGCGGGTTGTTGCCAATCTCAAAGACCTGTTGAAACCCACCCAGGATACGCTTGGGTTCTGGCATGTGGAGGAAACTCCGAGATGGATGCGCACTCAGCAGGAAATGAACTTTGTGCTGAGCCTCATCGCGGACTATGCAACCTTTGCCAAGCAGTTGGAACAGTACGAACTCAATGCCAAGCAATGGAGATGGTTGTTGGACATCTACAACAGGAGTTACAAATGAGGCATCCCATGAACAGTTGGTGGTTGCGCGCGGTCGCCAAGTTCGACTACTGGTGGGAGCGGGTGTTTGTGTTTCTGCTGGCGTTGATTATGGCGTTCGGGGTGTTGATACTCTGCCAGAAATTCCTCTGGCAATAACAAAAGGAAAGGCTGGGGACAAATGGAAAAGGAAAAGGATGCGCTGAAATTCCTGACCGCTCCGGTGCAGCTCCGGGGGAAGGATACACCGAGGTGGGCGCAGAAACCCGCAGCTAGATTGAGCAAACCCTCAGGATGTGCTGGTTGCCCGCTGGAGTCCCTCAGTGCGGGATTCTCTCACCCAGAGGGGAAAGGGACGATTCCGTTGCTGATCGTAGCCGAGGCCCTCGGGGACGCTGAGGCTAAGGATGGCCTCCCGCTGCGGCCATATGCACCAAGTGGCAGCGTCGTGGAGAAGGCAATCAACCAGCTTGGGTATACCAGAGAGCAGTTCGCCCTGTGGAATATCGTTGGGTGTCGCCCACCGAATAATGAATTGGAGAAGACCTGGTATGAACGCGGTGCAATTGACCACTGCCGTACGCACTTCGACGCTGTTGTTGCTCGGTTTGCTCCTAAGGCTATCCTTGCTCTTGGGAATGTCGCTCTTGAGGCCCTTACTGGTTGGAGCGGCAAGGCTCGAACGGTCAGCAGTGTTCGAGGTTACGTGCTTTGGTCCTACAGATACAACATCCCTGTCGTGGCGAGCTACCATCCCAGCTATATCCGACGAGGAGGGATGAAGGATTTCTGGGTGCTCAGGCATGACTTGGCGAAGGCGACCGCGATAGCTAGAGAGCAGTTCTCGGATTATGTGCTCGCCAACAACCCGGAGGATTTGCGACAGAAGACTCAGCTTCGGTATGTGGTTGAACCGAACGCTGGGTATCTGGAGAAGTGGTTTCGAGAACTGGCTGAAGACCCAGGCAGATTCTTCAGCTTTGATATTGAAACCGGCTATGCTGCGGATCAGGACGAGAGCGAGCGAGAAATCAAGGGGAAAGAGATTACCCAGATCCAGTTCTCCCAAGGGGTAGGAGAAGGGATCGCGCTCAAGTGGGGACAGGAAGCTGCTGAGCTGAGCAGAGAGGTGTTCAAGCTGAAGAATCCTCGGGGGAACCACAACTGCTGGAGATTTGATAATCCCATCCTGAGGTTGAATGGAATCGAGCCCAGCCCCGAGGGTGTGGTGTGTCATGACACAATGGTCATGTGGCATCACTACCAACCGGATCTGGCCCAGGGGTTGCAGTTCGTGGCTAGCTTTGCCGGAATGCCCTTCCCCTGGAAACACTTTGTGAGTGCTGACTTCGGAGTGTATGGGATCGGAGACGTGGATGCGGTGCAGAGGATCTTTGCCAAGCTGCCGAAGACTATGGCCGGGAAGAAGAATCCCGAGACAGGTGTGAATATCTGGGAGGGATACCTGGATAAGGTGGTCAGGTTGCAACCTGTGCTGGAGAGCATGCAGAACCTGGGGATCGGGATTGATAAGGCTGGACAGGATAAGCTGCGGGCGTGGATTGAGGCTGAGCAGGCCAGGGTTGTGGAGGAGTTGAACCCGTTGATCCCAGCCGAGGTGAAGAAGCGGAAGGAGTGGAAGACTTGGCCGGAGGATTGCAAGCCCATAGTTGAGAGCTACAAGCAACAGGTGGTGGAGGAGATCACCCGAAGGTTGGAAGCCGAGGGCAAGAAGGTAACTAAGAAAGCCACGAACGTGGTCATCAGGATCAGGAAGTTCGAGTATGACAAATACAATGTGGCCATTCGTGAGCTTGGTTACCAATGGACCGAGGATGGGCTTAAGTTGTTCAAGGAACTCGACTACAAACCGAATAGTTCCCAACAACTCAAGGCTATATTCAAGCATTTCAAGGTGGACATCCCGGTTGATGTGGACGGAGCTGAAACCACCGACAAGGGCGAGCTGCGAAAGCTGTTGAAGAAATGCAAATCAGGCGAGTTGATTCCTATCATCACCAAGACCCTGGAGTATCGGGAGTTGGGCAAGGCGAAAGGGACTTACTTGGATGGGGCCGGGTGGACACCGGACGCGCAAGGACGGATTCACACAACGTTTACATTCAAGCCTGCGACGTGGCAGCTCAGCAGCATGGACCCGAACGTGCAGAATATCCCCAAGCATACTAGGTTGGGTGGGGAGATCCGGAAGTTGGTGGTGCCGAGAGAAGGGCATGTTATCTTGGAGGCGGACTATTCCAGCTTCCACGTTCTCACCCTGGGATTCAACGCCGAGAGCGAACGGTATATGCAGTTAGCCCGGAGTGACGCGCATTCGTATGTGTGTGCACATATGTTGAAAACCCGCATCAAGGAGGGGACTAAGGATGAATTGGAAATAGAAACTCGGGAATGGATTAAGGATCTTGACTCGTGGCTTGGTTTGGATCGAGATATCTTCCTGCAAAAACTACGCTGGATCAAGGACCACTATGGTAAAACTCTACGTCAACAAGCGAAGGCAGGAATCCTTGGCGTTGGCCTGGGACTCGGTGTGGATAAGCTTCATTCTCACAACGAAGATAGTTTCAATCCTAGTCCAGAGGAAGCCGAGAGATACCTAGCAGCTAATCCAAAGCTTCAGTTCTACTCCCCGATCACCAAGAGCATGAAACCTGCTAGCTACTTCCCGCACGAGATGCAGGTGATGCTCGCGCAGGAGAAGCTAGGTAAGACCGCAGCGAAGGAACTTCGTGGGTTGCTTGAGCGCCTCTTCCCCGAGGTATTCAAGTGGCAGCAGAAGATCCGAGCCCAAGCCCATCGGGATGGGTACTTGGTGAGTCGCTATGGCGGGATCAGATGGTTCCATGATGTGTATCATTGGGATCACAAGCGTGGGATGGAGATCCCGGGTGAGGATGCTGAAGCCGCGATTGCCTTCTTTGTGCAGAACGATGCGTTCGGGAAGATCCGGGAGGCGATGCTGGAACTGTGGGACGAGACTCTCTGGGCCAAGGGGTTTATGAATAACACGGTTCATGACTCCCTGGTTTTCGATATCCCCCGAGATATGGCAATGGACGCGGCGAGGGATATTCAGAAGGTTATGGAACGTCCCGCGAGGATGTTGAAACATCCGGTGCTGTGTCCCGAGGGGTTGAGTTGTAGTGTGGAGATCAGCATCGGGGAGAATTGGAAGGATATCAAGGAGGTGAAGGTTGAGTAACGTGCACACCATAACCGTGACGGATTTGCTAATCAGTTTTGAAGCTGCAAGCAAAGGCCCTTGGACGCATATCCTTGGGTGTGTGTCCGAACCGCATTTCAAAACATTGCTCCACCTGACCCTGCCTAACTTGGAGGTGGATACTTACTTGTATTACCTTCGCCAGGGCTGGTTTCTGTTCCAAGGGACTATGATAGTCAAGGGCAGGGAAGGGACACCGCATAATCGAATCTACTGGTGGCGAGATGTGCGCCGGTTGGAGCTGTTCACTTACGAACTGCCGGCTGAACCGGAAGATGAATATGAATAAAAGAAACCCCCGGGGAGTGAGTCGCTTGACTTCCCCCGGGGGTACAAGTACGAGACGGTTATGCAACTAACAGTATCGCCGGAGACAAAACTCCCGTCCGATAACTGAAATTATACTACTACGCCTCCAGCTTGGCAAGCTCGGCATCCACCAGCTCATGGGTGTTGGCCGAGAGCTTGTCTCGCTCAGCGCGGATCTCTTCCACGGTGAACCCGGAGGTGGAGATCAGTTTGGCGATGAGCTGTGCCGCGCCCGCCGTGATCGTATTGATGAGATTGATGAGATCGTTGATGTTCATA
>CAZFGK010000050.1:0-7478 GCA_964518635.1 uncultured Ignavibacteriales bacterium
CCCCCCCCCCCCCCCCACCCGGCACACCCTCTCCCCCCACCCCCCCCGGCCGGGGGGGGGCTTACTGCTTGCCTATATTGATCCGAGCTGCGGTAGATGTTCGAAGCAGGCGGATTTTATCAAGATCTATCTCGAATCGCATCGTGAAGACTCTTCAAGAATTGCCTTCGTCTCATTCTCTCGGGATGAGCTTCTACGCTGGAGAGATACTCTAGGTCTCCCCTGCCGTCTGTACCATGACGCCAATGCGATGGTTGGCAGGAAGTACAATATCACTGATTTTCCTTGTAACATTGTTATCACTCAAGACCTGACAATTCGCAAGATTACCTTCAAGCCGATTGTTCAGGAAAAAGTACTCGATATTGTCATGAGGATTTGATTCGCTTGATTTTGGACTTGTCTCTGTTTCTAGAAAACAAGTAACAAGAAATGACAAGGAGTATGTCATGACAAAGAAGAATTTCCTCTGGGTAGTGCTCGGCTCATTCGTAACGGTATTTAGTTTTACGGTAGGGCTACAGTTGGCATTGGTGGAAGATGTAGCTGCCGATGGATGCACTTGTTGCGTTGAATACTGTCCTCCACCGTGTAGTGCCAACGTCTCAATCAGGGGTGCCAAGCTTCACCCAAGTGATCCATGCTCAGGGCCATTCGCATGTGGTCCAGCGGCTACTCCTCCTGGTCCATGTCCTGGACCGTTCTACGGCCTCACTCGTACATGCCCGGAACCGTGGCAGTGCGAATAGAGTTTGAGTAGACGAACGACTTCAAGAATGTCAGCTAGTCAAATACGTGGGAGCGGTATCTTTCCGCTTCCACGACTGGTCAAATTAGTTTTCGTCTTGATTGGTCTGCCAATATTCCACGCAAAGACTGCTCTTTCACAAATTAGTGATCTTCCTCCCGGTACGTATAGGGTAGTCTACCACTTGCAAAATAACATGAGAGTTGCTGTTAGAAACAGTTCGGGCATAAGCGCCAAAAATATAGGCAACGTTGAAATTGATGCCGTAACTGGCAAATTTGCCTTGCTAGGTTTTCCTAACGGCTCCAAGATTACGAGTATCGGCTTTGATTTCTCTATTGGTGGAATACGAGACCTTGATACAATCGTTACAAACGGTTTGTTTTGGACTCCGCCTAATGACATTGAGGGAGGGATTGTTTTTCAATCAACCAATCCTCGGTCGTCGCTCTATTCACGAACTGCAAAAAGCCCGCTTGATATACGATGTAGCTTTACAGATACGATTCCCTGGCCGTATCCCCAATGGTTGTTTGATGCGGACAAGTCACACATCCCATTAGGAATTGCAATCGAACAGATTTCAATGGCGTGGTCTAGTCCATCCACTGATGACTTTGTGTTGATAAGAACGATTGCAAAGAACGCGAGCTCTCAACCAATCAGGAAAACTTTCATTGGCTATTCCTATTTTGCAGTTTGTCATTCAATGGATGATACCCTCATTCCAGACTATACCCCAAGTGGCCTAGCAGGTTCGCTTCCCGCTGATCTTGCATCAAGACCTTGTACTGGTGCGAATCGAGTATACATGGCATACGGGATTGAAACCGATGGGATCGCTGGGATATCAGTACCAGGGGCATATCCGCCCATAACTGCAGGTTCGATTGCTCTCATCAAACTTCCTGAAAGCGCGTCTCAAGTTTCATTTAATTGGATATCAGGTACAAATGCAGGTGCATGGGAACCAAGGCGCCGTGAATCGAAATTTAATCCAATCCCAGGAACTATGCCCTATCCATACTCAGAGACGAGCGGCGACGCCATACGCTATATGAGACTTTCACAGAACGAAAGAGATTTTGATCAAGTTGAATCGTCTGTTGATTTCCAGAGTCTGGGATGGATGCCTCCTGCAAGAGGTGATTTTCTGGGTACTTCAAGTGGATTAGGATCACCTTTTACACAGCTGTCCTTCGGCCCATTCGATCTTGGGCCCGGTGAAACGGTCGAATGGGTGATCGCGCTTGTGGGCGGCGATTCGGTGCATACTGATCCGACAGCAT
This sequence comes from uncultured Ignavibacteriales bacterium, assembly GCA_964518635.1. Classification (GTDB taxonomy): domain Bacteria; phylum Zixibacteria; class MSB-5A5; order GN15; family FEB-12; genus CAZFGK01. Next base: position 2,038 of record CAZFGK010000050.1, read on the forward strand.
ACGATAGACTGTTTGATCCATTGAATCCGTACCCGTTTTACAATCAACTCAATTTCGAGCCACTCAAAGAAAACGCAAAGTGGGCTTCTTGGGTCTATGATAATCCCGGTATCGACACCGACGGGGATGGCTACCGCGGTGAATACGAAATCTGCAATGCGAATCCGGATATCGGATTCATAGGCGACACGCTCTGGTATCAAGGAGATGGGATCCCCGACTATCGCGCTGATCTTCCACCACCAGCGCCACCGACTCGTATTTATACCAGTGAAGGAAAACTCGTTATTCGATGGAATGGATTCGATGTCGAACAAACTATCGATCCATTTACACAGAAGATGGATTTTCAGGGATACAAAGTCTACATGGGTCGTGATCCGCGTCTGGAAAGTCTCGTGCTTCATTCACAATGGGACAAAGAGGATTACATCGCGCTTAAGTTTGTGTTGCGCGCTGATGGTGGCGGTGACTGGGTTCCTGATTCCGAACCAATGTCACTCGATTCGATCACGGACTACTACGACCTGCCCGAGCATCCATTGTCGTACAGTCGCCAGAATTCGTACAGCTATAACAACGAAAATTACTATTTCGAAAAACAGGACAACAATGTCAGCGATCTGACCAATCTCTCCGGCATCCACAAAGCTTACCCAAATGCTACCCCTCCTGTCTCATCCGACTCTCTTCTCTGGTCTGAAGCAGAGTACACGACTGAACATGGCAGAAAATATCCGAAATTCACTGAATACGAATACATCATCGACGGAATACTCCCATCTGTTCCCTACTATGTTGCGGTGACTGCATTCGATCATGGCTTTGTCCTAGGCGGTATGCCGCCGCAGGAGTCTGACCCGGTGAAATCATTGCAGCAGACACTGGCACTTCCATCCGCTGATTCAGTAGAAGCGAACAACCTTGATGTCTTCTGCTATCCCAATCCGTATCGCATTGACGACAACTATGTCGAGCGCGGCTACGAGAATCGGGATCAGTCGATTCCAGATCAGAAAGCGGGACGAATACACTTCGGGAATCTCCCACGAAAATGCACGATCTCAATTTTTTCACTCGATGGGGATCGTATCTGGAGCTACGAGCACAATCCACCGCAATACTCTGCGAATGACATGCACGCCGAGTGGGATTTGATTTCGAGGAACAGACAACTGGTGGTGTCGGGATTGTATTATTGGGTGGTTGAATCGGAGACAAGAACACAGATCGGGAAGCTGATGATTTTGAAGTAGGGAAGACCCTGATGTGGGCATCAGGGTTACCGAAGAGAAAATTCAGAACCCGCCCCTAAAGGGAGCGGGCTACCTATAATCAAAACATGCATGCGGAAATTTTCTTTTGGTAGCCAGCCCCTTCAGGCGCGGTCGAATGATGTGCCATCTTTCAGAAATCACCCTTCGACAAGCTCAGGGTGACAAGAGGGGCAGACGAGGACGTCTGCCGCCTACTGGAACAAGAGAAAACCCACGGCTAGCCGCGGGACACCGAAGAGGAAGAGACCCTGATGTGGGCATCAGGGCCACCAGTTGTAGAATTTACCGCAATCGAATGAAATGCTCACCCAGGGGCTTCACCTCTCCGACCATTGAAAACGGCAACGAGGCATCTTGAAGCATGGCTGCAAATGTATCAGCATCGCTCGCTGCAACTGCAATGAAAAGTCCACCGGAAGTCTGCGGATCAGTCAGTACGCGTCGAATTGGTTCGATGGAGAATGTACCAAGGTCGACATGGGGAGTAACATGCGCGTCATTATCTTTTCCACCCGTCGTATCAACACCACTCGTGGCGAACTCGAGTGCACGCGGAAGAATCGGCAATGCGTTAACTTCTATACTCAGTGTTACTTTGCTGCCGCGTGCCATTTCAAGGGCATGCCCGAGAAGTCCAAAGCCGGTGATATCAGTCGCGGCATGTGTGGTCACTGATCGCATCAGTTCACTCGCGAGGCGATTGAGGGTGGCCATCTGTTCGATCACCGCCGCAATCTCATCAATCGTGACAAGTTCACGCTTGAGCGCAGTGGTCAAAATGCCCGTGCCGAGGGCTTTGGTGAGGAAGAGGCGGTCACCGATCTGTGCATTCGCATTGGTGATGATCCTCTTCGGATGAATCGTGCCAGTTACTGACACGCCATACTTCAGCTCTTTGTCCTTGATCGTGTGACCTCCGACAATGACAGCCCCCGCTTCCCGAATTTTCGATTCACCACCGCGCAAAATTTCACCGAGGATTTCTATCGGTAATGTCGGTGGAAATCCAACAAGATTCATCGCCGTAGTCGGAGTCCCGCCCATGGCATAGACATCCGAGAGTGCATTCGCCGCGGCGATGCGACCGAAGTCAAACGGGTCATCGACAATCGGCGGAAAAAAGTCGACCGTCTGCACCAAAGCGAGATCGTCGGTGAGACGATAGACTCCGGCGTCATCAGCCGTGCCGAATCCGACCAGCAGATTGGGATCAGTGCTCGGAGTGAGCGTGGTCAGCGCATTGGCCAGCACCGCTGGCCCAAGTTTGGAAGCTCAACCGGCGTTGCTGACTTCGGCAGTAAGTTTGATTGTTGTCTCTCGACGTTTATCGGGCATGGGGGGAGTGTAGGGAGAGTTGATGCGCCGAGCAAGCTTCGGGGCACCAAAGACTAATAAGACCCTTCGACAAGCTCTGGGTGAAGATAAAGAAAAATGGTGTTCATGGACTTGAGTCTAAAGATTTGAGTCTGAAGAATTGAGTGTAAAGAATCGAACTTCGTGAAACCTTTCAATTCTTCATGCTGAGCTTGTCGAAGCATCTTCATGAATCCGTGGCTCGGCGTTCCTCGCCAGGACCTGTTTCTTGTCATGCTGAGCTTGTCGAAGCATCTTCATGAATCCTTGGCCCGGCGTTCCTCGCCGGGACCTGTTTCTTGTCATGCTGAGCCTGTCGAAGCATGACTTCACACTCACCCTGCTCTAGCGTGTGGATTTTTCAGACTGCGGCACCGAAGCGGAGCCCTCACCTGAAGACTTAGAACAAGAGATGCGAATGATGAAAAAGAAGGCGGCCATCCTATGGCCGCCCGGCAGGCGATGCTATGAACTGGTGAAGTCACCAGCGAACAAGAATTATGAGTGTGTTGGCTGTCGAGTTAGGCGACAGAGACCAACTGAGCTTCGACATGAGGAGCAAGGTTGGTGATGTACTGCATCACCGTAAAAGAATTCGTTCCCGGCTCATGCACATTCGGCTGAAACTGAAGCCCACTTCCCTCGAGGCGTGAACATTCACGTTCGACCATCTCATTCGCGACATGGTACATCTCGTAATACGTGCCGTTCCGATTAATGCGAACCAGGGCCATGAAAAACCTCCATTCAGAGTTGCAGGTCGGTATTCAGCAAAGCGCGTACCGAGTTGATCAAAACGGGATTTAACATCTTCACGGAGCGCCTGTGGTTCTATGGCATTGCAGTGCAACGACATAAAGGAGTATAGATGTTACCAATTCGGTAAGAGACGGACTATTTTCTCAATTCGGCTACTACTCCCACCTCACAGAGGTTGCAATCATCTGCAACAGCAAGCACGAACAAGGAGTGTCGAGTTGGTGCTATCTTGGGCTGTTACATTTCATCTATCAGACAACGATCAATCGCACACCTCATCTCAAGTTGATCTTTACCCTCATTATGATGCAGCTTCCATTCGGAACAACATTCGAACAGAGGAAAGGAATCCCTGATGCTATTCATACTTGCAGTTATTGTCCTGATTCTCGCCTTCATCGCCTGGCAACGTGCCGGGAGTGACAAGAGCGGAAATGTCGCTGTCTCACGTGGAGTGCGGAGTGTTGCGTTGCTGGTGATGACCATCGCCGGACTCGTCGCGATCTCTCGTTGCATTGCGCAGGTCCCCGCTGGGCATGTCGGTGTGGTCGATTTCTTCGGCATTGTCTCTGATCGTGTGCTTCCTGCAGGATTGAATCCGGTGAACCCACTTGCAAAAGTGATCAAATTCACGGTGCAGACCAAAGAGCACAAAGAATCGATGTCGGTTCTGTCGCGTGAAGGATTGACTATCGGACTCGAAATCAGCGCACTCTATAGTCTGTACCCCGATTCTGCGGCAGAGGTCTATCGCACGATTGCGGGCGGTGATTACGAAAATGTGCTTCTCATACCGCAGGTTCGATCAATCAGTCGAGAAGTCACCGCCGGATTTCAGGCGAGTGCTTTGTACTCAACCGAACGTGAACGTCTGTCGCAGATGATTCAGGATGAGCTCTCGAAGAGAATGGCGGCGCGCGGAGTCATCATCGAATCGACGCCACTGCGGAATGTCTCTCTCCCCACACAATTGACCGAAGCTATTGAGCAGAAGCAGCGCGCCGATCAGGAAAGTCAGCGAATGGAGTTTGTACTCACCAAAGAACGTCAGGAAGCGGACCGTAAACGAATCGAAGCCCAGGGTATTGCCGACTTCCAGAAGATTGTGACGAGTGGAATCTCCGATCAGTTGCTACGCTGGAAAGGTGTGGAGGCGACTGAAAAGCTGGCGATGTCGCCGAATACGAAAGTGATCATCGTCGGTTCTGGCAAAGATGGCCTGCCGGTGATTCTGGATACGAAGTAGGAGAGATATCTTTCGCATGGCAGTCTCTGAACAGGAATTTACACAAACGATTGCGTCGGTACTTGAGCTCCTCAAGCTTGATGGCCACTATGACATTCACAGGGAGAAAGAGCTCGCTCGATTGCTCGATGTGCTCGCCATGATCTATCATCGACTTGATCGCTTTGCGACAGATTATGTGCCATCAAATGCCCCGCAAAAAGATCAGGGCTTTCTGCGGGAGAATATTGAGAAAGCGTTCCCGCGGATGGGCTTTTATCACAAATCAACCGGCATGTCAAAACCGGATGAGATACCGGAGCTGGTGCGCGGTGATGCAATTGATGATCTGATGGATATCTGCAATGAGCTCTCCGCGACGAAGCATGTGCAGGATGAACAGGGAGTCTCTGCCGCTGCGGCTTACTTCAAAGTGAGTTTTGAGATTCACTGGGGAGAGCATCTGAGATATCTGCAGTTGTATTTGTACAACCGTTCCCGCGGGTTGTAGAGCAAAAGTCCTTTTCAACTCTCATGTACGGCAGACGACTGTCCGTCCCTAAAGGGCTGGGTGGCGCACCCGTTTTAGGGTGCGAAATCAGAGACGCGCTCGTCGCATGTCTGAAGTTCAGGTTCAATTATCACCAACGATGCATCTCTCCACTCTTCGTACCATCTCGAGCTCAATCATCGCCATGATCCGACACATTCAACCAGATTTGAAACAAGTACCTTTGCACAATTCAAAACTAGCACATGCTTTGAGTTTCTCGCCACTGACTTCGCACCCTAAAACGGGTGCGCCACCTCCCGGGCCGCAAGCCCGG
>CAZFGK010000051.1:0-7241 GCA_964518635.1 uncultured Ignavibacteriales bacterium
ATGTTTATCTCAGGAACACGGAGGAATCAGTCATGCTGTTCATTCGACCAGTTTTGTCACTTCTAGCTCTTACTCTTGCTATCTCTTTCACCTTCAGTACTAACACGCACGCAATTGATCATGGTGTACCGGATACACTTGCAATAGAGGCAATGATTGTATCATCAGATGTCGACGGCACGGTCATACGAGTTGATCTGTTTGCATTTAATGATGCGGATCAATGGGTTGGATTAGGGGCGGGTTTTCAGTGGACTGGAGACGGATTGCACCTGGATTCGGTACAACTCAGTCCATTAACATGGGCATCATTCAATGGATGTTTTATGAGTCCGAACCCATGTCTGCCGTCTGCTTCAGAAATCGACTCATCAAACTCGTATCAGCTCTTTCGCGCTGGTCTTGTTGCGCTTACCGGGAGCGGACTTGACTCTTCATCAAGCAGGAAGCTCCTGTTGAGCTATTGGTTTACACATGAGCCGGGAGTCATTGATTTTTCAATCGACACCATAGTTTATAGTGGTGGGACAGTTATGCGAGTTTGGAACGGAGAGAGTGGACCTCCGTATACGCCTGTGTGGGCAGGGAAACTGAACTTCACACCGACCGATGTCAGCAGCGATACTGAGACAAGTCTCCCCGGTCAATTCACGCTGCATCAGAACTACCCGAATCCATTCAACCCGTCGACCACTATCTCCTTCACCCTGTCAAACTCTGCCCCTGTCAGAGTCGATATCATTGATCTATTGGGTCGTACGATCGCCACACCACTCCTCCGCACACTTCCCGCAGGAGAGCACCGAGTGACTTGGAACGGGAAGACGAGTGAAGGTCAGCAACTCTCCTCCGGGCTCTATTTTAGTCGAGTAACTGCCGGAGAATCATCGCAGAGCCGTCCTTTGATGCTCTTAAAGTAGCACTCTGCTGTCTATCACATCTTGTGTCGTGGATATCTGCTGCCCAACAGCGAGTTAAGTTTAGCGGTGCCACAAAGTACGACATGATGGGCAAGCGCCCTTCTTGCGCGCCCCTGTTAGCTGACTGTAATACATTGTTAATCAATCACTTAGAAGAAACATCTTGACCGCACCCTACCGATACGGTATTGTGCACAACTTTGCTGCCCGATCACATTCTACAAACATCTGCACTACAAGGACTTGTATGTTAGGCGTCATTGCCAATCGCTTTTCTATTGGGAAGGAAACGTACGAACCGTTTTCTGCCGAGCTTCACTACTTCCGTGTCGACAAACGGTACTGGTCGATCTGTTTTGAGCGAATCAAGAAGGCCGGATTTCGTATCATCGCGACTGCGGTCCCGTGGAACATCCATCAGATCGACAACAAGACCTACGACTTTCTCGGCTACGATGATGCCCGTCGTGATCTGACCACCTTCCTCGAACTCGCTCGCGAGTTCGGATTTAAAGTGATCTTGCGCCCTGGTCCATGGGTTGCCGGGCAGGTTCCGTATGGTGGGCTTCCGAAATTCATCTTTAATGATCCGAAAGTGCTCGCCAAAAATTCAGCGGGGTTGGAAGTCCGCATGCCGGATGATCACGGGATCGAAGGTGGACTGCTGCCGAGTTATCTGCATGGGAATTTCCTTTTCTATCTGAGAAATTATTTCAAAGAGTTCATCAACACGACGAAGAACTATGTCCATCCGCGCGGCCCGATCTTCATGGTCGAGCTTGATTATGAAACTTCTTTCGGTCGTCTTCTTCATCCCGGATCAGCCGACTACAATCCGGATATCGTCGCCACGCATTATCCTGATTTTCTTCAGCGGAAATATCAGGAGATCAAACTACTGAATGCGGCCTATCGGGAAAAAAATCCTGATTTCACTCAGGTCGATCCGCCTCGTCATTTCGAAGAGCTTGAACTGAAATCCTATCCGAAGATTCTGGACTGGTTCAGATTTCGAGAGGAAATGCTGCAGAATTATCTGCAAAATCTTGAAGATGTCTTCAAAACTTACACCGTTGAGCCCCTTCTGTTCCGATCTCTCTATTTCCGTTCGGGTGATCTGCTGCCGTCATACAATCTTGTCCCCGGTGATCGTTCTCCATTCTTGGGTGCGAATGTCTTCCCAGAGGGAAGCTATTTCGATCTGATCAACAAGGGACGCTTTCTGAAAGCGGAGTATGGCTTTGCCTATGCAACTTCATTCATTGCTGGTCGCGCCTCTGCCGATCCCGAGCGGGAAAATCGCATCGCACCGGTGACCAACGGGATGCGTCGATTCCAGACTTCCGCCGCGGTTGCCTCCGGATTCAAGGGCTTGAATCACTATATGTTTGTCAATCGTGATCGCTGGTATGGCTCGCCACTCAATTCGGATGGTACCATTGGTGACGGCTACGAACTGGTGCGCTCAGTCACCAATGCACTCAATTCGATGGGCTTCGACGAAATGAACACGGATCCAGAGATCGCCATTCTCGGTAATCGTCTGTATTCATGGATTTCTCTCATGCCTTCCAGCAAAGAGTTCACCTACATGCAGCGGCTGTTGTCTGAGTCGACTATCGGTTTCTGCCGAGATCTGGTTCGCCTGAAAATTCCGTATGCGATTCGCGAAAGTCGGGAAATCGACGATCTCAAGAGATACAAACTGATCTTTGTACCCTGTGCTGAAGTTATGGCCGAAGCCGAGCAGACACTCATCGTCGAGCTGGCGAAAGCCGGAGTGGTGATTGTGATGTGTGGCTTGCTGCCGCAGTACGACGAAGAACTTCGCCCCTGCAGTATTCTCGCCAATCATCTGAAGATGAAAACCACGACAGAAGACAGTATCGGGTTAGTGGCGTCGAAGACCTCGACATTCCCGGCGCGCACCTACGGTTCTATTCGTGCGACTGACGAAGGCAAGACCAAGAAACTTGCCAGCATCGGCGCGAAAGTGGTTGCAGTCAGTTCGGGACGATTCAAAGGGACGGTCTATTTCTTCTCGTTTGATTTTGCGTCTGGCGGGAATCATCAACGACTTGCCTTTATTGAGTCATTCCTAAGTGGTGAAAAGATCGAGACTGCCTACTACAGTTCGGATCCGTCCGTTGATCTCGCCTTCCAGAAATCGACCAACAAGGCCCTTCTTGCAATTATCGCTCCTCCGGCTGGTGAACTCAGTTCAGCAGTGGATGGGGGTCAGCGAGAGGTAATCATCCAGGTTGATCTCAAAAAACTTGGATACTCTGCCACGAATATCAAGATGACTAACATCTTCGATGGGGAAGCAGCGGTGCCGCTCAAAAGCTCAGCGAAAGAGCTCGCCGACGGGATTTCGATCACCATGAACTATCCGGATGGGTATCTGTATCTGATCGAGAAGAGATAGCTACCAGACAGGCCGCATATCGAATTCAGACGACGAGTCAGACTTCTGGCTCGTCGTTTTTTTTGATCCCACAAGTTCTTACCCATAAGAGCGACTCGTATTTATGAACTGTACGACACGCAACAATCGTTGCATATTTTCCCCATGATAGGTCTGCGGATTCCACCACTTCGTCTCGCGATCCTGATGGGGCTGTTTGTTCTACTTTTCATGGGAGTCTACGCCCTTCTCACTGGCTACACCTTGCTGGAGGACGCCGCTGCACGCAAGAAATGGTCGCAACTGACTGGCAGCATTGTTCGGAGCGAAGTCATAGGTAAGAGGGCTTATCGCGCAAATATCGTCTACAGTTATATGCTGCGAGATACCGTCTATCTCGATTCGACAAGTCTCGATCCGGCGTCATTCGGCGGTAGAAATGCACGCCGTCAAAAAGCGACGTATGAAAGTTCACTCTATCATCCCGGCGATACGGTCACGGTCTATGTCGATCCGGAAAATCCTGCTCGTTCGACGCTGCATCGCGGAGTCACCTGGGATGCCTATACCCGTACCGGAACGGGGATTATCTTCATTCTCGGTTCTCTGATCGCGATTGGCTGGTTGTTGAAACATCCGATGACTTCCGCCAGGCGAATCTAGCATTCTCAGCCATCCTCTCGGTGCCTGCGGATAGGCATTCGTTTCAATTCGAAACAGATCTGTCTAGTAACTTGTCAGTCAATAGATTCCGGCAATTTCTCTGCTCTCCAGGTTGAGCACTTTTTCGGAAATCGTCCGATATTTCAACGATATACAGATGCAGATATTTCATGACCGTCGCAAGACTCTTCTACCGCAGGTAGATTCTATCTATCTCTTCACCAGATTACTGGTGTTGATCGGGTTGGTATGGATCACATTTCTTGAAACACCAGCTCATTCTTTCGAGCTCTGGCTGATCATCAGCTGCGGAGTCTATTCCGCACATCTTTTGATCTTTGCTCTGGCGGTGCAAGAGAAGTTTGATCAGAAACTTGCGTATCTTTCTGCAATCATTATCGATCTCGTCCTGCTTCCGCTCTTTATCATCTCATACTCCGGGCATCAGGAAGCCCTCTTCGACATCTACTATCTCACTGTAGCTGTCGCCGGTTATCTCATGACTCCGATTGCAGGTGGCATCGTCGCTGCACTGATTACGGCAAGCTATCTCGGGGTAATCTATTTTCACGGTATCCCGATTACTCCGATTGATATAGCCCTCCAGCTCGGTTTTCTCTGGGTGTCATTGATAGTGCTGAGCTACGTCGCAGATTATCTGAGACGAAACGAAAGTCGCGTTCTCAAACTCTTTGATACCCTCAATCAGCGAACTGCAGAACTTGAGCGTTCGCAATCCCAACTCGAAGTGATCTACGAGAACACCCGTTCGCTGGCGACGATTCTCGATCCGGAGGCAGTGGTTCCCGAGATCATGCGAATCATGACCACCACCTTGCATTATCCGTCCTGCGCTGTGCTGGCAAGAGGAAATGATGGACAATGCATCTCAGTCGCCCGATCGATCGAAGGTCGACTTTCTGTGACTCCAATTGCAGTCTATCTAGGGGATGGCGACTTGATTGCACGATTCATGGCGCAGCATCAGGAAGGGCACGAGCCGATCCGTATCGACAATATTAGTCAGCGCAGCGACTATCAGCCACTTGATCCGAATAGTCATTCTCTGCTTGTCGTGCCGATGGAGACACATGGTCAGTTGCACGGGCTTCTGATTGCCGAGGCACCCTCTGCCGGTGTCTTCAGTGAACGGGATGAACGCTTACTAGCCGTTGTCGCACGTTCTGCCGGTCTGGCTCTCGAAAATGCTGATCTGCTGAGACGGACCCGTGAGTTGACCATGGTTGATGAGTTGACCGATACGTTTAACTACCGCTTCTTCGTACGGAAAATGCAGGAAGAAAAACGTCGTGCCGCGCGATACGGTCTCCCTTTGTCGCTGATCATGATTGATATCGACTGGTTCAAGAAACTGAACGACAGCTACGGACATGAGACCGGCAATCTGGTGTTACGTTCACTGGCCGGGACTATTCGTACCTGCGTGCGGGATGTCGATATTTTCTGCCGTTACGGCGGAGAGGAATTCGTGATTATTCTGCCGCAAACACCGGAAAGTGAAGCGCGACAGATCGGGGAACGTATAAGAGCACAGGTCGAGCGGACGGTCATTATCACACCTGAACAGGGGAAATTGCGGGTGACGGTCTCGGTTGGTGTCACCAGCTATCCGGAAAACGGACGTTCACAGGAAGATCTGGTGAGTATCGCCGATCAGGCACTCTATCAGGCGAAGGGACAGGGGAAGAATCTGGTATGCGTCGTTTAATTTTGACATCAAGGAACATGCTATGAATGCATCACTACGACCACGCCTTCCGATCGGAGAGCTTTTTATCATCGGTTTTCCGGGGGAACGTCCCCCCTCCCCCTGGTGGTCATTTGTCCGTGATGAACGAATTGGCGGGGTAATCTATTTCGAAGAATCCTGCCGGGATCATCAGGAGTTTCGTCGCCTGACCGAAGAAGTACGGGAGATGGTTCGCCCGAGAACGACCCTTGCTGCTATCGATCAGGAAGGGGGACGAGTCTGTCGTCTCAAAGGTGCTCCCGCAGAATATCGCGCGGCATCTGAGTATGGTCGAACCAACGATCTTCTTCATTTTGCCGAAGAATACCGCCGCTCAGCCGGATATCTGGAATCGCTCGGCATCAACTGTAATCTTGCACCAGTTGCCGATATTGAACTCGTCAAAGACAATCCGGCTCTGATGGGACGAACCTACGGGGATGATCCGCATGCGGTCAGTCCGTTCATAACCAAGTCGATTGAAGTTGCTCATGAGGCAGGAATATTGGCCTGTGTGAAGCATTTTCCCGGACTTGGCGCGGCAAAGATCGATCCGCATGTGGCGGTCTCGAAAGCATCCTATGAATTTGAGGACTGGCGACATCGTGAGGCTATTCCGTTTCGGGCGGCGATTGCCGCGCAGGTCGATCTTGTCATGACGACGCATCTGATCCTCGACAAAGTCGACCCACGACCAGCGACCACCTCCAAAATTTATGTTCGTGAATGGCTGCGTAAATCACTCGGCTATGAAGGGGCGGTGATCACCGATGATCTCACCATGCAGGGGGCAGAGGATGCCGGTATGATCGGAGAGCGTACGGTCGAGGCATTTCTCGCCGGACATGATCTTCTCTTGTTTGGGCGTGAATTTGAGCGGGCGATGGAAGCATATGACTACTTCACTGATTGCTACGACCGGGGAGAGATCGATCCGGCCCTGATTCGCCACTCATTGCAACGGGTCGCCGGACTGAAATACAAACTCGACCGTGTGTCGACTCGCGTCTGATCAGATAGGTGACGCCCATCCTTGCCTCACTCACTCGGAAAAAATCGCTTCGGATTTTAGGGATCAACAGCGGAACCTCTGCCGACGGGCTCGATTTCGCTCTTGTGCAGATTGATTTTCCAGCTTCAAGTTCTTTCCCGCGAGCAAAATATCTCTGCGGATTTTCAAAGTCATTTCCGAAAAAATTACGACAACAGATTCTTGCGATAGCCGATCATCCTGATCCCGCTTTGAGTGGGATACTCTCTCTCGATTCTCTCCTCGGGTCTTTCATCGGAGGATCAGCACAGGCGATCTTGCGAAAAATCGAGAGGCTCGGTTTTTCTGTCGATGCGATCTGTTCTCATGGACAGACCGTGCGGCACCTTCCCGGAAAACTCAAAGTGAACGGAAAGATTACTTCCGCGACCTGTCAGCTTGGCACACTTGAGAGAATCGCCGCCATGACTCAGAAAGTGGTCGTAGGGGATGTTCGTCAGGGGGATATCG
>CAZFGK010000052.1:0-4160 GCA_964518635.1 uncultured Ignavibacteriales bacterium
ATACCAGACTTCGCTATACCTGGGAACAGGGTGGGTCCGGCTGGTTACGGACTCATGGGACCTTGAGACACAAAGAAGTAATGAACTCCTTTAATCCCATCCCCCCGGAGGAGCACCCTGATAACTCGCTCATCTCTTGGGTCTCACGCTCCCTACGACAACCGTTGCCGCACCTGCTTGAGCACCCGCGTGCCCCAGGCGGTGCGCTTGAAGACCGTCCCGACCTTTCCCTGCGGTTTGAACAACTCTTTCTCCACCAGGGACTTCATCACCTGCTTCCATTGTTTGCCAACTGTTTGCAGTTCCTCCGGATCGGTGAAGTCCTCATACTGAAGCATGTAAATCTGCGAGGGACTGAAATCAAACTTGACCTTCGGGCGCTTGCCCTCGGCTGGAATCGTAACCTGCATAGCTTATCTTCCTCCTATTGTTTGTTGTTTCGTTGTTTTGTTGTTTCGTTGATTACCATCACCTGAGGTAGTAGGGAGAGCTTCTCTCTTCTCCCACGATGCTCTCTCCCTACTACCCTTCTCCGACTGCAAGTTATACTACAACAACCTCATGGATACGTCAAGGCGTCATAGATTGCATACCCCAACAAGGTCAACACAAACAGAATGAACAAGATCGTTCCGATGATAACCGTTGGGTCCGCGCCTGGACGTTTCTGTTTCCACGGCATATCTTACGCTCCTTTCTCCACTTTCTGTTCCTGTTCCTGTGGATGATTCGGCACCCGTGCTTTGAATCCTTGGATCTGCACCAACCCACCCTTCACCAGTACTTCCCCAACCTCGCTCATCCCAAGAGTTCCCACCACGGGATGGCATAGTGGTTTGAACTCACACGCAGTTGGGTAGTTGCAGGCACTGCGGTTCTTGGGGAATTCCCCCGCCATGAATATCTCCAGGTTGAGCTTTCCTTGCTGTGCCGCAGGGGAGTTCCCAACCTCCCGAGTGGTCAGTACCCCCAGCTCTTGCAATCCTGCCTCAAGCGTCCAGTTGTGAATCTCCTCGGGGCTTCGCACCAACCCCTCGGACAGCACAACCAACCCCTCCAACACCCCCTCGTAGTTGTTGAAGAGTTCATCCAACCAGTCCTGAATTCCACGGGAAGTTTCCCAGATCGGGGTAGCTCTCCACCCCTTGCCCAGCACACGGTTCTTCCCGGTGTCGTCAACCCAGTTCCACTTCGGACGGAACTCCAAATCCCCCATGGGACCTTCTTGGGTAAACGGTCTGACAAGGGGAGAGGAGTGCTTCCAAATCCCGTCGTTCTGGTCCTTGTACTTGTTCCCCTTGAGGAGGTGCAACATCTGCACACCGAGCTGAGGTTGATCCCCCGAGTTGATGCCGAACTCCGCGAATCTGTCATCCAGTACTTGTTGCTGAATCAGGAAGCACTCGGAGATTCCCTGGTCATCCTCTCGCCAGTTGTAGCTCGCACGAGAATCCAGATCCTTGGCGGTCTTGATGCTGAACGCGAACAACCCACCCGTGGCCCTATCTCTCAGCACCGCATCCGCCCGGCCATTAAGCTGGATCTCAGCATCCAGAACGGCGATAATAACTCCCGAGACTTCCTCTTCCACAGTAAGGATCTCATACCGATCCCAGAGTTGCGAAAGTCCAACCATATAGTACGCTCGAATAAGCGCCTCGACCAACGCCCGACCTTCCTTGATCTCGAAATCCCTGCTCTTGCCGACTTCCTCCAACCCAACCGGCGCATCCATCCACTCGTCCTCGGCCAGGGACAGCCCGGCTTGAAGTTCCAGAGCTTCAGCCTCAACCCTGGTGTTGTAGTATTCCAACCCTACCTCCACGGCTTCCTCCCGGGTGGTTTCATCCGCAGTCCCGCCTGTCAGCAACAGGCGTTTGTGGAGCAGCTCCAGGCCCTGGTGCACGGCGCTTCCTATCAGCATTGGGATGCTGGTTCGAGCGGGAGAGATTCCCAACACCCCGGGGATGTTCTCGGGAACCGTTACCTCATACCCCCAGAACCTTGCACGCTTGCACCTCCGGGTGGTGACGATCCGCGAACGGTCGGTGTGAAGGGCCAACTTAGGATCGTGGATCGCCCCACAATCCGGACCATCCGTCCCTTCCAACTCCTTAACCCGGTCCCACTCCGTGGTCAATTCATCATAAGTCATCTTCTTTTGCCTCCATTGTTGGTTATGTTTTTCGACTTGACTTCCATCTAACAACCCACCCCGCCCCCTCCAGTACCTACTCCCCTTCTCTAACCTTCGGTCGCCTGCCCCTACTTCCTTCCTCCCAGGGCTGACAACCCGCCCGACGCCGGGCATGCTGTCGTAGCTTAATCGTACAATCGTCGCACTTCTGCTGATAATTCTCCCGGGGTTTGCCACACCCTCCGCACTTCCCTTCGGCGATCATTCGCAACTGCCATTGTCGCTGCTTGCTGAGTTGCCCGAAAGGAATAACCGGTTTCACCTTAGGAGAATTCCTAGCCGAGGTTATCAATGCTCGGATTAACTTTCTCATAAGCCCACTTTATCCCCTTTGCTTGCTTTGGCTCCCCCACGTTTACCCAGTCCCTGCCGCTCCACTACCTTGAAGTATTCCTCCCGCCAGAACTTCTCCTTCTCGAACGTCTCCAGGTAGGCGCTGACTGCTTGCTGCAACAGCCTATCATTTCGCCTCTCCTCTCCCAGGGCTTGATCCAATCTGATCTGCGCCCCGGTCAGACTCTCCCGGAGATCCTGATTCTCCCTCCGCAACCCCTCCGCCTCGCTCTGACACGGACTCGGGAACACTGTCCCCCTGACCAGTCCCAGCACAGCGATCACCAGCACCACCCCGCCGCTGAGCAGCGCCAGGGCTAGTAGATAGTTTGTCGCTGCCCATCTGACGGGGGCGGTTTTCAACTTCGGTTCCTTGGTTACCATAAACTACCATTCTCCTTCTTAGTCTTGTTGCTTTTTTTTGTTATCTCATAACCCCAAACGCCTTACTATCCATCCTCTCCTGCGCCTTCCCTACCTTCTCCTCCCTCCCTACTCGCAACCCTTCCACCCATCCCCTGCACCCACTCTCCGCCAACCTCACAAACTCATCCATCAACCACAGCTCTCCCAAACTATTAGTTCCCACCACCTCCAACGCCAGGAGATCCGCCAAATGCCACATCATCCCTTCCATTCCCTTGAACGGAGTCATCTCCAACAACATATCCGCAGTGGTCACACCACCGTTCCAGGGAAGGCTTTCCAACAACCACCTGCGAGTCTCAGGGATAGTGTCAATCGCCAGTCTCTCCGCGAGCAACCAGTCCTCTGGGAGAATTCCCTCTCTTCGCATAAGCCCCGCCCATCCTCGGGCGGCTTTGATGAGTTGCTTGAATACTCTCCCTGGGTTCTCCTCTCCAGCCACATGAGAGATACTCCTATCCCATCCTCGTACTGGTTGGGTACGCAGCTTCCCAACCAACCTTGCCAGCTTGTAACTTCTATCCTCCACATTATCCGAACTTGGCAATGTCAACCCAGTTGGGTATTCCCAGTTAGCCCGAGGGACCGGAGCTGTTCCAGGAGGTAGCACTTGAGGAACGGTGGACTCTACTCCCAATTCAATCAGTTTCCTCACCAACCCCCGAAGCTCAATCTGGCTGAGCTTCTTATCCGCGTTCTTCATAATCCTGCCCAGAGCTACTTCCTCTTCCTCACTCCGGGGTTCAACTCCTGGCCAGCGCAACGTCAGGAATCTTTCCCCTTCCCTATTATGGGAATGCCAAGCATGCTCCTTACTGGGTGTGAACGCGGTAACCATGGCTACTTCCCCTTGCCAATCATTCACCTGATCCATACTCCCGGCGCGTTTTGTCATCCTTCCATCGTATATCTCACGTAGTTGTCCGGCTACTTTCCCCACTGCCAGTGGGTCGTTGCTCAGGAAGTTGGTGAAATCAGGCGCGAAGATCAATCCACGTTCCCCTATCTGGTGCAGGAAGGAGTTCAGCTTGCCTTTTTGTTTGCCTCGATTAAGTCCGCTGAGGAAGGTGTTGGGGGAAATCTCTCCGAGCATATAGTGATCTTTGTACAGATCATCCAGCATTGCGATGCCCAGACTGGTCTTTCCGCTGGAGCTGGGTCCGATAATGTGCAACCAGAAATGATCTCCTGTGCTGATCTGGTA
>CAZFGK010000052.1:4260-7039 GCA_964518635.1 uncultured Ignavibacteriales bacterium
TGCCATTGCCCCCATCACCACCACCGTGTTGCTCCTGCATATGTATAACCCCGTGAGAGAAGAGTAGAGAACGAAGTTAGCAAAGTCGCTGTCCCTGAGAGGGAACCCAGGAATGGCCGGAAAGAATGGATAAACTACCACCCCCGGGTTCCCCTCAGGGTGGAGGGGGAAAAGATTAGAGAGTCCCAGCCGCCAAGATAAGATCCTCTCTCTATTTCCCGCTCCAATCCCGTGATTATACCGTACCTTACTCGTCCTCGCCATCCTCGGCAGGCGAGGAAGTCAGATTGGATTTGATCTTCTCCAACCTCCCCGGGAGATAGGGAAGCTCGGTGCTGCCGGGGTTCAGCAGCTCCTTGATGAACTCCTTCACGTCGCTCGGGGTGCCGCGCCGTGCCTTGACTTTCTCCAGCCACTCCCGATCCACCTTGATCTTGGTGTTCGGGTTCACCACCGCGTCCACCTCGCGCTCACTGAGCGTACCCTTGCCCTTCTTGTCCTGCTTGGCCTTGGCCTCCCGCACAGGGGAGAGCTTGGCGAGTACTTCTTCCTGCTCAATCGGGGTCAGCTTCACCATCTTCAGCGCGGCCTTGAAGCTGATCTCCTCGTCTTTGATCGCCTTGCGCAGGCCCCCGGAAACCTTGTCTTCATCCAGCAGGGCGAACATGTTCGTGATCCGGCTCGGCGCGAGGTTGAACGCCTGTCCGGTGAACTCCAGCGCGGCCACCTTATCTTCCTTGGTGGGTTTCCACGGAACCTCCGCAGGCCAGTTATTGGGCTTGCTTTCGGCCAGCTTGGTGGAGTACAGCCGATGGGCTTCGACCGCACGCTCCAAGGTGTTGTTGTTGATACGACGTTCGTTTTCGCCAATCATCAGCGCCTGGAGCTGAGAACTGGTCAGCGCGGCGATGTCTCCGATGTTGAGACAGGGAATCTCAGCAAGCCGCGCCTCGATGGCGGCTTTTGTGCGCTGGCGCCCGGCGATCACCACATAGCCGAGAAAGTCTCCCTGCTCGCCTTGAGGTTCATAGTCATACATTTCCCCGACGAGCACGGTGGAGGTGAACCCCTCCGTGCGCATACTCTGCACCAGCCCCGGGTCAACGTCCCATTTCGCCCGGTCCTGGTACAAGGAATGCGCGGGGTCGGTGATGATGGTGAGCTTGTTGGGATCGAGACGGACTTCTTCCTTGAGTGTCCCCGGAGGGAGCGCCGCAGTTGTGGATTTCTTTGCCATTTGAGTTTTGTCTCCTTTGAATTGTTGAATTACTTGAGCTACGTGATTGCTACTTCTCGCTTGAGAAGCTACTTGACCTTCTTCTCCGGGGGTTGTTCCACCTGAAGATGAGCACGTTTCGCCGCCCGTTTCTTCGCAGAGGGCTTGTTCTTCTTGGCCAGCCGCTGGGTCTCGGTTTTCTTGCTGCCGAATCCCCAAACCTTGTCGTTCTTTGCCATGAGTTGATTGTTCCTTTCTTAGTTGAAGTTGAAGTTGAAGTTGAAGTTGCAATTGTCCAGCCTACTCCCCTTGCTATTCCCAGGGCCACTGCCCATACAGCCCCGCCAGCAACAACAGGGTCCCCGCCAGCGCAACACCAGTCACGGCTAGCTTAACCAGCACGCCGCTGGAGATGATAAGATCAAAGATTTCCATTTTAGATGAGCTTTCCCGGGGCACGAGATGTTGTTCGCGGTAGCTGCTACTACTGCTACTACTGCTACTACTACTACTACCTTTTCTTGCTGTTCTCCACCAGCCGCTCGCCCAGCTCTCGCATCCTGGGACTCCAGCTCCCGCGTCGGGTGTAGTTGGTGAGCAGACTGGAGATCAACTCCACCGCCTTGGCTCGGCGGTTCTCGTTCGTGGCGGTCCACGGAACGTTCTGGACGTAGCTCCTGGCCCGCCAGTCTTCCAGCGCGGCTTCGAGTTCGGCTTCCAGAGTATCCGCCGGTGGAGCTTCCGTCCCCTCCGGAGGAGCACCCAACCAGTCCAGGTCATTTGCATCGAGTTTAGCGAGTATGTTTCCCATTGTTAGTTGCCATCCTTTCTAGTTAGTTGCCAGTAATAAGATTGAACAATCCAATCCAGCCCAATATATCCCACTCTGGGATTAGCCGTCATCACGTAATCCGCAGCACCCCCACGGGCGGGACAGGGCAAAGCCAGCAACATCATCTCACTGCCCCTACCCCACACCCCCGCCCGCCTTGAGTGCTCAGACCGTCCCGCGACCTTTGCATTTGTCGCAGTTCACCGGTTCCTTCACAGTCCCGGTCTTGCGCACCCACACGACTCCTCGACCGCCGCATTTCGAACAAGGTTTCTTTTCCTTCATAACCGTTCTCCTCCTTTCTCTCCAAGCTGAGACTCGCCTTAGCCAACCTCTCGCCCAGAGCATTTCCGACACAACCTCACCCAAACCAAGGTGAGAAACTTACTCCCGCATTTCGTGCACGTCAGGTAAAACATATCCAATCCCGTCCTTTCTCAACTTATGTTAGCCTACCCAGCTCTGCGCACCTATCGGCTGAATCCGAACTTGAGCCGGGCAAAGATTCCCGACTTCCCACCCCGGGGGGAGGGGGAAGGCGCGGATGTCTTCACTTGCGCCCGCTCCTGTTTGCGCGCTTCCGCTCGCTGGCCCGCACAGCCTGGACAAACCTGGGGGGTGCCCCATACCCGAACCGCACGACTCTGAAACACCTTCCGACAAACACTACATAACAACTTGTGCATCTGGGGGATCTCCTTTCTCGGGGCACAATGTATGTTATGGCACCA
>CAZFGK010000053.1:0-5964 GCA_964518635.1 uncultured Ignavibacteriales bacterium
TTTTTTTGAGGAGCCGCGGGGTGGCGCGCGACCGACCGGTGGCGATCACGATCTTCTGCACCAACCTTCGCGGCGCCCCGCTCTCCGCCGCGCTCGAGCGGGAGCTCGGCATCCCGATCTACGACACGGTCGCGACCGCAGTATGGGGCTCGCTGCGCGCCGCCGGCGTCGATCCCGCGCGCGTTACCGGGTGGGGGCGGTTGTTCGCCGAGGTCCGATGAACGCGCCAATCCTAGCGGCCACCCAGCGCCGCAAGCAGAGGAGAACCGAGCTATGAAGCGTCGCCGTTTCCTCAACCTCGCCGCCGGCGTCGCCGCGGCGCCGTTCGTCAGCCGCGCCTCGGCGCAGCAGGCCGGCTCGATCACCGTCACCGGCATCTCGAGCTTCCGCCTGATCGAGGAGTTCATCCCGCGGTTCACGCAGGAGACCGGCATCACCGTCGACCTGCAGATCCTGCCGTATCCGCAGCTGCGCCAGCGCGCAATGGCCGACTTGGCTGGCG
This sequence comes from uncultured Ignavibacteriales bacterium, assembly GCA_964518635.1. Classification (GTDB taxonomy): domain Bacteria; phylum Zixibacteria; class MSB-5A5; order GN15; family FEB-12; genus CAZFGK01. The sequence continues at coordinate 503 of CAZFGK010000053.1, forward strand.
GGACCGCCAACAGCGACGTCTATCTGCAGGACATCATCTGGCTGGGCGAGTGGGCCAAGAACACCTACGTGCGCCCGCTCGACGGCCTCTTCGCGCGCGACCGCGCCGAGATCGACGTCGACGACATCCTACCCGGCGCCTTCAGCTCGCTGTCACGCTGGGAGGGCAAGATCTGGAGCATCCCGTTCGGCGCGTACTACTTCCTCAATTTCTACCGCCAGGACTGGTTCCGGGAAAAGAGTCTGTCGGCGCCAGCGACCCTCGCCGACGTCGATGCGGCGGCACAGCAGCTGACTGATGCCCGCGCGAACCGCTTCGGCATTTCGATGCCCTATCAGCGCGGGGGCCCGATCTGCTCGTGGTTTCTTGCCACGTACACCGGCGCCGGCGGCAAGCTGCTCGCCGATCCGCCGGGCAACCTCGCGCCGACGCTCGAATCCGAGCGCGCGGTCAAGGTGCTCGAGCACTATGTCGGCTGGCTGCGCAGTGCACCGCAAGGCGCGATCGGGCATCACTGGAACGACCAGACCGCGGCGATGCAGAGCGGCCGGCTCGGCATGGCGCCGACCTTCACGGTCAATGGCGCCGAGTTCATGAAGCGCGACCGCTCGGTGATCGCCGACACGCTCGGGTTCACCTACATGCCGAAGTTCGCGGCGGCCGAGACGCCGGTGATCCCGTTCGGCGGCTGGGCGGTGGCGATCAACGCGCGCACCGCCAAGGTCGAGCCGTCGTGGAAGTTCCTCAAGTGGGTGATGAGCAAGCCGATCCAGCGCGACCTCGCCGCCCTCAACGGCACGCCGGTGCGCTACTCGGCACTCCAGGACGCGGCGCTGCAGCGGCAGTACCCGTGGTTCGACTTCGTTCTGCGCGCGGAGCGTGAGAACCGGATCTTCACAGATTATCGCCCACGCTATCCGTTCTACCCGCAGATCGAGGAGATCCTCGGCCTCCAGCTCAACCGTGCTGCGCTCAACCAGGCGCGCCCGGCGGAGGCGCTTGCCACGGCCAACCGCCAGATCGCCGACGTGATCAGGCAGGCAGGCTTCCCAGTCCGCTGACCGACGCGCGCGCGATGGCGGAGGACAGGCGGCGGCCCCGTCGGGACGGCGCGACGTGGCCGCTGCTGGTGCCTGCTGGTGGTTTCAGCGTCGTCTTCGTCGGTGCGCCGCTGCTCGGCCTCGTCGCGCTCAGCCTGTGGGAATGGACCCTGACGCGCGCGCGAACGCCTGCCTTCGCCGGGCTCGGCAACTATGCGCGCATGCTGGCGGACGACGCGTTCTGGGCGTCGCTCGGCACGACGCTGTGGTTCACGGCCGAGAGCGTCGTGCTGCAGCTCGTGCTCGGAGTCGCGATCGCGCTGCTGTTCAACCGGGCGTGGCGCGGCATCGGGCTGATCCGTGCGCTCTTCCTCGCGCCAATGATGATCGCGCCGCTGTTCGCCGGGATGATCTGGCGGCTGGTGATGTCGGAGGAGTTCGGCATCCTCAGGCAGGCGCTGCTTGCGCTCGGCATCGAGAACCCGCCGGTCTGGCTGAGCGACCCGACCTTCGCGCTGCAGGCGGTCATCATGGTCTCGGTCTGGCAGTGGACCGCCTTTGTCGTGTTGTTCATGCTTGCGGGCCTGCAGACGGTTTCGCCGGAACTCTACGAGGCCGCGAGCCTCGACGGCTGTGGGCCGCTGCGCCGGTTCTGGTACGTGACCCTGCCGATGCTGCGCCCCTTCCTGGTCAGCACCGGCCTGTTCCGCTGCATCGACGGCTTCAAGACTTTCGACCTGATTTACGCCATGACCGGCGGCGGGCCGGGCGAGAGCACGCAGACCCTCTCCTACTTCGTCTACCAGCAAGGTCTCAACTACTTCGACCTTGGTTACTCGGCGACTCTAGCGCTGACGATGCTGGTGTTGGTCGTGGCCATGTCATGGGCGCTGCTCGCAGCCGGGCGGCGGGTCGCGCGATGAGCGGTCGACGCATCCTCGGGGCCGTGCTGGTCTATGCCGCGGCGATCGCGGTGCTGGCGCTGTTCCTGGCGCCGTTGATCTGGGTTGCCGGTATGTCGTTCAAGACGCGGCTCGAGATCTTCGCCTGGCCGCCGACCTTCCTGCCCGCGGCACCGACCTGGCAGAACTATGCCGCCCTGTTCGCGCCGCGCTCGCGCTTTCCCGCCACCATCGCCAACAGCCTGATCGCCGCGACCATCGCGACGGCGGTGGCACTCGTGCTTGGCGTCACCGCCGCTTACGCGCTGGCGAGCCACCGCCTGCGCAAGATCGAGGCGGCGTCGTTCTGGATGCTGACCTTCCGCATGCTGCCGCCGGTGGCGCTGGTCCTGCCCTATTATTTTGTGTTCCGACAGGCGGGCCTGCTCGGCAGCCTGTGGGCGATCGGCCTCACGCATGCGGTGTTCAGCATCGCGATCGTGATCTGGATGATGAAGGCATATTTCGAGACCCTGCCGCGCGAGGTCGAGGAAGCGGCACGCATCGACGGCGCGTCGACTTGGCAGGTCTTCACACGCATCGCCCTGCCGTTGTCGCACGCGGCGGTCGCGGCAGCTGCGATCTTCAGCTTCCTCACCTCGTGGAACGAGTTCCTCTTCGCCGTCATCCTGTCGCGGCCGCAAACCCAGACCGTGCCGGTCGCCGTCGCGAGCTTCGTGGGCGAGGTGTATGTGAGCTGGGGCGAGCTCGCCGCGGCGACCGTGCTCGGCCTGCTGCCCGCGCTGGCCCTAGTGTTCGTGAGCCAACGCTTCCTGCTCGTCGGGATCGCGCCGGGGGGCGTCAAATGAGCGTGCAGCTGATCGTCTGCGGCAGCTTCACGCTCGACAACGTGATCGCACCCTCGGGCGAGCGCTTACCGCAGAATTGCGGCGGCAACGTCGCCTATGCCGCCGCGGGTGCGGCCTTGTGGGGCGACGGTGTCGGCCTCGTGGCGCCGGTCGGCAGCAACTATCCGGCAGATTTCCTCGACGCGCTCGCGCGACGGGGTCTCGATCTCGGCGGCGTGCGCCGGCTCGAGGCGGCGCACGGCATGAACGTCGCCTTCTGGTACCGCCCCGATGGCAGCCGCGAACGCCGCTTCCCGCCAGAGGTCTTTGCGCAGATTCCCGAGCCGGAACGCGCGCGCTTCACCGACTACACCGTGCACGGAGCCGAGCATCGCTACCGCACGTGGTTCGCGTGCTCGCCGCTGCCCGACGATATCCCCGCGGAGTGGATACGCGCCGCCGCCGGATGCCATGCCGCAGCGCTGCCCGTGCAGCGCCACATTGCGCTGATGCGCCACCTGCGGGCGCCGCGGCCCAACATCGCGCTCCACGTCGACTCGCCGTGGTACGACGAGCGCGCCCTTAACGACGACCACGCGACGCCCCTGTTCCGAGTGATCGACACGCTGCTGCCCAGCGAGGCCGACTTGGCGATCGCCGATCGCGGCAGCGACCCGCTCGAGGCAGCGCGGCGCTTGGTCGCGTGCGGCGCGCGGCGCGTCGTGGTCAAGCGCGGCGCCGAGGGCTCGGCGATCGTCACGGCGGACGCACCGGTCGTGCTCGTGCCGGCGACGCCGGCTCACGTCGTCGATCCGACGGGCGCCGGCGATGCGTATTGCGGCGGGTTCCTGGCCGGCCTGGTCGCGACCGGCGATCCGATCCGGGCTGCGGCATGCGGCACGGTGTCGGCCTCGTTCGCGGTCGAGACGATCGGGCCACTCGCTCTCATCGATTCACCGCGCGCCGAAGCGCGCAGTCGGCTCGATGCGCTGTGGACGCGCATCGAGCGACCAAGCCAGACGAGGATGCGATGAAGATCACGATCGGCGTCATCGGCAAGAACGAGCAGCACAAGAACGATCGGGTGGACGGACACACGATGCAGGCCGCGGAGGAGGTCGGCCGGCTCGTGGCCGAGGCCGGTGCCGTGCTCGTCACCGGCGGGCGCAAGGGCGTCATGGAGGCGGCGTCCAAGGGCGCGCGCGAGGCGGGCGGGCTGACCATAGGATTCCTGCCCGGCATGGAGCGATCTGGCGCCAATCCTTATGTCGACATCGTGTTCCCGACCGGGTTGGGCCGCGCGCGCAACCTCCTCACCGCGCGCTCGTGCGATGCGCTGGTCATGATCGGCGGCAGCTGCGGCACGCTCAACGAGCTGACGATCGCCTATGCCGAGGCGCGGCCGGTGGTCATCCTCGAGGGCTCGGGCGGCTGGGCCGACCGCATCCGTGGCGTGCTGCACAACGGCCGCTATCTCGACGAGCGCCAGACCGTCGAGATCTCGTTCGCGCACAGTGCGCAGGAGGCTGTCGCGATCGCGCTGCGCCGAGCGCGCGAGGAGACCGAGCAGCGGCCGGACCAGCCCTGATCGCGCGGCCCGGTTCTTGCGAGAGAAATCGCCATGGATGAGCACGATCTCGTCATCACGAACGGCACGATCGCCACCGCCGCCGACACCTTCCGCTGCGACATCGGCATCAGCGGCGGGCGCATCGCGGCACTCGCCGACCGCATCGCCGGCGGCACGCGGCGCATCGATGCCGCGGGCCGCCTCGTGCTCCCGGGCGGCGTCGACGCCCATTGCCATCTCGACCAGCCGACCGGCGACGGGTCGGTAATGGCCGACGACTTCACCTCCGGCACGCGTGCCGCGCTGTGCGGCGGCACGACGACGGTGATTCCCTTCGCCGCGCAGCAGAAGGGCAAGGCGCTGCGCGAGGCGGTGAAGGACTATCACGCCCGCGCCGAGGGCAAGGCGCTGATCGACTATGCCTTCCACCTGATCGTCTCCGACGCGAGCGAGCAGGTGGTGGGCCAGGAGCTGCCGGCACTGATCAAGGACGGCTACACGTCGTTCAAGATCTACATGACCTACGACGACCTCAAGCTCGACGACCGCCAGATCCTCGACGTGCTAGCGCTGGCGCGCGGCGAGCAGGCGATGGTGATGATCCACGCCGAGAACACGGACTGCATCGCCTGGCTCACCGAGCGCCTCGAGCGCGCGGGCAAGACCGCGCCGCGCTACCACGCCGCATCACGCCCGATGGTCGTTGAGCGCGAGGCGACGCACCGCGCGATCGCGCTGGCCGAGCTGGTCGACGTGCCGGTGCTGATCGTGCACGTCTCGGGCCGCGAGGCGGTCGAGCAGATCCGCTGGGCGCAGGCGCGCGGCCTCAGGATCTACGCCGAGACCTGCCCGCAATATCTCGTCCTCACCGAGGACGATCTCGGCAAGCCCGACTTCGAGGGCGCCAAGTGCATCTGCTCGCCGCCGCCGCGCGACAAGCAGAACCAGGAGGCGATCTGGCAGGGGCTCGCCGGCGGCGTGTTCCAGGTGTTCTCGTCGGATCACGCGCCGTTCCGCTTCGACGGCGCCGACGGCAAGCGGATCGCGGGCGCGAATGCTCCGTATCGCAAGATACCGAACGGCGTACCCGGCATCGAGACGCGGCTGCCGATCCTGTTCTCCG
>CAZFGK010000054.1:0-5304 GCA_964518635.1 uncultured Ignavibacteriales bacterium
CTCCTCCCACCTCACACCGCCGCTCGTACCAAAATCGCAACCCAGTAAGCCCCCCCCCTACCAATGACTTAGCATCAAAAGGATTTCCCTGAAGGTCGAAGAGTGACTCAAGTTCAAGTGTCATGCCTAATCGAAGATGATCCCCTGACCCCTTCAGGATCAAGTCTGTTTCTGTGCGGTCAACTTCCATCTCTTTGATAAGTCGGCGTTCAGATACTGCATCCGCCACACCAATACCTGCGAAGTACGCTCCGCCGCCTGCTAAAACGATGACTGCCAATCGAGTTGGCCATACCGAAAGCGAAAAACTTCTTGCCACCTAACACCTCCCTACGACGCACACCCATAGCGGCAGGATTCAGTTGATCGGAAAACGCACCCTGCCCTATGACAAACCTATCGTGGATCGATTTCTTGTCAAGGCATTTGTCGCTGTGTGACAGAATATGCGATGAATTTTGCAACGGAATAGCAGTGCCATATTTTGGCACTGGCAGATTGAATCATCAGTTCACATTGCGTAAGTGATTGAATCAGCTCACGGTTTGATGTGGTCAACTGTCTGGTCAGTGCCAGAATCATGCAGGTGGACCTGATCACCAGATCAGGGTTTCAGCATCTTCACGTTTTTGCAAATGAGATATACAGACCTGGAACCTACCGCTCTGCAAGCTGCGCCTGCATACGCAGTGGGGCACAGAAGTTAAACGACCCTTCGACAAGCTCAGGGTGACAAGAGAAGAAACAGGGTGACAAGAGAAGAGACATTCGGGCATTGGAAATTCAGCAGCTTCCTCCCATTTGCTTCTCTGTTCACTTCCCTGTTCATTCCCTTATGGCAATCGAATCGACCGAAGCAGTCGCGCTCAAACTTTTCAACTGGTCGGAAAGTTCGCGTACGATTGTGCTTCTCACGCGTCGATTCGGACGAATCGCCGTTCAAGATAAGGGAGGGCGATCACTCAAATCGAAACGGGGACGCATTCTCCCCTTCGCTGTCCATGACCTCGCATTCTATCAGGGGGAAGGGGAGCGCAGCAATTATCTGAGCAGTGTCGACACCATTCGTATCTTCACCTTTGCCGCTGATGGCTCCCTCGGCAAACTCGCCTACGGCTCCGCTGCCAATGAACTCTGCCTCACCCTTCTTCCCGAAGAGGAGACCCATCCCGAGATCTATTCCTATCTGTTAACGCTGTATGAGCATCTCGAAGCAGCCGATCGTCTCGCCCTCCCCGGTCTTTTTCTCACTTTTCTCCTGCGCTCCTCCTCGCTGCTTGGCTATCACCCGCAGTTGAATTTCTGCGCCGAGTGTGGGCGGCCCCTGCCCGAGACCGAGACACTCGACTGGACATTCGAGCCGGAGCGAGGGGGAATTGTCTGCCCCAGTTGTGTCGCCTTCACCGCTTCGTATATTCCGGTATCACCGACTGATCTGGTCACGCTGGCGAAATATCAGCGCGCCAGTCTTGCCGATGCCGACCGCATGCAGCTCCCTTTTGAACAGGGGCAACGACTACTTGAGATCATGCTTCGGTTTCTGGAATATCATGCCGGGGTGAACAGCCAGCTCAAAGCGCTTGGCTTTCTTGATAAATTGAAACGCGCACAAAACTAGAATTTTTGCATACCCTCCCCGCAGTGCTGCCAACTGCGCTGGAAGAAAGAAGATCAGATGTCCGACACGATCAAAAGCAATCCCCGCCCAGCCGACCTCATGGAGAAACTTGTCTCCCTCTGCAAACGACGCGGCTACGTCTTCCCCTCATCTGAAATCTACGGTGGACTCAATTCCTGTTGGGATTACGGTCCGCTTGGTGCCGAGTTGAAACGGAATCTCAAGACCTTCTGGTGGAATGCGATGACCGCCCGTCGGGATGATATCGAAGGGCTCGATGCTGCGATTCTGATGCATCCGCAGGTCTGGCATACATCTGGTCACGTTGCTGAATTCTCCGATCCATTGATCGACTGCAAAACATGCAAGGGGCGTTTCCGCGCTGACAAACTGGATGAAGCCCGCTGCTTACAGAAACCATCCAAGAAGCCGGGCGAATGTGGTGGGGAATTACTTCCCGCACGTAATTTTAATCTGATGTTCAAGACATTCATGGGGCCGGTCGAGGATGAAACCGCCGTGATCTACATGCGCCCCGAAACTGCGCAGGGGATCTATGTCAATTTCCTGAATGTGAAAAATTCGTCACGTCAGAAAGTCCCATTCGGTATTGCGCAGATCGGAAAGGCATTCCGAAACGAAATCACACCCGGCAATTTCATTTTTCGTACGCGTGAATTCGAGCAGATGGAAATGCAGTTCTTTGTGCATCCGACCGAGGATGAGAAATGGTTCGAGTACTGGCGTGAAGAGCGATGGAAATGGTACAACGGGCTGGGCATCAATATGTCGCGACTCAGATGGCATCAGCATGCCGGAACCGAACTCGCGCACTATGCCAAAGCCGCCTATGACATCACCTATGAATATCCGTTTGGCTGGCAGGAGCTGGAAGGGATTCATAACCGTACTGATTTCGATCTCGGTCGTCACATGGCGGCATCGAAAAAAGACCTGCGCTATTTCGACGAACGCTACACTGAAAAATTTGTCCCGTACATTTTTGAAACGTCCGCTGGTCGTTTCCTCAGTTTGCTGACCTTGCTGGTCGATGGCTACGATGAAGTGACGATCAACAACGAAACGCGTGTCTTCCTTCGCTTGTCACCGAAGATCGCGCCGATCAAGGCGGCGATCTTGCCACTCGTGAAAAAGGACGGGATGGCGGAGTATGCGAATAATGTCTACAACGAGCTGCGCAAGAAATTCAAAGTCTTCTACGACGAATCCGGCGCAATTGGTCGCCGTTATGCGCGTATGGATGAAGCGGGATGCCCGTATTGCATCACCATCGACGGCGACACGATTGCAAACGGGACGATGACTCTTCGCGACCGCGACACGATGACCCAGGAACGCCTGAACCTGGACGCAATCACGAAACTGTTAGATGAAAAGGTGAATGGGTAGGGAGGGCTAGAAAGTGTACTTGTAGTCCCGTAGCCTTTTCTCAAAACCCGTGCGAATCTTGATTCTTTGTTGTTTAGTCAAGTTCGTTGGTTGAGGTACCCAATACAACCTCCTGAGGTACAATGGTGATCTTGAAACCTTGGCGATGTGAGATTGTTCAATGGTTGCTAAAGGACGTATTTCATGCTCGTGTTGCACATAAGCAAGTGGCGCATATTCGATTGTTTCAAGAAATGCCTCGAAGTCTATGCCGTTTGAATCGCCCTTTCTATGCTTCATGTGGTCCATCCATGCGGCATCTAATCGTTCTGGAGAGAACTTCTCTACCTTGTAAGCAAGATTCTTAATTGCCAACCTACTTCTGTCTATTTTGATCTCAAGTTCATCAAAATGCCAAAAAGAATCATCTCGCATAAGTGCTGCCATACTGCTGTCGCTTAGCTTGTCAAAAACTGGATTCTTAGTATTGCTGTTAATGTCTCGCGTTTCATCTTCGTAGAGCAATATAGGAGGGATACGATTCAGAAGACAGATTCTGATATCTTTTTGAAAAGTATCCTCTGGCTCCCAATTATGGATTAGCCTCCAAAAGAAAGCGTCATCAAAAAAAAGAAAATCGGTTTCTTGGCTCTGATCGACGATTTCACTGTCGCTCTTAGGAACAACTATTCCAAGTGACTTGAGACTTGATAGAACATCATCATTGCTAGAAATACAATGGTAAGCAAACTGGGCAAGCAGTTCCAACCCCATGACAGTCTTGTGAAACGAGACGTGATACTGATGTACCCTTGCGGAAAGAAAATGTTCAAGCGCGTTTCTACCTTTAAACTGTATGTAAGGGATTCCAAGCTCGCGATCAAATGCCATTGAATCAATCAAGTAGTTTGCTTCTGCCTTTCCGAACGCCACGCCAGAAAATACAGCATCACGACTTACAAAATCTAATCGATCGGCATCGATTGAACCAGACACTAGCATCCTGGTTCTGTCTTCTCCTTTGAAGGCACTCTTTGTCAGCAGATCACTGATTCGCCTTGAGTCAGTTGGGTCATTGAACGCTTTTCCGATCTGCTTGTTTTCAAGAATTATTCGCCCCGAGATTGCCTCATGATCAGGTGATCCAGGTCTAGCCTTGAAGTTTGCCATATCATTTAAAGGCATTCCATTAGACGAATTCGTCGGCTTTGTTTCTTCAGTCGTAATGTGGGCGTCTTTTGGGACAGATCGGTTCTCCAGATTTCGTTGAAATGGAGATTCCATTGCATGTGATAGAGGTAAGTGACCGATATCGTGCAAGAGAGCAAGTAACCTTATGTCTCTTTCCTGTTGTTCAGAAATGCAGTCCTTATCTTTTCTTCTGATTGATTGAATGAATCTAGTTGTAAGATGCAAAACACCGAGTGAGTGTGAAAATCTTGTGTGAGTTGCTCCCGGAAAGACTAAGTGTGCAAGACCTAATTGACATAAACCACGAAGCCGCTGGAATGCGGTGGTTCCGATAATGTCCCACTCTTCTTTGGTGAGTCGAATCGTGCCGTGTATGGGATCATTTATCGATCCGTAGTTGTCGTCGAGCCCCATCTATCCCCCAAAAAATTATTGAATGAGCTCTTTGGTGATAAGCAAATTCCAAGCCCGCGTAGTAAGCGAGTCATCAAAATCCTTTCCATACTCGCGTAACTTGCTGCCAACATTTTGCTCTGTTAGGATTGTCCCAACTGACATTAAATCGGTTTTTAGAAAGAGAATTGATGCAACTAGTGTGCGCGATTTTTTTGGATCCTCGGTCAGCCTATCTACCTCTTGGAGAAATTTCAAAAAATTGTCTCTTGATAGCTCACCTGCAGCGGCGAATCGAGTAGCAATTGTCGTTAGATCAGCATACCTCTTCTTATAGAGGTCATCTGCAAGATCCTGACTAAATGGTCCGTATCTGTACCAGCGATATTGATAGCCTAAGTCTAAATCAAACTTGCTCGCTAAATAAATCGTCTTTTGCCAGATAAGCCGATCATCGAAACTATCTAGGCCGTTTGGTAGCCCCAACTGTTTACCCAAAAAATCTAGTCTAGCAAGTCCCGCATCCATCCTTACTACTCCTCGACTTGGTTGTACCTTCCAAGTATCGGCAAAGGTGCAATTCACCGATATCACTTTCCAGCAGACATGGTTTGAAGTCTGCCAAAGCAATGCTTACCATCAGTTTACATCAGTTCTTGACTCTTGGCAAGGGGTTGGGGAACTTCCCCCCACCAGATGAACCTCCCCAACCT
>CAZFGK010000055.1:0-5007 GCA_964518635.1 uncultured Ignavibacteriales bacterium
GGTGTAGGCATGGCCACGGAAAAGCGTGACGATCTGGGCGTGTGAGGAGTTAACGGCCAGGAGGAACGCAAAAGTGATAGCATTAACGAGGAACCTAAAACAAAACATGGCAAAGATCCACGAAAAGACGATAAGATGAACTAACGAGCAATTAGAGGGTAGAATACCACCTGCACGTAGTTCTTCGCTACCACCTGCCGTAAGGCACAAAATGATTTGCCGTCGTTATCATTCAGAACTTTCGGGCTTCACTCTGAAAGAGTTTTTGATAACGCTCGCGATTCTTGGCACTATGTTGGCCCTCATTCTTCCAGCAGTTCAGAAAGCGCGAGAGACGGCAAGAGCCGATTGCAGGAGATATAACAGAATTCTGTGGATGAGTGAGGTTGAAAAAGGGGGCGTACTTGGGTTTGATTTGGTTTATTCAAGACCTCAACCCCAGGAGCACGCCCCCATGTGCGAAGCTAACAGTTCGACGCTCGAGTTTCCAGCCCTGAGTTCCCAAGACGTGTTGACGGACATCTTGCGAGCAGGAGCCCAGCAGATGCTCACACACGCCATTGAAGCGGAAGTCGCCGCGTGGGTCGACTCCCACCAGCACCTGACCGACGTGCAGGGCCATCGCCAAGTGGTCCGCAACGGGTATCACCAGAAGCGAAAGATCACAACCGGCTTGGGGCAACTCGAAATCGAGCAGCCTCGGGTCCACGATCGCAGACCACCGGAAGAACAAGAAAAATTCACCTCGAAGATTTTGCCGCCCTACTTGCGAAAAACCAAGAGCATCGAGGAATTGATTCCCTGGCTGTATCTCAAAGGAGTGAGCACGGGCGACTTCGGCGAAGCCTTGCAGTCGCTCTTGGGCGCTGAGTGTCCCGGCCTATCGGCCTCGACCATCACGAACCTGAAAAAGGTCTGGGAGGAAGAATATCGCGAGTGGAACCAGCGGAGCCTCGAAGGCCAGCAGTATGTTTATGTGTGGGCCGACGGCGTCCATTTCAACATCCGCCTGGAAGAAGACCGGCAGTGCATCCTGGTGCTGATCGGCGTGACTCCCGAAGGCAAAAAAGAGCTGATTGCCGTCCATGACGGCTATCGTGAGAGTGAACAGTCTTGGAAGGAATTACTCTTGGACGTGAAAGCACGGGGGCTGGCGGTCGATCCGAAGCTGGCCACGGGAGATGGGGCGCTTGGCTTTTGGAAGGCCTTGCCGCAGGTGTTTCCCAAGACGAGGGAACAACGCTGCTGGGTGCACAAGACGGCCAACGTGCTCGACAAGTTGCCGAAGCGAATTCAACCGGGAGCCAAGGACATGATTCATCAGATCTGGATGGCTGCCACGCGGGATCATGCCGGCGAAGCCTTCGATAAGTTCCTCAAAACCTATGAGGCCAAGTATCCTCAGGCGACCGAGTGTCTCAGCAAGGATCGTGACGTGCTCTTGGCGTTCTACGATTTCCCCGCCGAGCATTGGAAGCACGTCCGCACGACCAATCCCATCGAGAGTACGTTCGCGACAGTGCGTCTGCGAACCAAGAAAACCAAGGGCAGCGGCAGCCGCCTGGCCTGCCTGACGATGGTCTACAAGCTGATGATGTCTGCCCAGAAGAAATGGAGAGCCCTGAGTGGTTCGGACATCCTGCCCGAAATCCTACAGGGAATTAAGTTCATCAACGGTGAGAAAGAAACCAAGCACGCCGCCTGATAATTCCCAAAATCCTCATCCACAGCTTATTGCAATATCTCAGTGTACACGAATCTCAAGAGTCGGTGGTTTTCAGAAGATATACTAAGTTCAACTTTCGCACATTACGCGGCGATTGAAACCGTGTTTTCCAGGAGTTGTTTGAATTTTCTCGATCCTGGCCCGCGGACCGCCAGTGATAAAACTTGTTGTCTCATGCTGAGTCGCCGGAGCGTACCAAGCATGTCGGCGAACGACGGATCGGTTTTCGAGACGTACCACGGACAAGAGAGCGGCTTCCACTGACGATGACCTTCCTTCGCAAACCACAGCACGACGAGCGAGTACAGCAGCATCGCCAGCGGCGCGGTCCGCTCGACGGCGCGGCGGCTCCAGCCTTGCGGCTGCTCGAACCCCAAGTGTTGCTTGCTATCGTGGTTGGCGACTTCGATGCTCCACCGCATGGCGTACCAGGCGATGATCTGTTCGGGGAGCGCGTCGCAACAGGTCGAGTAAAAGGCTTCTTGACCGCGACCGCCCTTAATCGCTTCCACGGCGACGATTCGCAGCGGTCGCTCCGGTGCGGCATGCACCCGCGCTTGCTGGTCGGCGATCCGCGCCGTCTGCGAACGTCCGTAGATGTTCAGCGTGACGTGGCGACAACGCCCGGCGAGCATCTGGACGGGCGTCGGCAACAGGTCGCCCCGCTTCCGCGGTCGGCCCTTGGTGCCCGCCTTCCGCGTGGGCGGCGCGGCGTACAGCCGCGCGTTCTTCGTCAGCCGGCTGGTGAGATCGCAGTTGGCGGGCAGAAAGCAGAGTACGCTCTGGCCGCCGTAGGCGCTGTCGGCGACGGCGTGAAAACGCCTGGTTTTTCGGTGGTTGCACAGCACGCCGAGCAGTTCGACCGCCAGCTCCGGGCGCGTTCGGTACGCGCGGCGATACTTGGCCGCGCTCTTCTTGTTGAGGTACAGCCGGAACAACAGCGGCAAGCAGTAGTAGTGTCCCGGGCGGAACGGCAACTCGACGATCACGCCCAGCACCACCCAACTGTGCCCCCAGTTGGTGATCGCCTTGCCGCGACTGGAGATCAGCGGATCGTGGTGCATCCCCGTTCCGAACATCTTCGTTCCCCGCTTGCGGCAGAGCGTGTCGTCGATTCCCAGCATCACGACCTCGCCCAAAAACGGCTCGATCAGAACGAACACGGCCAGACCAACCGCGTCGAGCGACCACCGGGCCGCGCTGAACAGCCGGTGGTACGACGACCAATGCTTGTCGGCCGCCGAACCCACGGCGAGGATCATCCGCGTCACCGTCCGCCGACCAGCGAACACCCAGCCGGTGAGCACCGTCGTCAAGCTGGCGAACGTCGGAGCGGTCATCGTCGTCGAGAGTCCTTGCACAAGCAGCAGGAATCCGGGTACAAGTTCCATAGCGAGCCTCCTTGCTCAAGACGGGTGGATGTTGTGAAGACCCAACCATTTTGACGGAGGCTCGCTCTCTGTCCGAAGAGCAGTTTCCAACGCAGAAAAAGTGCAAAAGTCGAGCTCAGTTGGCTGAATTTTTCAGATTTTCCCTCGCACGGTGATCGGATGTACCGCAGCAATCGTTCGCAGCAGTTGGAGTTCCCTGACTTTTATCTTCCCTTCAGCGGGCAGTTGGATCCCGAGAACCGCTGGATCCAATTGGCTCGACTGGTGCCGTGGCCCCTGGCCGAGGAGATTTACCACGAAGACCTGTGCGAAGATTTCGGCGCGCCGATCGTGCCTTCGCGCACAGCGCTGGGCGCGCTGCTGGTGAAAGAGCGACTGGGATTGACCGACCGCGAGACGGTGGACGCGATCCAGGAGAATCCGTATCTGCAATTCTTCATCGGCCTGGAGGAGTTTACCCAAGAGAAACCGTTCGATGCGTCGCTGATGGTGGACTTTCGCAAGCGGTTTGGCGAGGAGGGAATGCGGCGAATCGCGGAGGCGATTGCCTTGCCCTCGTTGCCGGAAGACACCGAAGAAGATCAGAACGACGACGAAGGTGAAACCCCTCCTGCCGATTCGCCCCCAACGACCGCCAACCGTGGCCAGCTGATCGCCGACGCCACCTGTGCTCCGGCCGATATTCGCTATCCGACCGATGTGAGTTTGCTCAACGAAGCCCGCGAGAAGACCGACGCGCTCGTCGATCGCTTGCACGAGCCGCTGGTGGGAAAGGAACCGCGACCACGGACTTATCGCCAAAAAGCACGCCGGCAGTTCGTGGCGTTCGCGAAACGGAAAAAGCCAGGCCGCCACAAGATTCGCCAAGCGAATCGGCAGCAATTGGGCTATTTGAAGCGGAATTTACGGGTGATTGACCGTTTGTTGGAGCATCCTCAAGCGCTGCCCTTGGCGCAGCTTTCACGCCGCGAATATCAACACCTGCTGATCTGCCGCGAACTGTCTCGGCAGCAGCAACAGATGGTCGACCAACGGTCGCAGCGCGTGGACGATCGGATTGTGAGCATCAGCCAGCCCCATGTCCGACCCATCAAACGGGGTAAGGCAGGCCGCGATACGGAGTTTGGTGCAAAGCTCTCGGTCAGCCTGGTCGACGGATTTTCGTTTGTCGATCGCCTGAGCTGGGACAACTACAACGAGTCCCTCGATCTGATCGGGCAGATTGAGCGCTACAAAGATCGCTTGGGTTTCTATCCGGAGAGTGTGCATGTCGACAAGATTTATCGCACACGGGAGAATCGCGCCTATTGTCAGGAACGTGGCATTCGGATGAGTGGACCGCCGTTGGGAAGGAAACCTCAAACGGTTTCACGGGAAGAGAAAAGGCAAGCAGCGGCGGATGAGGCGATTCGCAATCAGGTGGAAGGCAAGTTTGGCCAAGGCAAACGGCGATTTGGTTTGGGGCGGATCATGACCAAGCTGGCCGGGACATCGGCAGCGCAGATCGTGTTGACCTTCCTGATGATGAACCTGGAAAGAGCGCTCCAACTGCTCGTGCTCGCGCTGGCTTGGCTCCGCTGGTGTTGGCTCACGACGACCCGCCAGCGGCACCCGGTAAGCTGCTGACGATGACTTCGCCTGACTTGCTGGCCCAGAAAGCATGACGCGACTTTATCAGCAGGCCCTAGATAGCCCAGGCATCCTGCCTGGATAAGCCTACGGCTTCCGTCGCAGCGGGGGCAATAGGCGAGCATTCACGCGAGTCATGCGGCGCTGCCGCGCGATGATGCCGCCGCCGACCAAGACGGCCAAGGTTGGCCAGGCAGCGTAGTGCTGGCCCCCTTCGTTCGACCGCAGCGAGATCGCCACTTCCTCGGCCATGAATTCCTC
>CAZFGK010000056.1:0-4665 GCA_964518635.1 uncultured Ignavibacteriales bacterium
TTTCCTGCAATCGAAGCGTTGGGTTTTGCGCCCATCAAAGAGGACACGTTGGGCGAGCTCGAGATGCGCGTGTACTTCGAGCCACAGAATGGCGATTCACTCGGCGCCGCCGCAGGCTGGGGTGGAGATCGGCTGAGGGTGTATCGGGCGTCTGGGAACCGGCTTGCCGTCGTCTGGCGCACCGCTTGGGACACGGACGCGGACGCTGCCGAGGCCGAGCAGGCAGCGAAAGTCGTCGCGACCAACGTGCCGGATGCATACGTGTTCCGCGATGGGCTTTTCGTGACGATCACGCGCGGCATTCCTCGTTCACAGGCTCAGGGCGCGCATCGCGCAATGTCGCGGGCGCGTTGATCCGTCGCGTTTGGTGCGCGTCGCAAACCCCGTGCTATGAGCTGCAGTTCTCGCAGCCGTGAGGCGGTGAGCGGAAAGAAGCAGAGAGATTCATGGAAGCGCGCACGACTGGTGCGAAGAGCAGTTCGGCTGGAGAGGGTATCTTGGCCGCCGAACCGGTTATTCGAGAGACGAGCCCGGTGACGATCGAAATCGACGCCCAGGTGACCTGGGAATCCGTGGCAACGCAGGTCGAGCGCGGGCTGACCGAGCTTTCGAAGACCTCTCATGTGAAAGGCTTCCGCCCGGGCAAAGCTCCGCGAACGCTTCTGCGACAGATGTACGGAGGACAGCTCGTCTCCGAGGCCGCCGGCAAAGCGGTGCAGCAAGCGGTCGTCGACATCGTTCGAAAGCACTCTCTTCAACCGGTCGCCGTCCCGACCATCGAGCCGGGTGACCTTCACGAGGGGAAGCCAATCCCGTTCACCGCGAAGATCGAGGTTCGTCCCAAGATCACCCGCGTCGATGCAGACGGCATCACTGCCAAGCGCACGGCCAAAGCTGTGGAGAACAAAGACATCGATTCGGAGATCGAGAATCTTCAGAAGCGAATGTCTTCGCTTCGTCCCGTTCAACGCGCGGCGACGGACACGGACATTCTCGGGGTGTCGTACACCGTTACCGTTGGCGGCGACGCGCGTGAGGACCTAGCGGTTCCGTCTCGCGCGTTCGATCTCACCGACAAGAATCTCCTGCCGGTGTTCAAAGAGAACCTGACGGGTGCGCGTGTGGGCGATGTCCGTGAAGTGAAGTTCACGCTACCGGATACCGACGATCGCGAAGAGCTCCGAGGCAAGGAGATGTGTCTCAAAGTCACGATCAACGAGGTGCAAGAGCGCAACCTTCCAGAGCTCGACGACTCGTTCGCGAAGCAGGTCGGCCCGTTCGAAACTCTCCTGGAGCTTCGCCTCGAGATTCGCAAACAGCTCGAGTCGAACGCGACCCGGCAAACGGACGAAAGCATCCGCGAGCAGATCCTCGACGCTCTCGTAGAGAAGAACCCGATCGCGGCCCCTCCGAGTCTCGTGCGTGACTCGATGCGTGCGATGACCGAGGAGTTCATGGAAGTCATGCGCATGATGGGGAATGCGCGACCCCCGACGTCGCCAGACTTCGCCAAGGCCATGGGCGTTCGCGCCGAGCGGCAGGTGAAGATTGGTCTCCTGCTCTCCGAGCTGGCTCGCCAGGAGTCGATCAACGTCGATGACGGCGAAATCGATCGCCACATGGGTGAGATTGCGCAGCGAACCGGGCGTCACATCGCCAAAGTTCGCGCAGAGTTCCAAGGGGAACGACGCGACGAGCTTCGCGTACAAATTCTCGATGCGAAGATTCTTGAGTATCTGCGCGCGAGGACTACCATCTCCGACGCGTCCGCCTAGTCCGTAAGCGAGTCGCTAGGAAAACCGATGGAAAACAACTTCGACAGGCCCTCCGCGTACGTTCCATTCGTAGTTGAAACGACTCATCGCGGTGAACGCAGCTGGGACATCTACAGCCGCCTGCTGAAGGATCGGATCATCTTCCTCGGTACCGAGATCAACGACGACGTCGCGAACGCCATCATCGCGCAGATTCTCTACCTAGAGAGCGACGACCCGGACAAGCAGATCACGATCTACATCAACAGTCCCGGCGGAGTGATCAGCTCCGGCCTCGCGATTTACGACACCATGCAGTATGTAAAATGCCCGGTCTCCACTGTTTGCGTCGGCCAGGCCGCGTCGATGGCGTCGGTCGTTCTAGCGGCAGGGTCCAAAGGCCTCCGCAAGGCGTTGCCCAACAGTCGCGTCATGATTCACCAGCCACACGGTGGCGCGCGCGGACAGGCTTCGGATATCGAGATTCAAGCCAAAGAGATCATCTTTTTGCGAAAGCGCATGAACGAGATCCTCTCGCACCACACCGGCCAGCCGACGAGCCGCATTAAAGACGACACCGAGCGCGATCGTTACCTTTCGGCACACGACGCTAAGGAATACGGACTTGTTGACGACGTGATCGTGCTGCGCAAATCCGCCTCGGTCTTCGAAGAACTCAACAAGCGATAGGCCGCAAAGGGCTCGAACCTTGCGGACGATCCACGTGAAAGTTACATTGCACAAGCTACTGGCCGGCTTGCCGGACCCGAACTAGCGGCAGGTACGAACATTGGCTGAACGTAGACGAGACGATCACGGGAACCTTCAATGCTCTTTCTGCGGCAAGTCGCAGAAGGAGGTGAAGAAGCTCATTGCTGGACCTACGGTCTACATCTGCGATGAGTGCATCGGCCTTTGCAACGACATCATTGCCGAAGAGGGCACACGTGACGATGCGCTCAGCACAGGCGCGCCGCTTCCCAAACCCTCCGAGATCAAAGCGATCCTCGACGACTATGTGGTCGGGCAGGAGCGCGCAAAACGCATCCTCTCGGTCGCGGTCCACAACCACTACAAGCGCATCGACTCACGGCTGGCTGACGGCGAGGTCGAGCTTGCGAAGAGCAACATCCTGCTGCTCGGCCCCACCGGCTCCGGAAAGACGCTGCTTGCTCAGACGCTCGCGCGCATCCTGAACGTTCCCTTCGCGATCGCGGACGCGACGACTCTCACGGAAGCTGGGTACGTCGGTGAAGACGTCGAGAACATCATCGTTCAACTGCTTCAGAACGCTGACCATGACGTGGAGCGCGCACAGCGCGGCATTGTATACATCGACGAGATCGACAAGGTCGCGCGCAAAGGCGACAACCCGTCCATCACGCGCGATGTGAGCGGCGAGGGCGTGCAGCAAGCGCTCCTGAAGATCATCGAAGGCACGATTGCAAACGTCCCGCCCAAGGGTGGACGCAAGCACCCGCAGCAAGAGTTCCTTCAGGTCGACACCACGAACATTCTTTTCATCTGCGGTGGGGCGTTCGTCGGCCTCGAACAGGTCATCGAGCGCCGCCTCGGCGAGAAGACGCTCGGCTTCGGCGCGGACATTCCGAGCCGCAAGGACAAGCGCGTCGGTGAAGTGCTCGAAGCGATTCAGCCCGAGGACTTGCTGCGGGCTGGTTTGATTCCGGAGTTCATCGGTCGGTTGCCGATGATCGCCACGCTTCACGAACTGAACGAAGAAGCGATGATCGACATCCTCACGCGTCCGAAGAATGCGCTTAGCAAGCAGTACGCAAAGCTCTTCGAAATGGACGGCGTGAAGCTGAAGTTTACAAAGGGTGCGCTCGTTGCCGTCGCTCGCGAAGCGATCAAGCGGAACGCCGGCGCTCGTGGTCTGCGCGCCATCCTCGAACGAGCGATGCTCGATATCATGTACGACATCCCGTCGAAGACCGGCGTGAAGGAAGTTGTCGTGAACGAAGAGGTCATCACGAAGGGCGAACAACCGCTCGTGGTTTACGAGAAGGAAGCCGAACTCGCGTGACGGTGAAGAAAATCCCTCTGTTGCCGCTGCGCGAGTACATCGTGTTCCCGCACATGGTGGTTCCTCTCCCAGTTGGGCGTGAGAAGAGCATCGCGGCGATCGAAGAGGCGATGGCGCGGGACAAAGAGATCCTGCTCTCCGCTCAGCGCACCGGCGACACAAACGATCCCGCGTCGGAAGACATCTACGAGATCGGCACCATCGGGACGATTATCCAGCTCCTGCGTCTCAACGACGGCGTGGTGAAGATTCTCGTCGAAGGCAAGCGTCGCGCGCGCATCACTAAGTTCTTACCGAACGACGCATTCCTGGAATGCGAAGCGGAAGTTCTCGACGACACGGGAGCCCCAACGGTCGAGCTCGAAGCGCTCGTGCGTTCTACGCAGGCTGCGTTTGGCGACTACGCGAAGTTGAATCGACGCATTCCGCCAGAGCTGCTCGTCACAGTGCAGACGGTCGAAGATCCATCGCGCCTCGCAGACACCATCGTTGCGTATCTCACCTCGATGAAGCTGGCCGACCGTCAGGCCGTCCTCGAGACCATCGACCCTCACGAGCGTCTCGAGAAGACGTTCGAGCTCCTGAACAACGAGATCGAAATACTCGAGGTTCAAAAGAAGATCCGCACCCGCGTCAAGAAGCAGATGGAGCGGAATCAGAAGGAGTACTACCTCAACGAGCAGATGCAGGCGATTCAGCGAGAGCTGGGCGACCGCGACGAGTTCCGAAACGAGCTCGCTGAAGTTGAGGAGAAGCTCAAGAGCAAGAAGCTCTCGAAAGAGGCTCAAGCTCGCGTGAAGAAGGAGCTCAAGAAGCTCCGCATGATGCAACCGATGAGCGCTGAAGCGACCGTCGTGCGCAATTACA
>CAZFGK010000057.1:0-4423 GCA_964518635.1 uncultured Ignavibacteriales bacterium
ACATGGAAGAAACATATGGCGATGCACTGTCAGGATCTGTCAGTGAAAATGCATGAGCCGAAAAATATAGAAGCTGGAACCCTGATCTGGTGATCAGGGCCACCCGTCCAGGCTCAGGCGGCAAATAAAGAAAGAGATGCTCTAATCAGGTACCCAATCGCAGTTCTGGTCGCATATTTTGCACTAGTGGTACTAGGTCACTTTGATGGAAGGGTCAATCCGTTCTTATATGCTGGAGTGTATATTGCGCCAGTGGTTGGTTTCAGAGTTGTTGCAAATTGGTTGCAGATAACTGAATGGCTTGTCCGGCGAAACGAAGGAGAATACTTATTCCCGATTCATGGTTGGCTGCCACGTGTCATTCACTTGATAGAGGTGATTGGATTGACCTATTTTTTTGTATTCGTACTCAATCCAATGCAAGTCAAGATCATCTCGCTGGTATCTGTGGTAGTTGGAGTTTATCTTTTCCTGAAAGGGCGAAGATTGCGTTCGCAGGAGAATGGCCTGGACTAGTTAGTTTCATCAAACAAGAAGTGGTCGTTAGACATCGACGCACGAGACGACCGGTGGCCCTGATCACCAGATCAGGGTTCCTGCCTTTGAATCTTCAATGCAATCGCTGATTTTCAGAGAGAATGACTTCCAAACAAGAATCTTGGTAAACCATTCGTGCAAAAACTGAATAGTCTTCACTCTGATATTAGAGTATCGCTGTTCTTTTGCTGCAAATATTAATGGGTTGATGAATAATGCGGGAACCCTGATATGGTGATCAGGGCCACCTAAGTCGCATGCAAAAGCTTCCCCAAACGGGGGTGCTTCTTTTTCTGCTCAAAACTTGCACAGTCCTGTTGGCGGTCCCCCCTCTTCTCACCGTGCATCCGCGCCGATTATAGAAGGGAATAGTCGTGTCCCGACGTGTCCGACTCTTACTCATCTTACTGCCCTGCCGGTGGACATCGACTGTTCGCAAACCACGCATGTACGCACGAGAAGCCAGATTACTGCCATGAGTAACGCACATTCAGACGACAAAAAACTTACCCTCCGCATAGATGAAATATTGCTATGGGAAGGGTTGGTAACTCATGAGCAGATCGCGACTGCGCTGAAAGAACAGAAAGAGCATGGGGGCAAGATCGGCTCTCATCTGATGCGGCTTGGTTTCGTCGACGAAGCCGCACTTGTCAAAGGACTTGCCAAACAATACGGCATCGACGGCGTCGTCATCTCGCGACTGACAATCGATTCGTCCCTCCTGCGATTCATCCCCGCGCATATTGCTCACTCGATGAAAGTCATACCGTACGACTTCATCCCCGAAGACAATCTGCTCAAGGTCGCCTGCGAAGATCCGCTACATAGTGAGCTTGAACGTGAATTGAGTTTTGTCAGTGGTGGACGAAAGATTCAGATCGCTGTCGCCGCTGAATTAGCAATCATGTCCGCGCTGCTACGCTACTATCCGCAGAAATCTGCGAGCACTCGCGTACCGGTGGCAAAAAGCGGTCCAGTGGCGACGGTCGGATTGCCGTCAAATGCGCCGCTTCCCGCTGGTGATCAACCAGCCGCGATGCTGGTGGTCAGTGACGAGATGGAGCTTGATCGCCATCTCCGCCGCGCACTCAATCAGCAGCGATACGAAGTAGTGATGGCCGAGAGTGCAGACGCGGCAGTTGAACTGATCAAGGGAAGATTATTTCACACAGTGTTTATTCGCGACACCGTCAGTGGCGATTACATTGATCTCATTGATCGTGCTCGCAAACGTTCTCCACGTACCAAAGTTCGTTTCTATAGTTCCGTCGGTTCACTCATCCTTGATGACTTCGGCACTGAACAGGCCGAACTGATGAGCCGCAATCTTGATCTGTTGACATCACTCCTGGCATCAAAGGACAACCGCCCTGCCAATCATAGCGGCACTGTCGGAAAGTATGCAGAGCGTCTCGCGAAGCGGCTTGGTATTCCGGCACGTGATCGTAGCGCGATAGTTACAGCTGCATACTTACATGATTTGGCGAAAACCTACTATGGTACTTCCGAATCGGATGACTCCGGTCGTGAGTCGATATCACTTACCATTAAGCTGCTCGATTCACTCAATTATCCACCACTTGTGACCGGTATTCTGCAGTCGATGTATATCAATCTGCGGGATAAATATCAGCGACGTCTTCCAATCGAAGCCCTCGGTGGAAACATTGTGACAATCTGCGATATCTTCTGCGCCCATGTGCCGCTTGGAGAAAAACTTCCGCTTGAGAAGTTTGAAACACTCAAGACAAAGTTTGAAGACCTGATTGGTAAACTCTTTCTCGATGAAGTTGTCCGTGCATTCTTGACGATGGTCGAGGAAGAGCTTCTCGTGATTCCGCCGCGTGGACGTTATAATCAGGTACTCGCCTATTGCCAGGATTCCTCATTTACGAAAGTCCTCTCCGATCGCCTGCGGAAGGAGGGGTATCGAGTCGTGATTCAGTCTTCGCTGGAAGCGACGCGAGAACTATTCGATCGTGGGAAGCCCGATCTGATGCTCATTGTGCAGCACGGCGAGCCGGAAGCAGTTCGCGCGACGATCACTGCACTTGTAGAGCAGGGGATTGATCTTGCCACGACTCCGACATTGCTCGTCGTTGATCACTGGGCGACATCACATCTCACGAGTATTTTCGATCTTGGTATCGAAGATCTACTGCCGCTTGATTCAAATCTCGATATGCTGCTTGCAAAAGTGAAAAAAGTTCAATCACGACTTGAGACCAAGAGCAGCATGCGTGAAGATGCACAGGAAAACACCGGCGCAGTCGGTCGACTCGAAGATTTGAATCTGATCGACCTTCTTCAGGCGATGGGACCGGGGCGCAAGACTGCGAAGATTACGATTTCCGGCGAGACAGAAGAAGTAGTCATCTATATGAATGCGGGTGAACTCATCTATGCCGAGGGGGCAGGACGGATTGGTCCCGAAGCAGTCTACGAAGCACTCTCGTGGCGACATGGACACTGGCATTCGATTCCGATGGCTCAGGAGCAATTGCCGGAAGCGAATATCTTCTCGTCATATGAGGCGATTCTGATGGAGGGGTGCCGTCTTCTTGACGAACGCCTCCGCACCGGACAGGTGTAAGAGCTACTTCACCATCGGCATTGCGACTGCCGTAATCTGAATTCCATCTGCGATATCGCGCATCTGCTCAAGCCGAGCTGATTGTCTGCGACGAACTTCCTTCGACAACTCTTTATAGGTTGCGAGTGATACCTGCGCGTGACGGCTGGCATCCCGTTTTGCTCCCTCGATCATCAATGTCTTGGCGATTGCTGCATCGCAGGAAATAATATTGAAGGTGTTGTTCTGTTGCAGCACGAGTTCGTTGCGAAGTGATTGATAGAGTGATCGCGCGGCTTTGGTGCTGTCCATCTTCATCAGAATATCCCCCATCGCCCACTTCATCGAACGCCCTTTGGGGAACTCTCTCATCATCTGCTGCGCGAGAGTGTGGGCCTCTTTAAGGGAGTCCATATCAATATAGACATAGACCAGCGCGCTCAAGGCGGATCCTCGCGACATAAGAGAATGCTCGGCGACATGAATCAGATTCTGATAGCCAAGCAGACGTTCATTTCTTACCAGCCCGAATGTTCGCAGGATTCCGGCCTTGGTGCTTTTCCAGTAGCGGAAACTCCCCATGCCGAGCAGCAGATCGATATTCGTTGAATCGCTCTGGAATCCTTTTTGATAGTATTCCATCGCTCCGAACCCATGACGCATGGCGACAAACTTCGAACCAAAGCGTGCCTCATAGAGCGAACGATAGAGTCGCGCATGTCCGATAATCATGAAATACCAGGGGCGGGCATCCGCTGTCGCGGTATCGACACGTGCACTGGTCTGCGAATACATCTCATCGGTCAGGGCAATGAACGACTCCCCGCCTGTTGAGGACTCGTGATAGCTCATCCGCGCCATCTGTGCCGCGACGATTATCAGGAAATGGGATGGATCATTCGGGAACTGCGATTGAAATGCATGATGAAGTGAGTCGAGCGCGGCAAAATCGTCGTTGAGTACTGCCTCCTGCGCCGCGCGAAGAATCTTGATTTTCGCCTCGGTCATGTATGAAGTCTGACGGGAGGTAGCATTGCTGGAAGAATGGCTGGAGATGCTCGGGCTGATTGTTGGACTGATATGTCCAGCATTGTCTGCCAATGCAGATGCCGCCAAGAGTGCCAGACAGACCAATCCATAGACCGCGCGCATAAGAGTTATTGTCGGCAGGAGGTGGCTAGAAATTGAACAGAGGGATGTGGGTAGGGGTGATTTTTCTACGCGGACGGGCTGAATTTCTTCGTGGCCCGGGTGACTCGTAAGCTTCCCTGTCAAGCGGACAGTTCTAAAGTAGAGTTTTCTCGTAATTGT
>CAZFGK010000058.1:0-4034 GCA_964518635.1 uncultured Ignavibacteriales bacterium
TACGGAAAGAGGGAGGCCGCATGACCGAGATCAGTCAAGCCGATGCGCGCGAGGCGATCCGCCTGTTGCGTGACCTGGCGTACGGCGCTGGGCCTACGCACTCGGCGTTTAAATGGGCGCAGCGTCTCCTCGCCAAGTACCCCGAGCCGAAGGCATGTCCGTTCTGTGGGGGCACGGCGATCATCACTGACAAGCTTAAGGCCAATGGCGCCGGCATCACGGAACGTCGCTTCGAAGTCTGGTGCACGAATTGTGCCGCCGGTGTGACGCGCTGTACCGAGAAGGAAGCGCTCGCTGCGTGGGACCGGCGCGCGTGACGAAGGAGACAGGCTGATGGCAAACCGCATCGAGAAGGTGCTGTATCAGGAGATCAACGACCGCGGCGGGCCGTTCGTCTTCAGCGGCACGCTGGACGAGATGATCGCCGGCCTGCAGGCGATACGCGATGTAGTGCCGGCCGAGTACCGGGCCGCCGCACGCGGCACGATCTACAACACGGTGGATAAGGACGACTACCACTACGTCACCTTCGAGGCGTTTTACATCCGGCCGGAGACCGCAGAGGAGACGGTGCTGCGCCAGGACAAGGCGATCGAAGCGCTGCGGAACAAGGTCGTCGACCTGAATGTGCGGCTCAAGCGGGCTGAAAGCGCATGACCGTGTGCTTCGACCCGATATGGCTGTTTGTCGCGGCCTTGTTGTTCGGGGCCTTCACGGCTGGATTCGTGATCGGCCGCAGCGAATGACCGACCGCGCCTCTGCCATGGCCGCCAGGCTCAAGGCGCAAGCCGACGAGCAGCGCCGCCGGCGCGAGGAGGCGGCGGACGAGGCGGAGCGCACGCGAGTGCCGGATCGCATCCGGCCGACGCGCCAGACCGAGCAGCGGCTACAGCCGGATCCGGTCTCCGTGCTGTTCGAGCGCGGGTCGATAACGGCGCCGCAGCGCGACGCCGCGTTCGAGATCAGGCAAGCCTACTACGAGGCGGCGAGCGTCGTGATGGCGCGCTCGGCGCGCTGGGATGGCGAGCGCATTTCCTCCCGCACGTTCACCGACGAGGCGACGACGGGACAGATTGCGCGCCGGCAGCGCTACCGGCGCTGGGCCGATTCGCCGCGCATGCGGATGAACAGCGCGTACCTCGTCGCGATCGACATCGTCGTGGACGGCCGCGGCGTTCGCGAGATCGAGCGCGAGAGCCGCTGGCGGAACGGCCGCGCGACGACGCTGCTGGTCGACGCGCTTTCGCACTACGCGCAACTGGCAGGCTGGGAGACGAGGGTATGAGCGACGACAAGGTGGTGATCCGTGAGGATCTGCGATCTGCCGAGGAACGAGGCGATATACGCATTTACCGTCTGACGGACGACGACAAGGCGAAGAGGGCCGGGGGCAAGTTGTGGGCTCGGCTCGTTGACGCGCAATGGACCGCAGAAGAGTTGCGGCAGATCGAATTGCAAGGCGCGCAGCCCGGCGTTCTCGTGCCTGTCGAGCCCGACAAGTCGAAGGGCTACGTGCCCGACACGTTCGTCGATGCCGCCGACATCTGGGACGCCGTGGTTGGCGTCGCGAAGGGGAAGTAGCCGTGACCGTCGAACCCGAGAACCGACTGTGGCAGGCCGTCGTGCTGCAGGCTTTCTTCGATGCAACGCGGCCGCTGACGAAGCGCTGGCAGCGTGGCGAGGGCACGACCGAGCGCACCGGGCATACCGAGGAGATCGAGCGCGGGCATGCGCGGCGCTGGCTGCTGCTCGACGACGACAGTTTCCCCTTGGTCTGCGTGGCGGCGAACCTCGACCCGTTCTACGTCCGCGCTAAGGCGTATTGGCTGAAGGATAGCGGCTGGCCGGAGCCGCCCCGCGGGCCGGAAATCCGGGCCATTCGGTGCGCCGAGGAATATCCCGACGACGGCGATCCGGGATTTTCGCATCATCCGACAAAAGACTGTTGCGAGCTCGGGGACTTCGTGCAAGATTCTCGGGCATCGTACCAGAGGTACGACGATCTGACGGGGAGCACAGCGTGTGCGTCGTGAGCGCAATCCTGGACTACGGCCGGCGGCAGTGGCCGCAGTATGACTGGCGCGTGCCGACGCCTGTGACGCCCCCGGTGCTGCCGACTGCGGACGAATGGGCGCAGTTTCGCGAGTTGCTGCGCAAGGCGGCCGAGTTCGACAAGGCCGCGCGCCAGCCGGACTGCGAAGACCCGGAGAAGGCGGCGTGGATGCGGCGGATGGAAGACCGCCTCGCCGAATTGGAGAAGCGCGCCGGCGGCGCTACGTGATCCGTGGGTCGGCACGCAGGAAAGCGCGTTCTCAAGGCTGACGCCGACGGCCTGACCAGCTTCGACCGCCTTTTTGTCGAGACCTACGCGAAGAATTTCGACGGTGCCAAGGCGATAGCCGAGGCATTCCCCGGCACGGTCGACAAGCCCGCAGCCTACGCCAAGGTGCTGCTCAAGCGGCCGGAGATCCAGGTCGCGGTCGATGCGATCGTCGCCGAGCGACGCGCCAAGTACAGGATCGATGCCGAGCGGGTTCTGCTCGAGTTCGCGACGATCGGCTTCGCCGACATTCGCGACGTCGTGCAGTGGGATGCCGACGGGCTCAAGGTCACGGCGTCGGACGATCTGACGCCCGAGCAAGCCGCGGCTATCCACGAGATAACCGAGACGACGGACGCCAGCGGCAAGAAGACCATCAAGGTCAAGATGCACCCGAAGGTGACGGCGCTCGAAGCGCTGGGGCGCCACCTGAAACTCTGGGAAACCGGCAGCAATGTCAACCTGCTCGTGGCGAACCTGACCGCACTGCCGGATGACACTCTCGAGCGACGCGTCCAAGAGCTCATTGCCAAGGCCGGAGCCACCGACGCCGAGTTCGTTGAGCGCGAGCCTGCCCGGCTTGAAGCGCGCGGAGAAGGTCGAGCTCGCAAGGCTGCTCGAGGAGCTGAAGGCGCGGCGCGGCCGGGTGACGATCCACAACTACCGGCCGTACCAAAAGCAAGCATTTTTTCATGACGCCGGCCGCACGTACCGCGAGCGCGTCTTTCTCGCCGGCAACCAGTTGGGCAAGACGCTCAGCGCCGGCTGCGAGTTCGCCTATCACCTGACCGGGCTGTATCCCGACTGGTGGACCGGCCGCCGGTTCGATCGGCCCATCGCGATGTGGGCCGCGGGGCAGACGTCGGAGAGCACGCGCGACAACCCGCAGCGGGTGCTGCTGGGCCGTGTCGGCGCGCTCGGCACCGGTGCCGTGCCGGGCGACAAGATCGATTTCCCGTCGGTCGCGATGCGCCGCGGCGTGGCGGACGCGGTGGACGGCGTGCGCATCAAGCACGTGAGCGGCGGCACGTCGCTACTCATGTTCAAATCGTACGACCAGGGCCGCGAGAAGTGGCAGGGCGAGACCCTGGACGCGGTGTGGTTCGACGAAGAACCGCCGATCGACATCTATTCCGAGGGGCTGACGCGGACGAACGCGACGGGCGGGCTGGTCGCCATCACGGCGACGCCGCTGCTCGGCATGACCGAGGTGGTCGGCCGGTTCTACCCGAAGCCGAACACGCCGGATCGGCATCTTACGCAGATGACGATCGAGGAAGTCGGCCACTATTCGGCCGACGAGCTCGCCAAGATCATCGCGAGCTACCCGCCGCACGAGCGCGAGGCGCGGGCGCGTGGCATTCCGATGCTCGGCTCGGGGCGCATCTACCCCGTGGCCGACGAAGCGGTGCAGATCGACCCGATCCAGATCCCCGAGTGGTGGCCGCAGATCGGCGGCATCGACTTCGGCTACGACCACCCGACCGCTGGCGTGCGCCTGGCGTGGGATCGTGAGGCCAATGTCGTCTACGTGACGCATGCCTACCGGCGCGCGGAGGCGATGCCTCTGATCCACGCGGCCGCGCTGCGCGGCTGGGGCGACAAGCTGCCGTGGGCGTGGCCCAAGGACGGCAACAACGAGACATCCGCCGGTGAGCCGCTGGCGAAGCAGTACAAGCAGCACGGGCTGCTCATTCTGCCCGAGGCCGCGGCC
>CAZFGK010000059.1:0-3937 GCA_964518635.1 uncultured Ignavibacteriales bacterium
GCAAGGTCATCCTGCGCGTGGGCTCCTACATGAACTGGCTGATCCTCAAGTTGCACTGAACATGACCGCGCGCGGTGTCCTGCCCTGGCTCCTTGCGGCCACCGTGCTCGCGGGTTGTACGTTGAAGTCCCCGCCCGACCCGGTGGAACTGCGACGCCAGGCGTTGCCCCAGGTGGAAGTGCCCGAGCGCTGGGCCTCCGATGGAGCACTCGGCGCACCGGTGACGGCCGGCTGGCTCGCGAGCTTCAACGATCCGCAGCTCGTCGCACTGGTCGAGGAAGCTCTTGCCTACAACGCCGATCTGCGGACCGCAGGGGCGCGGGTCGAGGAGGCGGCAGGCTACGCGAAGCTCTCGGCTGCCAGCCTGTACCCCGCGGTGAACTTTCTCGCGCGCGGCGGCGGCAAGTTGAGCGGCGACAACTCGGGGCTGGAGGGCGCCGGGCTGATCGCGTCCTGGGAACTCGACGTCTGGGGGCGGGTACGCTACGGTCGCGCCGCGGCCGAGGCGCAGTACTCGTCGGCACTGGCGGATCTGGAGTACGCCCGCCAGTCGCTGGCGGCGGCCGTGGCCAAGAGCTGGATGCTCGCGATCGAAGCGCGTCTGCAGCGGGCCATCGCCGAAGAGGCGATCGGCGCATCCGGACGTCTGGTGAGCCTCGCCAAGGACCGCCAGCGCGTCGGCCGCGGCGACGCGATCGACGTCGCGAATGCGGAAGCGAACTTCGAGACCTACCGCGACACGGCGCGCCAACTCGATCTCGCCTACCGGCAGTCGACCCGGGCGCTGGAGCTGCTGCTTGGTCGCTATCCGGCAGCCCACCTCGCGGTCCCCGCCGCGCTGCCGCCGATGCCGGCGCCGGTGCCCGCCGGGCTGCCCTCGCAGCTGCTGGAACGCCGGCCGGACATCATCGCCGCCGAGCGTCGCGTTGCCGCCGCGTTCAACCGCACCGGCGAAGCGCAGGCCGCGCGCCTGCCGCGCATCTCGCTCACCGGGGGCGTGAACACCATCTCGAGCGATCTGTTCCTTCTCCAGGATCGCGACAATCCGGTGTGGAGCGCGGGGGCCAGCCTGACCGCGCCGATCTATCAGGGCGGTGCGCTCAAGTCGCAGGTGGCGATCCGCAGCGCCGAGCAGCGCCGCGCCGTCGCCGATTTCGGCAGCCGCGCCCTGCGCGCCTTCAACGACGTCGAGAATGCGATGAGTGCCGAATTCGCTGCGGTCGAACGCGAACAGATCCTCACGCGCAGCGTGGCCGCGTGGGAACGCGCGGCCCGTCTGTCGCAGACCGCGTACGAGATCGGCTCCATCGACCTGCGTCCGGTGCAGCAGCAACAGCTCGGCGTGTACGCGACCCGCAGCGTGCTGCTGCGGGTGCAGAGCGAACAACGGGTGCAGCGGGTGAACCTGCACCTTGCGCTCGGCGGCGGCTTCGGCGGGCCGGAGTCGAACCTGCGTGACCGAGTCGCCGTCATCAGCGCGACCGACGGGGCGATCATCGACGTCCATCGGGTCGTGGGCAGCGGTGACGCACAATTGGATGCACCCGCCGGCGGCTGGCCGGCGAGCGTGAAGCTGCGACTGCACGCCTTCGTGGCGCTCGACACCGTACGGGCCGTGACCCCCGTGACGACGCTGGAATGCAAACCCTCCACGAGCCTGCTGAATACCAGCGGGTACGCTTGCACCGCCGCCGGCAAGGACGTCGGCGAGCCGAGTCGCCGCGACGACTACCTCGAGGTCGGATTGCCCACCCAGCCCGGCGCAGCCCGCATCGCGCTCAGCTGGTCGGAATCGGCCGCGCAGCGGCGCCCCTGATCGGCCCGGCGGACACATCCCTGTGGACCCCCACCATCCGGCGCACGCTGCGCCCCCGCAGGAGGCGCCCCCGGCCTCGAACCAATCCCTCGCCCCGGGCCAGTTGCGTGCCGCGGTCCACCGCATGCTGTGGAAACGGATCGCCGCCGTGGCCGTCGTCATCGCCGTCGGTGTCGGCACGGCCACGTACCTGCACGCCGAGCGATCCTTCGAACGGCAGGTGGCCGGTGCCGCCGATGAGGAACTAGCGCGCCTGTCTGCTCGTGCCGCGGAGATCGCCACGGCGCGCGGCATCAACACCACCGACGCATTCGGTGCGGCGTTGGATGAACGGCTGCGGATGCGTATCAAACGATCGTTCGGCCACTTCGTGTACGCGCGGATCTTCGCGCCGGGGGTCGACGCGATCCGGGAAGTGGCGGATCCGGACTTTCCCCTGGCCGCCAGCGTCACGGCGGACCGCGCGGTGCGCCCTCCAGGCAGCGGCGACCGGACGACGTCGGAACGCCTGCGCTCGGAGCGAACGCCCTTGGTGCGCGTGCTGGCACCGCTGCGCGACGGCAGCGGCACCATCCGGGGCGAGGTGGAACTGATCTTCGCCGCGGCATCGACCACCGCCACCGAGGCACGCCGGCAGACTCTCGCGCTCACCGCCGGCTCGGTCGTCGTGGTGCTCCTCACTGCCGGACTGATCTACCCCGTCGTCCGGCGGCTGCTGGAACGGCTCGCGGAGTCGTCGGCTCGACTGCTCGATGCCAACCTGTCGGCACTGGCGCTCCTGGGTGCCGCGATCGCCAAGCGCGACAGCGACACCGACGCGCACAACTACCGCGTCACGCTGTACTCGACCCATCTCGGCGAAGCCGCCGGTCTTTCCACGCGGCAGATGCAGGCGCTGCTGAAGGGCGCGTTCCTGCACGATGTCGGCAAGATCGGCATCCGCGACACCGTGCTGCTCAAGCCCGCGCGTCTGACCGAAGCGGAGTTCAGCGTGATGCGCACGCACGTCGAGCACGGCGTGGAGATGGTGTCGCGATCACCCTGGCTGGCCGACGCCGCGGAAGTCGTGGGCTCGCACCACGAGAAGTTCGACGGCAGCGGCTACCCGCGGGCGTTGCGCGGCAACCAGATTCCGGTCACCGCCAGGATCTTCGCCGTCGTGGACGTGTTCGATGCACTCACGTCGCGCCGGCCCTACAAGGAAGCACTCTCGTTCGACGACACCGTCGCCGTGCTGGAGCAGGGTCGCGACACGCACTTCGACGGCAGGATTCTCGATGCCTTCCTGCCGATCGCGCCCGGGCTGTTCCAGCGCTACGGCGGCCGCGAGGACGACGGCATACGCGACGAGGTCCGACGGTCGTCGGCCCGCTACTTCCCGGTCGAGGCGCCGCTGCTCTGAAGCGGCGGCGCCTGCCCGAGTCGGTCAGAAGCGGAAGGTTGCGCTCAACATGCCGACGTCCACGCTCTTCAGGTCGTCGATGTCGATGCGCTCGTACTCGGCACGAATGCCGAACCGCCAGATACGGAAGCCCGCGCCCACACCGTAGATGGGCGCAGTCCCGCTGTAACCGGTCGTTGCTCCGGCAAACGTCTTGTCCAGGTCGAATTGCATCAGGCCCACCTTCCCGAACAGATCGAAGCCCAGGATCGGAAAGATGGCGAGGAGCGAGGCGTCCGCACCCTTGATCTTGTACTGCGCCGCGGACCCGCTCAGGTTCCCTTCGGCCTCGCCGAGATCGCGGTAGCCGAGCTCCGCGGCGAAGTCCAGGATGGGGATCAATCCCAACCGGTAACCGCCGAACACGCGATAAGGAGTGCTGTTCTCGTTGAACCCCTGCCCGGGGAACTGCGAAGGCTCATCCTTCACCTGGGCCTGGCCGGTACCCAAACCGACGTAGAACCCTTCATCGGCGGCCTGCGCGGACACGGCCAGGAGCGCCAGGGCCCCGGCACAGGCTGCTGCAACGCGTTCGATCATGCTCATCGAGATTCTCCTTGCATCGTTAATTTTTAGCATCAGGAGCGGCTCTGACGCCGCCCACTCGAGCGGTGCAGGGGATCATCGCCATTGATCCACCCACCGTACTTCCGCCACGTCTCCGGGTTGATTGAGGATCG
>CAZFGK010000060.1:0-3710 GCA_964518635.1 uncultured Ignavibacteriales bacterium
TTGTTTTGAGGGATTGGACCTTGAAATCATCATACCCTACTCCTGTTCCGGATGCCACTACGTCCACACCGACGTTACGCCCCTGGGGTGGTGTGGTTCCGAAACTCTCCACGTAGATGTCATAGCTGAGCGTCCAGGGCCGGGAGGGGTAGTTGTCCGGGATAGCGACTACTTGCTGAAAGGCCACGTTGTAGCTGCTGGAGTCCACGAGGGCGGAAGTGTTGATCTGCTGGTATCGCTGATATCGCCCAGTGCCACCCACCACAAGGTTATGATAGGTAGGGTTTGTGTCCGTCCAGGAAGTCATCCCGCTCGCGCCGTCCTCGAACCGGGGGTTGCTCACCAATTGCACCAGGGGATCATCATACTGAGTAGCTGTTCCGCGTTGCGCATCCCCAGTGGCAATCCCGGTGAAGTACGTAACTCCCTCGCCAACCGCGATCCTGTCCCGGGACTGGTCGTAGGTATTGAACGTGTTGTCCGGGGAGGAGAGTTGGGATGACTCGATGGTGATACTGGATTGGTTATCCAAGTCGAAGTGCTTGGTCGGGTTCTGCGCCAGCATCCCGGATACGTAAACTCCCTTGCTAGTGCGCAGGTAGAGATTCCCCCCATGGGTGTTCCCCGTGCTCGCCGTGGGGTCCGCGTTGGATTTATACCCGGTGATTACCGCCGAGTGGGAGGAGTTGATGATCTCTATATCATGCCCAGCCCCACCGCCCGTGTCTTCGATCCAGAGGTTGTTCCCTCGGAAAGCGTAACTTCGATCCACGCGGATGGCGAATTCGTTCTGCGTGGACCCGGAGTAATTCCCCTGGATGGTAACACTGGAGAGAGTGGTTGTGTTCGCCCGGTGCAGGTAGATGCTGCCCAAGGTTGGTTTGGAGATCGTCCCGGTCAGGCTGGAAAGATTCCCTCCGGTCTGGTTCTTCGCCGCAAGAGTTACCTGCGTGCCTGAGTCCACGGACTTGATCGTGGTCAGCAAGTCCCCACCGGAGACGCCCGCGCCTACCACTCGGATAAGCCTCCCGAGGTGCGCGCTGGTGAACACGCTGCCGCCGGAAGTGAGTATGTAGCTACCGTTGTTGATGCTCAGGTTCGTGAGGGCAACGTCCGACCCGCCGATGTTGGGTGCGAGGTCAAGCTGAGAGTCTCGGATGGAGTTCACGTTCGGTTCCGCAGCACCACTTTGCTGAAGCGTCTCGGGCGCGATCAAGGCTACGTGCGAACCCGCGTTCTGGCGAAAGATCGTATTGGAGAACCACCCACCTTGACAGTTGGCGCAGAAAATTCCAAACCTTCCCCAACCGATGATGCGGAGATTGGTGAACTTGGGGTAGTTCACCACAGCGTCCTGGCCATAGGAGAAATCAATCGCGCTACCGGTGTTTACCGTGGGGCGAACGGTTGAGTAAGCTCCCGGAGTAGAGGTGGCAAGCGTGAGATCCGCGAGTTCGAACGAGTCCAGCGTGGTCGTGGGGGTTGCCTGCACGAACAAACTTCCAAGTCCTTGGTAGAAGATCGTGCTACCCGACTTCCCGCCTGAGCCGATGATACGGATGGACTTTCCCTCGCTCAAGGCGGGGAGGAGGATGGGTGAAGTAACCAAGTATCCGCCATCCGGGAGTTGGATAGCGTCATTGGTGGTGGCAACCAAGTTTACCGCTGCTTGCAACGCCGCTGTGTTGTCGTGCTGAACCCGCACCGCGCTGACTGTGGTGCTGGCATTCGTCGCCAAGGTAAGTGTGGTGCTTCCCACCGCGTTGACTGTGGTGATAAGGTCCGCTCCAGCAACCCCCGCGCCCGCCACAAGGATTCCCTGGCCAACCTTCCAGTAGGTCGCCATCGTGTACCCACTCGGGAAGGTGTTCATTGTCAAGGTGGCGGTTCCCGAGGTGATGGAACCCGTGCCTGACTCCGGGTTGTCCGAGGCGTTGAACTTCTCCACAAGGTTGAACCAACCTGTTGGGATACGAGGGGAACTCAACACCGTGGCTGCCAGGGTAGAGGAATCCGTAGTGGTGTGGCCGCTGGAGCTGGGGATTTCCAGGATGCTACGTTGCGTGCGCGCGGTGCTATCCTCTTTGATAGTTGTGTAAGCCTGGGTGATGAAGCTACTTCCCCCGGAAGGATTGCTGATCCACTGATCCCCATAGGTAACCGGGGAGGGGTAGGCGCCCGCGCCGGTTCCCCCGGAGAGGCGCACGTCATATCTCCCCGCAGCGGCGTAGAAGAACCATTCCCCTGCGGTGGTAGCTGTGAATGGGTTCGCCTTGGGAGTTGGTGTGGATGCACGATCCGCGTAGATGGTCGCGGGAGTGAGAGTCCCAGCCACGTAGATGGTGACAGTGCAGCTTGGGATCACCATCTCCGCCTTTTGCGAACTTCCCGCCCCGGCTGTGTTGATAACCTGACCCCCTCTGGTGCAGAGCCCCTGAAGACGATCCAGGGTTTGGGCATTCACCTCAACCCCCAGGCCAAAGGTTAGCAATAGCAAGGTCAGGGTTGCCAGGAAAAGGAAAAATCCCGGGTGAGCCCTCACAACTCCCCGGGATTCCGAACAACTAACAGAGTTCGTGGCAACGTGTGGTGGGACAGGGACTGAGGACGTAGCGAATAGTCTGGACATTATTCTTACCTATCTGTTACTGGTTGTCAATTGAGCTGGTAGACTATAGCCTGGGACCGACTATGGCTTGGGCCACATAACCGACCCGTCGAACGGCGAATCCAACGCACCGTTCGTGGCCCCACCGCCTCCACTGGACTGATCCAGCCCAAAGAACCCACCGTCCGGACCGAACACCGAATCCACCTGCGCGGGCTTGGCGTTGTCCACCGCCTGGACAAACCCTTCCCCCCGCCAGCCGATCTTGAGCGAATCTGGCTGATCCACGGGTGTGTTCAGCGCGGGAGTGCCGATCCCTGGGAGAGGCGTGGTAGCCCCACCCTGCTGGGAGCTGGCGATTGGAACAAACGTTTCCCCGAATGGGGAGTCGAACAAATTCGAAGCCATGATAGTTTTTCTCCTTATTTAAGTCGCCCCCTGAATTCTACTCAGTGAACAACCCGGACATTAAGTAGGTATCGTGAACTTGCGCGTAGGCCGCGCCCATCACCCAGGGGAACTTTCCACCGATCTGATCCTTCACACGACTCTCATAGTATAACTGATCCTCACGGTAGGCTTCAAGATAAAGTCGATCCCGTTCCTGGCTGGCGTGCGCCATCATCGCCGCATAGGCTTGCACACTGCTCCGGGTGGAAAGCCCCCGCTGTCCCAGTGCCCAACGGTAGGCTTTCACCAGCGCGGTTGAGAGAACCAACTCAGGGTTGAGGTTCTCCGGTAGGGTACTGGTGCGGTTGTCCACCAGAGGCCACTCTCGCATCCGGTAGAGGCAGTCGTAGGTGTAGGTCCCGGTTGGATGGGGCCAGAGTTCATGTCGCATGGTCCCTGGAGGGATCTGGTTTGTATCATTCCCCGCGCCGGGGAGACGGTTTGTGGTCGGGGCCATTTGCAGAAAGTGTGTGGGAGTTCCGGTGGAATCCCGTCGGGGGTCGCGTTTATCCAACCACCGAGTGGAATGCTCCAACACCAGAGGGAAGTTGTTGGTTTTATCCCGCACGGTCATGTAGCATTTGAAGTTACTGGACTCGATTGGATCTATCCCAGCGGATTGTTCCACATCCGGAGGGAGGTAGTAGGCTTT
>CAZFGK010000061.1:0-3653 GCA_964518635.1 uncultured Ignavibacteriales bacterium
ACCCCTAGTCAAATACGCACAACGACCAAAATGAAGGACTTTTTCAACAAGCCCGTCCCAGTCGGGTGATTTGTCTTGGTGGCCGGTTCTTCTTGATGGCCCACTCCCGCTTCGGATGCGGGGTCTTCTCTTGTAGGGCGGGATGGCCTTGCTTCCCGCAGTCTGAAAAAAAATGGCCGGTACCAAAGCGAACCGTCCCTACAAGAGAAGAGCCAATTCTTCACCCTGAGCTTGTCGAAGGGTCTTCTTCTCTTCGGTGCCCCACGGCTTACCGTGGATTTAGGAAAGATGGCGGGACCTATCCCGCCTACAAGATTTTCTGTCATTCCCCATGGTAGCCCTGAGCACCCGCTCAGGGTTCTCTCTTCGGTGCCCCACTGCGCAGGCGGCGGAGCCGACCAGCGGTGGGTTCCCGGTCAATATTTTTGTGGGCGGAATCAAACCTCGACAAAGGTATCTGAAAAAATGAAGAAATATGGACATGGAACCCACCGCTTGCCTCCGCGTTCCGGAGTCTACGCAGTGGGGCACCGATGAGCAACAAAGATGGCGGGACCTATCCCGCCCTACAAGATAGAAGATGAAGATTGCCGGGGCAGAAACTGACCTGACCTACAAAAGAAGAACCGTCCTATCGACGCTACTCCCCGCCCTCTGGCTCTTCATCCCCCTCAGGGCGTTTCTTCTTCCCCGGGCGTTCCTGCAGCTTATAGCGTTCAATTTTGCGATAGAGGGTCGAGGCATCGATGCCAAGCAACCGCGCTGCTTCGGTCTTGCGACCGTCGGTCTGCGACATGATGTAATGAATATATGCCTTCTCGATCGATTCAAGCGTCGGCGTGGAGGGCACCGCCTCACTCACCACCGCACTTGATTCCTGTTCGAGCAATTTCTCAGGAAAATCAGCGATCTCGAGTTTTCCACTACGATTGAGAAGCATCGCTCGCTCGAGCATATTCTCAAGCTCACGAACATTCCCCGGCCATGTATAGCTGACCAGCTTCTTCATCGCTTCATCAGTGATGCCACGAACGTTCTGTTTGTTCTTCACCGAGTAACGCTGGAGGAAATGCTCGACCAGCACCGGGATATCTTCCCGCCGTTCACGAAGGGAGGGGAGCAGCAGAGAAATCACATTCAAACGATAAAAAAGATCAGCCCGGAATCTTCCAGCGCGGACATCAATTTCAAGATCAGCATTGGTTGCAGCGATGAGACGAATATCGACTTCATGCACGACGGTATCACCGACCGGCATTACTTTCTTGTCTTCCAAAACGCGCAGCAACTTGACCTGAATCGAGAGCGGCATGTTGCCGACTTCATCTAAAAAGAATGTTCCCTCATTGGCAGTGGTCAGCAGCCCTTCTTTATCTTTCACTGCGCCGGTGAATGAGCCCTTTTTGTGACCAAAGAGTTCTGACTCAAGAAGCGTCTCCGGCAAAGCGGCGCAATTGATCGTCACGAACGGGCCCGTCCGTCGATTCGATTCATGATGCAGCGCGCGCGCCATCAGGTCTTTTCCTGTCCCCGATTCTCCACGAATGAGTACTGTCGAATCAGAATTTGCGACTCGACGGGCAAGTTTCTTGATGCGAACGATTGCTTCGGAGTTGCCAAGAATTGCATCGAATGAATTCACGCCGGAAAGTTGCTGCCGAAGATCCTGATTCTCCCGAATCAGATGCTGACGCTTGATCGCTTTTTCGATAGCGAGTTTTATTTCATCGACTTTGAATGGCTTGGTAATATAGTCCGACGCCCCCTGCTTCATTGCTTCAATCGCGGTATCGACCGAGGCATAGGCAGTCATCAGGAAGATCTCCTGATCCTGCTTGCGGGTTCGGGCTTCCCGCACGAATTCGATTCCGGTCATCTCGGGCATCTGCAGATCGACAATTGCCAGATCATAGGCGCGGGCATCGAGTCGTGAGAGTCCTTCCACCGGCGACTGGGTCGTTTCGACCTGGTACCCTTCTTTGGTAAGCATGATCTCCATGAAATTGCACATGGAGCGCTCGTCGTCGATGATGAGAATTCGTGCTGGCATGCTACTGTACCTTTCCGCCGGGGGGGGCGTGTCTCTTCATGCTCATCTTCGGCACCTCGATTCGTCCATGAAGGGGAAATGAAGAAGTTGCGCAAACTGATTGCAGGGACTGGTCTTAGGGTGGGAACTCCCCTATATTTCGATATTCGATTGCACAGCGTTCTGGGATTCAGAGACATTTTCTATGCGCAACGATTGAACGAATGAAGTACCTCCGTCCAGTAAGGAGTCGTTTTTTTGAGAGCGAAATCTTGACGAGAAAGTCAAAAAAACTCACCATGCCGATGTCATCACGCGAACGAATCCAAATGATCCTCGCCGGAGAGCGACCCGACCGCTATGCCCTCTCCTGCTGGCGTCATTTTTTTGAAACAGAACATGACCGAGAGAAAAATCTCGATATCCTTCTTGGATTCCAGCAGAAGTACCAGTGGGATTTTGTGAAACTCAACTCACCCGCCGACTACCATGTTGAGGGTTGGGGGGTACAAGTTGAACACTCCCGAAAAGAAACAGTGAAACACCGAAAGTTGAACTATCCGGTAACAGATCTGGACGACTGGCAGAAAATCAAACCGATCCCCATTACCGCGAAGCCCTTGAATGACGAACTCTGGAAATTGAGCCGCATGCGCAAGGCACTGGGTGCGGAAGTCCCGATTCTGAT
Source organism: uncultured Ignavibacteriales bacterium (assembly GCA_964518635.1). Classification (GTDB taxonomy): domain Bacteria; phylum Zixibacteria; class MSB-5A5; order GN15; family FEB-12; genus CAZFGK01. The sequence goes on from CAZFGK010000061.1 coordinate 2,718, forward strand.
GACTATTTTCTCTCCCCTTGCCATCGCTGCCCGAATGGTCGAAAACGAGAATGTACTCCTGAGTCATCTTGATCGAAATCATGATGTCATTCTCTCTGCGCTTGAATCTATCACCGCCACCTTTGAGCAATTTGTCCTTGAAACAAGAAACGCCGGAGCAGACGGAATTTTCTTTGCCACCTCTCATTGGGCAACGAAACAGAAATTCTCCTGGCCGGATTACGAACGCTATTTCCTTCCGTTTGATAGACGCGTCATGGCTGCCACCGGCGCGGATGCGCAGAACATGTTGCATTTGTGTGACCGAGAGACGATGCTTCTTGAGTTTGCCAACGCTCAGTTTCCAGCCCGTATGATCAACTGGAACACCCATGATCCGTCTAATCCTCCACTCGACAAGGGGGTCGAGATCCTCCCCAATATGACCTGTGTCGGCGGGCTTGATCATGACGGCTGGCTGCTTCGCTCTGAACCGGATGAGGTCGCCTGGCTGGCCGGACAGATGATGAAAAAATATGATCCGGCGAGGGTGATCTTTGCCCCCGGATGTACACTTGATCCGGCGACTCCGATGCGCAATCTTGATGCCCTGAGAGAGACCATAGGAAAATGAACAACAACCGACGAGCGCAACTCATCACTGACATCAAGACCGCTATCGCTGACAAGAAGAGTGAGCATGACATTCTTGCTGCGGCGGTGAAGCTGATCGACGATTTCAGTCCCCACTTCAACTGGACCGGGTTCTACATGCTCAAAGGGGAGATGCTTCATGTTGGGCCCTACATCGGACCAGTCACCGAGCATACGATCATTCCGTTGAACGCAGGTATCTGCGGAGCAGCGGCTTCGCAGAAACAGTCGGTCATGGTCGATGATGTCCGCGAAGACTCCCGCTTTATCGCCTGCTCGGTATCGACACGCTCCGAAGTTGTC
>CAZFGK010000062.1:0-3592 GCA_964518635.1 uncultured Ignavibacteriales bacterium
CTGATCAGCAGGCAGCGGTGAATACGTTCCCGGGCCTTGTACACACCGCCCGTCAAGCCACGGAAGTTGGGAGCACCCGAAGCCGTTTGCCTAACCGCAAGGAGGGCGGCGTCTAAGGTGATACTGATGACTGGGGCTAAGTCGTAACAAGGTAGCCGTAGCGGAAGCTGTGGCTGGATCACCTCCTTTCTAAGGAGAACGGTGTGATCACAGTATGCTAAAACATATTGGTACATCTAGGTCGACGTCGGCAGTTGTGCACTCCGAACTTCTTTCCTCGTGGTTATGGTAAAATGACTGTCGCTGGTGCAGGCGGCCACATCCGCTGGGCCTATAGCTCAGTTGGTTAGAGCGCGTGCCTGATAAGCACGAGGTCAGTGGTTCAACTCCACTTAGGCCCACCAAAAAAGGCCCCGGATAAGACGAAAAGTCTTAACTGACCTTTCGCTGCGAAAGCTGCGAACCAACGCACCGCGACGCAGGTTCATCCTACACGGATGAGCAATAGATGAGAAAAATGGCTCCGACAACGGGAGTGAGAATGGCGGACACCGCTTTTGATCCTCGCTCCTACTGGGAGCAGCGACTCGGCGGTCACTTTAATCGAAGTGGCGTCGGGTACTTGAAAAAGAGTCCAGAGATTAATCGCTGGATGTATCGAACCAGGAGATCGGCCCTCGCAGAGTTAGTCGAAAATCTTGGGATCGATCCTCAAAAGTGTCAGGTGCTTGATATTGGCTCCGGCACTGGAGAGATCGTCTCGTTCTGGAAAGAGCGAGGGACAAAGAAGCTGACAGGTCTCGACTTCACGCAGGTGAGTGTCGACGCACTGAAAGTAAAATATCCGGAGTTTCGCTTTGAACAGGCGGATGCCGGAGAGCCGGGGATGAAGCTCGGCGACCAGTACGATGTCGTGACCATCTTCGATGTGTTGTTTCATATCGTCGATGATGACAGATTCGAGAACGCTGCAAAGAATGTCGCAGCACACTTGAAGCCCAACGGGATCGTAATCATTACTGACGTACTTGGGCCAGTTCGTGTTGCGGACATGGTTCATTGTAATAACCGATCGAGATCACATTACCGAGAGGTATTTGATCGAGTCGGATTGACAACAGAAGAGATTCGGCCGTTGTTCTACACCGGTCTGCCACCGGCGGGGATTGCCTCGAAGGGGTGGCGGAAATTCTGGACATATGTCTGGGAGGGAATAACGCTGATCGGTTCACTTCCGATCCTGTCGACAGTATGTGGCGGTGCCATGTACGGTATCGACAAGCTACTGAGATCGATGAAGATGCCGACAGTCTCCGGAAAGATGTTAGTGCTGAGAAAGCGCTGAGTCTGATGGAGAGATCGAAACGATACAGCATTGAGATGATGCTGGGGATGTAGCTCAGCTGGGAGAGCGGCGGCTTTGCAAGCCGTAGGTCACCGGTTCGATCCCGGTCATCTCCATAAGAATGACCAGAGTGTTTTTTCTGGAATAGGCAGAAAGTTCGCAAGGGCTGATGCCGACGGATCTTTGACAACTTCATAGGTTGAATATGTAAAGAAGATTTGCGTCAACGCGTATCTTCCACCTGGCTGCGCAGCGCATGCTGTGCAGCGATACTCTTAGGTGAAATCTCGATTAAGCTACTAAGAGCGCACGGGGGATGCCTTGGCACAGAGAGGCGATGAAAGACGTGGTAAGCTGCGATAAGCTTCGGGGAGCTGCAAACAAGCTTTGATCCGGAGATGTCTGAATGGGGAAACCCGGCCGTAAGGTCATTCCGTCCTGAATCCATAGGGGCGGAAAGCGAACTCAGGGAACTGAACCATCTAAGTACCTGAAGGAATAAAAAACAATTGTGATTCCCGAAGTAGCGGCGAGCGAAATGGGAAGAGTCTAAACCGATCGACACGCTAAAGCCTGACAGCGTTGTGTCGTCGGGGTCGTGGGACCTTTGGATTGGATGTCAGTCCGATCAAGAAGTTACAAAACATCAGTATAGGAGAAGGGCGTGGAAAAGCCCACCAGAGAAGGTGACAGTCCTGTACTCGAAATGCTGATGTCTTCTAGAGAGCTCCCAAGTAAGGCGGGACACGTGGAATCCCGTTTGAATCCGCCGGGACCATCCGGCAAGACTAAACACTACTCTGTGACCGATAGTGAACCAGTACCGTGAGGGAAAGGCGAAAAGCACCCCGAAGGGGGAGTGAAATAGTACCTGAAACCGTGCGCTTACAAGCGGTCGGAGGAATGTGTGTACTTCGGTACATGCAAACTGACGGCGTGCCTATTGAATAATGACCCGGCGAGTTACTATCCTGTCGCAAGGTTAAGCGATTCTGTCGCGTAGCCGCAGCGAAAGCGAGTCTGAATAGGGCGACTCAAGTGGCAGGATGTAGACCCGAAACCAGGTGATCTATGCATGGCCAGGATGAAAGTTCGGTAAAACGAGCTGGAGGTCCGAACGCACCGGCGTTGAAAAACTGGGCGATGAGCTGTGCATAGGGGTGAAAGGCCAATCAAACTTGGAAATAGCTGGTTCTCCTCGAAATAACTTTAGGGCTAGCCTTGGACCAAAGTATCACGGAGGTAGAGCACTGAATGGGCTAGGGGTCTTACCCGATTACCAAACCCAATCAAACTCCGAATGCCGTGATATGTTCTCCAGGAGTCAGGCGATGTGGGATAAGCTTCATCGCCGAGAGGGAAACAACCCAGACCATCAGCTAAGGTCCCCAAGTCATGCTAAGTGGTAAAGGATGTGGGATTACTTAAACAGCTAGGATGTTGGCTTAGAAGCAGCCATCATTTAAAGAGTTCGTAACAGATCACTAGTCTAGCGATTCCGCGCCGATAATTGAAGGGACTATGCATGACACCGAAGCTATGGGTGTACACTATGTGTACGCGGTAGGGGAGCATTGTCATCCAGATTGAAGATCGGGCGTCAGCCCGGTTGGACCAATGACAAGAGATTATGTCGGGACGAGTAGCGAGAAAGCAGGAACAGAAACCTGCTCACCGTAAGCCTAAGATTTCCTGGGCAAGGTTAAACCTCCCAGGGTCAGTCGGAACCTAAGGCGAGGCCGAAAGGCGTAGCTGATGGCAACCAGATTAATAATTCTGGACTAATGTACGCGCGTTACTAACAAAGGAGTGACGCAGGAGTGAAAGGTCGGCCACCAGTTGGTGTGTGGTCCAAGACCGTAGATGGGTGCCGCAGGTAAATCCACGGTGCTAACATCGAAAGTCGAGTGCGAGGCGAATGCCGGAAGCGACCCTAATCAGACTGCCAAGAAAAACTTCGTTGTGAGTTCGTGCATTATCCGTATCGCAATCCGCCACAGGTAGGCGAGGAGAGTATCCTCAGGTGCTCGAGAGAACTCATGTTAAGGAACTAGGCAAATTGACCCCGTAACTTCGGGAGAAGGGGTACCTCGCGAGAGGTCGCAGGAAATTGGCCGCGGTGACTGTTTACTAAAAACACAGGACTCTGCTAAGCCTAATAAGGCGATGTATAGGGTCTGACACCTGCCCGGTGCTGGAAGGTTAAAAGGAGAGGTCAGCGCAAGCGAAGCCTTGAATTGAAGCCCC
>CAZFGK010000063.1:0-3564 GCA_964518635.1 uncultured Ignavibacteriales bacterium
TACCTCCCTCCCCGAGGGGTAGTTGAGTCTGATATAAGTCCTGCCCGAGTTAGACAATCACCAACTGCTTGGCGATCAGGACTCGTTTCACCGTATCACTCGCGGGAGCTTCGAGAGCTTTGCCCTCGACGTTCTGGAGGTTCGCCATGGTCACCGCCGTGGCATCCGCGAGAACATCCGCTTTGCCGGTCGCCGGGATGGTATGCACGACATCTCCCGCCGCAGCCGCACCCTTAGTGAGCGTGCCGAACAGCCGATGCACAACCCCGGCGGTTTGAATCCAGCAATAGTTCCCCTTCGTGACCGTGCCCAGGTAATACCCAATCACGATCCCGTTGTTGTTATCCGGAGTGACGATGTGATTGCCCAGGTTGTCAAAGCTGCCGTCCCAGAAGGCGGCGAGCCCCGCGATTGGCTGGATGGTGCTCGCCGCTTTGGACTGAACACGGCGATACCAACCGTTACGAAGCTGGGTGATGGTTTTGGACGTGTCGGTGAGCGCGAGGGCTTCCGTGTCGTTCAGGAACTTTTCCATCCCGATCAACCCTGGATCGAACTGCGCGACGTTCCCACCCGCATACAGTTCTCCGGGACCGTTCAGGTAGCCATCGAACCGGCCACCGCGAATTGAATCGAACATAATGTTTCTCCTTGAAAAATGTTTGGTTGAACCTTTCCCTACTCCAGGAGGGAGCTATTCCAAGCCTAGCTCTACGCTCCATGTCCGTAGTAAAGCTTGTTCAGCCTCGGCGCCCGGCAGCGCATGTTGATCGCGAGGTGCGTGCGACCCACGACGCGGGTGTTCGTCGGGCTGGGCATGAACCCGGTGAACCCGCCGCCGAACAGCCGCGAGTTCTTGATTCGGATATCCCAGCTCGGGACGGTGAGCATGTACGCGGTTTCGCCCGCCGTGACGGTCGTGGTCGCCGGGGGCGGGGTCGCGGAGAACTGCGCAGGCATCGTTCCCGCTGGCATCGTGAAGGTGCTGGTGCGGAAGTCCCCGTAGTCGTCATTGTTCGCGCCATAGCGAGCCGAACGCAGAAGATCATCCTTCATAATGACCATGTTCATGAACTTGATCGCGCCCTGCACCCCGAAGTACGGGTCCTTCACCATCTCCACCCGCTGCTTGGCTTCCATCAGGTTGTAGAGATGACTCCAGATCGCCTTGGTGCAGACGAAGAGATCCGGTTCCGAGTTACCAATACTGCACTCGGTGTATCCCTCCATAAGCCGGAGGAAGTCCAGCTTGCCCGTGCTGCCATCAGCCTTGCCCAGGTACTTAGGCGTGGAGTTCAACGCAGTCCCGACCTCGCTGCGCGCCTGCCCACCATAGCTCGCCCAGACATTCCCATCCACATCCGGACAAAGGTTGTCATTCAGCGCCTCGACCATTCCGTTGATGCTCAGGCTGCGCGTGTTCTGCCCGTGCTTCTGGATCTCGATCGCCAACCGTGAAGTGAGCGACATGAACAGCGCGGCGAGATCGTTCTCGATGATCGAGAAGACCGCGTTCGGGCCGGTGTTGAGAACCTCCAGGTCCTCCAGAAACTCCGTGACGAGCCCCACATAGTACTTGGGCACATGAGAGATACTCGCCAGGATCTGGCGCTTGACCGGGTTGAATTCCTGCCCCTGGGAATAAGCCTGGGTGGGAAGTCCTCGGAAGAGGAAGTTCGTCTGCATTTCCGTGCCGCCGTTGAACGGCACGAAGCGGTTCCGCGCACGGAGGGCCATGAGGAACGGAGCACCCAGGAAGTAGTTATCCTGAGCGACCGTCGGCATGATCTCCTTGAGAGTAGTTACGTTCAGTTCATCCAACATTTAGATCATCTCCTTTGTGGATATCCGACCTTGCCAACTTATGTGTTGAGCATGTCGAATCGTTCGTTCTTGTATTTCCCCTGGAGGTATGCCGCTGTCGCCGCCTGCGCCGCGCTTCCCTGACCCGTGCCCTGATTGGCGACACGATTCATATCCGGGGCGCCCAACGCGGCGGAGGGCTGACCATCCGCTGGCGCGAGTCGTTGCAGAAAAGGACTTCCGATGTTTGTGTTCGGAACTCCCACTCCGCCACCGACCGCCCCGGCTGAAAGCATCTTCGCCAATTCCGCCTTGGTGCGTTCCTCCACGAGGCTGTTGATTTCGGCCTGCTTCACTTCCTCCATCCTAGCGGAGACGTTGTACTTATCCCCCCAGACTTCCTCCAAGGACCTTCCCGTGTTCGCCGCTTCCTGCACGATCTCCGTCATGTTGCCAATCTGCGACCCGAACAACTGCTGATGCTTAACCGCAAGGTCGTGCTGCGCGGCGGGAGAGAGCATGGCCAGGGCGGCAAGAGATTGCTTATCCTGGTTCCACTGGAGTTCGGATACGGATTTCACGGGATTGCTGGGATTGCTGGGATTGCCTGAGGTTGGAGTTGGCATAACGTTAGCTCCTGAGCTGGGATTGGAATTTGAATTGGAAGTGCTGGTTGGCAAGCTCAGATCATCCACAATACTTGGGTACTCCTGACTGAGTTGCTCAAATGCTGTCTGCAACCGCGCACGTTCCGCCGCGAGGCTGTCATAGTCCTCGCGTGAAACATGACTTGTGCGAAGGTAGGCGTCATATTCGTTGATCTTCCCGGACAGCTCGGTAAGCTTGGCCTGTTCGGCTTGAAGCTGTTGCTGCTGGGCGGCTACCTGCTGCACGCGCCGTGTATAGTCGGATTTGGCCAGAACCTCCTCGCCAACCAGGAGAGCTGCTTGAGGGGACTCGGTGAAAATCCCCCGGAGTTGCTCAACTTTGTCAGCGGGCAGGTGACTTGAAATCCGTCCCATCAAGGCGTTGAATTCTTCTTCTCTCTTATCCAGCATATTCGATGTTCCTTCTCAGCCGCTGGTGATCCACCCTCCCCCCGAGGGGCTGAGAGAGGATTTAACCATTGGCTAGGTTGGGTATTAACATATTCCCCAGGGGGAAGTCAATTAAACTTTCTCTCCAGGGGTTACATCTGCGGACCAATTGGAGGTTGCTGGAGGCTGGCAATCGCCTCTGTGGCGATCTGCATCAGCGCGGCGGCGATCTGTTCGAGCTTATCCGCCACCCCGGGGAACTGCTGCCCGAGGCCGACTATCTGCTGCGCGGACTGCATGAACATATCCTTGGCCTGTTGGACTTGCTGCTGGCCAAGGGACTGGGCGAGTTGTTCCACGCTTCCCGCGCCGAGGGAAGTTGGTTGGCCAGTTACAGCTCCACCACCTGCTCCACCCATCTCTGGGCGAACAGGCATTCCGGCCATGGCGGGTTGAGAGGCGTTCGGTGTGGTTGGATACATAGTGGGTATACTCCTTTGAAATTATTAGTTAGAACTAACTAGATTGAGGTTAGGGTTAGCGTTAGGGTTAGGGTTACCCCTCTCCCTCCTCCTCCCCCTCCCCCTACCTCAGCTCTCGCTGATTGTGCTGTTCCTTGGATCAGTTACTGATCCCTTGTTCTCCAACCTCGGGGGTTCCTGGCCACTCGGGGGACGACCGGGGCGATTACCGCTTGGGGCTTCCCCTCCAGCTCCACCCCCTC
>CAZFGK010000064.1:0-3524 GCA_964518635.1 uncultured Ignavibacteriales bacterium
GTTTTGAGCGTCAAAAGAAATAGTTCCTGGGTGGCCCACACGCTCTTGCGGGTGGGGTTCAGTGATGACATCATCACACACGAAGAATCCCGGCGAGGATCGCCGTGGCACGGATACAAGAGTCGGCACCGCAGACCCGCCACGGCGGGCCCGACCTCCAGTGCATGTTCAAATTTAGCGAGAAATGAATCTTGTCGGGCTGTCTTGTCTTGTAGGGCGGTCTTGGCTTCCAAGCCGCCGTCTTCTTCCTCTTGGTGCCCCACTGCGCAGACGACGGAGTCGGCCAGCGGTGGGTTCCAGGTCCATATTCTCCGAGAAGTTTCGATGAATCAATACAGACCGGGAACCCACCGCTCTACAAGCTTCGCTTGCATACGCAGTGGGGCACAGAAGAGAAGAAGACCCTTCGACAAGCTCAGGGTGAGAAGAAAGGCTCTTTGTGACAAGAGGGGCAGGCCGGGAGGCCTGCCGCCCACAAAACAAGACCGGGAACCCACCGCTCTGCAAACTGCGTTTGCATACGCAGTGGGGCACAGAAGAGAAGACCCTGAGCAGGTGCTCAGGGCTACTACTATGAAATCTTGTAGGGCGGGATCGCTTTGGTTCCCGCCATTTTGTTTCATTTACATTTGAAGACGGCGGGTAGCAAGGCCAACCCGCACTACAATTTTGATGTCACCCTTCGACAAGCTCTGGGTGACAAGAATTTATCTGACTGAGAATCTTATGGGGCGGGTCGGTTTCTGCCCCGCCATCCTGCTTGAATGAAACGCAGCGATTCATTAGACTCACTTCACCATGGCGAAACAAACACAAAACAAAACACAGCCGACCAAAGCGTCAGTCAGCACATTTCTGGCTGGTATCGCAAACGAACAGCTGCGAAAAGACGCCCAACAGATTGCTCGCATGATGCGGAAAATTTCCGGCAAAGTGCCAGTGATGTGGGGGCCGAGTATCATCGGCTTTGATCGCGTCCGCTACAAATACGAAAGCGGCCGAGAATGAGAGATGGGAGCAATCGGTTTCGCACCCCGCAGCCCGAACCTGAACATCTATCTGACTGACGGTACCAGCAAGTACGAGAAGCAGTTGAAAAAGCTCGGTCCGCATAAGACCGGAAAAGTATGCCTCTATATCAGGCGCCTAGCTGACATTGATATGAATGTGCTCGAAGAGATTGTAACGTCGTCGTATCGATATGCGATGTCACGAAAGAGTGACATGCCAAAGGCCGAATAGGTCTGATGTAGTACGTGTCGTTCATTCGATCAAGCAAACCCACGGCAAGCCGCGGGGCACCGAAGAGAAGAAGACCCCTTCGACAAGCTCAGGGTGAAAAGAGTTGGAATTGTAAACTCATTCATCTTCCTCTGTTGCTTTAACAAGCATCCTGTAATAGAGTCACCGTATGACCTCTGCAGAATTGCGCAGCAATCCGGTGGTCATCACCGTTTTTGCGATTGTTGCGCTGCTTATTCTTGTTCTTATCGTTGTAACTATCGGTTCAATTCTTTTTCGATTATCGACACGTCGCAGAATGAAGAAGTTGGTGAGTCGTGCGAAACTCTCTTCAAACAGACTGGAAGTCGCTGCACGGTTTGATGCATTGCCGGAACCAGCCAAACGAATGATCCGATTTAGTTGTGGGGCAAAAATCCAAATACCAAAGCTCGTCTATCTCCACCAGATCGGTCGGATTAGGAAAGATGTCAATTCTCCGTGGCTGGAAATCGAAGCTCAGCAGGTCTACTCGACCAATCCACCAGCATTTCTCTGGAGTATGGAGTCGCCATACGATAAGACAAGTACAGTTCTCGGACGGGACTTTCTTATTGATGGAGTAGGCGGGATGCAGATCAGTTTTCTCGGGACAGTACCAATAGTCAACAAAGTTGGGACGGTCGAGATGAATCAGGGAGCGATGCTGCGCTATCTGAACGAACTGGTCATGTGGTTTCCACAGGCGCTGCTTGGAAGGGAGATTGGCTGGAAAGAAGTAAGGGAATCGTCAGCAACTGTCACCTTTACTGAATTGGGAAGGACTGTTGAGGGGCGTATCGAAGTTGATCCCGAAGGACGATTAGTCAATTTTGTCGCAAAGAGATACCGCTCACTTGATAAAGGGTATGAGCTTCGGGAGTGGTCAACTCCTGTCGACGAATACGGCGAGTTTAACGGTCAAAAGTTGCCACGACGAGGGCATGGAGTGTGGAGTCTGGATGATGCTGAATTGACTTACATCGAATTGACCGTTGATCAGATTGTCCATGCGGACACGGAGACCGACTTCATTCGGAAACACTTTTCCAATCCGGAGGTCAAAAAAATACCCGGAACAGGTATGAGGTTTCCAGGTTCAAAATGAACGATGAATGGTCTTCAGGCTGACCGTAGGTTCGCTTGAATTTCCTAAACCTGCTGAAGACCGTAGGGGACTGAAGAAGAGAGGAAGACCCTTCGACAAGCTCAGGGAGAAGAGCGGCGCCACCGCAGAACCGCCACGTCGGGCTCGCCCTCCGGGGTATGATCAAAATGAACGAGAATCGTGTTCTTGTAGGGCATGGTCAGTTTCTGCCCCGCCGTCTTTTACTTCGTCTGCCCGCCCTCAAACTTCCCATACTCTTCGTCGATAGGTTCCCACAGCTCGATTTTGTTACCTTCGAGATCCAGGATGTGGATGAACTTCCCATAATTATATGTTTCCAATGTATCGACAATCGTTACCCCTTCTTTTTTGAGTTGATCAACGAGAGCGATCAAATTTTCTACTCGGTAGTTAATCATGAACTCTTTCGTCGACGGCTCAAAGTACTTTGTTGTGGCAGCGAATGGGCTCCATTGAGTGTATCCTTTCTTGGTCGAGTCTGCCCCCTGCCACCACACGAAATTCGTGCCATATTTGTCAGTCTTTAGCCCAAGATGCACGTTGTACCACTCTTTCAATTTTTGAGGGTCGTTACACTTGAAAAATATCCCTCCAACACCGGTCACTCGCTTTAGTTTTGGTGTGTCCCCCTGATTTGCAGATATCGCCTGACTGATGGAATAGCCGAGACCAAATGCAGTCACAAGTGAAATTGTGAGCCACGTTCTCTTTAGCATAGAATTCTACCTTTCCATATTTGACTGGAGACGAATCTTAATTTCAATTGGCTTTGTGAATACTTGATTTTCAAGATATGTGAATCCATGAATCACGACAATAACTTCACAAATGTCCACGAAGACAAGAGTCGGCACCGAAGCCCGTCCTGAGCTTGTCGGAGGGACGGAGCCGACCTCCAGGTCATGTAGAATTGGCGTTCAATGGGGGAGTAGATGGGGCAGGCCGGGAGGCCTGCCGCCCACGGAAAGTTGGCAAGAAAGTCGGCACCGAAGACCCGCCGCGGCGAGCGCGACCTCCCGTGGTACTCATGGTTGTTGAAAGGATTACACACGACTTTTCCATTAACCAGCTGCGCCCATTCTAGACCATTCCGGTGCAATCAGTTAGAGGCGGAAATTCCTCTCGTACTTTGGGT
>CAZFGK010000065.1:0-3327 GCA_964518635.1 uncultured Ignavibacteriales bacterium
GGCCCACCACCTGGACGGCAGCATGATGCTGCGGCTGGCCGGCTGGGCTCAGCGCATCGTCACGTTCCAGCCCGACGCAGTCGACCTACTGGTCGATGTAGGGTGGGTCTTCAAGGCGCACATGCTGCTCGGTCTCACGATCTTCCTCGTGTTCCCGTTCACGCGCCTGGTGCACATCTGGAGCGGCTTCGCCGCGGTGGGCTATGCGTTGCGACCGTACCAGGTGGTGCGTACGCGCCACCAGGCGAGGAGCTGAGATGACGTCCCTCCGATGGGCCAGCGGCCTTTCTCCCCAGAGGGTCGAGACCATGAACCAAGGTGAGTCTCCCATCGTGGCAGCGGCACGCGAACTGCTGCTGGCCCGCGCCGGTGAACTCGGGGTCGAAGCACCCGACGGTCCGGATGGCACGATCGAACGCTTGCTCGCGCAGGAGATCCGCGTGCCCGAAACCGATGACGAGGCGTGCCGGCGCTTCCACGAGGCCCATCCGAGCCGCTTCGTCGTCGACGGATGGGTCGATGCCGCACACATCCTGTTCGCGGTGACGCCCGGCACTCATGTGCAAGCGCTGATCCGGCAGGCCGAGCGCACGCTGGCGTCGGTGCGGGCGGAGCCGGTGGGGTTCGGACACTGCGCGCGCGAGTTCTCCAATTGCCCGAGCGGGCAAGCGGGCGGCGATCTCGGCCGGCTGCGCCGCGGCGACTCGGTGCCGGAGTTCGAGTCGGTGTTGTTCACGCCCGGGCCGCTCGGCGTCCTGGCCGAGCTGGTGCGCACGCGCTACGGCTTGCACATCGTGCGGGTCGACCGGCGCGAGCCGGGCCGGGCGCTTCCGTTCGAGGCCGTGCGCGAACGCATACGCGTAGAGCTCGCCGGCGCTTCATGGGAAGCGGCGGCACGGCAATACGTCGCCTGGCTGCAGCGTCGGGCCGCGGCGCCGCCGGGTGTCGCCGCGTCGCCGCTCGTGCAATGAGACGATGAACGAGTTTGCCCTGGTTCGCGCAGTGCATGTGATCGCGGTCGTGCTCTGGATCGGGGGCGTGGCGATGGTGACCACGGTATTGCTGCCGGCGACGGAGCGACAGGTGGCCGGGCCCGGGCGCGTGGCCTTCTTCGAGCGCATCGAGGCTCGCTTCGCCGCGCAGTCGCGTTGGACCACCCTGGCGGCCGGAGCATCCGGGTTCTGGCTCGCATTGCGGTGGAACCTTTGGCAGCGCTTTCTCGAGCCGGGCTACTGGTGGATGCACGCCATGGTGGCGGTCTGGGCGCTGTTCACGCTGATGCTGTTCGTGCTGGAGCCGCTGGTCCTGCACCGGTGGTTCCGGGTTCGAGCGCAACGGGATCCGGCCGGCACTTTCGCGCTGATCCGGCGGCTGCATTGGGCACTGCTTGGCGCGAGTCTCGTCACGGTGTTCGGCGCGACCGCGGGCGCCCATGGCGGTCTGTTCGCCTCGTGAGCCACGAACTGCTGCGGCAGGTCCACATGAGCTTTGCGCTGGCGAGCTTCTCGTTGTTCGTGTTGCGCGGTCTCTGGCGGTTCGGCGGTTTGCCGTCGGGCGAGGCACGCTGGGTGCGAGTCGCGCCGCACGTGATCGACACCGTGCTGCTCGCGACCGCTCTGGGGCTTGCCGCGAACCTGGTGGCCTATCCCGCGCTGCACGGCTTCCTGGCGGCGAAGGTCGGCGGTGTCATCGCCTACATCCTGCTCGGGATGACGGCGTTCCGTTGGGGCAGCACCCGCGGCCGACGTCTCGCGGCCTGGTTCGGCGCGCAGGTCGTCTTCCTGTACATCCTGGGCGTCGCACTCACCAAGAGTCCGACGCTCCTTCTCGCGAGTTGAACGGGGCAACGGGTGATCTCGATGAACGCATGGCGATTGGGGACGGTACCGGCAGCGGCGCTGCTGCTGGCGTGCATGGCGATGGCGGAGGAGCCGGTGGCACCGGCCGATCCGATGGCGGCGGTCACCAAGGGGCGCCTGCTGCTCAATCTGCGGCCGCGCGTGGAATGGGTCGATCAGGAGGGCAAGACCAGCGATGCGCTGGCGTTCACCAACCGCACGCTGCTCGGCTGGCAGACCGCGTCCTGGAAGGGCTTCTCGGCGGTGGCGCAACTGATCGACGTAGCGAACTTCAACGGCAGTTTCAACGAAGGGCCGGCCGCATCGCCGGTGTATCCCACGGTGGCGGACCCGGACAACACCGATCTCAACCAGATCTATCTCGACTACGCGGGCCTGCCGGCTACGCGCATCCGTGTCGGCAAGCAGTCGCTCAAGCTCGACAACGTGCGCTTCGTCGGCAACGTCGAGTTTCGCCAGGTGATGCAGGTGCTGACCGGCGTGCTGGTGGAGAACCGGTCGCTGCCGAACGTGGAACTCGACTACGCGCATTTCGACCGCATCAAGAACGTCTTCGCCCAGCAGCGGCAGACCGACATCGACCTGTTGCGGGCCGCGTGGACCTGGCGGCCCGAGAACGTGGTCGTGGGATTCGCCTATTTCCAGGACCAGCCCGACACGGGGCAGGTTACGGGTTTCGCCAACAACTCCAACCGCATCGTGGGGGTGCGTGCGAACGGCGCATGGCCGGCGGGTTCCATGAAGATCCTGTACACCGGCGAACTGGCACGGCAGGATGCCTACGCCGGCGGCGACAGCCGTATCGATGCGAGCTATTCGCGCATCGGCGGCGGGGCTGGATTCGGCAAGAGCTTCGTGCGCGTGGACTACGATAGGCTCGGCAGCAACGCTGGCGTGTACGGATTCCAGACGCCCCTCGGCACGAATCACCTGTTCCAGGGCTGGGCCGATCTGTTCCTGACCACGCCGGCCCAGGGCATCCGCGACGTCTATGTCTCGGCCGGGACCACGGCTTGGGACGTGCAGTTCCTCGCCGAGGCGCACGACTTCCGGTCCGACTTCGGGTCGATCCACTACGGGTCCGAATTCGATGTCGGCGCGTCGCGCGCTTTCTCGAAGGAGTTGACCGGAAAGCTGGAACTCGCCTACTTCCAGGAATCCGACCGGCTCGCCGGCACGGCGCGCAAACCGGACACCACGAAGATCTGGGTCACGCTGGTCTATCAGTGGTGAGGGGCGGGCGTGATAACGTTGCCGCACCAGGACCCACGGTGCGGAGGACGACCATGTACATGAAGAGTGCGGCAGAGCGGGAGTGGCAATCGGCGGGCTACGCCGGCGGGCAGCGAGCCTTGCTGCGCACCAGCCCCAATGGCGGACGTACGTCGATCGTCGCGATCGAGAAGGGCACGCGCGTGAAGCGGCATCGCCATCAGGCCGGCGAGGACCTACTGGTCCTGTCCGGGCG
>CAZFGK010000066.1:0-1663 GCA_964518635.1 uncultured Ignavibacteriales bacterium
GGGCTGGTGGCCTAGGGAATCATCCCCATACCACGTAGCTGCGCCCCCGTGCGGCCAGTTTCGAACGAGTTGATTGCATAATCAATCGCACCGCATTCCCACAGAAAGAACGCAGCGACGAGAACGAGAACGAGAACGAGAAACGGTGTGTTGACGTTGCGTGTATTCCGCATATAGATAATCCCTTTCATTTCAACTGTTTGTAGCTTGGTCATCCCCTGTGGATGACCGTGAAAATGGCCACCTTGCGCCATTTAGCAAGCTTCGGCCAGCGCAAGCGCACGCAACAAGCCTGCTCTCAACGAGTTAGCCTTCTCCGCAGGTATCTTCCCTCCCCGCATGCGCAAGATGAACTGTATCCGATGCGCGGTGTATATGTACTCCTGCGCAATCCGGCTTAACTCCTTAAATCGCTTGGAGTTGCGCGCGGGAAGCTTCACCTCGCGCGCTGAATGAATCGCAACGCCCGCGCAAGCTTCGCAAATCCCCCACTCCGGGTGGACAAACTCGCTCGCGCAACATCTGTAGCAGAGCATAGGGTTTGCGAGGTTGGTTGATTCACAAGCGCAGTCTTCATCGTAAGAGTCACAGGAACAAGTAAGGGTTTGCATTTGGATTGCCTTTCTTTAGTTGAGTGGTTGAGTGGACACACTTCGAGCGGTGCGCTCGAAAGCGACGATCAAACAAGTTAAATTAGAATTCAAGCTAAACATCACGCTGCTTATACTCGGGGTTAGGGTAGTCGGTCAAGGGGAAAGTAGGTAAGAGACATAAAATAGTACAACCCGCCTATGCTCGCCCCCCGGGTGGAATAGGATAGTTGTACTATCTCGCCCCCCGGGTGGAAATGCAAGATTGCGTCTGATAATGATGTTACTAATTGGTTAATAGTTCCGCTCACTCGCCCTCCGGGAGGGGGTGTCATCCAGGGGTTGGCGGGTGGCGTGGGGTAGTTGTTTGAGGGGTAGGTGGCCGGGCGGGAAAATATATACACGGTTCCAGCTATTTTTTTTTCTTTTTCCCTTTTTCGGTATCCGACTCCGATCTGAGGAGGTGAGTCATTTTGCCACACAATAGTACAAGAGTTCTAGTACATTTGTACTATATGCGCGAACCGAGTAGTACATTTGTGCCTGTGGAAAACTTTGTGACATTTGCCGTTGTTAATCTTTGCCTGTGGAAAAAAGTGGGGAGGCGCAAGGATGAAGGTGGCCAAAAATTTTGTATATATGTATATCATTTGAGTTAAGTATAATGTTATCAATAGTTTATCGTGTATATACAAAGTGAAAATAGGGTTAAACCGAATAGAATCAATTGGTTACCTGCACACAGGGGGTAAGGGATAGTACTCAGATAGCGTATAGTGCAGCTAACACATAGCAGGGATTAGAGTTACGCGGATTTCAGTTTGTATAGCATCGCCAAGTAGTTGATTCTATTATAGTTAACTCAAATGATATACAGATATACAATCTGTTCGTGGGGGTCCCAGCGGAGGGGAGGAGCAAGGATGGGAGGAAAGTAAGGGATTAGGTCAGTAAAACTACTCAAAAACATCTATTGACCTAATCCCTTACCTTGTGATACCCTACCTGGGTTATGAAAGACGAGAACTTCGACAACTCAGCTCCAGTCCAGAGTCAAGCTCCAGCTCCAGCTC
>CAZFGK010000066.1:1673-3209 GCA_964518635.1 uncultured Ignavibacteriales bacterium
TCGCTACAAGCCCACCGGGCGTCCCGTGGGGCGTCCGCAGACCATCCCGCGTATCCACGAGGATGAACCGCTCAAGAAACTTATGATCGAAATCCCTGCGGATATCCACCTCAGGTTCAAGGTTCACGCGGCGGCTACCGGAACCACAATGGGCGGTTTGTTGCGGGAGTACATAGAAGCTGTGGTGGGTGAGCCCGGGACAACCTTGGAGGAGATGGCCAGTCGGCAGTTCCAGAATTGGTTTGAGTCCTACAGGCGACTTCCAGGCGTGGGGATTCAGGAAGCATTGCAGACTTATCGTAAGGCGCTGGGAGCGTGGGAAGCTCGGCAGGAAGAAGCAGTAGAAGCTACAGAAGCGAATAAACTTACAAATTAACATAAGGAGAAAGATATTTTATGAAAACCAGAATCAGATCGAAATTAGCCAAAGCAAAGATAGCCAGCGAGGATGGAGACTCCGTGGGGATTCTGTTCCGTACCACCGCTGGACGGCGGGCGGTTTGGCAATCTCTCGCACAAGCCCAGGGAACAACGTTGACTGAAGTGATCCAGGACTTACTCAACACCTGGGCGGGAGCGGATGGAGAAGTCGGCAACCGTAGCACCAAACAGGTGGTGCGAGGCGCGGAGCAACGCAAGCGGGAAGAGGCGGAGTTGCAAGAGAAGGTGGAGAAGATGGAACTCCTCCAGGACGCGGAATTGTATTGCTGGCCTTGTGGGGAGATCCGTCGAGTGGGGGTTGAGGAACGGTTGGCGCGAGGGTTGGGAAAACAAATCTCCTGGGTGGACGAAGCCGGGAGATGCTATGATGCGGATCTGTATCAGTGGGAACCAAGCGGGGGGTATTCGAGCGAGTTGCAAGTAGGCGGGGGGAGTAGGCGGTATATGGCTACTATCGTGCCGAGCGTGCTGCGGGGTTGGAGGCCGAAGCTGCCATTGAGCGAGAGGACGAAGATGCAGTTGAAGTGGATTGCGAGTCGGAACGCGGAGGTGCGGGAAGCTCTCGGCGAGGAGTGGTGCGGAGCGGGGGGCTGGCTTAGCTAAGGGAGTAGAGTAGAGTAGAGTAGAGTAGAGTAGAGTAGTAGTCAACATTCAAACTAAAGGAGATTCAGATAATGGAAAAGCGTGAATATATCCCCATCTCAGGGAAGGAACTTGCTCAAGTCCTGCTTGGGATGATCGCGGACAAGCTGCTTGAGTCCCAGTGGCTGGGGGAAGGGGTGGCTTACCCCGGCGCGAAGGTGGAGTTGGGGGTGAGGATCACTCCGCAGCCGGTCGAGGAAGGGAGGTCGTATGCTTGGCAGGAGCAATTCGTGTTGGATCTGACGCAACCCCCGGATGTTGTGCGGATTCTGACTGGGTTGCCGATCTGGGAGAAGCTCAAGGTGGGGTTGGATGGGCTGGATGTCCAGGTGGAGAAGCAAACCCAGGCGAAACCGGAGGTTGCGGAGGCGGCGAGGAAGGTTGTCGAGAAGGGAACTAGCGGGCCAGGGAGTGTTCGGAGATAGTAGAAGGGATCGGAGGGAATAATGGCTG
>CAZFGK010000067.1:0-3104 GCA_964518635.1 uncultured Ignavibacteriales bacterium
CTCACTTGGCTATCACACACGTTCAATGGCTATTGCTCTGTCACTGAAAAACCAGTACGAGCTTCTGCCAGTGATCATCGTTCTGACCGAATCAACCACCGAGCTTACCGGGATGACGGTGACCTCTCCACGTGATGCAAGCAAGACAACCCAGCAGTCGGATCAGATCATGAAGCGTGCGAGACAATCACTGGTGCCAACCAATGTCAGTCCGACACTCATAGATCCGCACCTGAGCCGTGCCGGTTCGATGCATTCAGGACAGGTTCGGCTGGCAGGCACAAATCCGGTCTACCAACTCAACGGCCAGTCGATCGGACAGGATCCGAATCACTTCGAAGCCCTTACCCTCATTCCCAGCAGTGCTCTCACTTCGACCTCGATACAGTCGCTGGGTACGTCAGTAATGCACCGCCAACTCGCTGCTATCGAACTCAATGCCCATCCGACTTTCAATGGAAAAAATAAAACAGAAGTGCAGGCGTCGACCGTCGAGATGACCGGGACGAGTCGTTATTCAGGGGAAAATATTGCAGGGGCGATCAGCATTCGTCAGTCGGTGATCAATCAGGTCCTCGGAGATTTTACGGCGAATGGTTCAATCAAGTCGATCCCACCCACAAATTTCACTGATCTGTTTGTTTCGGCGGCCTATCGCGTGAATCGACATACGACTCTCTCATTTGACCAGTTCGCCGGAACCGATCAACTGGAATTCAACACGAGTGATCTTTTTGATGAACCTGCTGCAGGAAAAGTCGATCTGAATCAGAAAAGCACCGATATCATTTCACTGTTGAAAATGAGTTCTCGTGGACTCAACTCCCATTGGTCGGTCGGAGTGTCGCGTCGAAGCACCGATGAAATCTACGCCGCAGTGCCGCAATCTGCCCTGAGCAGACTGTCACTTGACCTGGAGGGGAGACATGAAAACATCGCGGCACGAGCCGAAGCCGGGTGGAATCTCTCAGATGAAACCCGGATCGAAAGTGGCGTCGAGCTTGAAGCCATCACTCGTCAGGACTTGTCTCTCTCTCAGACCTATTGGAATTTTCTCCCCCCATTCTGGAATACTGATGCCGAGCATCCCTATCAGAGTTGGCTGAACAGTGAATACGCGAACATTCAACTTTCGCAGCAATCGCAGAATGGTGGTCTCTCTTTCGGATTCTCCACTCATCTACGACCCTCCTTTCAGCTGGAGGCGGGAGTACGCGGCGACTATTTTAGTGAATTGCTTGACCATGCTGATCTCAGCTATCGATTACGCGCGAAGGTCGACCTCAACAGCAAGTCCACTCTGCAGCTCTTTCATGGGACCTCTTCAGAATCTCCGATCAGCGGGCTTCTGGAGCCATATCAAGTGCTGATTCGTGATCAGATTTCATTACTGTCACCGATTCGCTCCTCACTTACTTCTGCGTCCTTCTCGACGGGCCGACTGACACTCAGTCTCTATCAAAAGTGGCAGCATCATCTCCCCGTATTCTTGCCAGTCGACAATGCAGCTGAAACAGAGAGCTTTCTCCAGATGAGATCGATTGGCTCGGCGAGGTACTGGGGAGGGGCAGTAAATGTTTCCAACATCAAATTGTTCTCTCCGAAACTTACAGCTGATCTGAGCTATACCTATAGTCAAGCATGGAGATATGAAGCAGGCGCAGTCTATCCCCACGAGTTGCATTCCCCACATCGACTGGAGGGGGGGATACAGTTTGCAGCGAGCAGACAACTGAATCTCGCGGGGTCATTCATGGTCCGCTCCGGTTATCCCTATTCCCCCATTAGAATTCCGTCCTCAAGCAGGGCAACGGTGCTGGACAGGTCGATCTATGAGCAGTCATTAGTTGAAATGAATTCGAATCACTTCCCCGTGCATGGCTATCTCAACTTGTATGGAGAATATCGATTCGGCAACACCGTTATCTTCGGTTCGGTTTCGAACGTTACCAATCGTGCCAACGCGCTGGTGCATCATCCGCGCGGATTCCTCTATGACACCAGTCTGCTACCAACAATTGGGGTGAAACTTTCTTTCTAGAAATACAAAGGCATTGAGAGGGAAAAAGAAAAGCACCCCGAAGACGGAGTGCTTTTTTCATTCATTGAATGTCGCTGAAACTAGCGAGTCGCCATTCCTCGAACCTTGGAAGGAACGGACAGAATTTGCGAACCACACTCTTCGGTCCCTTCCCAGTAGTTTCGAGTATTTTCGAAGCGATAGTTGTGGGAACCGTCATCATTGAAAGCAAATCGAGCTGTCCACTGATCGGAAAGATCGAGTGAACCATTCGGACCCTCGCAGTTCAGTGAGAAATCGCCACCCAATTCGATTACGCCGTCAATCGGGCAACCGTCGGTTTCCGACTGTGCCGGATCAAACTTCACGCTTTCAATCTCACCACGAACTTCAAAGCCATAGGCGCAGGTGATTGAATCTGCACCCGCGGAGAAATCACCGTTGAAATGAACGGGACCATCAGCGATAACAAAGGCATCCCAGATCGGGCCTTCAACACTTTCAAAAGTCCAGTTGTGCGAGGCGTTCAATGCTCCCGAGGCGGTCGAGAACTGACCCGGTTCGCTGAGGGCGAAATGCACTTCCATCTCACTGCGAATAGAAGTCGTTAAAAGAGAGTCCGGCCACTGCGCCGGTTCTCCGTTTTCACGGAACTGGATGGCGTCGGTGATAGTCGCTGTCGTGCCGCTCTGAAGATCAGAAATCTGGAGATAGACATTCCAGAACTGAGTCTCGTCGTTGTAGGTCGCCGAAGCGGAATCAACCGCCAGGCGGGAAGCAGATGCACGCGCCGGAAGGGAAGGAGCGTTCAAACGAAGTGTCGAGATGTACAGGCTGGCTTCGAAGACGAAATCAGCCATGTCACCGGTGGCATCGAGTACTTCCCCTATCCCTTTCTGGAAGGCACGAATTTCGTTGGCGTTGTCATCCCCTTCATCATGATCATCATCACCGGGGCGGTCATCACAGCTGCCACTCCAGGTCCACGTCGCGCGACTGTTTGACGCCGTGACGGTGATACCAGTCGGCGTGTAAGTGACTGTCTGAGTCCAGGTATCGTTGAAGGTGCCGGAGTTTGCTCCCG
>CAZFGK010000068.1:0-2998 GCA_964518635.1 uncultured Ignavibacteriales bacterium
TACGGAGGAGGTAGGATTCGAACCCACGGTGCCTTTCAGCACGACGGTTTTCAAGACCGTTGCTTTAAACCACTCAGCCACTCCTCCAAAAAATCGAAAGTATGCTGTTTCCACTCGCTCCCGTTCATCCCCCTGCGAGGTACCGGGCGAGGAAAGGCGAATGTCGTACGTCTGACCGGCGGTGTCAATGTGGGATGAAAAAACTGTGGAAATACGGCAACCGAGCGCAAAATCTGAACCGAGAGAGCTGATCCGGGCTATCTGAACTCAGAAGCTGGCTAGACCAGCTCCTCTTCTTTCAACTCCACTTTTTTTCGCTCCAGATGGCTCTTCGATGGCAACACCAGATCACTCACGATTCCGACTTTACGAAGCATCAGCAAGAACAGATAGGAAATATCCAGCTGGTACTTGAGCAGCCCGTGACGGGCCGAAGTCGGAAACGCATGGTGATTGTTGTGCCATCCTTCACCGAGACCGATGACGCCAAAGAGGAGGTTATTGCGGCTCTCGTCCTTGGTATTAAAATCTCTGCTTCCGAACAGGTGACAGATCGAGTTGACACTCCAGGTGACATGATGGACAACCAGAATTCGCAATATCCCGCCCCAGAATATCCCCCGCAGAAATCCAATCCAGTTCGGCTCAACCGCAAGCATGGCAATTCCGGGAAGAAGGATTCCAAGCGCGATATAACGGAAGTAATACTTGGTGAGGTGAATTGTGACCGGGTCACGCGCGAGATCGATGGCGTGTCGTAGCGGATTTACATGTTCATCCTTGAGCATCCAGCCCATGTGTGAATGAAGATATCCCTTGAACAGATTGGTAAAGCCACTGCCATACTTGTGAGGGGAATGCAGATCTTCCGGTGTGTCGCTATGGGTGTGATGAAAGCGATGATCAGCGACCCAATACATGATTGGCCCCTGCGAGGACATGGTCCCGGCAGCACCCAGACAGAAGCGAAACCAGGTCTTGGTCTTGAAACTTTTGTGCGTAAAAAGACGATGAAATCCGAGGGTCACTCCTGAGACGGTGATGATGTACATCACAAAGAGGACGACCATGTCGGCGAGAAAGACCTGCTTATTCCAAAGAAGATAGATCGCAACCAGTCCGGCAAGGAGCGGAGCGAAAACGGTGGCAACAGTAATGAATTTGCTGGCGAATGATTTCTTGACCATCAGTTGGCTCGACTATTCATGATGGGTGCTGAGTCGCTTTCTATTGTTACGGGCATGTCGCCGAACCAAAGATGAGCGCTTATGCGACGCTGTGCAAATCTGGCACGAGGTAGTGTAAAGGTAGTATATTTATGGACTGTTCACAACCTCGAATTCAGCGATACAGACTGATGCACCTACTCTCAGGTAATGTATAATTGCCCTTCAGAAGCCGCTTTTCAGTAAGAATGTTGAGATGATCCGAAACCTCAGAGTTTCTCCAATTCCGCCTTTGCGCGTGCGATGTACTTTCGGTCACCGCGTAGTTTAGATGAAACTGTAAAATGCTCCTTTGCCTTCTCCTTGTTTCCTCGCTTGCTCCAGAGTTGACCAAGATAGAAGTGATTAACAGACTGCAGCCGAACGGTTTCGTCGGCAAGGCTGGCGTTCAGTTCTGCTTCAGCTTCATCGAGTCTGTTCAACTTCAGTAGGACAACTCCGCGAGTATTGCGGTAGGACAGGTCACAGCCCCCGTTTGATTCGATCGCTCGGTCAATCATTGAGAGCGCGGGGACGAGGGCAGAATCAATCATGCACAGAGCCCAGGCGAAGGAGTTGAGCATCTTCTGGTCATCTGGCAACTTGTTCATGACGGAGGGCATCCGGGCTATCACCTTTCTGTACTGTTCCTGTTCATTCCAGACCGACAGGACTTCCATTTCTTTCTCGCTCACTGAACTATCGCTCGACTCCAGCGCTAATTTCTCAGCTCTATCCCATTTCCCCTCGTGAATTGCGACGATGATTCTTGCTTTTCTGATTTCGCTACTGTCTTTGCCGACGGTCTCGAATGTCTGAAGCTCGCGCTTCGCCGCTTCAAGACTGTCTGCGTGAAGATACAGCACAACCATCGCTTTTCTGAGTTCATCAACCGTAGACAGACTATTCAATTCCCTTACGAGGGCAATGGCTGCAAGCGGTTCTTCCAGTCGCCTTTTTACATCAATACGAAGTGACTTCGAGAACAGACCGAATTGCCCGGCCTCGGGCATGCTGCCCAGGAGTGAATCTGCCAGTCGGAGTTTGTTTGCACGAATTGCCAATGCGGAAGCGCGCAGAAGCATCAGTTCGTTTTTGGGTTCGACCGATAATCCGCGTCGCACCACTTCGGTTCCCTTGATTCGGTTGTCGGCTCCGGCACAACCCGGCCCGCCGAGATCGCTTCTGAGATATGCCTCTGCCAGAGAGTGATACAGAGAGATATCACCAGAGGAGTTCTTGATCGCACTCTCTATCTTCGCGATCCTTGCGGGATCCGACGCAGCACGATAATACGGACTTTGAGCTCTCAGGCGAGAATTGGCACGTTTGAATTCATCGAGAAAATTTTCGATACTGTCTGCAGGAATTCTGTTTGCCGGCATTAGAAACTGAACGTGCACGACCAGCGAATCCCTCTGCTTTGTTGTTGTCAATTCAGTCTGAAACCAGCGACTCGTGTCTTTCAATGCAATCGGCACGTTAATCTGATCCCAGCGTGCCCCGGGAAGTATGACAAACTCTTCACGTATGCGAACGGGCATCTCGTAGATGTGATCGAATGACGTTACCGTTCTTTCGGGGAAGCTCATGATGACACCGGCAATATTCACGTTCGCTTCCACGAGGGTGTAAAATTCATCCGTCATGAATATTCCCTGACTGGCAAATTCAGCGTGGATACGGACGGGTGGCCCTGATCACCAGATCAGGGTTCCAGCATCTATATTTTTCGACCCATGCATTTTCACTGACAGATCCTGACAGTGCATCGCCATATGTTTCTTCCATGT
>CAZFGK010000069.1:0-2874 GCA_964518635.1 uncultured Ignavibacteriales bacterium
CACCCGCAAGCTGGTTGAACTGCAAGGTGGTTCCATCACGGCTAGGAGCGAACTGGGACGGGGCACCACCTTCACCGTAGTGCTGCCGCTGCAGCTGGAGGTCCCCGGCCCATGAGCCTGCGCGCCACGCTGCTCGCCCTGCTTGCCGTCGGTGTCGCGTGCGCCATTCAGTGGCAGTTCTGGGCGCATTTTCAGCCTCACGCCTGGATACTCTTCTATCCCGCGGTGATCGTCAGTGCCTGGCTTGCCGGACGCATCGGCGGCTCGATCGCCACGATTCTGTCCGTCGCGTTGGTCTGTGCCCTGTTCTTGCCGGCGCCCGTGGCGGCGAACGTGCTGGAGGGGAAACACCTGGTATCGATCGCCGCTTTCGTCGGGGCCGGTATCGTGTTCAGCATCGTGCAGGAGAGCTTGCTCCGGTCCCGAGCTGCTGCTGCCAGAGCCGAAGCCGCGGCTGCCGCGGCCCGGGACGACTTCGAACGGCAGGTCCACGAACGCACGGCCGAACTGGAGCGCGCCAACGAGACCCTGGAGGCAAGAGTGAACGAACGTACAGCTGAACTTCAGGTGGCCAAGGACCGCGCCGAGTCCACCGACCGCCTCAAGAGCGAGTTCCTCACCCACATGTCGCACGAACTGCGCACACCGCTCAACGCGATCATTGGCTTCACCGGCACGCTGTTGCTCAAGCTGCCGGGGCCGCTCAATGCCGAACAGACGCGGCAGCTGGAGACGGTCCAGTCGAATGCCCGCCACCTGCTGGCGCTCATCAACGACGTTCTGGATGTCGCCAAGGTCGAGGCAGGCCGGACCACGGTCCACATCGACACCTTCGCCTGCCGGAGCCTGATCGAGGACATCGAGAAATCCTGCGCCGAAGCGGCCCGGCGCAAGGGCATCGCATTCGAGATCACACTCCCCGAAGCACCGCTGCTGCTGCATACGGACCGCCGGCTGCTGCACCAGATCGTGCTGAATCTCGTCGGCAACGCCATCAAGTTCACCGACAGCGGAAGTGTCCACCTCAAGGTCTCGCGCGGCGATCCACGTCTTGGCGAAGAGGTCTGTATCCGCGTGGAAGATACCGGCATCGGTATTGCGCCCGACCAGCAAGGCCGCCTGTTCGAGCGCTTCGCCCAGCTGGATCCGTCAAAGGAGCGGACCCACGAGGGGACCGGCCTCGGACTCTATCTGAGCAAGCACCTCGCCGAACTGCTGGGTGGGCGCATCACCTTCCGCAGCGAACTGGGCAAGGGCAGCGTGTTCGCACTGACCCTGAGGGCAAAGCCATGACCGCACGCATCCTGGTCATCGAAGACAATCAGGCCAACATCGATCTGATGGTGTACCTCATCCGGGCAGCAGGCCACATAGCTCTCATTGCTCGCGACGGCGAGGACGGACTCCGGCTCGCCCGCCGCGAACGCCCGGATCTGATCCTGTGCGACATCCAGATGCCGAAGCTCAGCGGTTACGACGTGGCGCAAGCCCTCAAGGCCGACGCCACCATGCGCCAGATCCCGGTATTGGCGGTGACCGCGTTCGCCATGGTGGGTGATCGCGAAAAGGCCACCAACGCAGGCTTCGACAGCTATGTCTCCAAGCCGATCGACCCGGAGACATTCATCCGCGATATGGAATCGTTCCTGGACCCGGGATTGCGGAGCGATTCGGCCTCTGCGGGCGCGCCGCCGGTCGGTGCACCCGCCTTCACGGGAGCACCCGCCCCAGGCCGGCGCATCCTGGTCCTGGACAACGACACGACCAATCTCGACCTGACGGCCAGTACCCTCGGCCTTGCCGGCTATACCGTGGAGATCGCCAACGACCCGGAGGTCGCTTTCGCTTCCGCGATGGCGGCGCGGCCGGGGCTGATCATCTCCGACGTCTGCATGCCAACCTCCAGCGGCTTCGAATTCATACAGAGGGTCAAGAACGAACCCTCCTTGAGGACAGTCCCATTCATATTCCTGACTACCACCTTCACCGACGAACGGGCCCGTCGCGACGGACTGGCGCTGGGTGCGGCCCGCTTTCTGTTCCGACCGATCGAAATGCACGTTCTCCTGGAAACGGTCGATATCTGTCTGAACGGCAGGGACGAACCCACGAGCTGAGCATGGCGCGGATACTGGTGGTGGACGATCGAGAAGTGAACCGGGACTTCCTGGTCACGCTGCTCGGCTTTCGCCACCACACGATCCTGCAGGCGAGCGATGGTGCTCAGGCACTCGCCAGCATGCACACCGAACATCCGGATCTGGTGATCTGCGACGTGCTGATGCCGAAGATGGACGGCTTCGAGTTCGTCCGCCAGTTGAGGGCCGATGCATCCATCGCCGCCACCAAGGTCATCTTCTTCTCGGCGAGCTACCTGGAAGAGGATGCCCATCAGCTTGCCCGTGCCGGAGGAGTGCTGCGAATCCTCACCAAGCCTTGCCCACCGGAAGAGGTTCTGGCGGCGGTGGATGCCGCTCTCGCGGCCGAACCGGCCTCGGAGATGACCGCGGCAAGCGCTGATTTCGATCGCGAACACCTTCGGCTCATCACCAACAAGCTTTCGCGCAAGGACGACGAACAGCGCGAGTCGGAACGCCGATTCCGAACGTTGCTCGCGAACGTCCAGCTGGTGTCGCTGATGCTCGACGTCGAAGGTCGCATCACCGACTGCAACGACTACTTCCTGCGCCTGACCGGATGGACCCGCGCCGAAGTGATCGGGCTCGACTGGTTCAAGCGTTTCGTGCCCACCGAGGAGTTCGACCTGAAAGCCGTCTTCGCCAAACTGCTCGAAGATCGCCCCGAAGCGTGGCATCACGAGAACCGCATCGTCACCCGCACCGGCGAACGGCGCCTGATCCGCTGGAACAATAC
>CAZFGK010000070.1:0-2828 GCA_964518635.1 uncultured Ignavibacteriales bacterium
CCTCCACCACTTCCCTCTCCACCCCCCATCCCCTGCTGCAACATCATCATCATCTGCGCCGCTGGGTCCTGCATCATCTCAGCCTGAGCTTGCAGCGCAATCTTCTGCGCGGTGGCCTGCGCGAGCGCCATCACTCGGGCTTGGCGCTGAGTCTCACGGAGTTGCCATTCATCCCAACGTTCCATGATCGTGCGTCCCTTGGGCGTGCCGATGTTCGTCAACCCCCAGGCTTCCGCCAGGGTCCATGGATCGATTGGATACCGCCCATCCCGCCAGAGCTGGAACTTGAACAGCTTATCCTGGGTGTCGGTGAACTCGAAGATACTATTCGGTTGAACTAGAAAGTTGAACTGTCTGCCAAACAACATCCCGCGCTCCATGGGGGTGGAGTTCTTCGGAGCGCCCGGAACCCTCACAGGCAGCAACCTCCCTGGGTCGTAGTCGAAATCAGTTCTGGAGATTCCATTCTGCCCCAGGATCTGCAACCGCTTCCGGGTTGTGTCGAACTCCAGAAACAACCACCCAGCGAGGTAGCCGAACTCGGTAATCGCACGTTCGAGTTCCCGCGCATAGTCCGTGGCCAGAGGTCCCTGGGCTTGAAGTAGTCTCTCGGTGGAATCCGCGCTCGGGGCTTGCTGCAACTCAAGCAGGCTGCTCACATCCGCGACGCCGATCTGATGATCCATCGTCTGCATAAGCGCCTGGAGGACCGGCTGGGTTTGCTGCGGGATCTCATACCCACCATCCAGGAGCGGTGTGATGACATCCTGACTGGGGAGCATTCCGGAACGCATGATCCTCGCGCCTGGCTCACGAAGGTCCAGCTTGAGGGCTTCATCTTGAGTTACCTCCTTGGCGTTCACCACCAACGGTGGGTCCATCTTCAGGTTGAAAGTATCCACCACACCTCGGAGGATTTGATTAACCGCGTCGGAGATGGACACATTCCCCATAGCGAGGGAGTAACCAATCTGCTCCCAAGGCCACTTGTCCAGGCTGAGTTGCACCACCGGGACTCTCGCATGCCAGTACGGGGAGGGGCCGTCGTAGATGATGTGATCCTCAGTCCAGATAATCAACCGGCGGGTTGGGTAGAGGTAGCACTTCTCGGCGGTCGCCAACTGGGGGTGGGTTTCATCCAGGGGAATTTCCTGGCCCAGCGTTGGTACTTCGTATTCCCAATTAGTTCCCCGAGTGCGAATCCCGGTTACGTTATCCGTGGTGAGAACGTCAGAGTGGATAACCTCTCCAGAGGTGTTGATGGTCGGGTCAAGCACATAGGTGTAGATAACCTCTATGTCTGTTCCGAGAAATCCAAAGCTGCTCACGTTGTCCCCGGAGTCTCCCCCGGTGCGGGAGAACCCAATCGCGTTCAACAAAGGCGACAACCAACCGGTGACCTTGCGGGAATCCTGCGCACGAGCGGTTGGGCGAGTTCGCAGCGGGCGAAGGTAGTTCCGACTCAGGGGGAACCGACTCGCGGCCTCGGCAAGGTTGTAGAGTCTGCGGATATGCACGGCATAGGAGGTTTGCAAATCCATCCCCTGATCGCGGAGAACATCATCCGGTCCGGCGACTTGTACTTCCAAGTCCGTATCCATAAACCCCGGGACAGCCCGACTCCAGCCAGCAATGAGATATCCCGCGCCGCACACTCCCCATTGCAAGGCTTCCTTGAGCTTGCGATCAAACATATTCGTGGAAAGCCATGCTTTGAGTCGTTGGGTCAGAATCCCGGCTTGCTCCTCCCAGTCCGGGTTCTGGGTGGTGTAATCCCACTTGGGCTTGATCCGCTGAGTAAGCAGCGCGATTACCTCGCGTAGCTGGCGTTTGATACGATTCGTGGTGACATTGCTCTTGCGCTTCCCCCGGGCTTTTTGCACATTGTACATAACCCGCTCAGCGATGATGTCGATTGTCTGGTCCACTGTGCGATAGGCATCGGAGTTCTTGAGTCCGCTTTCCCCTCGGGTGCGTGAGCCCAGCAACCAGGAAAGTTTCACTTCTTTCGCGGCGCTCGCCGGAGGACAGATCGGGGACAGGTCAATCGAGCCCGGGGAGGGACGGGAGCTGGCGCCAGTGGAAATGAGATTGGAGCTGGAGCTGGAGCTGGAGCTGGAGCTGATGGAAGTATTAGTCATATTCTATCTTTCGGAGTTATGCAAAATATTAAAGTATAGCTGGGGGTCGTAGCTTTTGCTTCGAGCCGAACTTCTTCGGTTGCCCATTTCAATTGCTACTTGGGCGAAATCCCTACCGGCTGGACTCATCCTCTCCATGGCTGAGCGGAGTTCTCGACGCAACCCCTGGGTTTCCTCCTGGGAGATGGCGTCATCCATTTCCCGAGCGTGGGAAATCTTGCTTCTCTCCTCCCGACCCACGCGAGCTTCAAGCTGTCGCAGCTCGTGCAAAGTAGTTACCTCGCACCGTGTATGCCCGGGCGGGACGGGGAGGTTGCTGCTACCCGGAATGCGGATTTCTCCGTTCTTGTTCACATAGTACACAAACGGCGTGATGGTTGTTCCCGCCCCCCGGGGGAGGACAACCTGATGCGCAAGACACTTACATTGCTCACACCAAGCGGACATCTCCGCGCTCCATTCAGCAAGGGGAACAAATTTCTCAATCAAGTGCTCCGAGTTGTTGTCACAGGCAAAGTCGTAATTTGGCATAATCAGTCTTTAGTTTCTTCTTTGCAGGTTCAGGTTCAAGTTCATTTCGCCAATCCCACCTCGGCGAAGAACTCATCCAGATCCAATCCAGTCTCAGCTCCGGAATCCTTAGCTGAGTTAGCATACACCACCATAGCGGAAGAGGGCAATGGATTA
>CAZFGK010000071.1:0-2812 GCA_964518635.1 uncultured Ignavibacteriales bacterium
ATAAAGGGAAACGAGATATTCGAATGGTGATTCATGAACTTAAATTATTGAAGTGCGACGTGTGAGTCACCGACTTCACACCCGTCAGAACGGGTGTGCCACCCAGGCGTTTCTAAAGTTCAATATGATGTAACGCAAGTCTCGTCTGAAGAAGCGGGAACCCTGATCTGGTGATCAGGGCCACCTGTCCTAGTAAACATATTGGGCATTTTTGTTTATCCTGAACGCAGAGTAATCTACATCACGATCTCTCTTTCGCTCACAGTTTGGCTGGTATGGTTTCTCCCAAGAGCACTGAATGGTCCAATGCCGTAGTAAGGCTGGGTGGCACACCCGTTCTTACGGATGTGAAGTCGGTGATATACTCTTCACGTATCTTTAGCTCATGATCATCTATCACAAGTCTAATCTGAAGAAGCGGGAACCCTGATATGGTGATCAGGGCCACCCATACAGTTACTCTTTTTAGTTTCACGGGGAAACTGAAAGACTTATCTGGTGAACATGTCACCCCTCCCGCATCAACTTGCGATACTCACTCACATGAATTGACCATGCCTGATACTACTATAGAATCGCTCATCTCATACTTTGAAAGCCATCTTTCTCTCACTGACGATGAGAAGCGGGCGGTTCGAGGGAGTTTTTTTGAGAAGCGAGTGAAGCGGAGGCAATTCATCTTGCAGGAGGGGGAAGTGTGCACTCGCAACACCTTCGTAGTTGAAGGATGTTTCAGAATGTACCTGCTAGATGGAAATGGAAAAGAGCATAACCTGCAGTTTGCGGTTGAGAATTGGTGGATCGGAGATATTGGGAGCTTTCATGGGGAGAAACCCAGCAGACTCAATATCGAAGCGATTGAAAACTCAGTGGTGCTTCAAATCAGGAAAGAGGACCAACTCCGTTTGTTTGTCGACTACCCGAAGTTCAACCGAATATTCAGGGTCTTCACCGAGAATGCACTGGTGAGTTGTCAAAGAAGGGTACTTCAGAACATCAGCTCAACGGCAGAAGAAAGATACCTTGACTTCATAGATCGATATCCAAAGTTTTTCAACCGTATTTCAAACGTACAGATAGCATCTTACCTGGGCATGACCCCAGAATTCCTCAGCACCATCAGGAAGAAATTGTCCAGGCCTTAATCCAGATTAAGACTCATTCTTGAAGTAGCTTATAGCCCGTTCAGGCACAATTCATCTATTCTTGCGTTGTGACCACGACAACAGAAAAATGATTATATCACATACTAACCAAGGAGGAACAGAAATGAGCAAGCAGATTATCGCCGTTATTGGAGCGACGGGCTCACAAGGGAAGGGTGTCGTTGATGAACTGGTTCGTCAAGGTACGTTTCAGGTCAGGGCAATAACACGTAATCCTGAATCCTATACCGGACCTGCGCACGAAGCAGTCAAAGCTGACCTAGATGATATGGCCTCATTAAAGAACGCTTTCAAGAATGCCTATGGCGCGTTTGTAGTCACGAATTTCTGGGCAGGCGCAGATGAACTCGCACAGGGGAAAAACGCCATTGAAGCTGCAAAGATGGCAGGTGTTCAACATCTCATCTGGTCAACGCTTCCCAATGTTGAGTCGATAAGTAAGGGGGAATTCGATGTGCCTCATTTTACCATGAAGGCAAAGGTTGATGAGCTGGTGAAACAAGCGGGATTCAAGTATCACACGTTTGTGCAACCGCCGTTCTACTATCAAAACCTTATCGGAATGCTTGGGCCGCAACCCAAAGCTGACGGCGCAACGGGCTGGACACTTCCTCTTGACCCTTCCAAAAAAGTCATTCACATGTCAGATATCAATGATTTGGGGAAAGTAGTTGCTGGAGCATTTTCGATTCCAGCCGCGGTTGGTAACGGTAGTTATCTGTCGCTTGCAACAGAGCTGAACAGCTTCAATGACATTCTTGCGGCCTTCAAAGCTAACGGCAAAGAGTATAGCTTCACTCAGGTCCCGGGCGAAATGTTCTCGACCTTTTTTGAAGGGGCAAAAGAACTGGCTGCGATGTTCGGCTATTTTGAAAAGTACACCTACATGGGACCGAATGCGACGGCGCAGATTGATTTGGCAAAGCAGACTGCGAACGGAGAATTCGTGTCATTGAAGCAATGGATACACGGAGGTAGATAGAAAATGATGAAATTCATCATACCCGCGATCGTCCTCGTTATGCTTAGCGCGTGCAACGAGAAAAAGCCGGAAAGCACCAACCCTACGAAAGAGACTCAGATCATGGAAAATCAGGATAAGCAGCAGATCGAACTCCTTTTGGCAGAATACAAGACTTCGCTCAATACTTCGAATGCCGCGCTCTCTCAAAGCTTGTATGCGAAAGATGGAATATTCATGCCATCTGGTGCCCCCTCGGCAATCGGGCATGAAAACATTCTGAAGTCCTACGAGTATGTCTTCTCGCAAATTCAATTGAATATCGAATTTTATATCGATGAGATCGTCGTCGAGGGAGATTTCGCCTTTGCAACGACCAGTTCAAAGGGGACGACGCTGATTCATGCGAATGGCCAAACCGTCCCGGAAGAGAACCGTGAGTTGTTTGTCTTCGAGAAAATCGACGGGTCATGGAAAATCGCCCGGTATATGTTCAATAAGATGAAGTAGCAATTGGAGAGTAGTGTATGCCCTGATTTGAGAGGTCAGGGTCTTCACATGGACTCCTGTCACCCTGAGCCTGTCGAAGGGTGACTTCTGAGGCAGAGTGCACACGCTTCAGTGTGTGAAGTCTGTGACGTGCCTGAGGTGCATACATGTCCTGTGCGCGGCAGACGCCCTCGTC
>CAZFGK010000072.1:0-2751 GCA_964518635.1 uncultured Ignavibacteriales bacterium
TGACTTTCATGGATATCTCCACTTTTGATCAGGTTGCCATTGCCGCGACGAATTTCGGCGATGTCCGTTATTTTCTGGTGGAAAATCAGGAGTACATGCTTCACTTCCTCGACAATGAAGCAATCGATATCGATATCCCTGCATCTGTCGTAGTTGAAGTGATCGAAACCGAGCCGGTGGTACGTGGCGATACCGTTTCAAATGTCACCAAGCCAGCCAAGATTAAAGGTGGCCTTGAAGTTCGTGTCCCTCCGTTTGTAAAAGAAGGGGACCTGATCAAAATCGACACCCGGACTGCTGAATATCTCGAACGCGCCAATTGAGTCAGAATCAGCACACTTTGATCATCGGGGTCGATGAGTCCGGAAAGGGAGACTTTTTCGGACCATTGGTGATCGCCGGATGCTGCTTCAGTGATGATGAATCGGCGAAGATGGCTGAGCGTGGGATTCGAGACTCGAAGCTGGTTTCCGATTCGCGTGCTCGGGAGCTGTGTGACTATATTACTGAACTCATCCCCACAAAAATCGTGACCATCATGCCGGAAGTCTACAACGCTCGCTACAAAGAGATCAGGAATCTGAACAAGCTCCTTGCAGATGGGCATGCCGAAGTAATCACTGCCCTCACCAAAGAGACCGGAGCGAAGCAGGCAATCTCTGACAAATTCGGAAAGCCGGAATTGATCGAAGACGCATTGGAATCGCGTGGTGTCTCTATCAAGCTCAAGCAAGTAGTACGAGGGGAATCTTTCTCTCAGGTTGCGGCGGCATCGATTGTCGCACGGGCGACATTCTTAGATCGACTTGATGAACTGAGTCAGAAGTTTGGTGTGCATTTGCAAAAAGGGGCGGGAAGCCCGACCGATGAAGCCGGACGCACATTTCTGCGAAAGCATGGCAGCACTGAACTTGGTTCCGTTGCAAAGCTGCATTTCAAGAATACCGAGAAGATTGGCGCATCGGGCGTTCTGATAAGAAAATAAATGACCTCTGGAATTTCCAGAGGTCACGTCTTAGAAGACTTTATTTCAAAAAGCTCTATTTGAG
This sequence comes from uncultured Ignavibacteriales bacterium, assembly GCA_964518635.1. Taxonomy (GTDB): domain Bacteria; phylum Zixibacteria; class MSB-5A5; order GN15; family FEB-12; genus CAZFGK01. Next base: position 1,050 of record CAZFGK010000072.1, read on the forward strand.
TTTTTCTCCGACAACCGAACCACGGGATGGATCGGATGGCTGCGCGCCGAGAGAGTATCTCACGATCCCTTTTCCTTGCGCATACCAGTAATAGTTGCTTGAACCGGCGGCATCATTTCGCACTCGAACCGTTCCCGCGATCATCTGACCTGAGCGAAGAGTAATCGACTCGGCTGCTTCAACAACCATGATATTCCCGCCGCTCAGTGGGGAGGACTGAAAAAGACCTCCTCCGTCGCCGCCATCTCCGCCGGTATCACCAGTTGAAGTAGTGTCTAACACATCGGGGAGGCCATCACCGTTGTTATCTTCAAAGCCGAGATCACCGGTTGAGATGTTGTCGAATCGATCCCAGCTCTTTCCTTGTACGAGGGGGAGAGAGAGAATCATCTCTGCCGGAGCGTTGCCGTTTTCATAATGAGCAACATAGGAACTGGTTGCGACAACGAAGCTCTTTTCGCTGGCACCATTCGAATAAATGACTTCCCAGACAAATCCATGTTGTCCGTCTATTGAGACAGAATCACCGACTACGATTTTGTACGTGGATCGTGCCCCGGAATACGTGATCTCTTCATATTCGGCTTCGTAGCCGGAGAATGCAGGGAAGTAGCTGTTTGCAGTCTTCGGTTGAATGGACTGAGTAATAGTCTCAGTGGATGAGCATCCGGTCAACGCCAATACACAAACAACGAATGCATTGAACATCTTCTTCATATCGATTCCTCCATGACTTTCAAATATTCCCGCCCCGATTTGTATGAGTGACGCGAGAGGAATGAGATTCTGCAATTTTCCTGCCGGGCGAAGGTAGTCGCAAGGCATTGTCGTGCAAGGGGATATGTGGCATTTCTGAAGACGAGCTGTTGGCCATTTCCCATACCTGTCGATCTGTCGAAAATGGATTCTCGGAGTTTCGCTCCTGACTTGTACTGGCAGGAAATTCGCCTATATTCTAGTTAGTCTTCGGGGCGAGGTGTAATTCCTCGATCGGCGGTACAGCCCGCGAGCCGGTGAAAACTGGCAGATCCGGTGAAACTCCGGGGCCGACGGTACAGTCCGGATGGTAGAAGATTGAGAGACCAGTTCATGGTCATCTCCCCGCTTTCCTGGCGTTACAGGTCAGTCGCAGCCGTGCTGGCTGTACGCTGTATTTTTTCTGTCCCCCCGAAGTCAGAAAATTGAACTATGACTTTGCGGAATATTGGATCACGATCATTTTCAGATGACGATCTGCTTTTCATGAAGCGGGCGTTGTCACTTGCCGAAATGGGGCGCGGTCATACCTCCCCCAATCCGACCGTAGGTGCCGTCCTTGTTCGCAGTGGGAAAATCATCGGAGAGGGATTCCATCGCGCTGCCGGAAAGCCACATGCTGAAATTGAAGCGATTGCCGATGCCCGCAAGAAAGGTCATCGAATCGCTGGCTCGACACTCTATGTTACCCTAGAACCCTGTTGTCATGTGGGACGGACTGCTCCCTGCACTAAGACGATTATCGCTGAGAAAATTTCACGAGTAGTTTATCCGTGCAATGACCCTGACCGTCGAGTCAACGGAAAGGGAGGACGAATGCTTACAAGGGCAGGAATTCGGGTTGATCAGGGGATCTGCAAAGAGGAAACAGAAGCACTCCTTGTATCCTACTTCCATAATAAGAAGAGACAGTCTTCATTTGTGACGGTCAAACTTGCGACATCTC
>CAZFGK010000073.1:0-2662 GCA_964518635.1 uncultured Ignavibacteriales bacterium
ATCCAAGTCAATTTGCTGCGCAAGTCCAAATCTCTGTTTTTGGAAAATGTTTTTATTTCGATCTAATATGCGAAACTGCCCGTGCCAGCCGCTCTACCACGACTTTTTGCCCGAGGAGTGCCAGCAGGTCATAGAGTCCCGGGCCAACTGACATACCGGAGACCGCCAGACGAGTCGGGTGGATCAGCGCGGCCTTTTTAACTCCACGTTCATCCGCCAAAGTACTTAATGCCGTCTCGATCCCGGCAGCGTCAAACATACCTAGAGCCGCAAGACGGGACTGGAATGTATCCAATAGCTCAGCAGATGCCGGTGAAAACTGCTTGGCGGCGGCATCAGGATCGTAGCTGAAATCGAACTGGAAGAAATACTTCCCAAGATTCACAAAATCACCGAGCCGTCTGACACGTTCCTTGAGCAAGGTCACAACCGACGCGGTGTATGAACGCCGTGCGACCGCATCTAAGGCACTCAGAAGCCCTGCATCAATAAACAGTGGTTCGACGCGAGCAACCAGATCTTCGGGCGCAAGGAGCTGAATATGTTCTTTGTTGAAGGCGACCAGTTTCTCTTCGTCGAAGACTGCGTTGGAGGGATTGAAATGTTCGGGATCGAAAATATCCACCAGTTCCTGAACCTTGTAGATCTCACGATCGGTTTTCGGCGACCAGCCGAGGAGAGAAAGGTAGTTGAACATCGCCTCGGGGATAATCCCCTCGTGACGATACTCGCCGACATCTTTATCACCGAGCCGTTTTGAGACCTTCTTCTTGTCAGGCCGCAAAATCAGCGGCACATGCCCGAAACGGGGGACCTCCCAGCCGAAGGCACGATAGAGGTGAATCTGTTTGAACGTATTTGAGGTATGATCATTCCCGCGAATGACATGACTGACCCCCATCTCGTGATCATCAATGACGACGGCAAGATTATAGACTGCCGAGCCATCTGATCGGGCGACAATGAGGTCTTCGATATCGACATTCTGACGTGTGATTTTGCCGGAGACCATGTCATCGAATGAAGTCTCTCCCGGCGGTATGAACAAACGTATGGCGAATGGCTCACCCGCTGCAACGCGCTGATCGACTTCTTCCTTTGAGAGCTTGTGGCAACGTCGCGAGTACATCGGCGTCCGTTTTTCTGCCATTGCCGCTTCACGATCGATCTCCAGATTTTTCGCCGTGCAAAAACATCGGTAGCCGTGCCCTGTTTCCAGCAGCTTCCGGGCGAATGCTTTGTAGTGCTCAATCCGTGATGACTGAAAGATAATCGGCTCGTCCGCTTTAATGCCGAGCCATGCGAGTGCATTGAGAATCGGCTCGACCAGCGACATGTCGGAGCGTTCGGCGTCGGTATCTTCGATACGAACTAAGAACGTCCCGCCGAATCGTCGGGAGAAGAGCCAGTTGAAAATCGCCGTCCGCGCGGTACCTACGTGGAGATACCCTGATGGCGATGGCGCAATGCGAACGCGAATTGGTGCTGCCATTATTCCGTCTTAGCCCTGACGACCGCTCTCGTCACTGGTTGGTGACGTGGGTGGTCGATAGGGGGCATCAGATGGGCCACCGATGGTCGACGACATATTGGATGGCATCGACCAGGGGAGTGGATTCGGACCTGAAGAAGGAGGGGGCGCATTCGGCATGACTGGACGAGGTCGCTGATTCTCATCATCCATCAGTTCAAGCTCCAGAGTCATCCCACCCGTAAACCGAGCGATGGTGTTATAGAGCCACACAATGACGACGTATGCGATTGTCCCGAAAATTCCACCGATGAAGGCATACACAATTGGCATGATGAGCATCAACATGAGCGGGGACATCTCTTGCAAGTTGGCGTCATCGATTGGAAGTCCCATGCTCTTGACCGTAGCAATGATGATCCCCAGAATAAATCCTGCAATAGCACCGAAGATGACATTCAGAAAAAACATCACCCGTGCGACCGGACCGATCGGAATATAGGTCAGTTCATATTGACGTTTCATGCCACACCTCTTCACTCAGCAGGAGACCGGGTTTGACCCCGGTCTCGACTGGTTGCTTACCCCTTCTTCTTTTTCTCTACTGGCTTCCGAATCGCCGCCTGCGCTGCCGCAAGGCGAGCGATCGGTACGCGATACGGAGAGCAGGAGATATAATCGAGCTGAATCTCGTGCCAGAACTCAATCGACTTCGGATCGCCGCCATGTTCACCGCAGACACCAACTTTTAATGCCGGACGTGCTGCGCGACCACGATCTTTGCCCATACGTACCAACTGACCGACACCTTCAATGTCGATAGTCACAAACGGATCATTCGGCAAAATTCCCTGTTCGATATAGTAGTTCAGGAATTTCACTGCGTCATCACGAGAGAAACCCATCGTCATCTGCGTGAGATCGTTCGTCCCATAGCTGAAGAACTCGGCCTCATGTGCGATCTGATCGGCAATCAGGGCAGCACGTGGAATCTCGATCATCGTGCCAATCAGGAAGGGCAATTCCTTCACCTTCGCTTTGGCGAGGACTTCGGCTGCGATTCGCTGCACGATCTCTTTCTGATTCTTGAATTCATTGACATGTCCGACGAGCGGAATCATGATCTCCGGCAGGACTTTCTTTCCGGCCTTCTGTACATCAACCGCCGCCATGAGAATCGCACGCACCTGC